>NZ_JBARWZ010000293.1:0-25876 GCF_049647105.1 Actinophytocola sp.
CAGGTGGTCGCTGGCAAGGCGCGGGAAAGCCGCTCGTACCGGGTTGTACTTGGGCTTTCCCGCAACGCCGCCAGCGGCCGCCTGGGCCGTGGAGAAACGTGCCCTCTTCGCCTTGACGGGGCACTAGCCCGGGAGCGGCATCGAGGTCCGGCCCGCGCGCCACGCGGTCAGCACGTGCTCGCCGAACCGCTCCTCGAGGAACTCGGTCGCCCGCACGCCGAACACGACGTCCGCCGCCAGTTCCGGTTCGCGGTCGAGGAGATCGCCGATGACGTCGTGGCGCAGGACCTGCTCGTGCACCGCGTCCGCCTCCACGTGCTCGGCGAAGAAGTGGGTGAGGTCCGTCCCGCCGCCGAGCCGCTCGATCGCCTTCACGATGCGGGCGGCGCTCGGCGCGGTGGTGATCTCGGCGGCCGCGAAGTGCCCCACCATGGCCGCGCGCAGCCTGCGGTGCAGCCCGAACATCGACATCATGTTGACCACCGCGATCACCGGTGCCGGCACGTCGTCGAAGTAGTGCAGGTAGCCGGTGTCCAGACCGGCCGCCGCCATCAGGTCCCGGTACAGCTGGGCGTGCACGCGGTCGCCGTGGCCGCCGCCGAACTCGTCGAACTCGACCGCGACCAGCGCGGCCTTCGCCTGCCCGGACAGGCGCGGGATCACCCACGCGTGCGGGTCGGCCTCCTTGTGGTGGTAGATCGAGCGATGCATGACGTATTCGCGGAACTGCCACCACTCACCGTCGTCGCGCAGGAAGTGCGACACCCCGGCCCCCGGGACCGGCTCGACCAGCAGCCCGTCCAGCACGGCGCCCACATCGGACCCGGCCGCCACGTTCGCGCGGAGCGCCGCCTCGAACACCCGCTCCAGGTCGCGCCGGAACGCGAGCAGCTCCGGCGACCACTCCCAGTCCGGGTCGACGTCGTGGAAACCCTGGTAGTGCAGCTCGTAGCAGGTGTGCAGCGCGACCGCGAGGTCCGCACCGAACGGGTCCGCGCCGGTCACGTCGACGGGCGGCAGGGTGCCACCGCGCAGCAGCGAGACCACGGCGGAGGACAACGGTCCCCGTGGCCGCGGCAGTGCCGCGGTCAGCACCGGGTGGACATCAGTCCTCATCAGACACTCCAATTGCCAGCAGTCGCACCACATCGGCGGGCTCGCCGACCACTCGCTGTCGTTCGGCGCCGGTGCCGCGCCGCAGCACGCCCGCGAACAGTTCCCGTGCCGCCGCGAGGTCGCCCGCCTCGGCCAGCGCGGGCGCGACCCGCACGATCAGTTCGTCGAGCAGTTCGGTCGCGGGTACCCGTTCTGCCCGCAAGGGATGCACGCCGACGCCATTCAGTCCGTATCGTGCCGCCGACCACACGGCGGCGGCCAGCACCTGGTCGTCGAGCCACGGCGCCTCCCGGCCGAACGACAGGTCGGTGAGCGCGGTCGTGACGAGCGCCCGCGACAGCGTGGCCTGCAGCAGCGCACCGGACACGTCGACGGCCGTGTCGGCCACCCGCAGCTCGACCGTCGGCCACGTCGGCGACGGCCGGACCAGCCAGAACGTCTGGGCCTCGTCGAAGAGGGCCCCGCTGTCGACGAGCCTCGCGACCTGCTCGTCGTGGTCGGCCGCGTCGTGGAACCACGGCGGCGCGCCAGCGCCGGGGAAGCGGGACTGCTCGATGATCCGCCAGCTGGCATAGCCGGTGTCGCGGCCGTAGTGGTACGGCGAGTTCACCGACAGGGCCAGCAGTGTGGGCAGCCAGAGCCGCAGGTGGTTACACACCGCGACCGCCGTCTCCCGGTCGGGCACACCGACGTGCACATGACAGCCGCACGCCTGGTAGTCGCGCACGACCTCGGCGTACCGGGCGGTGATGCCAGCGAACCGGGACCCGGCGGTGGGCACCGCGGGCCCACCCAGCGGCGACGTCCCGCTCGGCAGGAGCCACACGCCGCACCCGCTCGCCGCGGCGGCGAGCCGCGCCCGCCCGGCCATGAGCGCGTACTCCAGCTCGTCGAGCGTGGAGCACGGCACGGTCGCGGCCTCCACCTGCGTCTGCGACAGCTCGGCGTGCACTGCCCCCGGCGCGGGCTCCTCCTGCGCCGCCTTCAGCACTTCCGTGGCGGCAGGCACCGACCGGCCCGTCTCCGGGTCGGCGAGCAGGAACTCCTCCTCGACACCGAACGTGCTCACAGCCGCGGGACTACCTCCTCGCGCCAGAACCGGAAGTGCTCCGGTTGTGGCAGGACCTGCGCCAGCTCTCCGGGCAGGCCTTCGGTGGGCCGGATCCGGTGCGCGGTCTCCAGTCCCACCTCGACGGGAGCCGTGTCGGCTTACCAGCGTGTGGAATGGGAGAGGCCCCCAAGCCAGTAGCCGGGGGGCCTCCGTCCATATCAGCGGTCGTACCGGCCAGTCTTGACGTTCTGAACGAACTCGCCGAGAGAGGGGGCTGGCAGCACAGGCCCGCCCTTGTCCTTGCTGTCTCGCAGAGCGGCGAGGTCGCCTCTGACCTGGACACAGTTACCGCTGGAGTCGGAGTAGGTCGAACTGCGCCACGTCATGATCTGATCTCCTTCAACACCCCCCGGAGTGTAGCCCGGGTTTCAGACGCTGAAAGGGCCACGCCGTTCAGTATTGCCACCTGTCTGGTAAACGGCTCTGAGCGGTCGCCCTGCAAGTAGACGCCACCTCCCGTGACATCGACGTTGACCACCGGTGGCACGCTCGGGAAGGTCATGTAGAGCCAACTGTGAGACAGCGCGCTTATGGGCAGGTGCTCCCGCACCACGCGCACGGCTATCCCGCGGTCGGAGGCCGCCATCAGGTGCCTGATCTGCTGTCCGTGGACCTCGGGACCACCAAAGGGCACATGCAAGGCCCCCTCGTAGATAAACGCCGTGTAGTCGATCGTGCCGAGGATCTCCTGACGTCGCTTCCGCGCCACCCATCGGAGGTCAGCCTCCTCGGCTGGGACTCCGTCAGTGAGCATGAACGCCCTGGCGTAAGGCTCGATCTGCAACAGTCCCGGGACGAGCAGCACGGACCAGTCAGTCAGGCCGTTAGCCTCGGCCTCGTAACTGGCGAGCAACCCCATCTCCTTGGGAACCCCTGGTAGGGGTCGTTCCCACCATCCGCCCTTGTCGCCGGATACCACGAAGTCGATCAACTCTTGCCGCTCCGCAATCGGGACCATGAGGGCTGTCGTGATCATGGCGACCTCTTCTGTCGAGATACGGCGCTTGCCTGTCTCGATCCGATGCAACGTGCTCTCGCTGAGGCCACAACCCACCGCGAGCTGTTCCAAGGTCATCTGTCGTGCGTCGCGCAAAGTCCGTAACCGTATACCGACCTGCCGATCCCGAACCGTCGGTTGCGCCTTACCCGCCATAGACCACTCCTATTTCAGGCATTGAAACGGCGAGCGCGTTTCAGAAACGGAGTCTAGCCTCTGAATCCGGGCTCGCATCCGACCGGCATGGAGCTACGGGATTGGGGCTGGAGGGCAGAGATGTGACACCTTGCGTGGTTCATGGCCGACGCATGGAGGGGCTCACGCACCCATTCGGGGGGCGGAACGCCTACGGGTTGAATGCCCACCAGCACCACTTCCGCCTGGTCCCTGGGGACAAGTACCTGGCTGTCCTCTCAGACTCGAAATCCAAGGCGCTGGTTGACGCCATCCCATTCGGAGTGGGCTCAGACCTGGACGATCCGCGGCCGTACATCGCGCGCCTTGCTCTGGATTGGGCCAGGAGACACGGATTGCTGGGTCGTCTGGTCAAGCCCACACCGCACGATGCGATGTCCCGAAGGACGCTTTCGGGTCGTTGAGTTCCGGTCAGCTGAACTTCTCGATCAGCCACGCGCACAGCTGCGCCTCATCCATCTCGGGGAACTCCTCGGCGAAGGTGATCAGCGCCCGCTCCGCCTCGGCCCGGTCCAGGCCACGCGCGGCCGCCGCCCTCAGGTAGTCCTGCCGGGCCGCGGTCGGCCTGCCACCGCCCGCGCCACGCCCCGGCAGCCCGTCCCGCCACCGCACGATCGCCGTCACCTGGTCCGACCGCCAGCCCGGCGCGCCGTCGACCTCGACGTCCGGCTCCGGGAAGGGGTGCCGCGAGTCGCCCGGGTACCGAAGACGCCACTTGTGCACGGCGTGCCTGCTGACGCCCAGCGCGTCGGCCACCCCGACGACCCCGAGATAGTGCCTCGTCATGGCGGGCACCGTACAACATCGTCACCAACAGAGACAACGTTGGGTCGCCACGCTGTCCTCTCATTTCTATCGGAATGAAGCGTTCCGTTCTGATACATTGGAACGGAACTAAGCATTCCGTTCCTTAAGGAGTACTCGTGACCGCCACCCTCGACGCGTCCGCCCCGGTCGCGACCGTCGCCAGCCCGCGGCGCTGGCTCGGGCTGTTCGCGATCCTCGGCGCCGACCTGCTCAACCTCCTCGACTCCACCGTCGGAACCATCGCGGCGCCCGCGATCCGGGCGGACCTCGGCGGTTCGACCTCGACGCTGCAGTGGATCGCCGCCGGCTACACGCTCGCCATGGCGGTCGGACTGCTGGTCGGCGGGCGGCTCGGCGACATGTACGGCCGCAAGCGGATGATGATCGTCGGCGTGCTCGGCTTCATGGCCGCGTCGCTGCTGTGCGCGGTCAGCTTCTCGCCCGAGATGCTGCTCGCCGCCCGCGTGCTGCAGGGCGGGTTCGGCGCGGTGATGGTGCCGCAGTCGTTCGGGCTGATCCGCGAGCTGTTCGGTGCCGAGGTCGGCAAGGCGTTCGCCCTGCTCGGGCCGGTGATCGGGCTCGCGACCGTGGTCGGGCCGATCGTCGCGGGGCTGCTCACCGACGCCGACCTGTTCGGCACCGGCTGGCGGATGGTCTTCGCGATCAACGTGCCGCTCGGCCTGTTCGCCCTGCTCGTCGGCCGCCGCGTGCTGCCGGACAGCGCACCGACGGCCCGCGGTCAGCGGCTCGACGTGCGTGGCGCGGTCCTCGCGGCGGCGGGCATGTTCCTGCTGGTCTACCCGCTGACGCAGGGCCACGAGCTGGGCTGGCCGGTGTGGTCGTTCGGCATGCTGGCGGCGTCGGTGGTCGTGCTCGCGGTGTTCGTGGCGACCCAGGGCGGCGGCGGCGCGGTGCTCGTGCGGCTGTCCGTGTTCGCCAAGCGGTCCTACGCCTCGGGTGTGGTGTTCGTCCTCGCGTTCTTCGGCGTGATCACCGGCTTCTCGCTCGCCGTCGGCCTCTTCCTGCAGCTGGGACTCGGCTACTCGCCGCTGCACGCCAGCCTGGCGATGGCGCCGTGGGCGGTCGGCGCGTTCGTCGGCTCCGCGGTCGGCGCGACCGCGCTCAGCGGACTGGGCAGGCGGGTACTCCACCTCGGGCTGGGGCTCATGGGCACGGGCCTGGTGTGGCTGTACGTCTCGATGTCGGTCGACGGCCTGCCGATCGCGCCGCTCGTGGTGTTCGGCGCGGGCATGGGCATGATCTTCGTGCCCCTGTTCGACATCATCGTCGGCGACCTGTCCGACAGGGAGATCGGTTCCGCGTCCGGGATCCTGACCTCGGTGCAGCAGCTCGGCGCGTCGCTGGGCATCGCGGTGCTGGGCACCGTGTTCTTCTCCAACGTCGACGCACCGGCGGCACCCGCGTTCGTCGACGCGGCGAAGATCGTCACGCTGGTCGCGATCGGCCTGACCGCGGTCACCTTCGCGCTCGGTTTCCTGCTGCCCCACAAGGCGAAGGCGGCGGCGCACCAATAATCTAGAACAGAGCGTTACGTTCCGAGGAGGTTCCGATGTCGGCTCCGCTCAGCGGCCGTAAGGCACAGGCCGCCCGCAACGACGGGCTGATCGTCGAGGCGGCGCGCGAGGTGTTCGTGGCGGACCCGACGGCGCCGATCGCCGCGGTCGCTGAGCGGGCCGGTGTCGGCATCAGCGCCCTGTACCGGCGCTACCCCAGCAAGGAGGACCTGCTGCGCAAGCTGTGCGCGGACGGCCTCGTGCTCTACACGTCGATCGTGGAGAAGGCGGTCGCCACGGTCGACGCCGACCCGTGGGCGGCGTTCGCGACCTTCATGCGCGAGGTCGTGGACGCCGACACCCACTCCATCACCAACGCGCTGGCGGGCACGTTCACCCCGTCGCCGGAGCTGTACGAGATGTCGAAGTGGTCGGGCGAACTGAACGAGCGGCTGGTCGGGAAGGCGCAGAAGGCGGGCGTGGTCCGCACGGACCTGGACGTCGGCGACCTCGGCGCCCTGTTCGGCCAGCTGGCCTCGGTCAGCGTCGGCGACCCGGCCCGCGACGCGGAGCTGCGGCAGCGCTACCTGACGATCATGCTCGACGGCCTGCGAGTCCCGCCGTCGACCACCGAGCTGCCGAACCACGCACCCACCGTCGAGGAGCGGGCCCGGCAGTGGGTCCCGGCATGAGCACCGCCGCCGCCATCCTGGCCGAGTTGCGGGCCAACGCCACCACCGAGGACCGGAAGAAGACGAGCGACCGCCTCCCGGACGGCTACCCGCTGTTCGGCGTGCGGATGAAGACGACGTTCGACCTGGCGAAGGCACACGCCGCGATGCCGCTGGCCGAGGTGGCGGCACTGTTCGGGGAGCCGGAGTACGAGGCCCGGCTGTGCGCGGTGTGCGTGCTGGACTTCAAGGCCAGATCGCCCAGGCTGGGCGACGACGAGCGCCGGGCGGGGTACGAGCTGTACCTGACCCGGCACGACCGCATCGACACCTGGGACATGGTGGACCGGGCGGCGCCGAGGGTCGTGGGCCAGTACCTGATGGACCGGCCACACGACCCGCTGTTCGCACTGGCGCGGTCGGCGAACCCGCACGAACGCAGAACCGCCATCACCGCGCCGCTCTACTGGGCGCGGTACGGCACCCCCGCCCACCTGCCCGACCTGTTCCGCCTCGCCGGACTCCTCGCGGCGGACGAGGACGTGGTGGTGTCCAAACCGGTCGGCATCTCGCTGAAGTACGCGGGCCTGCTGGACGAGCCTGCCCTGCTGTCCTTCCTGGACACCCACGCGGCGAACCTGCCACGACCGGCGTTGAGCTACGCCGTCGAAAAGCTGCCGCCGCCACTGCGGGTGAAATACCGGGGGTGACGAGGTGCTGGGCTCAGCTGCCGAGCGCGGCGTCGAGATCCGCCCACAGGTCCTCGACGTGCTCGCAGCCGACCGACAGCCGCAGCAGCGACGGCGGCACGTGCTCCTGCCCGGTGAGCTTCGCGCGCCGCTCGACGGTCGACTCCACGCCGCCGAGGCTGGTCGCCGCGTTGACCACCCGCAGGGCCGCGCACACCGCGTCCGCCGCCGCGGCGCCGCCGGCGACCTCGAACGACAGCATCGCGCCGAACCCGGACATCTGTGCCGCGGCCCGCTGGTGGCCGGGGTCGGCAGGCAGGCCCGGGTACCGCACCCGCGTCACCGCCGGGTGCCGGTCGAGCCGTTCCGCCAGCACCCCGGCCGACTCCTGAGCCTGACGCACACGCAGCGGCATGGTCCGCAGCCCGCGCACGGCGAGGAACGCCTCCATCCCGCCAGGGGTGGCGCCCGCGAGCACGCGGTTCGTGCGCAGCCGCGCGGCAAGCTCCTCGTCGGCGGTGACGGTCAGGCCGATCAGCAGGTCGGCGTGCCCGCCGATGTACTTGGAGCCGCTGTGCATCACGACGTCCGCGCCCAGCGCCAGCGGCCGCTGCAGCAGCGGGGTGGCGAACGTGTTGTCCACCGCGACCGGCACCCCGGCGGCCCGCGCACCGGCGCAGAGGGCGGGCAGGTCGGCGACGTCCATCAGCGGGTTGGTCGGTGACTCCAGCCACAGCAGCGCCGCGCCGTCGACGGCGGCGAGCGTGGCCTCGGTGTCGGTGATGTCCCGCAGGTCCACCTCGTGGCCACGCACGGTCACGAGGTCGCGGACCGCGGTGTAGGAGTCGGCGGGCACCACCACCCGCGACCCGGCGGGCAACAGGTCCACGATGGCCGCCGCCGCGCCCATGCCCGACGCGTACGCGGTCGCCGTCCCGCCCTCGAGCTGCCCGACGACCTGCTCCAGCGCGTCCCAGGTCGGGGTGCCGTCGTTACGGGAGTACTCGAACGCGCCGCCGCCGCGGAAGCTCGACGCGAACACCGGCGGCACGTTCAGCGGCGCCCCGGATCGGCCGTCGCCGCGGCCCGCGCCGACGCAGACAGTCTCTATCCGTGGTGTGGTCACGATGGCAATCTAGAACCTCGGGGGACCGGGACGCAGCCGCACCGACAGGCAGGTCACGCAGCCCTCGAGCTTCTCGAACTCGCCGATGTCGACGACGACCGGCTCGAGACCCCTGGCGCGAAACAGCGCGGCGGACCCGGGTGCGCCCGCCGCCATGAGCACGCGGTCGCCGCCGAGCAGGACGACGTGCGAGCCGCTCTCCTCCGGCACGGCGAGGAACCGCTCGAACACCGACGGGTCGTCGACCAGCGGCGGGTAGCCGATCACGGTGCCGTCGGGCAGCGCGGTGACGGCGGACTTCAGATGCAGCACCCTGGTCACGGGCACCGGCACGACGGTCGCGCCCGGCAGGTGCGCGGCGAGCTGCCGGATGCCATCGTCGTTGGTCCGGTCACCTCGGCCGACGTACACGGTCGACCCGATCTTGAGCACGTCTCCGCCGTCGAGGGTGCCCGGCGCCTCGATCCGCCGGAGGTCGTATCCGTCGAGCGCCGCCGCAAGGCCGTCGGTCTCGGCGCGCCGCCCGACGGCGCCGGACCTGGCGAGGACGGCCGTCTTCCCGTACACGACAACGGGATCCTCGACGAACACGGCGTCGGGGCAGTCGTCGGCGGGCGCCACCTCGACGACCCGCCACCCCTCGGCGGCGAGTACCTCCACATAGGACTCCCACTGCCGCAGCGCGAGAGCGGCATCGACGGGCTGCCGCTCGATGTGCGAGATCAGCCCCTCGACGAGCCGAGGACCGGGACGCCGCACCAACGCTGTCACTGGCATGCGGTCAGGTTAGTGCCCGCATGCGTTGGCCCCCCTCAACTCGGGGTGCGCGTCGACACCTTTCGCGCGATGGCTGCCAGTGTCTGTTCGATGGAGTAGGCGTTGAAGCCGGGGCGGTCCGGCTTTCCTGTCACGATGGGGCCGAGGTAGCGCTGGACGAACTTGTTGCCGACGCGGTACCAGTGCTCGGTGAGGCGGCAGCCGGTGGCCGTCGGCGTGATCTCGTACGCCCAGCGCGACACCCGCATCCCGAACGGCGAGCGGACGTCGAACAGGAACCAGTGCGGCGGCTCGCACTCCATCACCCGCACCCTGGTCCACCACTCCTTGCCCGGGCCTCGGTTGACACCGCGGAAACGGGCACCGACGGCGGGACCGGTGGCCCCGCCGACCCAGTGACCGCCCGCGTTCTCCGGGCTCAGCTCACCCATGCCGGGCAGGTCCGTGACGATGGCCCACACGAGTTCAGGGTCGGCGGCCAACTCGACACTCCGCGAGATCGTGGGCTCCACGAACCAACGGTCGCACGCGGTTCGCAGGCCCGGCAAGCCAATGCGCACGCCTGGAGAAGTCCGGTTTGTCTCGCTGTATTGGTCCAGACCTTGCCGTTGTCCATGGTCTAGACCACACTGGGCTCAGGGAGATTCACGGGGTGTTTCTTCGTTCCTGCGCGAGGAGTCCACGATGCGAAGATGGTTCATGGGTCTGGCCGCCACCACCCTGGTGCTCGGCCTGGTCACGGCGGTGCCCGCCACCGCAGCGCCCGGGTTGACGGCCACGTTCACCAAGGTGTCCGACTGGGGCACCGGCTTCGAAGGCAAGGTCACCGTCAAGAACGCGTCCAGCACGGCACTCAGCGGCTGGACCATCGAGTTCGACCTCCCCAGCGGGTACTCGATCCCCAGCGTCTGGGACGCCGTCCACACCGCGAGCGGACAGCACCACACGTTCCGCAACCCGTCCTGGGCACCCACCCTCGGCGCGGGCGCCTCGACCAGCTTCGGCTTCAACGGCAGCCCCGGTAACTTCCCCGGCATCCAGAACTGCCGCTTCAACGGCGACCCGTGCGACGGCGGCGGCGGCAACCCCGGCGCGCCGTCGACCCCGGGCACGCCGTCGGCCACCGGGACCACCAACTCCTCGATCTCCCTGTCGTGGGGCGCGTCGACCGGCACCGTCACCGGCTACCGCGTCTACGAGGGCACGACCGTGCGCGCCACGGTGACCGGCACGTCCACCACGATCAGCGGCCTCGGCACCTGCACCTCGCACACCTACACGGTCGCCGCGTACAACAGCGCGGGCGAGTCGGCCAAGAGCGGTTCGGTCAGCGCCTCCACCACCGGCTGCACGCAGCCGACCGGTGGCCGCGGCGCGCCGTACCTGTACATGGGCTGGGGCGACCCACCCGCACCCGCGACCGTCATGTCTGCGACCGGCGTCAAGTGGTTCACCATGGCGTTCGTGCTCTCCGGCGGCGGCTGCAGCCCGGCATGGGACTCCACCCGCCCGCTGACCGGCGGCGTCGACCAGCAGGCGATCAACGCGATCCGCGCCGCGGGCGGTGACATCGTGCCGTCGTTCGGCGGCTGGAGCGGCAACAAGCTCGGCCCCAACTGCTCGACCCCGCAGGCCCTGGCCGGTGCCTACCAGCAGGTCATCAACGCCTACGGCCTGAAGGCGATCGACATCGACATCGAGAACTCCGACGAGTTCGAGAACGACACCGTCCGCAACCGGATCCTCGACGCGCTGAAGATCGTCAAGCAGAACAACCCCGGCATCCAGACGATCATCACGTTCGGCACGACGATCACCGGCCCGAACTACTACGGCAACCTGCTCATCGAGCGCGCCGCGGCCATTCAGGCAGGCATCGACGTGTTCACGATCATGCCGTTCGACTTCGGCTCGTCGAACATCGGCACCGACACCATCAACGCCGCAGAGGGCCTGAAGAACAAGCTCAAGTCCTCGTTCGGCTGGACCGACGCGCAGGCCTACGCCCACATGGGCATCTCGGGCATGAACGGCCTGTCCGACCAGCAGGAGCTGACGTCGGTGGCCACCTGGACCTCGATCCGTGACTGGGCCAAGTCGCACGGCCTCGGCAGGCTCGCGTTCTGGTCCGTCAACCGCGACCGGCCATGTCCCGGTGGCGGCGTGGTGAGCAACTGCAGCGGGATCGCCCAGAACAACTGGGACTTCTCGCGCATCACCGCGGGGTTCTGAGGAGGCGGGACGGGGGCGGCCGCGATCCGGTCGTCCCCGGTCCCACCCGCACGAAACCGCCAGGTCCCCGGCCGCGTCCAACCCGGCGTGGTCACGTTCACGAGAGAAGTCCCCGGCTCCGCGCCCCTGGTGGTGCGCTCGAACTCGACGACCACCGTGCTGTACGTGATGCTGCTGGTGGCGACCGCACTGCTGGTGGTGCTGATCGTGGCGCTCCCGGTGCTCATGATCAGCCTCGGCTCCCCCGCCTTCGCCGCGATCGCCGCGCCACTGCTGGCGCAGCTCTACCTCACCGTCCTGATCGTGCGCGAGTACCAGGGCCTGCTCGGCCCGCAGCTCGCCGCCGACCACACCGGGCTGTGGATCCGCACCGGACTCGGCGCCCGCCCCGAGACCGTGTTCCTGCCGTGGCAGGCCGTCGACGGGATCGACACCGCCAAGGGCCCGGTCGTGCGGATCATGAGCAGCCATGGCGAGACCCTCTTCCCCGCCCGCCCGCACTATCGGGTCCGGTCGCTGCGCAGGCGCTTCGGCACGGCGTTCGTCATCGACGGCAAGCGCTCGGCCGAGCCCGTCGAGCGGATCGCCCACCGCCTGCACCAGCTCGGACAGTGGGCGAGCCGCTGACGTCACACGGTCGCCAGCTCCCCGCGCAGCGCGGCGATCGCCTTCGGCACGTTGTTGACGCACAGCGCGTCGACGCCCGCGTCCAGCAGCTGCTGCGCGAACTTCACCGTCGGGCACCACGCCAGGAACTCGCGGCCGCTCGCGTGCACCGTCTCGACGACGTACTCGAGCGGGCGGTGCAGCTCGACCGGCTCACGGTCGTTGGGCCGCAGCGACCCCCAGTGCGGGGCCAGTACCTGCACGTCCAGGTGCCCTGCCATGGCGACCGCCTGGCCGATCGGGAACTCGACCCACGTGAGCAGCCCGCGCGGCACGCCAGGCGCCAGCTCCTTCGCGATGTCGAGCGCGCCGGCGTCGAACGAGCTGATCAGCGTCGGCCGCCGCCGCGACTCCCGGCGGGCGACGCCCGCGAGCTGAGCCATGGTCGTCTCGGTGCGATGCCGGGTGGCGTCCTCCATCGACGTCTTCACGTCGAAGTCGATGCCGATCCCGGCGGGCAGTGCCGCCAGCAGCTCGTCAAGGTCGAGGGCACCGTCGCCGGTGGCCTCGGTGCCCGTGATGTCGGCGTAGAACACCCCGTCCGCGTTCGCCGGGTTGTGCGCGACCACCAGGCGGTCGTCCGACGTGCGGCGGACGTCGACCTCCACCCAGTCGATGCCGAGCGCGGCCGCGGCCAGGAAGGACTCGAGGGTGTTCTCGGGGATTCCGTCAACGATGCCTCGGCCAAGACCGCGATGCCCGAGCAGCGCGAGTCCTGGTCCGAACACTCTGTTGCCGTCCATAGCGCGCCGTCGTCGGCGCGCCCGAGAAAGCCCAGCTCAGGCCGCCGAGGTGACGGTCTTGCCCACCTCCACGTTGGCACGTTCGAGGTCTCCGGCGAAGTCCACCTCCACCACGAAGAACTCGGAGATGTCCAACGCCAGCACCGGCATGCCGGCCGTCTCGATCGCGGACTCGATACCGCGTTCGAAGTAGTCGGTGTCGGTGCAGTCCTCCAGGTGCTCGACCAGCGTCGCCCGGTCGGCCGACGCGATGTAGTTGATGCCGACGGCCTCTCCGAGACCACCGACCACTGATTTTGACAGCTCCTGGATGAGTCCGTCGAGCGAAGCGGTGTACTTCACCTCTTCTTCACCGCAAGCTTCCGTGTTGACACATACGAAGCTGCGGTCCGCCTCGATCGCCGCCGCGACCGGCGCGAGCAGCTTCGGGTCGAACACGACGTCGCCGTTGAGCCACAGCACGCCACCCGGCCGGCACAGCCGCAACGCCCTGAGCAGGCTCTTCGATGTGTTGGTGTGCTCGTAGCGCTCGTTGTAGACGAACCGGGCAGCCGGCGCGGCCCGCATGATCTCCTCGGCGTGGAACCCGACGACGATCGTCACCTCCGGGTCGGTGAGCCCGTCCGCGAGGTTGTCCAACTGCTGGCGCATGATGCTGCGGCCGTCCGCGAGCGGCGTCAGCGGCTTCGGGTGGGGCATGCCGAGCCGGGTGCCCATACCGGCGGCCAGGATCACGACGTTCATGCGGGCACCTCCACGGTGGTGACGGAAAGGTTGGCGTCGCGGGTGCGGACCGCGTCGTCGATCGCGGCGAGGAACCGGATCGTGCTCTCGCCGGGCGCGAGGTCGCCGAAGTACAGCTCGCGCACGGCGGCGCGGGCCTGGCGGTACTCGTCGTGGTCGAGGCGGGCGGCGACCGTGCCGGTGAGCGTGCCGATGGTGGCCGAGTCGATCACGTCGGCGCACCGGCTGATCGGTGCCTCGGTGTGCAGCCGCTCGCGGTCGTCGTGCCGGTCGGCGACGAACATCGGCTGGTGCTGGCGCAGATAGAGGAAGTCGAGGCCGACCGACGACACGTCGGTGATCATGAGATCGCAGCCGGGGAACACGGCGAGGATGTCGCCGTGCTCGGCCACGACGTGCTCGCCACCGGCCCGCCAGAGCCTGCGGACGATCTCCCGGTGCGCGGCCGCGATCTCCGGGATGGGGCTGACCGCGACGCGGGGGTGCGGCTTGTAGACGAGCCGGACGTCCGGCACCGCGAGGACCGACTCGGTGATCGCCGGGCCGAACACGTCGACGGAGGTGTAGTTGTTGGAGGCGTTCTCCCCCTCCCACGTCGGCGCGTACAGAATTGTCCTCTGTGTACTGGGCGCCAGGACGGGTGCGGGACGCAGGTCGAGCTGAGGGCGGCCGACGGGCACGAGGGCCGCGTCGTCGAACTCCATCAGCGCCGCGCGGTGCCGCCGCCGGGCCGCCTCGCCCGCGATGAACACGCGGTCGTAGGCCTTGACCTGGTTCGAGACCATGCAGACCTTGTCGCTCTCGCCGTGGTTCACGTGCACGTGCAGCATGTGCCGCTGCATGAGCGAGTGGAAGTTGTGCACGGAGTTGTTCACGTACACGGCGACCTTGAAGTCGCTGCCCTCGTAGAGCTGCACGAGATCCGGGAACGCGGGCGCGAGGACGGTCCGCAGCGGGGTGTCCAGCGCCTCGTAGGTCTTCCGGTTCCTGGTGATGATCGTGACCGGATGCTCGCGGTCCAGCCGCTCCAGCACGGGAAGCCACTGGTCAAGCTGGTAGAGCTTGCGCGGATCATCGGCGAAGTAGACGGCGACGGTCCCGGGGACGGCCGTGCCCGGCTCATAGCCTGCGGGCATGGGTCCGGAGGGGGTGTCGAGGATGCGGCGAACGTCACCGGCCTTTTTGCGGTTGCCGAACAAGCCCACGGGCAGGACTCCAAGAGGGTGTGAAGCGATGAGTGTGGCCGAGACTCCTCCGGCCGCTTACATCATCGCGGGTAGCACACCGGAAGTCCAAGTCCCGGACCCCCTTGGGAAACCCATTGTTCACGAACCGTTGCGTGCCGGTAGCGCCGGATGATCAACTCCGCGACCGCGGGATGCGCGCCGAGCGGCGCCGCGGTGACGTCCGCGCCCGCTTCGACGGCCCGCCGGTGGAAGAGTCCCGGCGCGAGGAACCAGCTCGCGACGGCCTCCCCGCCCGCGAGCACGTCGCCGAGCGCGGGCTCCGACGTCGCGACGAACCCGACCCGCGCGGCCCCGAGCCGCCTGGCCGCCGCGTACACCTCACGCCGCGCGCGGGGGTCGGACGACCCGGAGGCGGCGAGCACGACCGGCTGCCCTGGCACCCACCCCGCCTCGGCGAGCCGGTGCCGGGCGACCGTCACGAGGTCGGGCCCGAGGTGCGGGGTGAGCACGGCGGGCGTGCCGGCCGCGGCGATCTGGGCCGGGATGTCGACCTTCACGTGGTACCCGGCGGCGAGAAAAGCGGGCACGACGACGGCCGGGCCCTGACAGTCCCGCAGCACGTCGGTGACCGAAGGCCCCCGGACGTCGGCGAACGCGACCCGCACGTCGGGCAGGTGCCGCCGGACCAGGTCGGCCAGCTCCTCCACGACGGCGGCGCCTGCCGGATCCCGCGTGCCATGGGCAACGAGCACACAGGCCTGGTCCGCCTCCCCGGAATCAACAGTTGTGGTCACGTTGGCACCGAATTGTTCTGTCTGGTCACGTACCTGTGGCTGGTTTGCGTCACGTTCCCCTGAGGTGCGGTTGAGAACCCGGCGGCCTGATCTGACCTGACGGGGTGTCATGACGGCTCTATTGCCAGGCGGTAGCCGCGTTTCACGACCGTCGTCACGAGGTTCGGGACGCCGAGTGCGGCACGCAGCCGCCCGACCGCGGTCTCCACCGCGTGTACGTCCACTGTGTCCTCCCGGCCCGAGTGCCTGCGCAGCACCCCGGCGAGCATCCGCCGCGACAGCACCTGACCCGGCACCTCGGCCAGTGCCCGCAGCACCGCCATCGGCGCGGGCGCCACCGGCCGCAGCTCCGCGTCCACCAGCACCGCCTGCCCCCGCAGCTCCAGCAGGCACTCCCCGACCTTGACCCGCGTGGCCCGCGCGGGCAGCGCCACCGCGAGCTCCCGCACCAGCGCGCCGATCCTGGCCCTCGGCGGCTGGATCACCGGCACGCCGACCCGCGCGAACGGGCTCGCCGTGATCGGCCCGACACACACCACCAGCACCCGGTACCGCAACGCGTCCAGCACCTGTTCGTACCGGTCCTCCGCCGCCGCCGTCCGCAGCACACTCGCCGCCGCCGGGGCGCTGGTGAACGTCAGCGCGTCGACCTGACCGGCGACCAGGGCGTCGAGCAGGCGCGACAGCGGCGCCGGATCGGCGGGCCCGGTCCACCGGTACACCGGCACCTCCACCACCTCGGCGCCTGCGGCCCGCAGCGCCTCGACGAAGTCACGCAACGGCTCCCCGTGCAGCTGCACCGCGATCCGCTTCCCCGCCACCCCGTCGGCCAGCAGGTGCTCGAGCAGCTCCGCGCTGGCCTCCGACACCGGCGCCCACGCCTCGACCAGACCGGCCGCGCGCACCGCGCCCTTCGCCTTCGGGCCGCGCGTCAGCACCGTCGCCCCGCCGAGTGCGGCGAGGAGGCTGTCGCCGAGTCCCCAGCCCTCGGCGGCCTCCACCCAGCCGCGGAACCCGATGCCCGTGGTGGCGACCACGACATCCGGCGGTACCTCGATGATGGCTCGCGTCTGGCGAAGGAGGTCCTCGTCGTCGGCGAGTGGGATGAGCCGGATCGCCGGTCCGAACTGGACGGTCGCGCCACGGCGCGCGAGCAGTGCGCCCAGCTCGTCGGCGCGGCGGGCGGCGGTGACGCCCACCGTGTAGCCGGCCAGCGGCGCGGTCACGGCGGGCCGACCAGGATGGCGCCGTCCTCGACCCGCACGGGATACACCGCGACCGACACGGCCGGGTCGTCCACACAGGACCCGGTGCGCAGGTCGAAGTGCTGCTTGTGCATGGGCGACGCGACGACCGGCACCCCGCCGAGGTCACCGACGAGCCCGCGCGACAGCACGGCGGCGCCACTGAACGGATCCACATTGGACAACGCGTGCACGGCCCCGGCCGGGGTCAGGAAGATCGCCACCTGTTCGTCGCCGGCCAGCAGGGCCGCCACCCCCCGGCCGGGGATCAGGTCATCCACCGCGCACACGCGCGTCCACACCTCGATCGCGGTCATCGGCCCGCACCCGTCGGCATGCCGAGCGGCACCGGCTGACCCCGCTCCTCACGGAAGGAGATCGTCGGGTCCGGGGTGCCCGGCGCGTTCACGAACGAGGTGAACCGCGCGAGCTTCGCCGGATCGTTCAGCACCCCCGCCCACTCGTCCGCATACGACTCGGCGTGCTTGGCCATCGCCGCGTCGAGATCCTCACAGATGCCGAGGCTGTCGTCCACGATCACCTCCCGCAGGTGGTCGAGCCCGCCGTCCATGGCCTCCAGCCACGCGGCCGTGCGCTGCAGCCGGTCGGCCGTGCGCACGTAGAACATCAGGAACCGGTCGATGTAGGTGAACAGTTCCTCTGTGGACACGTCGGACACGAACAGCTCGGCGTGCCTCGGCGTGAACCCGCCGTTGCCGCCGACGTACAGGTTCCAGCCGTGCTCGGTCGCGATCACCCCGAAGTCCTTCGACCTGGCCTCCGCGCACTCCCGCGCACAGCCGGACACCGCCGACTTGATCTTGTGCGGGGCGCGCAGGCCCCGGTACCGCAGCTCCAGCTCGATCGCGAGCCGCACCGAGTCCTGCACGCCGTAGCGGCACCACGTGTCGCCGACACACGACTTCACGGTACGCAGCGCCTTGCCGTACGCGTGCCCGGACTCGAACCCCGCGTCGACGAGCCGCCGCCAGATCGCGGGCAGCTGGTCCACGGTCGCGCCGAACAGGTCGATCCGCTGCCCGCCGGTGATCTTGGTGTACAGCCCGAAGTCCTGCGCCACCTGCGCGATCACCATCAGCTTCTCCGGCGTGATCTCGCCGCCGGGGATGCGCGGCACCACCGAGTAGGTGCCGTTGCGCTGCAGGTTCGCGAGGAAGTGGTCGTTGGTGTCCTGCAGCGCGGCCTGCTCGCCGTCGAGCACGTGCCCGTTGCCGAGCGACGCGAGCATCGACGCGACCGCGGGCTTGCAGAGGTCGCAGCCGCTTCCGTTGCCGTACCTGGCGATCAGCTCGCTGAACGTGTGGATGCCGGTGGACAGCAGGATCTCGAACAACTCGGATCGGCGCTGCGTGAAGTGCTCGCACAGCGCGTTCGACTGCTCGACACCCGCCGCCGACAGCAGCTGTTTGAGCATCGGCACGCACGAACCGCACGTGGTGCCCGCCTTGGTGCACGCCTTGAGCGCGGGCACCTCCGCGCAACCATCGGCGATCGCCCCGTTGATCGCGCCCTTGGTGACGCCGTTGCACGAGCAGACCTGCGCCTCGTCCGGCAGGGCACCGATCCCGATCCCGACCGCGGCCGCGCCGCCGCTCGGCGCGATCATGGCGGCCGGGTCGCCTGGCAGGTCGCGGCCGACGAGCGGGCGCAGCAGCGGGTAGGACGTCGCGTCGCCGACGAGGACGCCGCCAAGCAACGTCTTCGCGTCGTCGGAGACCACGAGCTTCTTGTACGTGCCCGCGACCGCGTCGTTGAACACGACCTCGAGCGCGCCCTCGGTCGTGGCGTGCGCGTCGCCGAAGCTCGCGACGTCCACGCCGAGCAGCTTCAGCTTCGTCGACGTGTCACCGTGCGCGAACGTGGACCGTCCGCCAAGGAGCCGGTCCGCGACCACCTCCGCCATCGCGTTGCCCGGCGCGACGAGGCCGTACACGGCGCCGTCGACGCACGCGCACTCCCCGACCGCGTAGATGTCCCGGTCGCTGGTGACGCAGTCGCCGCCGACCGCGACGCCGCCGCGTGCCCCCACGGCGAGCCCGGCCGCGCGGGCCAGTTCGTCGCGGGGTCGCACTCCCGCGGAGAACACGACGAGGTCGACGTCCAACTCGGTGCCGTTGGACAGCTTCGCGAGCAGGCGGCCCCGGTCGGCCTCGATGGCCTGGGTGCCGGTGCCCGGGTGGACGGTCACGTCGAGCCGTTCGATCAGCATGCGGAGCAGCCCGCCGCCACCGTCGTCGACCTGCAGCGGCATCAACCGCGGCGCCAGCTCGACGACGTGCGGGGACAGTCCCATGTCCCGCAACGCCTTCGCCGCCTCCAGCCCGAGCAGTCCGCCACCGACGACGAGCGCGGCACGCCTGCCTCGGGCGGCCTTCTCGGCGTTCGCGCGGATCGCGTCGAGATCATCGATGGTCCGGTACACGTGGCAGCCGGGCAGGTCGTGGCCTGGCACGGGCGGCACGAACGGGTAGGACCCGGTGGCGAGCACCAGCGCGTCGTAGGCCACGGTGGCGCCGCTCCGCGTGGTGATCGCCTTCGCGTCGCGGTCGATCGCCACGACCGGGTCGCCGAGGTGCAGGGACACCAGGTCGTCGCCGTCGTAGGTGGCGCCGTCGAGCTGGAGCGCCAGCGGATCCCATGTGTCCACATAGGACGTCAGTGCGACGCGGTCGTAGGCGGGCCGGGGTTCCTCGGCGAACACCTCCACCCGCCACTCGCCGGTCAGGTCCTTCTCACGCAGTGACTCCACGAGCCGGTGCCCGACCGGCCCGTTGCCTGCCACCACAAGTGTTCTGGACATGTGCGTCACACCCCCGCGTGCGCGAGGCTCGGGACGCGGGCGACCGCGAAGCTCCTGCGCAGGTAGTAGAACCAGGTCAGGAACGCGAAGACGACGTAGGCGGCGAGGAACACGTACAGCGCGGAGGTCGACCAGTCGTCGCCCGCGGCCGCCACCGCCTGCTTCTCGGCCAGGGTCGGCGCCGCCGCCACCTTCGCCGTGACGTCGAGGCTCGCCTGCCGGAAGATCAGCTGGATCAGGAAGCCACCGAACGCGCCGATCGCACCCGCGATGCCGATCACCGCGGCCGCCTCCCGCTTGAACTTCAACGCGGTCGCCGACTTCTCCAGGCCCTTCTCTTCGGCCTCCTTGCGGCCCAGCTCACCGAAGATCACCGGGATCATCCGGTACGTCGACCCGTTGCCAGCGCCGGAGAGCAGGAAGATCACCATGTAGGAGCAGAAGAAGAGGGTGAAGCTGTGCGCGTTGACGCCGACGATCGCGAGCGCGGTGAACACTCCCATGCCGAGAAAGCAGCACAGCGTCACGCGTGCGCCGCCGATCCGGTCGGACAGCCAGCCACCGAACGGGCGGGCCACCGACCCGATCAGCGCACCGACGAAGCCGAGCCCGGCCAGGTAGGTGGCGATGAACGGGTGCTGCGCGAGGAACTCGGGGAAGGTGTTCTTGATGACCAGCGGCAGCGCGAACGAGTAGCCGATGAACGAGCCGAACGTGCCGATGTAGAGGATCGACATGATCCAGGTCTGACCGTGGCGCAACGAGGACAGATAGGACCGTGCGTCTGACCGCGCGTGGGTGATGCTGTCCATGAAGAACCACGCGCACAGCGCCGCCACCACGATGAACGGGATCCAGATCAGGCCCGCGTAGGCGAGGTGCACCTCGTGCTGGGGCAGTTTCGCCGCCGCGACAGGCAACCCGATGATCACCACCAGCGGCACGACCAGCTGCACGACGGCCACGCCGAGGTTGCCGCCCGCCGCGTTCAGGCCGAGCGCGAAGCCCTTCTTGCGTTCCGGGTAGAAGAACGAGATGTTCGCCATGGACGAGGAGAAGTTGCCGCCGCCGACACCCGCGGTCGCCGCGCAGGCCAGCAGCACCCAGAACTGGGTGTCGTGCGACTGGCCCGCGAGCCACCCGCTCGGCACCACGATCGCCAGCAGCAGCGACGGGATCAGCAGCAGGCTCGCGCTGATCACCGTCCACAGGCGACCGCCGAACCTCGGCACCGCGAACGTGTACGGGATGCGCAGCGCCGCGCCGATCAGGTTCGGCATGGCGGTGAGCCAGAACGTCTCCGCGAGCGTCATGGGCAGCCCGGCGTTCGCCAGGTTGATCACGACCACCGACCACAGCACCCAGATGGCGAAGCCGAGGTGTTCCGCGAAGATCGAGAAGACCAGGTTCTTGCTGGCGATCCGTTTGCCGGTCGACTCCCAGAACGCCTCGTCGTCGGGGTCCCAGTCGTCGATCCAGCGGCCTTTGCGGCGGGTGGTGGTGGTCGGGGGCGAGGTGTCGATCGTGGCGGTCAAGGTCGCGGTCTCCTCGGGAGGTTCAGGCCGTGCCTTCATCGGCGGTGGCGAGCCAGTCTGCGATCGCGGTGACGGTGTCGCGGCAGCCGCCGCAGCCCGTGGTCGCGCGGGTCGACTGGGCGAGGCCCGCCACGCCGCGGGCACCGCCGCGCCAGGCCTTCACCAACTGGCTCTTGCTGACGGTGTTACAGCGGCACACCGTTGTCGCCGCTGGTAGGTCTGCCGGGCTGTGCGCGGCGGACGCGCCTGGTGGGAGTGCTCGGCCGAGCAGCAGCGCGAGCCGGTCGGACGGCGCGGGGATCCCCCGGTCGTACAGCTGGGTGATCGCGGCGGCCGCGTCCGGCGCACCGAGCACGATGGCGCCTGCCACGCGGTCGTCGCGCAGGACGAGCTTGACGTACCGGCCACCGGTCGGGTCGGCCAGGCACAGCACCTCCGCGTCCGGGGTGTCCACGTCCGCGTGCACGTCACCGAGCGCGGCGAGGTCGACGTCCTTGGCCTTCAGCCGGGTCACGACCGGGGTGCCCCGGTAGCGGGCGGCCGGTCGGGCACCGGTGAGCAGGTCCGCGAGCACGGCGGCCTGCTCCCACGCGGGCTGCACGAGCCCGGAGATCGTGCCGGGGTGCTGCGCGCAGTCACCGATGGCGTGGACGCGGGGGTCGTCGGTGCGCAGCAGGTCGTCGACGACGATGCCACGCTCGACGGTCAGCCCCGCGTCCCTGGCGAGCCCGGTCTCCTGGATCACCCCGGCCGACACGACGACCAGGTCGGCGGGCACGTGGGTGCCGTCGTCCAGCTTGAGCCCGTCGCCGGGCACGAAGCGGGCGGCCTTCACGTTCAGCCGCGCCTCGATGCCGAGCGTGGCGAGCCGGGTGGCGAGCACGGCACCCGCGCCGGGGTCGAGCTGGCGTTCCATCAGGTGCCCCACCGGGTGCACGACGGTGACGAGGTTGCCCCGGGTCGCGAGCCCCCTCGCCGCCTCGAGCCCGAGCAGGCCGCCGCCGACCACCGCGACCGGCGCCCCGGGCCGGGACGCGGCGACGATCTGCTCGCAGTCGTCGAGCGTGCGGAACGCGACGGCGCCTGGTGCGGGCGCCCCGTCGACGACGAGGCCCTCGGTCGGCGGGAGCCACGGCCTGCTGCCGGTGGCGAGCACGAGCGCGTCGTAGTCCACCGTCGAGCCGTCCGTGAGGACGACCTTCCGTGCCGTGCGGTCGATCCCGGTGACCGTGGTGGCGAGCCGCAGGTCGACGTCGTGCCTTGCGGCCCAGCCGTCGTCCTGCAGCCGGACCATCTCCGGGGTCATCCCGCCACCGACCACACTGGACAGCAGGATCCGGTTGTACGCGGGGTGCCGCTCGGCCCCGAGCACCGTGATGGCCACGTGCTCGGTGTCCCGTCCGCGGATCTCCTCGGCGAGCCGGGCCCCGGCCATGCCGTACCCGACGATCACGACGCGCCTCGACGTCGATGGTTCGGTCGCAAGCTCCCTCACGTAACGGCCTCCAGTCGCACCGCGCACACCTTGAACTCGGGCATGCGGCTGGTCGGGTCCAGCGCGGGGTTGGTGAGCAGGTTCGCCCGCTCGTCGCCGGGAAAGTGGAACGGCAGGAACACGAGGTCGACGCGGATCGTTGGCACGCACCGCACCCGCGCCCGGACCGTGCCACGCCGGGACACGACGTCGGTGACGTCGCCGTCCGCGAACCCGGCCCGCGTCGCGGTGTCCGGGTGGACCTCCACGTACAGCTCGGGCACCGCGGCCATCAGCTCGGGCACGAGCCTGGTCTGCGCGCCGGACTGGTAGTGCGCCAGCACGCGGCCCGTGGTGGCCTGCAACGGGAACTCGTCGTCGGGTGGCTCAGCGGGTCCACTGTGGTCGACCGCGGCGAACCGCGCCAGCCCGCCGGGATGCGCGAACCCGTCGAGGAAGGCACGCGGCGTGCCGGGGTGGTCGACCGACGGCACGGGCCAGTGCAGCGCCTCCCCGTCCCGCAACCGGTCGTAGGACACCCCGGCGTAGTCGGCGATCCCACCGGCCGACGCACGCCGCAGCTCGTCGAACACCCGCTCCTCGTCCTCGGGGAACCGCTCCTCCGGCTGCCCGAGCCGCGTCGCGAGCCCGCGCAGCACCGCCAGATCGGTCCGCACCCCCGGTGGGGCGGTGACGGCCTTGCGCCGCAACAGGATCCGGCCCTCGAGGTTGGTCATCGTGCCGTCCTCCTCCGCCCACTGCGTGACCGGCAGGACCACGTCCGCCGTCGCCGCCGTCTCGGACATGACGACGTCCGCGACCACCAGCAGCTCCACTTCGGACAACCGGGACGCGATCCTGGCGGCGTTCGGGGCGGACACGAGCACGTTGCTGCCGAACACCAGCAGCCCCTTCGGGGCGGAGTCGAGCAGCTCGTACGCGGACCTGCCGGGTCCTGGCAGCGAGTCCGGGTCGACGCCCCACACCGCGGCCACGTGCGCGCGGGCGGCGGGGTCGTCGAGCCTGCGGTAGCCAGGGAGCTGGTCGGCCTTCTGCCCGTGCTCGCGGCCGCCCTGCCCGTTGCCCTGCCCGGTCAGGCAGCCGAACCCGGAACCCGGCTTCCCCGGCAGGCCGAGCGCGAGCGCGAGGTTGATCCACGCGCTGACCATGTCCGTGCCGCGTGCGTGCTGCTCGGTCCCTCGTGCGGTCAGCACGTAGGCGTTGCCGGCGGTGGCGAGCATGGTGGCGGCGGCCCGCTGGTCGGCGGCCGCGACCCCGGTCACCCGCTCGACCCGCTCCGGCCACCACGTCGCGGCGATCCGCCACACCTCGTCGAAGCCGGTGGTGCGCGCGGCGAGGTAGTCGCGGCGCAGGTGGCCGTCGGCGACGACCGCGTGCAGGATGCCCAGCGCCAGCGCGAGGTCCGTGCCGGGCGCGGGCTGCAGGTGGAGGTTCGCCAGCTCTGCGGTGGCCGAGCGGCGCGGGTCGACCACGATCAGCTCGGCGTCGCGGAGGTGCTGGGTGAACGGCGGCATCGTCTCCGCCGGGTTGCCGCCGACCAGCAGCACGGCGTCCGCGTCGCGCAGGTCCTCGACCGGGAACGGCAGGCCCCGGTCCATCCCGAACGCACGCGTCCCGGCCGCGGCGGCCGACGACATGCAGAACCGTCCGTTGTAGTCGATCTGCGATGTGCCCAGTGCGACGCGGGCGAACTTGCCGAGGAGGTAGGCCTTCTCGTTGGTCAGCCCACCGCCGCCGAAGACCGCGACCGCGTCGGCGCCGTGCCGGGCCTGTAGCTCGATGACCCGGTTCGCGACGAGGTCCAGCGCCCGGTCCCAGCCGGCCGGCCGCAGCTCACCGTCCACCTTGACCAGTGGCTGGGTGAGCCGTCCTGGCGAGTCGAGCAGTGCCGCGGCGGTCCAGCCCTTCTGGCAGAGCCCGCCCCGGTTGGTCGGGAAGTCGCGCGGTTCGATCTCGGTGCCGGTGAGCCGCATCCCACACTGGAGGGCGCAGTAGGGGCAGTGTGTGTCGACGGTGCCGGTGCGGAGTGATGACGGGCTGGCCGCGATCGTCACGCGCTGTCCTCCTCGCTTCGTCTGGACAGGACGCTAAGGAGCGCGTGTTACCCGCATGTTCGCGAATGTTTCCTGCGTGCGACATTGCCCGCCCCACGACGGTCGGCACGCGGTGAGACCCGGGCCCTCACCGGGCGTCGATCATGCCACCCGGGGTGAAACCACCACCGGATTCACGCGGGGTTGGTAAGAAGAGACCATCACAACCGGTTCCGTTTCGCACACCCCACGCATACGATCGCAACGGTGGCGACGGTTTTGTTCCGGATGCTCGGGCCTCTCGAAGCCGAGGTCGAGGGGAACTCTGTCGCGCTCGGCGGACCCAAGCCGCGGTTGCTGCTTGCCACGCTCCTGATGCGGCCGAACATGGCGGTCAGCACCGACGTGCTCGTCGACGTGCTCTGGCCGGAGTCACCCCCGCGCTCGGCCGCCGCCAACGTGCGGACCTACGTGCACAGCCTGCGCCGCCTCCTCGACAACCGCATCGAGCACCGTCCCGGCGGGTACCTGCTGCGGGCCGAGCCCGCCGAGATCGACCTGTGCCGGTTCGAGGAGACCCGCGACCCTGACCTGTGGCGCGGCCGGTTCCTCGCGGACCTGCCGGAGAGCCACGTGTTCGACGCGACCGCCGCCAGGGTCACCGAGCTGTGGCTGTCCGCCCGCGAGGACCGGCTGCGCGAGCGGATCGACCGGGGCGAGCACGACGCCGCGGCCGCCGAGCTGCGTGGCATGCTCCGCGACCACCCGCTGCGCGAGGAGTTGTGGCAGCTCCTCATCCACGCGCTGACCGCGGCCGGCCGCCGCGCCGACGCCATCGCGGCCTACACCGAGGCCGAGCAGATCCTCCGCGACGAGCTGGACGCCGCACCCGGCGCCGCGCTGCTCGCCGCGCTCTCGCCGGTCTGCCAGCTGCCGCTCGACCTGCCCGACTTCACCGGCCGCGACGACCTCGTCCAGGATCTCGTGCAGCAGGTCCGCAACCGCGACCGGCCCGCCGTGGTCGTGTTGTCCGGGCCGCCCGGCGTCGGCAAGTCGGCCGTCGCGGTGCGGGTCGCCCACTTGGTGCGCGCGCACTTCCCGGACGGCCAGCTGCACATCGACCTCGCGGGCACGTCGGCGTCCCCGCGCAGGCCCGCCGACGTGCTGGCCGAGCTGCTGCGCGCGGTCGGCCAGGCCGACGTGCCCCACGGCCTGGCGGAACGGTCCGCGACGCTGCGTTCCGCGCTCGCCGCCCGCCGCGTGCTGCTCGTGCTCGACGATGCCGCGAACGCCGCCCAGGTCGCGCCGCTCCTGCCCGGTGCGGGCGGGTCGGCGGTGCTGGTGACGACCCGCGTCATGCTGCCGGACCTCGTCGGCGC
>NZ_JBARWZ010000294.1:0-88449 GCF_049647105.1 Actinophytocola sp.
AGCCGGAACCGAGGCCACGTGCACCGGAGCCGGGACCGCCGGAACCGGCACCGCCGCCCGACCCCGGACCGCCCATGCCACCGCTGCCGCCAGGGCCGAAGCCGCGGCCGCCACCGGGACCGAAGCCACGGCCGCCACCAGTACCGCCACCGCCGCCACCGTTCGGGCCGAAGGTCGCCGCGGGCGGCATCATGCCGGGGAAGTTGGGGTGGTTCGGGTTCTGGCCGGGGTTCTGGCCCGGCGGCAGTCCACGGGGCGGATCCAGCGTCGGCGGGGGCCGGAAGTCGCTCGGGTTCGTCTGGTTCGGGGTGGTCGAGTTGTGGTTGTTGTTCGAGTTGTTGTTGTTCGAACCGTTCGAGTCGTTCGAGCCAGGCACGTGGTAGTTGCCGCTGCCTGGCGTGTTGCTGCCGCCGGGGTCACGGCCCGAACCGGGCGGTGGCTCGTACGGCACCGGCGGGGTTGGCGGGACCGGGCGCTCGACGCCGACGGCCGAGTAGTCGTCGGTGATCCGGCCGTAGGTGGTCGGCATCGCCGAGGCGTTGGACTCGGACTCGCCCTCGTACGCCTCCATGATCTGGACGTTGTGGTCGTTGGCCGAGTTGACCTGCGTCATCTGGTTCTCGTAGTTGCGGTTCGCGCCGCCGAGACTCGTCAGGTTGTCCCACGCGCTCGGCTTGTCCGGCGTCGGCGGGACCTCGGTGACGGTGCGCTGCGCGTTCCGGAACGCGTCGAACTGGCTGTTCAGCGTGTTGTGCGCGGTCATCATGCCGTCCTGCGCGAGGCCGTGCTCGACCGCGAGCGGACCCGCGCCGCGCCGGGCGGCGCCACCGGCGTCGCCCTCCCAGGCGCCTTCCATCTGCGTGGTCAACGCGGTGATCGACTTGGTCCGCTCGTTGTAGTTCTTGATGAGCAGTTCCACGCGGAACGCCGCGCCGTACAGGCCGGCACCGTTGTCGCCGGTACCACCACGGAAGTTGTGGTAGATCTCCGAGCCGTTCATACCGAACAGGTTGAGGTTGTCCCAAAAGCCCATGCCCGAATCCCCTCCCCTCGTCAGGCCTCGCTGCCGCGAACGCTGCGCATCTGGTCGCGCGCACCGTCCTCCATGACCGCGATCTGCTCACGGCTCTCGTACAGCTTCTCGATGTAGTTCTCGGCGTACCGGAGCATCGCGTTGTTGTGCTGGAACATGTTGGACAGTGAGTCCCGCGACGCGTTCGCCTGGAACTGGCTCATCGTGTCCCCGGCGGGCTCCGCGATGCCGTCCAAGGCCTCGTGGATCGCCTGACGGTCGGCCAGGATGCCGTCGCGTTCCTCTTCCCACTTGGCGATGACGGCGTCAAGCTCCTCGAGGTTCGCGAACATGAACTGTCCGCCGGCCCCGCCGCCGCCCGACTCGTGCGGCTGCGGGGGGCCACCGAACCCGAACAGTGATCGCCACCAGGTCAGCACCTCTGTGGAGGCGATCTCCTGGTTCACCTGCTCGGCAGCCGTGCCCGGGTCCTGTTCCGGTTCCGTGTTCTCTGTGTTGTCCGTGTTCGCACCGTCAGGCACGCCCACCACGCCCCTCGTCCATGCTCACCTTGGTTGGCCTGAGTTTACCGCCTGTGACCAGGCCGTACTCCCGGGCATTATGACGGTGGACGCGGCGCTGTGGTTCCGCTTCGATCAACTTGGTCAGTCGTTGCGGGGGAAGCCCAGGTTCACACCCCCGTGGGAGGGGTCGAGCCAGCGGGACGTGACGACCTTCGACCTCGTGTAGAAGTGCAGGCCATCGGGGCCGTAGGCGTGGGTGTCGCCGAACAGCGAGTCCTTCCAGCCGCCGAACGAGTAGTAGCCGACAGGAACCGGGATCGGGACGTTCACGCCCACCATCCCCACCTCGACCTCGTTCTGGAACCGCCGGGCCGCGCCACCGTCGTTGGTGAAGATCGCCGTGCCGTTGCCGTACCGGTTGCCGTTGATCAGCTCGACCGCCGACTCGTAGGTGTCGGCGCGGACGACCGACAGCACCGGCCCGAAGATCTCGTCGCGATACAGCGACATGTCCCTGCGCACGTGGTCGAACAGGGTCGGGCCCAGCCAGAAGCCTGCCGAACCGCCGTCGATCGCGTGGGCGCGCCCGTCGACCACCAGCTCGGCACCCTCGCCGACGCCGGCGTCCAGGTAGGAGGTGACCTTGTCGCGGTGCGCGGCCGTGACCAGCGGGCCCATCTGGGAGCCCGGTTTGCTGCCGTCGCCGACCTGCAGCGCGGCCATCCGGGACACGATGCGGTCGATCAGCTCGTCGCCGACCGGGTCGACCGCGACCACGACGGACACGGCCATGCACCGCTCGCCCGCCGACCCGAAGCCCGCGGACACCGCCGCGTCGGCGGCAAGGTCCAGGTCCGCGTCCGGCAGCACGACCATGTGGTTCTTCGCGCCGCCGAGCGCCTGCACGCGCTTGCCGTGGCTCGTGCCCGTCTCGTACACGTACCGCGCGATCGGCGTGGAACCCACGAACGAGATGCCCCGCACGTCCGGGTGGGTCAGCAGCCCGTCGACCGCGGGCTTGTCGCCGTGCAGCACGTTGAGCACGCCGTCGGGCAGCCCGGCCCGTGTCCACAGCCCGGCGATGAAGTTGGCCGCCGAGGGGTCCTTCTCCGACGGTTTGAGCACCACCGTGTTGCCGCACGCGATCGCGTTGGGCACGAACCACAGCGGCACCATCGCCGGGAAGTTGAACGGCGAGATCACGCCGACCACACCCAGCGGCTGCCGCATCGAGTACACGTCGACCCGCGTGGACGCGTTCTCGCTGAACCCGCCCTTGAGCAGGGCTGGCACACCGCACGCGAACTCGACGTTCTCCAGCGCGCGGCCCACCTCGCCCGCCGCGTCGTCGAGCACCTTGCCGTGCTCGGCGGTGACGATGGCGGCCAGCTCGTCCTTGTGCTCGTTCAGCAGCTCGCGGAACGCGAACAGCACCTTCGACCGCGCGGCGAGTGAGGTGTCCCGCCACTTGGGCAGCGCACGCGCCGCCGCCGCGACCGCGGCGTCGACCTCCGCCTGCGACGCGTAGTCGACGTGCCCGGTGACCTCGCCGGTCGCCGGGTTCCACACCTCGCCCCGGCGCGCGGCCACACCGGACCACGGTTTGCCGTCGATCCAGTGCGTGATCGTCGCAACCATCAGCGGTCTCCTCCCGATGCGGCGATCGCGTCCCGCAGGATCGCCAGCGCCTCGTCCAGTTCGTCACCCGTCAGCGTCATCGGCGGTGCCAGCCGGATGACGTTGTTGTGCAGACCGCCCTTGCCGACGAGCAGCCCGCGCGCCCTGGTCTCCTCGAGCACGCTCGTGGCCACGGCTGGCGCGGGCGTCATGCCGCCCGGCTCGACGAACTCCACGCCCACCATCAGCCCCTTGCCTCGCACGTCCCCGACGACCGGGTTCGCCACAGCTATATCGCGCAGCCCCGACAACAACCGGTCACCGAGGGCGGCGGCATTGGCCTGGAGGTCATGGTCGCGGACGTAGTCGAGCACAGCCCGTGCACCAACCGTCGCGACCGGGTTACCCCCGAACGTGGAGATCGAGTTGGCGCCGAGGCAGTCCATGACCTCGCCGCGCGCGACGAGGCCGCCGATGGCGAGCCCGTTGCCGAGCCCCTTGGCGAAGGTGATGATGTCGGGCGTCACGCCATGCGCCTCGATGCCCCAGAAGTGCTCTCCTGTCCGCCCCCAGCCGGTCTGCACCTCGTCGGAGATGAACAGGATCCCGTGCTCGGCGAGGACCTCCGCGAACGCGCCGAACAGCCCGTCCGGCGGGGTGGCGAACCCGCCGACGCCCTGGATCGGCTCGGCGATCAGGCACGCGACGTCGCCGGAGGTCGCGGTCTGGAGCACGTCACACAGGTCCTCGACACACGCCTTGATGTAGTCGGCTTCCGACAGCCCTCGGAACGGGCTCCGGTACGGATACCCTCCGTGCACATAGGACACCCGGACCGGTGAAAGTGAAGAAGCCGACCAGCCGCGGTTGCCCGTGATGCCCACGGTCGCGAAGGCACGCCCGTGGTAGGAGTTCCGCATCGCCAGTACCTGGTTGCTTCGCCGGTACTGCGTGGCGAGCATCAGCGCGGTCTCGTTGGCCTCGGTGCCGGAGTTGGTGAAGAACACCTTGGCGTCGGGGATGCCGGACAGGCGCGCGATCTCCTCGGCCAGCTCGACCTGGCTGCGGATGAGGTACAGCGTCGACGTGTGCAGGATGCCGGTGTCGAGCTGTTTGCGGACCGCGTCGCTGACCTCGGCCACGTCGTAGCCGAGCGCGTTGGTGAGGATGCCCGCGAAGAAGTCGAGGTAGGTCTTGCCGTTCGAGTCGGTCACCCGCCGCCCGTGGGCGTGCACGATCTCCAACGGGTCGGAGTAGTACAGCGCGAGCCAGTTCGGGAGCACGGCGCGATGGCGGTCGATCAGACTGTCCATGTCGTCGAGTGTGCCGATGCGACCCCACGCCACGCCATGGACAGTGTGTATCGCGGACCGCTGCCCACCCGTACAGTGTGCGTGCATGTACCCGACCGTCGCGGACGTGCTGGCCCTCCCGGTGATCCGGCAGGGCATGGCGACGGTGGTCGCGGGCGCCGACGGGCTCGACCGGAAGGTCCGCTGGGTGCACATCGCCGAGATCGCGGACATCGCACCCCTGCTCGGCGGCGGTGAGCTGGTGCTCACCACCGGCATCGCCCTCCCCGACGACCCGGACGCGCTGACGAAGTACGTCGACGAGCTGGCCGCGGCCGGCGTGGTCGGCGTGGTGGTGGAGCTGGTCCGGCACTGGCACCGCGAGCTGCCCGCCGCGCTGGTCGAGGCGGCCGACGCGCACGAGCTGCCGCTGATCACGCTGTCCCGCGAGACGCGGTTCGTCGCGGTGACGGAGGCGGTCGTTGGGCTGATCGTGGCCGCTCAGGTGGCGGAGCTGCGGGCGGCGGAACGCGTGCACGAGACGTTCACGGCGCTGACCGTGGCCGGCGCCGAGCCCGCCGAGGTGCTGCGGGAGGTGGCGAGGGCGTCGGGGCTGCCGGTGGTGCTGGAGACGCTGGGCCACGACGTGCTGGCCTACGACGCGGCGGGCACCGACCCGCGTGAGCTGGTCGCGGACTGGGCGGCCCGCTCGACGGCGGTCACCGTCGACTCCCGCACCAGCTACCAGGCTGCGGCGGGCTGGCTGGTCACCGTGGTCGGCGCGCGCGGCAACGACTGGGGCAGGCTCGTGCTGGTGTGCCCGGCGGAGCCAGCGCACCGGCAGGTGGTCATCGCCGAGCGGGCGGCGTCGGCGCTGGCCGTGCACCGGCTGGTGGCCAGGGACCGGGAGAGCCTGGAACGGCACGCGCACCGGACGCTGCTGACCGAGCTGCTGGGTTCGACGACGTCCGCCGCGGACATCGCGGCACGGGCGAGCGCGCTCGGTGTGCCGCTGCACCGCCGCCAGCTGCTGGGGGTGTCGGTGCGCCCGTCCGCGATGACCGGGGCCGCCGCCCGCCCCTCGATGGCGACGCAGGAGGTGCTGCGCGACCTGGCGGAGGCGACGGCGCTCGCCGCGCGGCGGGCCAGGGTGTCCGCGCTGGTGGGGGTGGTGGACGACATCAGCGTGCGGGCGCTGCTGTCGCTGACTCCACAGGCCGACGCGGAGGCCGTGCTGCACAGACTGTCCAAGGAGATCCACCAGGCGGCGGCCAGTGCGCCCAAGGCGCTGCCGGTGATCGTCGCGGTCGGCACCACGGTCGAGGAGACCGCGGACGCCCGCCGCACCCTCATCGAGGCGGCCCACGTCGCGAAGGCATCGCTGCGCACCCCGGACGACCGGCAGTACCACCGGCTGGACGACGTGCGGCTGCGCGGCCTGCTGCACCTGCTCGCCGACGACGACCGGGTCACCGCCTTCGCCGCCCGCGAGCTGGGCCCGCTGCTGAGCCGCGACGCCACCCACAGCAGCCGCCTGGTGGAGGCGTTGCGGCACTTCTGTGCGCACGGCGGCAACAAGTCGGCCGCCGCTTCGGCGGCGCACATGTCCCGCACCGCGTACTACCAGCAGCTGGCGCGGGTGGAGCAGGTGCTGGGTGTCTCCCTCGACGACCCCGACTCGGTGCTGTCCCTGCACGTCGCACTACTGGTACACGAGATTGGTTAACTCCGGGGAGGCGGACTAACTAACCAAGCAGCGGCCTCAGGGTGTCGGCCGCGCAGCGCAGCGGGGTCACCGACCGCTGGGCGCGTGCCATGATCACCGCGCCCTCGACCATGCTGACCGTGGCGGTCGCGAGCGAGCGGGCGGCCGAGGGCTCGCGGCCGTACGCGACGAGGTGCGCGGCCAGTGGCGCGACCCACGACTCGAACGCGTTCGCGCAAGCGGTGCGCAACCGGTCGCTCTGCCCGCCCATCTCGAGCGTGACCACCGAGACCGGGCAGCCCAGCTGGTAGTCGTGTTCCTCGATCAGCCGTGCCAGCGCGGTCAGCACGCGGCCGACCACCTCGGCGGGCGACCCCTCGGCCGGGACCATCGTGCGGAACCGGTCGGCGGCCAGCTCGATGGCCTTCTCCCCCAGCGCCTCCTTGCCGCCGGGGAAGTGGAAGTAGAGCGACCCCTTGGGAGCGTTCGCGTGCCCCACCACGGTGTTGAGCCCGGTGCCGCTGTAGCCGTGGGTCTGGATCAGCTCCAGCATCGACTCGACCAGCCGTGCACTGGTCCGGGCCCCCTTGGTGTCTGCCATCGCGCTAGAATAGACCAGTCTATATATTTCTGACCAGAGGTGGCCTACGTACCATGAACAGTATGTTGCGGGACGGCGACGCCTTCATCCACTGTGGACTCGGCCACCGGCACTGGGGCAGGTTCGGCGCCGCCGGGCTGCTCGTCCACCACGACGGCGCGGTGCTGCTCCAGCAGCGGTCCGCGCTGTCGCTCGGCCCGGAGACCTGGGGCCTGTTCGGCGGCGCGCGGGACCGCGACGAGGCGTCGGTCGCCGCCGCGCTCCGCGAGACCGCCGAGGAGTCCACTCTGGACGTCGGCATGGTGGCTGTCCACGGCGTCGTGCGCGAGGACCACGGCGGCTGGCACTACGACACGGTCGTCGGCGACGTCGCGGAGCGGCCCGCGGTCGCACCGGGTGACTGGGAGTCCAAGGACGCCCGCTGGGTGCCCGCCGACGAGGTCGAGACCATGGACCTCTTCCCCCCGTTCGCCGCCTCATGGCCGACGACGCGCAAGGCGATGCGCAGGACCGTCCTCATCGTCGACACCGCGAACGTCATGGGCTCACGCAACGACGGCTGGTGGCGTGACCGGCACGGCGCGGCGACCCGCCTGCGCGACCAGGTCGGCAACCTCGACGGCGTGCCGCTCGCACCGTTCGACGTTGCGTTCCCCGAACTCGTCATGATCGTGGAGGGCAAGGCGAAGGAGGTCGGCGGCACCGAGCGCGTGCGGACCGTCCGCGCCGAGCACGACGGCGACGACACGATCGTCGAGACCGTGCGGCGGCTCGCCGCACCGGACGTCGAGATCTACGTGGTGACCGCCGACCGGGAGCTGAAAGGACGTTGTGCTGCCGAAGGCGCACAGACCCTCGGTCCGAAGTGGCTGCTCAACCAGCTGTGACTCCCGTTCCTGGTATGACATCACCATGACCACTCTCGGGTTCGTGTTGCGGCCGCAGTTCCCACCCGAACGGTTCGAGTCGGTGATCAGGACCGCGGACGAGGCAGGGCTCGACGAGCTGTGGCTCTGGGAGGACTGCTTCTTCGAGAGCGGCATCGCCCCCGCAGCGGCCGCGCTCGCGTGGACTGAGAACGTACGGATCGGCATCGGCCTGCTGCCGGTACCGCTCCGCAACGTCGCACTGTCCGCGATGGAGGTCGCGACCATCGAGCGGCTGTTCCCCGGCCGGTCGATGATCGCGTGGGGACACGGCGCGCAGGACTGGATGGGGCGGGCCGGGGCGCGGGCCGAGTCGCCGCTGACGTTGCTGCGCGAGTACCTGACCGCGCTGCGGCGGCTGCTCGACGGTGAGAAGGTCACGCTCGACGGCCGGTACGTGACGCTGAAGGACGTCCAGCTGGAGTGGCCCGCACCCGCGCCGATCTGGGCGGGCGCGATCGGCCCGAAGTCGGTCGCGCTGTGCGGGGAGCTTGCCGACGGCGTGGTGATCGAGGCCCGCGCCGGGGTGGACGGGGTGCGCAGGGCGCGGGAGCTGGTCGGGGACACCCCGATCACCGCCTACGTCCGGGCCGCCATCGGGGACGGCGCGCGGGAGCGCATCGACCGCGAGAAGACGACCGAGTTCGGCGTCGCGAACGACGACATCCCCGTGATGGTCGAACGGCTCGCGCAAGCCGGGGCGAACTCGGTGATCCTGCAGCCGACGGCGGACGAGCCCGACCTCGAGGGGCTCGTCCGCTACACGGCCTCGCTCAGATAGTCACCCGCGTGTGGACGTCGCCGCCGCCCAGCTCGGCGGGCAGCCACGCGTGGATCGTGTACTCGCCGGGACTCAGATACCGGCGCAGGTTCGCGACGCCGAACCCGAACAACGTGTGCACCGGGACGGGTCCGCCCGCCTGCGAGTAGCTCACCAGGTGCAACCGGACTCCTGGCCCGCCAACGACCGGGGTGAGGTCGGCGGTCGCCTGGAACTCGCCGTCACCGATCGGGACACTGCCGGCGTTGTACGCGGCGAGCGACAGGAAGTCCTGTTCCTCCAGGTACATCGCGTTCTCGACCTCGGTGACCCACCGGGCCCCCGCGCCCTCCTCGACGTGGGTGCTGGGCTCGTCGATCACGGGCGGTGCTTCCGCACGGGCACCGGGCGCCACGACGGGAAGTCCTCCTCCAGCACCACGAACTCGTACGGCGACATGACCGACCCGGTGTGTGCGAACGCCACGGTGGCCCTGAAGCCGACGACCGGGCCGTCGGGCCGGGCCCGTCCGGACGGGAACGCGATCCGCACGTCGCCGGTGTTGTCGCCGACGGCCGGGTTGTTCCAGTACAGGAGGACGTGTGCCTGCTCGGGCGCGCCGATGGCGAAGCGGCACCAGCCCTCGTCACCGGTGAGGATCGAGTTGGGCGTCTCTCCTGACAGGAACGTGCCGGTCGCACCCGGCTCGATCCGGTTCGGCGGCAGGATCTTCAGCGAGCCGCTGCCGTCCTTGCCTGGCCGGGTCCAGTCCCCAGGGCCCTCGCGCACCTCCTCGATGAACAACAGCGCGTGCCGCGTCCGGTTGACGACGGTGACGGCGGTGGAGTTCCTGGCGTCGAGCAGGTCCGTCAGCCCGATGCCGAGCTTGTTGGCGAGCTCGGCGTACTCGGGGAGATCGAGAAGTTCCCGCTGACTGCCCATGCCCACCAGAGTGGGGCCTGACCCGGGCGCGTGAACCGAGCATCGGTGCGGCCTTTGGGGCAGTCTCCGCGCGCCGCAACTGTCAAAGTGCGCACCGACCGCGCCAACGGTGTACACAGTGACACTGCCTCGGGAGATCGTCGCGCCCCACGATCCCAAGATGGCACTCACGACCACCAGCCCTGACGGCCGGGTCGACCTGGCGGACCACTCGGCCATCGCGGACAGTCCCTTCTACAACCCCGAACTCGCCCCAGTGCCGGTGGCGGAGCGCAACTGGACCACGTACAACTACTTCGCGCTGTGGATGGGCATGGCCCACAACATCCCCAGCTACCTGCTGGCCTCCGGGCTCATCGCGCTCGGCATGGACTGGGCGCAGGCGCTGCTCACCATCACGCTCGGCAACATCATCGTGCTCGTCCCGATGCTGCTGAACAGCCACGCTGGCACCCGCTACGGCATCCCGTTCCCGGTGTTCGCGCGGGCGTTCTACGGCGTGCGCGGGGCCAACCTGGCGGCCCTGCTCCGGGCGTTCATCGCCTGCGGGTGGTTCGGCATCCAGACCTGGGTGGGTGGTCAGGCGATCTACGTGATCGTCGGCAAGCTCACCGGGGACGGCTGGACAGGCGCGTCGGTGGTCGGCGGGCAGCCGATCACGCTGTGGATCTCCTTCGCCGTGTTCTGGGTGATCCAGATGCTGATCATCTGGCGGGGCATGGAGGCGGTACGCAGGTTCGAGAACTGGACGGCGCCCCTGGTGACCGTCGGTTTCCTGATCCTGCTGGCGTACGTGCTGGTCAAGGCGGGTGGCCTCGGGCCGATCCTGTCGCAGCCATCGCGGCTTGGCTGGGGCGCCGACTTCTGGCAGGTGTTCGCGCCGTCGCTGATGGGCATGATCGCGTTCTGGGCGACGCTGTCGCTGAACATGCCGGACTTCACCCGGTTCGGTGGCTCCCAGCGCAAGCAGGTCCGCGGGCAGATCCTCGGCCTGCCGACCACGATGACCTTCATCGCGATCGTCGCGATCCTGACCACCTCGGGCGGCGCGGTGCTGTTCGGCGAGGTGATCTGGGACCCTGCGACACTCGCGGCCCGCTTCTCCTCCCCGGTGGTCGTGGTGGTGGCGCTGGTCGCGCTGGTGCTCGCGACGATCTCGGCGAACCTGGCGGCGAACGTCGTGAGTCCGTCGTACGACTTCTCGAACGCGTTCCCGAAGAAGATCACCTTCGCGCTCGGCGGGCTGATCACCGGTGTCATCGGCATCGTCATCCAGCCGTGGCGGCTGCTCGCCAACGCGGACGTCTACATCAACGGATGGCTCGGGTTCTACGGCGGCGTGCTCGGCGCGGTCGCGGGCGTCCTGGTCTCCGGGTACTGGCTGCGGGCCCGCACCAACCTCGCGTTGGAGGACCTCTACACCAAGCGCGGCCGGTACTGGTTCACCGGCGGGTGGAACATCCCCGCCCTGGTCGCGACGCTGGTCGGCGCGCTGCTGGCGGTCGGCGGCGCGCACAGCGCGTCGGGCAACCCGTTCCCGGTGGACGGCCTGATCCCGTTCTTGAAGGATTTGTACAACTACAGCTGGGTCGTCGGATTGGTGGCAGCATCGGTCGTGTACCTGCTGCTGACCGCTCGGTCGGCATCGCAACAGTCGCGGGATAGTTCACCGGCACCCGAGCCGGTGACGGAAGGAGAGGCAGTTGTCTGAGATCGTCAGGGCGGCACTGGTTCAGCAGCGCTGGACCGGTGACAAGGAGTCGATGATCGCGAACGCGGTCACCCACATCGGTACCGCCGCGTCGCAGGGCGCGCAGGTGGTGTGCCTGCAGGAGCTGTTCTACGGGCCGTACTTCTGCCAGGTGCAGGACGCCGACTACTACTCCTACACCGAGCAGATCCCGGACGGGCCGACCACACAGCTCATGTGCGAGCTGGCCGACCAGCACAACGTCGTGCTGGTCGTGCCGATGTACGAGCAGGAGCAGCCGGGTGTCTACTACAACACCGCGGCCGTGATCGACGCCGACGGGACCTACCTCGGCAAGCATCGCAAGAACCACATTCCGCAGGTCAAGGGGTTCTGGGAGAAGTTCTACTTCCGGCCGGGCAACCTCGGCTACCCGGTCTTCGACACCGCGGTCGGCAAGATCGGCGTGTACATCTGCTACGAGCGGCACTTCCCGGAGGGCTGGCGCGCGCTCGGCCTCGGTGGCGCGCGGATCGTGTTCAACCCGTCGGCGACCTCGCGCGGGCTGTCGGAGTACCTGTGGCGGCTGGAGCAGCCCGCCGCGGCGGTGGCGAACGAGTACTACGTTGGTGCCATCAACCGGGTGGGCGTGGAACCGCTGGGCGACAACGACTTCTACGGACAGTCGTACTTCGCGGACCCGCGTGGCCAGCTCGTGGACGGCGCGGCGTCGGACAGCGAGGAAGAGGTCATCGTGCGTGACCTCGACATGGGCAAGCTGACCGAGGTGCGCGACCTGTGGCAGTTCTATCGCGACCGCCGCCCGGACACGTACGACTCGCTGACCGGGGCGTGACGATGACGCGGACCCTGATCAGGAACGGGACGGTCGTCAACGCGGACGGCGTGCTCTCGGCGGACGTGCTGGTGGACGGCGAGAAGATCGTCGCCGTCACCGCACCGGGTGTGTTCACCGAGGCCGACTCGATCATCGAGGCCGACGGGAAGTACGTGCTGCCGGGCGGGATCGACGCGCACACGCACATGGAGATGCCGTTCGGCGGGACGTTCTCGGCGGACACGTTCTTCACCGGCACCCGGGCGGCCGCGTGGGGCGGCACGACGACGATCATCGACTTCGCCGTGCAGGCCAAGGGCACCTCGCTGCTGTCGACGCTGGACAAGTGGCACGAGAAGGCCGACGGGCACTGCGCCATCGACTACGGCTTCCACATGATCGTCTCCGACGTCAACGACCAGTCGTTGAAGGAGATGGAGAGCTGCATCGACGCTGGCGTGAACAGCTTCAAGATGTTCATGGCCTACCCTGGCGTGTTCTACGCGACCGACGGCGAGATCCTGCGTGCGATGCAGAAGGCGACCGAGACCGGGTCGATGATCATGATGCACGCGGAGAACGGCATCGCGATCGACGAGCTGGTGGCGCAGGCCATCGCGTCCGGCCGGACGGACCCGGTGGAGCACGGCCTGACCAGGCCGCCGGAGCTGGAGGGCGAGGCGACGTCGCGGGCCATCCAGCTCGCGAAGGTCACCGGCGCGCCGCTCTACATCGTGCACCTGTCGGCGTCGCAGGCCCTCGCGGCGGTGGCGGAGGCGAGGAACACCGGCCAGAACGTGTTCGCGGAGACGTGCCCGCAGTACCTGTACCTGTCCATCGAGGACCTGGCCAAGCCGGACTTCGAGGGGTCGAAGTACGTGGCGTCGCCGCCGCTGCGGCCCAAGGAGCACCAGGCCGACCTGTGGCGCGGCCTGCGGACCAACGACCTGTCGGTGGTGTCGACCGACCACTGCCCGTTCTGCTTCAAGGACCAGAAGGAGCTGGGCCGCGGGGACTTCTCCAAGATCCCCAACGGGATTCCCGGCGTCGAGCACCGGATGGACCTGCTGCACCAGGGTGTCGTGGCCGGTGAGCTGTCGCTGCGGCGGTGGGTCGAGGTGTCGTCGGCGACGCCGGCGCGGATGTTCGGGCTGTACCCGCGCAAGGGCGTGATCGCGGCGGGCGCGGACGCGGACATCGTGGTGTACGACCCGGTCAAGCAGCACACGCTCGGCGTGGACACCCATCACATGGCGGTGGACTACTCGGCCTACGAGGGCATGTCGATCACCGGTGGTGTGTCGACCGTGCTGTCGCGGGGCTCGGTGGTGATCGACGGCGGGGAGTTCCACGGGTCGGAGGGCCACGGGAAGTTCCTGTCGCGCGAGCTGTCGCAGTATCTAGTCTGATTGGGGTTCGGCATGGACTTCGGTGTGGTGCTGCAGACGGACCCGCCAGCGTCGGCGGTCGTGGACCTGATGGTTTCGGCCGAGCAGCAAGGTTTCACGTACGGGTGGACATTTGACTCGGTCGTGTTGTGGCAGGAACCGTTCGTCATCTACTCACAGATTCTCGCTGCGACCGAACGCCTGGTCGTAGGGCCGATGGTGACCAACCCGTCCACTCGCGACTGGTCGGTCACCGCGTCACTGTTCGCAACCTTGAACGACATGTACGGCAACCGAACGGTGTGCGGCATCGGCCGTGGTGACTCCGCGCGACGGGTCATCGGGCAGAAGCCGGCGTCGTTGTCGGTGCTGCGTGATTCCATCCACGCGATCCGCGATCTCGCGGAAGGACGGGAGGTTTCACTTCATGGCGCACCGGTACGGATTCCGTGGGTACGGGACGGTCGGCTGGAAGTCTGGATGGCCGCGTACGGGCCGAAGGCACTCCAGCTGGTCGGCGAGCACGCGGACGGTTTCATCCTGCAGACGGCCGACCCCGCGATCACGCGGTGGACGATCGACTCCGTTCGCGCCGCGGCCAGGGCCGCGGGGCGGGATCCCGGCGGCATCACGATGTGCGTGGCGGCGCCCGCGTACGTCGGCGATGACGTGGCGCACCAGCGCGACCAGTTGCGGTGGTTCGGCGGCATGGTCGGCAACCACGTCGCGGACCTGGTGGCCCGCTACGGCGAGTCGGGACCGGTGCCGCATGAGCTGACCGACTACATCAAGGGCCGCGAAGGCTACGACTACGCGCACCACGGCAAGGCGGGCAACCCGTCGACGGACTTCGTCCCCGACTCGATCGTCGACCGCTTCTGCCTCGTGGGGCCCCCGTCGGCACACGTGGACCGCCTGAACGAGCTGGCGGAACTGGGCGTGGACCAGTTCTCGCTGTACCTCATGCACGACCAGAAGGAGCAGACCCTGGCCGCATACGGATCGGAGATCATTCCGAAGCTGACCGCGTAGCCCTTTTGGGGCGGCCCGGCAGGTCCGTCCGCACGCACGCTAGGCCATGTGCCACCTCCTGCCGACCCGGCAATGTGGACGCCGGACCAGCAGGAGGTGGCGATGGCCGAGCAACCAGCCGACGCGCCGCTGTCCGACGACGGGCAGTGGTGGTGGGACGGCGCCGACTGGCAGCCGGTCGAGTCGGGGCCGCAGGCCAGCTACGACCCCGGCACGACCGAGGTCGGGCAGCTGTCCGACGACGGCCAGTGGCGGTGGGACGGCACCCAGTGGCAGCCCGCGGGCGACGCGGGGGACCCGGACGCGCCGGTGGCGCTGCCGGACGACCTACGCGCGGAGATGGCCAACTTCGGGGAGTACTACCCCGAGCTGATGGCACTCGCCAACGCCAACGACATGGAGGACTGGCTGATCAACGTCGTGGGGATCAGCCAGGAGGACGTGCCGACCGAGAACGACGAGCCGGTGGCGTGAGGGGCGAGTGACATGGCCTGTTTCAAGCAGTGGGTGAACCTGACCGGGTGCACGCTCGCGGGTGCCGCGGGCGGGGTCGGCATCGCGGCGTCCGGGATCATGGAGGTCGGCTCGGTCGGCGCGCTGACCCCGGCGGCGGCCGCGACCCTGCTGGGGTCGACCCTCGCGCTGCTGTCCGCCATGGCGTTCGCCATCGGCTACGGCATCGACCTCGCCGAGTGCTACGAGGCGAACGGCAGGCACGACGCCGCGGCACGGGTGCGACAGCGGGTGAGCGCGCTGCAAGGCGAGCACGACCGCCTGTCCCAGCTAGTCGAGCGACTGCAGACGATCGCGGCCTGACGAGTACACGCTGGTGGAGGCGCGTCGAGGTAGCCTCGGAATGCCCAGGGCCCCCAACAGAAAGTCACGAACTGTGGCCGAACTGCACCTGTTGCCCTACGACGAGTACGTGGCCCAGCTACCGCGCAAGAGCGTGTCGGCCGGAGTGTTGATCCGGGACGACCACGGACGGGTCCTGCTGGTCGAGCCCTCGTACAAGGCCGGATGGGAAATCCCCGGAGGCGTGGTCGAAGACGGCGAAGCGCCCTGGACCACCGCCGTCCGCGAAGTGCACGAGGAGATCGGACTGGTGCGCCCGCGGGGCCGGCTGCTCCTGATCGACCACGTGCCGGCCGACAATGACACGTTGCCCGAAAGACTCGCGTTCATCTTCGACGGTGGATCGATCGATCCCTCTGATGTTGGGCGCCTGGTGCTCAGCGCGGAGATCGCCGCCGCCGAGCTGTGCGACCTGCGGACGATGCTGGAGCGGGTGAAACCGATCCTCGCTGCGCGCCTCGGCGCGGCGATCAAGGCCGCCGAAGCCGGCGTCACGGCGATGTGCGAGCGAGGCCAGGAGGTCTGATGTCGCGGTCGGCACTACCGGAGAACCTGGTGCGGCTACGCATCGCCCGGGATATGTCCCAGGAGGTGCTGGCCGGTCCCTCTCGCCACCAGCCCTCTTGAGGGCTGGCAGCCGTGTCGACATCCGCCTTCCCACGTTCCATGCAGAAGCCGCAGACCGGAATCGCGCCGCCTCCATGCCGGACACCGCCTGGCCAATCAACGGGCACCCGCCAGGCTCATCCCGGCGCCATTTAACCGCCCCGGTTCTGATGTCAGCTGCTTGTTTCGACACGTCAACAGCGGTTCGCTCGCGCTCGCCTTCCCGGTCCCCACCCGACACGCTCCACGGCGTGCCTTCTCCTCAACGCTCACCACGACGGTCTTCAGCCAACGCAGCTTGAGGTGGTTTGAAGCCTCCCCCGCAGGACGGCTCCGAAGGGCCACAAACCTTCATCTCCTGCACAGCACCACATCCAGCAAGGTCACCTACCTATCCGACCTCACCTTCCGCGCTCGTGGCGCACTTAAACAACAAGCTCAGAGATCACGCGCTTCTTTCCCATTCTTCTACAATACAATAAATCCGATCATCCGCATCGGACGAGATCGGCAAGTTCGACGAGAAACCTATTAAACCTCAAGTCGGCATGAGCGGAAAAAAGCACGTCAAGAGCTGACCGAACTGCCATGCTTGGAGCTTCCTTCAAGTCGTACAGAGAGACCGATGAAACCGAACTAGAAAAGCTATAGGAGAGCTCCACCACGTCCCCGACTCTCGTAGCCATAATTGAGTCTTGAGTTTGCGAAGACTCCACAACCGATTCACCGGACGATACGACTTCGCGGCACAGTTGAACAACCATCAGGACAAAGTCCACGACGGGGAGGCCAGGCGTCCTCAATGGCACCTCGTTACACCCATCACCGATCACCACGTCGGAACTGAAGTAATGAAAAGTCAAGTCATCGGCCGTTAGCAGGCGGAAGGACAGCCCCGACAGGCCCTTGGCATCCCAGGATGGGTCGTCGATGCGAGGCATGAATGTAAACGAGATCATTTCGACTCCTAGTACATGAATCTCGGCATTGCGGTGACGAAGTTCCCTCCATCATCGACGATGATTCTCATGCCATTCTGGCCCATCGCACCGATTTCCATATCACCGAAATCGTAGTCGACATAACACCCGCCGCGCGGGTCGGACTTAGACCTAGGAACCTGCGTCCCATTCTTGATCGCCTCATCCACCATCCCCCGGAATCGGGCCCGGTCGATGCCAACGGCAAATACATTCTCCACCTTCCCAGCGTTATCGTAGACCCCTCCATGTGAATGCTGGTCCCAAGCATGGTTGAACTGCCGGTTCCTGCAATACAGTTTGCATTATGGACCAGTACCGGAGTCTGCCCCGTCAGCACATTGGACGTGATCGGCAATTCGAGAAGTTACCTACAACGCTCTTTCGACTGTAGCGTGGTGGCTACTGCCGAGGACTCTTCTCAGAACTCCGAGGGTCGCACCCCCAGGCCATTTCCGACAAGCGGGGCCACCACTCGCACCAACTTCCGCTGAATGGCTCGCAGTGTCTTGACTGTCACTTCGTCAGACCAACCTGTCGTGGTCGACCACTCATATCCTGAACCGACCACGTCACTGGCAAAGGCAATCTCTGTCGCAAGGAGTGTCCGCGCCCAGTCCATCGGTTCAAGTGGCTCCCCTGCAACGAGAGCGGATCGGATCTTAACGCATTGTTTGGGCAAGTCTGTCGCACTGACGAACCCCATTGCGATGGCGAACTCCTCAGTGCAGCGAGCGGGGCCGCTCCATTCCATCAAGCCCTTACGAAGCAGTCGAACCTCTTCGTCCGTGAGCAGCAACTGCTCCGCTGACTTCTTAGTCATTGCTTGGGCCTCTCAGTTCAGCTCGTTGTTCCAATATTCATCCACCGTATCTGCCCCGCGCCAAAAGACGGTTCCACCGTCGCCATGCATAGGGTCATGGATCACGATAGTCTCGCCATCCTGGCCTAGATATGCCTTCCGATTGTTGTTGAGGTCCTTCGCGCGAAGGGGGTTTCTTATCACACCCTTGACGTGCTCCTCAAGATCACTGGCAGACATTCCCGGGAATTCCGATGCATGCTTTCTGTCCGCATGGCCCCGAGCGATATCGGCAGCGTCGTAGGTCCGCCAGCAATTAGAATTGTGAACGAGTACCGGAGTGGCCCTCGCCAGCACATAGTACGTGTGGATGTCGGCGACCGTGAGGTTGTGAACCCTTCGCGTCTGGCTGTACACGGCCAACGGCCACGACGTCGACCGTTGCCCCCCGAGTGTCAGCCAGACCCTCACCTGTGTGCACGGCCGAGGCTGCTAGCCACTGCTTCTTCTCCGCCGCCCAGAATGGGTGCGTCGCGGTGGCGACGATCGTGCTGGTCTTGTCTCCGGCTGGGCCGTCGGTGTCGATGGTGAGCTCACAAGGTCTTTCTGGCCTTGTGTTGTGATGGTGCCGACCACGGTCTTCGCGGCGGATTCTCCGCTGACGGGCTCGGTGGCCAGGACCTGGTCGCCGACGTTGATGTCTTCGATCGGTTTGGTGGTGCCGTCGGCCATCAGGACTTTGATGCCGTAGTTGCGTCCAAATGGTCAGGAAACCCTTCCGGCCCGAAAATCACCAAGGCCCTCGCGGCTCGCTCACACAAACGAAACCATGACCGCTTCACCCCGCGAATTCGTAGAGTGCTTGCAGCACCGAAGTCACATCGCGTCAGGCGACTCTATACCCGACCGAACATCTGATCGACTTTATAACGATAAAATAACTCTGAGACATCTGCACAAACTAGGGACCAGTAGCCTTGTCCAGCACCTCGATCGCCACCGGATGACTTCGAAACCCAGGGTAATCTCTATCGAGATCAGCGATCACCCTCGTTGCAAACTCGCCGGCCGCCTGAGCGAACTGGTCGATTCGACAGGTCGCAACCTGCGGCCCTACGGTCCAACTGATATCTACACTCTGTTCATTCCGGACAAAGAGCATTGAGTCACCGGACTCCGTAAAATTGTAGCGCGAACCGCGTGGTACGTTGTCAGGCAGCTCATCGACAATCGTTACGATCGAGAGCGCGAAGTGCACAACAGGCACCCAGGCAAATTCCGTGACGAACTTTACCTGCCCCACTCTCATCTGTACGTCACCCAAAAAGAAGTACCAGAGGAGGTCACCACGACTCGCCTCACGCGGATCACGAATGTACTCCCACCCGACAGGGTTCGGCCCGCTCTCGAGGCGGTAGGCTATTGAAACCAAATCATAACCTCCGTTTATAGTGGATGCATTGTCGATACCATACCCTCAGGCGTCACCCACACTCGAACCCGCGTCGACCCTTTGTCACCCATGACCCTTCCGGGCCCAAAGTCGTAATCGTGTGCATGATTTCCCGTAACAGTGTCGATTTCGCTCGGAACTGGCGATCCTCTCACAACTTCGTTGGCAATACCTTCAAGTTCCTCCGGTTCAATTCCGTCACGAAACTTCGTCCCCTTCGCAGGTGAGCCATAACCGTGAAGCGGCAAAATATGCGTGTCCAGTCTAACTTCGGCGATCGCAACTGGCCCGTTACAGTTGTGAACCAGAACAGTGGCGCCGCCTACCAAAACATAGTAGGTGTGGATGTCAGCAATCGTAAGGTTGTGAACTTGCTGTTGCCGACTGTACTTGTCGACCGCTACAACATCGACTTTCGTTCCGTGCGCGTCGCGAAGGCTGAAGTCGTTGCGTGGCAAGAGCGGGAAGAGGCCAGGCGGGCAGCCTGGCCATCCAGGATCGACGTTGGCGCTGGTTGATAACCCGAACGAGTGGAAGCGACATGAGCCCGGCCCGTGTGGGGGTTGTGGTGCGGACCTCGCGGACGCGCCCGAGGTCGGGATTGAGCGCCGCCAGGTGTTCGACCTGCCGCCGATCACGGTGCGGGTGACCGAACATCAGCTCATCGCGCGCCGCTGCCGGTGCGGAACCACGACCTGTGGTGTGCCGCCGAAAGGTGTGACAGCGCCGGTGCAGTATGGGCCGCGGATCACCGCGATCATCCTCTACCTGTATGTCGGGCAGTTCCTGTCCAAAAAACGCACCGCACAGGCCTTGGCCGAGTTGTTCGGCATCCCGGTCTCTGAAGGCACCGTGGCGACCATGACGAAGCGGGCGGCCTCCGGGTTGGGCGAGTTCCTCGATATCGTGGGTGATCGGATCGCCGGATCGGAGGAGGCCGGGTTCGACGAGACCGGTCTGCGCGTGGCCGACAAACTGCACTGGGTGCATTGCGCCCGCACCAACAAATACACCCTGATCACCTGCCACCGTGGACGCGGCCAGGACGGTATCGACGATGCCGGTGTCCTCACCCGCTTCCGCGGGTGGCGGTCCACGACGCGTGGGCACCCTACGACACCTACACCGACGCCGACCACCAGTTGTGTTGCGCGCACGTCCTGCGGGAACTCCAGGCCGTCTCCGACGCCGCCGATCCGGAGGCGGACTGGTGCTGGGCCACCCAAGCCGCAGACGCGCTCGTCGCGATGCAGAAACTCGTCAACGACGCGATCGAAGCCGACGCCGACACCATCGACCCCGACATCCTCGGCACCCAGGCCGGGCTCTACCACTCGGCCGCGCAGATCGGCTACACCCAGACCGCCGGCCGCGCCACCAAACAGGAGAAGACACACAACGCGCTCGCCCACCGACTGCTCGACCGGCAAGACGACTACCTCCGCTTCACCCAGGACTGGCGAATACCACCAGACAACAACGGATCCGAACGCGACATTTGCATGATCAAACTCCGGCAGAAAGTGTCCGGCTGCCTCCGCACCCTCACCGGCGCCCGGCAGTTCTGCGCGATCCGCAGCTACCTATCCACCGCCGCCAAACATGGCACACACTTCTTCGAATCCCTCGTCATGCTCGCCGAAGGCCGACGCTGACTGCCCGCAAACGCATAATCACCAGACGGCAACCTGACCAGTTACCTTCCGCCAAGGTACGGGGCAACTCGCGACATCGACACCGTGGCTCACACGACGAGAGCAGATCCAGACTATTTTGGCAGCATTAATTGAACTGTCGAATTGTCAACCAGCGCAGGCAACTCATCCACCAGGCAAGAGTATGCATTTCGACAGAACCTTGAGCAAGCATTCGCCAACTCCCCGCGTTCGACAGTAGTTCGAAATGCTCGCGTCGAGGACGTCACGACAATTCGGTCGCCGTCACGCCGCAGCTGGACAACCTCCTCACTCTCCGTGAAGCCAAATGCCGCATCCTCCCCCGACAGGATCCGCTTCTCCACATGCATGAGCGACAAAGCTACGTCTACCAGCGTGATGACCCTTTTCTTCGAGATCACCTCCACGTCGCCTACGATCATCTCGACATTGACACCAAAATACTTGTATCGGAGATCGATCTCCGCGATACGCGCAGCATCACCTTGCTTGGCATCCTCCCATGTCTTTCGCCAAGGCGAATTCGCCTCCGGAAGAGAAAATGAGATGCTAATCATGGTTCCTCCTCACTCAGTCTGATCAGAACGGAAAGGCAGTCACTACTTTACCGTCATTCACGACCACGCGGATACTGGTCAAGTCGCCACCTCCCTGTGCTGAACCACCCTTGCCGACCACAGTCCCGAAGTCCCATTCGTACACCTGACCGGGTCGCGGAGCGCCGGTGACTGGATCTGGCGTGTTCGCCCTTGGCGTGCCGCGGTTGATAGTGTCAACAATCCTCTGACGAACTTTCTTCTCCTTACCGACGAAGATGCCTGAAGCCTCGTCGATTAACTCCCCACCCGGCCGGTGACGGTCCTTGATATGCTGCCAGTCGCCATTCTCCAGAGCATCTGCTCCGCAAATTGGACTCGAATTGTGAACCAGCACGGGCGTCTCGCCTGCGAGCACATAGTACGTGTGGACGCCAGCGATCGTGAGGTTGTGAACCCGCTGGTGTCGGTTGTACACGCTTACGGTCGTAACATCGACTGTCGTTCCTCTGGCGTCAAGCAGGCGCTCCCCTGCTTGTATGGCCGAGGCCGCGAGCCACTGCCCCTTCTCGGGGCCCCAGATGGGGTGGGCTGCGGTGGCGGTGATGGTGCCGGTGTTGTCTCCGGTGGCGCCGTCGGTGTCGACGGTCAGCTTCACAAGGTCTTTCTGACCTTGTGTTGTGATGGTGCCGACCACGGTCTTGGCGGCGGTTTTTCCGCTGATGGGGTCGGTGGCCAGGACCTGGTCGCCGACGTTGATGTCTTCGATTGGTTTGGTGGTGCCGTCGGCCATCAGGACTTTGGTGCCGGGGATGAAGCTGTTGGGCCCGCAGGCGCGTTGAGCTTTGCGTGCCGCGTTGGCGGCATCAGCCATGTTGTCGGCGGCCCGGATGACCCGCCCGCCTGGTATGGCTCCCGCGGCCAGCCAGGCACACGCCTCACCATCACCGCCGGCGCAACCGATGGCGTCAGGGATGGGCGTGAGCTGGTAGGCGAACTCGGCGACCGCTTTGAGACCGGTCAGCACCCCTTCCCAGTTCCACACGTCGTACTTGCACGCGGACGGCGCGGTACCACCCCCATCCGCGAACGCCTGACACACAGCCGCCGCGGCTTCCGCGCTTTGCGTGGCGAACAACAGCGCTTCCCGTCGCGTGAACAGCGCCGACCCCGTGTAACCACGAGCCTTCAACGCGTCCAGAGCCGCGTTACTCAGGCTCTTGCCGAACACCGGGCTGTTGTAGTGCATCTGCGTGTACGCGTCCGACGGTTCGTTGACCGCCGGCGGGACCTTCGGTTTGTCGCACTTCATGTGCTGGCAGGTTCCGGTGTCGAAACGCGGGGCACTGTCGCCTTCCCAGCTGAACAAGCCGGTGGGGTCGGAGAAGGTGACCGGACTGTTGTTGCTGTAGGTGTAGCCGTTCATCTGCTGGGCGTCGGTGAGGTCCAGGACCGGGTCGACCGAGACGAACCTGCCCAGCGTGGGGTCGTACTCGCGGGCACCGAGGTGGGTAAGGCCAGTGGCGTCCATCGTGCCGCCGACGAACCCGAGGTCACTCGGCCAGCTCAACGGTGCTTGGCCGCGGGGTTCGCCGAAGGGCAGATGGCGGCGGCGGTTGACCTGCTGGGTGTTGTTGTTGATCGACACCTCGCCGGTGCCGTTGTGGTCGGTGGCGACCCAGTTCAGGCTGGCCTCGGTGCGGGTGGCGATGTTCTTCCCGCCGTGGTTGTAGTACCGGGTGCCGGTAGTGGTGTGGGTGTTGCGGTCGAGCCGGATCTCCTGGTTACCCAGGTAGAGGGTCACCGCCTGGGGATCGCGGCGGATGAGGCGGGCGCCGTCGGCGGTGTAGACGTAGGTGGTTTCCTTGCCGTCCTCGGTGACCTTCGCGAGGTGGCCTTCGGCGTCCCATTCGAGGGTCTGGTCCTCGCCTGCGAGGACGCGGCTGGTGGTATTGCCGGTCGAGTCGTAGTCGTACTCGTCGAGGGTGGTGACGCCGCCGGTCGTGGTGGTGGCGCTGTCGAGGCGGTGGCCCTGGTAGATGTAGGCGCTGGTGGTGTCACCTGCGGTGTCGTGGTCGGTTTGCTGGACGCGGTTGCCGGACTTGTCGTAGCCGTAGGACTGCCAGTACGGGGCGGGGCCGCCGAGTGCGTTGGTGGCCGGGTCGCCGGTACAACCGTCCGCGGAGTCCCACCCGGTGGCGGTGGTCCAGGCTTCGGTCAGGCGGCGCAGGTGGTCGTAGCGGTAGCACTGGATGTCGCTGGGCTGGCCGGCGGGGGTGTCGGCGACGGAGGTGATGTTGCCGATGTCGTCGTAGGTGTAGTGGTAGTCGGCCTGCATCGGGTTGGGGACTTCGGCGTCGACGACGGTGCGGTCCAGTCGGCGGGTGTCGGCCTGGTAGTAGTAGGACAGCCACGCTCGTTTGGTGTCCTGCCCGAGCGTGATCGTCTGGGGTTCGCCGTAGCGGGTGTAGTCGGTGTTGAGGACATATTCGTAGGTGTTGCCGCCGAACCCACCCCAGGTGCGCAATGGCAGTCCGAGGTCGCTGTAGGAGTGGCCGACGCCTTCGGCGGGCAGTGCGCCGGCGGCGGGATAAGTCTCGGACGCGAGTGATCCGTCCGCCTTGTACTGGAGCGTGCTGGTGTACTTGCCGTCCAGTTCCGGTCCTTCACTGGCCGGGATCTCGATCTCGGTCTGGACCGGCTGGTACTCGGCGGTGTAGCTCAGGACGCGGGTGGTGTAGGCGCTGGCGCCGATGTAGCGGGTGGTGGCGGCGGGGAGGCCCTTGCTGTACGGGACGGTGTCGTAGGTCCAGTCGGCCAGCCGTGGGCCGGTGACCGAGTCGCGGTGCAGGACGGTTTTGCGGCCGAGGTTGTCGTACTCGTAGACCAGCGTGGTGTCGCGGGCGTCGGTGCTGGACACCAGCTGCCCGGCGTCGTCGTAGGTGTAGCTGGAGTCGCCGCGGTCCGGGTCGGTTTCGGCGATCTTGCGGCCGCGCAGGTCGTAGGTGTAGGTCCACTCGTTCCCGGTGGGGTCGGTGACCTTCGACAGCTGCCCGGCGGGGGTGTACTGGTAGCGGATGATGTCCGCGCCGCCCGGGCCGTGCTCGTGCAGTTCGGTCTTGCGGCCGCGGGCGTCGGTGATCGTGGTGACCGGAGTGCCGCCCTCAGGTGGGGTGACGGTGACGCGGTCACCGCCGTAGGCGGTGGTGGAGCGCCACTTCTCGTTGCCGTTGCTGAGGAACTTCTGCACCGTGGGGCGGCCGGCAGTGTCGTAGACGTACTCGGTCATGTTCGGCACGACGTTGTCGGTCGGGAACCACAGCTCGGTGTCCACGGCGGCAGTGTTGTAGTACGGACGTGAGGTCTTGGACACCCGGCCCTGCGAGTCGTAACGGGTGTCGGTCAGCAACCGGCCACCGCCCGGCGCCTGCGTTTGCAGCTGCCGTGGCCGGAGCTGGCCGTCGTAGACCTCGTTGGACGTGATGTAGGAGTTGCCGCTCGGGCCCAGTTTTCTGGTGGTGACGACGATGGGCCCGTTCTTGCGTATCAGGTAGGCGAACTTGTAGTTACCGTTGGCGTTCTGCGCGCGTGGCCGGTTGGGCTGCCACACCTCGGTGGAGCGGCCGAGCGCGTCGTAGGCGACCTCGGTCACGCTGTCGTTCTCGTCGACGATCTTCGTCGGCTGGCCACGCCACTTCTCATAGGCGGTCGTGGTGGTGAACCCCGCGGTGCCGTCGGTCGGGCCGGGGGTGGTGGTGGCGACCTGGGTGACCGGCCCGGCCACCGCTGGGGTGTAGGTGGTCGTGGTGGTGTTGCCAAGCGCGTCGGTCGCGGTCAGGACGCGGCCGCGAGCGTCGTAGGTGGACTTCGCGGTCAGCACGTATACCGGGCCGGTGGCGGGACGGTCGGAGGCGACGCGGACCTCGGTCGCGTTGCCGTCCAGAGACGGCGGGAGCTCCTCGGTCTGGCCGTCGTAGTAGGTGAGGGTGTCGCTGATCGCGTCCTGTGGGAACACCGGCGCCTGCCCGCAGCGGACGGAGACGGTTTCCACGCGGGACGGGAAGTCGATGAGCCAGCGGGTCTCGTTGGGCCGGTAGGTGGTGGTCGTGCACAGGTCGTCGGTGTCGGTGCTGGTGTCACCGAGGTCACTGGTGGACGTCGGCAGGCCCCACCTGTCGTCGTAGGTGGTGTCGGTCTGGGTCACCCGCTCGCCGCTGGCGCCGACCGCGGTGTACTCCCGTTCGGTCTTGGCGCGGACGATGTAAGCGTTCAGGCTGCCCCGGGTCGCGGTCGGGCCATGCCAGACCGGGTGGGTGATCGTCTTGCTGATGCGCCGCGGATCAGTCGCGTTGGACGCGGCCTCGCGTTCGAACATGGCAGTCTCGAACGAGAACCCCTGCAGCCATTCGAAGTCGTCGCGCTCAACGCCCTCGCTGTCGGTGACTTTGTCGGTCCGGGTGCCGGACGGTTGCTTGTCGCCGTACATGCCGCGGTAGAAGCGTTGCTCGGACATCGTGCGCGGGCCGTCGTCGGTGGTGCCGTGCCGGACGCGGACACGGGAGTAGCCGCGGAACTCGTTCCACGTCTTCTTGTCCTCTTTGACGAACTCGGAGGTGTCCCAGTGCCAGGCTGCGTCACCGAGGTACTCGTAGCTCGTCTCGTCGGCCAGCGTGCCCGCCACCCCGTCGTGTGTGGACACGGCCTCGACCACGTACTTGTGGAAGTAGTCGGTGCGTTCCGGCGCGAACGGCGGTGTCCACTTCGACGGGAAGCACCGCAGGGTGTTGGTGTGCGCGTGCTCCGGCATCCGGGTGCCGAACACGCAGTCCGGTTCGGCGTAGCGGATGGAGGTGATGCCACCGGTCTCGGACACGATCGCGTTCATGCGGAACCGCACGAGCGGGGCGTACCCGTCGACGCCGTGGACCCGGTTCTCCTTGCGGACCCCGTCGAAACTGACCTCGGGCAGCGTGATCGTCGGTGCGGCGGTCGGGCCGGTGTGGCCGGTGTGTTTGATGCTCTTCAGCCACAGCGCCGGTTTCTCCCCCGTCGCCGGGTCGGGCAGTTCGTGGCTCAACACCCAACTGTCCACCGGCTTGTACTGGCCGTCCGCGAGGGACTTGGTGGTGACCGTGGTGAGTTTCTTGGTGGTCCAGAACGACGGCGAGAACTTGTCCGCGCAGGTGGTGCCGTCGCATTTGAGGTTCAGCGGGACGTCAGGCTGGTTCGCGGGCAACGCGCAGTTGGAGTTCTTGACGCACCGGTCGGCGACGGTGAACTCGACCCGGCCGGAAGCGGTGCTGTTGCCGGTGTGCATGCCGTAGTCGATGTGGTCGAGCCACCCACCGCGGGTGTAGGAGCTGACGGCGGTGTTCTTGTTGCGGCCGTAAGAGTTGGTCTCAGTGGCGTAGAAGTACTGGATCATGTTGCCGTGCCGGTCGACGACCTTGTCGAGGTTCCACCGGTACCCCTGGGTGCACCACGACTCGGCGAACGTCGCCTTGTGGCACGGCTCGTCGGCGTCGTCGCCGAACACCGGGACCGTCCAGGTCGACTTCGCGGCCACGCTGGTACCGAAGAAGTACTGGGTGCCGTCGACGGTCGTGATCTTCCACGCCTCATTGTTGTCGTCGCCGTTGCCGGCGGCGGTGATCCGCTCGATCCGGGAGCCGTCGTCGTCCTTGGCCTTCCACACCTCGTTGCCAGGTTCGCTGTCGTCGTCGCGGATCAGCTGGGAGCCGGAACCGTTGAGCGACAGGGTGGCGTTGTCGCTGTGCCAGCACAGGTCCGCAGGCTTCTCCCCGGTGCCGTCGATGTCGTCAGCACAGCTGCGGTACCCGCGTTCGACGAACCCCGGCCACAGGTTCCAGCCGTCCCCGATCCAGGACGCCTGGTTGTTCGTCGCGCTGGTCAGCCCGTCGACCGCGCCGGAGGAGTACGACAGTGCGAGGTTGGGGTTGAGCCCACCCGGCGCCGAGGGCACCGGCAACGGGTAGGTCCAGGAGAAGCCACCGGTCTGCCCGGACACCTGGGTGCAGCAGCAGCCGCTCGGTACGACCACGATGCGTCGGTTGGTGGGCCGGGCAGCGCGCCGCCGAGGCCGGAACTTCGCTGGCCTGGCGGCGCACTACGACGTGGCCTGGACAGGTTAGGTCAGCGGTATCGAGTGGGTCCTGACTCCCGCTGGTCATAGCCCGTGAGCACGATCTTGACCTGCGGATAGACAGTTCGGTCGTGTCAGGTGAAGGTGGTCAGCGGAACACGCCTCACACCCCCGTCGTGGAGCCGGGACGGACGATCATCAGTACCGTGACCGTCGCCCACAGCAGGTTGAAGACCCCCGTGTGCATGGCCAGCCGCGTGCGGGTCGCGACCGGGCCGTCGGTCGCGGCCAGCAGCTTCTCCTGACCCGGCAGCACCAGGAACACGAGCACCGCGGCCGCCGCCGCGGTCAGCACGATCGACGTGATCAGCCACGCGTCGCGCAGGACACCGAGTGCGCTCGCGGTGGCGAGCCCGAACAGCGGGACCGCGATGCCGAGCGCCGCGTAGACCCGGCAGATCCGGTGCAGCACCACCAGATTCGTCGTCTGTTCCCGGCGTACGGCAGGCGGGAACATGCTCGCCGCGACGGTCACCGGGCCGACGGCGATGATCGCCGCGAGAACGTGCAGGGACAGCAGGACCTTGGTCACGAAAACGACGGTAGCCACGGCGGACCGCGCCGGGAATCGGCAAGAATGACAACCACCAACGGATTCTCGCCATGACTACTCGGGAGACCCATGCACACCGTGGCCGTGCTCGCGCTCGACGACGTGATCACCTTCGACCTTGCCACGCCCGTGCAGGCCTTCGGGTTCGCCCGCCTGCCCGACGGGAGCCCCGCCTACCGGGTGCTGGTCTGCGGCATGGGCACGGTCAGGACCGACGTGTTCAGCCTCAGTCCGGACTGGGGCCTCGACGCGCTGGGCCGCGCGGACACGATCGTCGTGCCGGGCCGTGTCGAGCCGGACGCGCGGGTGCCCGCCGAGATCCTCGACGCGCTCAGGACCGCGGCGGCGAAGGGCACCCGCATCGCGTCGATCTGCGTCGGCGCGTTCGTGCTCGCCGCGACCGGCCTGCTCGACGGCCTGCGTGCCACCACCCACTGGCTCGGCGCGACGGACCTCGCGGACCTGCACCCGGCGATCGACGTCGACCCGAACGTCCTCTACGTCGACAACGGCCAGTTCCTGACGTCGGCGGGCGCGGCCGCCGGGCTGGACCTGTGCCTGCACATGATCCGCCGCGACCACGGCTCCGCCGTCGCCGCCGACGCGGCACGCCTGTCGGTCATGCCGCTCGAACGGGAGGGCGGGCAGGCGCAGTTCATCGTCCACGACCAGCCGCCGGTGCCGAGGGGTGCGGCGCTGGAGCCGGTGCTGACCTGGCTGGACGCCAACGCGGGCCGCGACCTGACGCTCGCCGCCATCGCGGCGCACGCCGGTATGAGCACCCGCACCCTCAACCGCCGCTTCCGCGAACAGACCGGCACGACGCCGCTCCAGTGGCTGCACAGGGCGCGGGTCCGGCGGGCCCAGTACCTGCTGGAGCACACCACCCACCCGGTCGACCGGATCGCGGGCGAGGTCGGCTTCGGCTCCCCCACGGCGTTCCGCGAACGCTTCCGCCGCGTGGTCGGCACCAGCCCGCACGCCTACCGCGCCGCGTTCACAACGAACGGCTGACGTTTGACCCATGCACGCAACGAAGCGGCGCTGAACGCAACAGTCTGCGGATGAAACAATCGCAGAATCGACTTAACCTGTTCATATGTCGATGACTGCTGCCGATTTCATCGCGCTCGACGAACAGTGGAGCACGCACAACTACCACCCGCTGCCTGTGGTGATCGCCGAGGCGGAGGGCGCGTGGGTCACCGACGTGCACGGCAAGAGATACCTGGACTTCCTCGCGGGTTACTCGGCGTTGAACTTCGGTCACCGCCATCCCGGCCTGGTGGCCGCCGCGGTCGAGCAGCTCGGCCGGGTCACGCTGACCAGCCGGGCCTTCCACCACGACCAGCTCGGCCTGTTCTGCCAGGAGCTGGCGGAGCTGACCGGCACCGAGCTGGTGCTGCCGATGAACTCCGGCGCGGAGGCCGTCGAGTCGGCGCTGAAGGTCGCCCGCAAGTGGGCCTACCAGGTCAAGGGCGTGCCGGACGGCGCGGCGGAGATCATCGTCGCCGGGTCGAACTTCCACGGCCGCACCACCACGATCGTCTCCTTCTCCACCGACGACACCGCTCGCAACGACTTCGGCCCGTTCACGCCGGGGTTCGTGGTCGTCAAGTACGGCGACGCGCAGGCGCTCGAGGCGGCCATCACCCCGCGCACGGCTGCGGTGCTGATCGAGCCGGTGCAGGGCGAGGCCGGGGTGCTGATGCCCCCGTCGGGCTTCCTGCGTGAGGTGCGCCAGCTGTGCACCGACAACAACGTGCTGCTCATCGCCGACGAGATCCAGTCCGGCCTCGGCCGGACCGGGACGCTGTTCGCGTGCGAGCACGAAGGCGTCACCGCCGACCTGTACACGCTGGGCAAGGCCCTCGGCGGCGGGCTCCTTCCGGTGTCGGCGGTGGTCGGCAGGCGCGACGTGCTGGGTGTCCTCCGTCCCGGCGAGCACGGATCGACCTTCGGCGGCAACCCGCTCGCGTGCGCGGTCGGCCGGGCCGTGATCCGGCTGCTGCGCGACGACGACTTCCTGTCCCGGTCGGTGACACTGGGCACCCACCTGCACGCGCGGCTGTCCGAGCTGATCGGCCACGGCGTCGCCGACGTGCGGGGGCGGGGCCTGTGGGCGGGCATCGAGATCGCGCCCGGCGGCCGCACCGCGCGGGAGGCGAGCGAGGAGCTGATGGCCCGCGGCGTGCTGTGCAAGGAAACGCACGACACGACGCTGCGGGTGGCGCCGCCACTGATGATCTCGCAGGAGGACCTTGACCACGGCGTCGACACGATCGCCGAGGTACTGACCCGCTGACCCGCGACCGCCTGCCATCGCGAACGCGCGTCGGCAGGCGGTCGGCCACGCACGCATCCTCGACGCCCGATACCGCCATGAGTCTGTTTACAGGCGGCGGCCTGCCGGTCTACTCTGCAAGAACTTTCAGCAGTTTGCGCAATGTCTCCCGGCGAGCGGGTGAGAGCGGTGAACCGCCCGCTCGCCGGGTCCATGACCGGCTCGACGAGGAGACCCGAAAATGGAACGACGACCGCTCCTGCGCTCGGCCGCTTTGTCGGCCGTTGCGGTCCTGTGCGCGACCGGCCTCGCCACTTCCACGGCCCAGACGGCGGTGGCGGACACCGGAGTCCCCAATGGTGACGTGATCGCGAACCTGTGGTCATGGAACTGGGACTCCGTGGCCGCGGAGTGCACCAACAATCTCGACCCCGCCGGGTACGGCGCGGTGTGGGTCGCCCCTCCCGCCGAGTCGCTCAAGCACCCGAGCGGCGTGTGGTGGGACGTCTACCAGCCCATCTCCTACAAGCTGAACAGCCGGTTCGGCACCCAGGCCGAGTTCGCGTCGATGATCAGCACCTGCCACGCGGCGGGCATCAAGGTCTACACGGACGCGGTCGTCAACCACACGGCCGCGCAGACCGGCACCGGCTACGACGGCACGGTGCTCGGCGACAAGTACGACCCGCCGATGTACGACCGTGGCGAGTACAACGTGGATGTCTGCGACCACGACATCGCCAACTGGGGCGATGTGTGGGAGGTGCAGCACTGCGAGCTGCTCGACCTGCCGGACCTCGACACGAGCGACGCCGGGGTGCGCGGCAAGCTCGCCGGCTACCTGAACTCCCAGCTGGCGCTGGGCGTCGACGGCTTCCGCGTCGACGCGGCGAAGCACATCCCCGCCTCGGAACTGGCCGATGTGGTGGCACGGCTGAACAACACGACCTCCGGCACGCGCCCGTACGTGTTCCACGAGGTGTTCCCCGGCGAGCCACCGTCGCCCGGTGACTACTTCGGCAGCGGCGACGTGCTCGACTTCACCTTCGGCGACAAGCTGAAGTCCGCGTTCCAGGGCGACATCGCGTCGCTGTCGTCGTTCGGGAACGGCCTGTTGCCGGCGGCCAACTCGGTGTCGTTCGTGACCAACCACGACACCGAGCGCGCAGGCAGGCACCTGACGTACAAGGACGGCGCGGCCGCGGTGCTCGCGAACGTGTTCCAGCTGGCGTACAAGCACACGACGCCGACGGTGTACGCGGGCTTCGAGTTCTCCAACTCCGAGGCGGCGCCGCCGAACTCGGGTGGCTTCGTCACGGACACCAACTGCGCGAGCGGATGGCACTGCCTGAACCGCAACCAGGCGGTGACCGGCATGGTGGCGTTCCACAACGCGGTCGGCGGCGCCTCGGTCGCGAACTGGCAGTCGCCGACGTCGAACGTGATCGGCTTCGGCCGCGGCTCGGCCGGGTTCGTGGCGATCAACAACAGCGGCGGCGCGTACACGGGCACGTTCACCACGGGCCTGCCGGATGGCTCGTACTGCAACGTGATCACCGCGTGCGCGAACCAGGTGACGGTGTCCGGCGGGCAGGCGGCGGTGACCGTGCCCGCGAAGTCGGCGGTCGCGTTCCACACCGGCGGCGGCACGCAGAACCCGGACCAGGTGAGCGTGTCGTACACGGTCCAGGCCGAGACGGCGTTCGGGCAGAACGTGTTCGTGGTGGGCAACCTCCCGCAGCTGGGTTCGTGGAACCCGGCGAACGCGGTGCCGCTGACCACGAACTCGTCGACGTACCCGCGCTGGCACGGCTCTGGCACGCTCCCGCCGAACACGGACCTCGAGTACAAGTTCGTGATCAAGCAGGACGGGCAGCCGGTGATCTGGGAGACGGGTGCGAACCGGACCTACCGCACCGGCGGCACCGGGGTGGTGACCATCGACGGCGGCACCTTCCGCCGGTGACAGACGTGGCCCACCTGGCGCGAATCCGCCGCGATCCGGCGGCGTTCGCGCCAGGTGGCGTCCTGCGAGCACCTGACGGTCGAAGTCTGTTGCTGATCAGCCGCGGACCCTGGCCGCCGTGGAGCCGCGAACGACCAGTTCCGGTAGGAACACGAACTCCGCGTGTGGTGCCGGTGTCCCGCCGATCTCCTCGAGCAGTGCGTTGACCGCGGCCTGGCCCATCGCCTCGACCGGCTGGCGCAACGTGGTCAGCGGCGGGTCGGCGAACACGATCAGCGGTGAGTCGTCGAACCCCACCACCGACACGTCCGATGGCACCGACAGCCCCCGTTGCCGCGCGGCGCGGATCGCGCCGAACGCCATCAGGTCGCTGCCGCACACGATCGCCGTGCAGTCCTTGTCCAGCAGGGCGGCGGCAGCGGCCTGCCCACCCTCCACAGTGAACAGTGAGTGCTGCACGAAGGCCTCTGCCTCCTCCGCGGTGTAGGGCAGCGCGGTGCGCATGTGCTGCACGAACCCCTCGATCTTGCGCAGCACCGGCACGAACCGTCTCGGCCCGATCGCCAGGCCGATCCGTTCGTGGCCCAGTTCCACCAGGTGCGACACGGCCAGCCGCATCGCCGCGCGGTCGTCGGTCGACACGAACGGCGCGGACACCTTCTCCGTGTAGCCGTTGATCATCACGAACGGGACGCCCCGGCCCTCGAGCTTCACGTACCGGTCCATGTCGGCCGTCGAGTCGGCGTGCAGGCCGGACACGAAGATGATCCCGGTGACGCCGCGTTCGACGAGCAGTTCGGTCAGCTGGTCCTCGGTCGACCCTCCTGGCGTCTGCGTGCACAGCACCGGCGTGTACCCGCGGGACGTCAGCACCTGCTCGATCACCTGCGCCAGCGCAGGGAAGATCGGGTTCGACAGCTCCGGTGTGATCAGCCCGATCAGCCCCGCGCTGCGTTCCCGCAGCTTGGGTGGGCGTTCGTAGCCGAGGACGTCCATGGCGGCGACCACGGCCTGCCGCGTCGCCGAGGACACGCCTGCCTTGCCGTTCAGCACCCGGCTGACCGTCGCCTCACTGACACCAGCCTGGGTGGCGATGTCACTGAGGCGGGCGGTCACACCTGACGACTCTAGGCGAGCCACCTCATTCCTCCCACCACAACACGGTGTCCGGGGGAAGCATGATCTCCCCGTCGAGGCCGTAGTACGACGACGCCAGCAGAACCGGACCCGGGTCCGGCAGCCGCACCACCGACTCGCTCAGGTTGGCCAGGCAGTGGAAACCGCCTCGGCGGAAGTGCAGCACGTCCTCGGGTGCCGCCACCCACTCGAACGAGCCGAACGCCAGCCTCCTGCGGGCCCGCAGGGCCGCGCGGTACAGCGACAGCATCGACTCCGGGGACGTCTCCTGCTCGGCCACCGCGAGCTTGGCCCACGACTCCGGCTGCGGCAGCCACGGCCTGCCGGGACCGAACCCCAGCGACGGGCCGGTGCTCGTCCACGGGATCGGCACGCGGCAGCCGTCGCGGCCGCGGTCGGTGTGCCCGGACCGCTCCCACATCGGGTCGGCCAGCACCTCGTCCGGCAGGTCCTGTACCTCGGGGAGCCCCAGCTCCTCGCCCTGGTAGACGTACGCGGAACCCGGCAGCGCCAGCATCAGCAGGGCCGCCGCCCGTGCCCGGCGCCTGCCGACCTCGCCGCCGCCGTAGCGCGTCACGTGCCGCACGACGTCGTGGTTGGACAGCACCCACGTCGCGGGCGCCTCCGTCGCGAGCGACGCGTCGATCACGGCACGCATGGGGCCCGCTGCCCAGTCGGTCTGCAGGAAGTGGAAGTTGAACGCCTGGTGCAACTCGTCGGCACGAACGTACCGGGCGGTCCGCTCGGGACTCGGGGCCCACGCCTCGGCCACCGCCATCCGGTCGCCGGGGTAGGAGTCGAGGACCGTGCGCCACTCGCGGTAGATGTCGTGCACGCCGTCCTGGTCGAAGTACGGGAGCGGCGCCGAGCCGAGCAGTGCGCTCTGGCCGGCGTGGCCGACGTCCGGCAGCCCCTCGGCCTTCACCATGCCGTGCGCCACGTCGACGCGGAACCCGTCGACGCCGAGGTCCAGCCAGAACCGCAGGATGTCGAGGAACTCCGCGCGGACCGCCGCGTGGTCCCAGTTCAGGTCCGGCTGCTCGGGCGCGAACAGGTGCAGGTACCAGTCGCCGTCGGCGGTCCTGGTCCAGGCGGGGCCGCCGAAGATCGACTCCCAGTCGTTTGGCGGCGCGTCGCCAAGCCCCTCCCGGAAGATGTAGCGGTCCTTGAGCCCGGCCTGGAACCACTCGTGCCGGTCGCTGGTGTGGTTCGGGACCACGTCGACGATCACCCGCAGGCCAAGGGCGTGCGCGTCCGCGACGAGTGCCCTCGCGTCGGCGAGGGTGCCGAACAGCGGGTCCACCTCGCGGTAGTCGGCGACGTCGTAGCCACCGTCGGCCATCGGCGAGGCGTAGAACGGCGTCAGCCAGACGGCGTCGACCCCCAGTTCCGCCAGGTACGGTAACCGCGAGCGCACCCCGGGCAGGTCGCCGACGCCGTCCCCGTCCGCGTCGGCGAAGCTGCGGACGTACACCTGATAGATGACGGCGTCTCGCCACCACTCCTGAGTCATGCTGACATGTAAGACCTTGCATCGACTTTCAGCAAGCCTGAGCCATTGCCAGCGGACGGACCGCTACCTAGCATTTATCGTCGAAGCGATTCGACAGCAGCATCGACACTGCCGGGTGAGGCATTGTGGCCAAGATCGAGGACGTCGCGCGGCACGCGGGGGTCGCCCCCAGCACGGTGTCGTACGTGCTGTCCGGGAAGCGGTCCATCACCCAGGAGACCCGCGCACGGGTGCTCGCCAGCATCAAGACCCTCGGCTACCAGCCGCATGCCGGCGCCAGGGCACTCGCGTCCAACCGCAGCAACGTCGTCGCGCTGGTCGTGCCGCTGCGCACCGGCATCCACGTGCCGGTGATCATGCAGTTCGCGACCTCGGTCGTCCTCGCGGCCCGCGAGCACGACCACGACGTCCTGCTGCTGACCCAGAACGAGGGCGAGGCGGGCCTGCGGCGCGTGGCGGGCGCCTCGATGGTCGACGCGATCATCGTCATGGACGTCGAGCTGCGCGACAGCAGGATCCCGGTGCTGAAGGACCTGGACCGCCCCGCCGTGCTGATCGGCTTCCCCGCCGACACCGATGGCCTGACCTGCATCGACCTGGACTTCACCGCGGCGGGCGCGGCGTGCGTGGACCACCTCGCCGAGCTGGGCCACCGCAGGGTCGCCCTGGTCGGGTCGCCGCCGGAGGTGTACGAGCGGGAGACCGGGTTCGCCTCCCGCACCACGAACGGGTTCACCGAGGCGGCGGCGCGGCACGGCATCGCCGCCAGCGTGCACGCGTGCGAGGCCACACAGGCGGGCGCCCAGAAGGTCGCCGCCGAGCTGCTGTCCGAACATCCCGATCTCACCGCCGTCGTCGTCCACAACGAACCCGTCGTCGCACCGCTGCTCGCCGCGTTCCGCGAGGCGGGCCGGTCGGTGCCGGACGACCTGTCGGTGGTGGCGATCTGCCCCGACGAGCTCGCCGAGTACACATTGCCCGCGCTGACCTCCGTGGCCATCCCCGCCGAGGAGGTCGGCCGCCAGGCGGTCGGGCTGCTGATGGCCAAGCTCAACGGCCGGAAGGCACCCGGCGCGACACTGCTCTCCCCGCACCTCACCGTCCGAGCCAGCACCACCCCGCCCCAGTAGTCCCCCACTCCCCACCCTGTCCCGGCACGCCGATCGTCGAAGCGATTCGACGATCGTGGCGCGACCACCGACCCCCGCCGGAGGAACAACGATGTTCAAACCAGGAAAGGCCTTGCTCGCGGTACTCGCGCTGGCCGCGCCCTTGCTCGCCGGGTGCGGCGACGACGCGGGCGGCAACCCGAACGAGCTGCGCCTGTGGCACTACGAGGGCCCGGACAGCGCGATGGGCAAGGCATGGGATGCCGCGATCAAGGAGTTCGAGGACACCCACCCCGGCGTGACGGTGAAGTTCGAGGAGAAGGGCTTCGAGCAGATCCAGAAGAACGCCCAGATGGTGCTGAACTCCGACGAGGCGCCGGATCTCATGGAGTACAACAAGGGCAACGCGACCGCGGGCCTGCTGTCCAAGCAGGGGCTGCTGACCGACCTCTCCTCCGAGGTCACCGAACGCGGCTGGGACAAGCTGCTGTCCGACAGCCTGCAGACCACGTGCAAGTACGACGAGCGCGGCGTGATGGGCGGCGACAAGTGGTTCGGCGTCCCGAACTACGCCGAGTACACGATGGTGTACTACAACAAGGACCTGTTCGCGCGGCACGGCGTCGCGGTGCCGGAGACCTTCGACGACCTGGTCGCGGCGATGGACAAGTTCGTGGCCGCCGGGGTGACGCCGTTGTCCTTGGGTGGCAAGGAATACCCCGCGCAGCAGCTGCTCTACCAGCTCGCACTGTCCAAGGCGGACACCGAATGGGTGGACAACCTCCAGCAGTACAAGGGCGAGGTCGACTTCCATGACGAGGCATGGACCTACGGCGCGGAGACCTTCGCCGACTGGGTGAAGAAGGGCTACGTCGGCAAGGACTCGGCGGGCATCGACGCGGAGAGCATGGGCGTCTCGTTCATGGGCGGCGAGTTCCCGATCATGATGTCCGGGTCATGGTGGTACGGCCGCGTCCAGTCGACGGTGAAGTTCGACTGGGACACCGCGCTGTTCCCCGGCAGTGACCTCGCACTCGGCTCCAGCGGCAACATCTGGGTCGTGCCGGAGGGTTCGAAGAACAAGGACCTGGCCTACGACTTCATCGACATCACCATGAAGAAGGCGAACCAGGAGCTGCTCGGCAACTCCGGCGGCATCCCGGTGGCGGCCGACCCGGCGGCGATCACCGACGAGAAGAGCAAGCACCTCATCGAGGACTACCAGACGCTGGTGGACCGCGACGGGCTCGCCTACTACCCGGACTGGCCGGCACCCGGCTACTACGACGTCCTGGTGTCCGCGACGCAGAAGCTGATCAACGGCAGCGCGTCCCCTGACGAGGTGCTGGACGAGCTGGCCGGTCCGTACGAGGAAAACCTGGCCAATGTCGGTGGCTGAGAAACGCCGTGAGGGGCCCCTTCGCGAAGGGACCCCTCACGGCACCGGGCGACGGCGTGAGGGGCGCGGGTACCTGCCCTACCTCGTGCCGGGGGCGTTGCTGTTCATCGCGGTGATCGCGGTGCCGCTGGTGATGAACATCGGCATCAGCTTCACCAAGTGGCAGGGTGTCGGCGAGCCGGACTGGGTCGGGTTCGACCAGTACGAGAAGCTGTTCACCGACGAGACGTTCTGGATCTCCTTCCGCAACAACGCGGCGCTGATCCTCGCCATGGCGGTCGTCCCGACGTTCCTCGGGCTGCTGCTCGCCACCGCGCTGTTCGACGTCGTTTCGAAGCGCAACCCGCGCACCACCACGACGTTGCGGGCCGCGTTCTACCTGCCCCAGGTGCTGCCCGCGGTCGTGGCGGGCGTGGTGTGGAGCTGGATCCTGCATCCCGAACACGGTTCCGTGAACGAGCTGCTCCGCCTCCTCGGCCTTGACTCGTGGACGCAGAACTGGCTCGGCGACGAGAAGACCGCGCTGCTGTCGGTCATGGCCGTGCTCGTGTGGATCCAGATCGGCTACCCGCTGGTGATCTTCATGGCCGGGTTGCAGCGCGTCGACCCGCAGCTCTACGAGGCCGCGGCGCTCGACGGGGCGAACTGGTGGCAGCGGCTGTGGTCGGTGACCGTGCCGCAGATCCGCCATGAGATCTTCGTCGTGATGCTGACCTGCACGATCGCCGCGCTCAAGTCGTTCGACAAGATCTTCGTGCTCACCCGGGGCGGTCCGGGTGGCTCGACGAACACGCCGGCGTACTTCTCGTTCCAGAACTTCTTCGAGAAGGCGAACGTCGGCTACGGCGCCGCGATCGCGACGGTCCTGACCGCGATCATCGGCGTACTCGCCCTCCTGTTCCTGCGCGCGCAGAACCGGGAGGAGGGATGAGAAGGCTCGTGGTGGGTGTGCTGGTCGTGCTCGCCGTGGTGACGTTGTTCCCGTTCCTGCTGGTGCTGCTGAACGCCTTCAAGTCGCCGCGGGACTACACCGCGGGCGGCCCGCTGTCGCTGCCGGACGCGCTGTACTTCAGGGGCATCGTGGACTTCTGGGTCCGCGTCGACTTCGGCACGAAGCTGTTCAACAGCACGGTGATCGCCGGTTCGGTCGCGGTGGCGGCGGTGGTGGTGTCGATCCTCGCCGCGTACGCGCTCGGCATCGGCCGGATCAAGGGCCGGCTGTGGATCGTCGCGATCTTCCTGCTGGCGAACCTGATGCCGCAGGAGGTGCTGGTCTACCCCCTGTACTTCCTCGCGAAGGAGGCCGACCTCTACGACACGAAGCTCGCGGTGATCATCATCTTCACCGCGATCCAGGCCGCGTTCGGCACCTACCTGCTGTCCTCGGTGCTGTCGACGTTCCCGCGCGAGATCGTCGAGGCGGCGCGGATCGACGGCGCGAACCGCTGGCAGGTGCTGTGGCGGGTGGTGGTGCCGATCAGTTGGCCGACGCTGTCGGTGCTGCTGGTGTTCTTCTTCATCTGGACGTGGAACGAGTTCTTCCTTCCGATGATCATGCTGGTCTCCAACGACAACCAGACGGTCCCGGTCGCACTCGGTGTGCTGCAGGGACAGCGGCTCATGGACGCCACCGCGCAGAGCGCGTCGGCACTGCTGGGGATCATCCCGGCGGTGGTGTTCTTCCTGATCTTCCAACGGACACTGACACGGGGCATCGCGGTGGGAGCGGTCAAATGAGCGGAGCATGCGGAGCCGTGAGCGGAGCTTGCGGAGCGAACCGTCAAGCAGAGCGCCGAGCACGGTGCCGTCACGGAGCCTGCGAGGGGGCGGCGGCATGAAGTTTTCGGACGGGCACTGGCTGATGCGCGAGGGTGTCACGCCCGCCTACCCGGTCGAGGTGCTCGACGTCGCGGAGACCGCGGAGGGGCTGCGAATCCTCGCATCCACCTACCCGGTGCACAGCAGGCGCGATCTCCAGAGCGGCGCGGTGCTGACCGTCGACCTCACCTCCCCGATGCCCGGCGTGATCGGGGTGCGCGTCACCCATCACGCGGGCAGCACCACGAAATCACCCCGGTTCGAGCTGTTCCCCGCCGGCCCGGCGGCGACGGTCGACGTGGATGACGCCACGCTGACCTCGGGGACGTTGTCGGTACGGGTGACCAGGAACCCGTGGCGGCTCGAGTTCGTTGCGGACGGGCGGGTGCTCACCTCCAGCGGAGAGAATGACCTGGGCCTGATGTCCACACCGGACTCCCACCACGTGCGGGAGCGGCTGAACCTCGGCGTCGGCGACCAGGTGTACGGGATGGGCGAGCGGTTCGGGCCGCTGGCCAAGAACGGCCAGGTCGTGGACATCTGGAACGCCGACGGCGGCACCAGCAGCGAGCAGGCGTACAAGAACGTGCCGTTCTTCCTCACCAACGCGGGCTACGGCGTGTTCGTCAACCACCCCGGGCTGGTGTCGTTCGAGGTGGGTTCCGAGGACGTGTCGAAGGTGCAGTTCAGCATCGAGGCGCAGTCCATGCAGTACTTCGTGATCCACGGGCCCACCCCGAAGGAGATCCTCGCGAGGTACACCGCGCTGACCGGCAGGCCAGCGCTGCCGCCGGCGTGGTCGTTCGGGTTGTGGCTGTCGACCTCGTTCAACACCGACTACGACGAGGCCACCGTGACCTCCTTCATCGAGGGCATGGCGGAACGGGACCTGCCGCTGTCGGTGTTCCACTTCGACTGCTTCTGGATGCGGGAGCTGTCGTGGTGCGACTTCGAGTGGGACCCGAAGACCTTCCCCGACCCGCGCGGCATGCTGTCCCGGCTGAAGGCACGCGGCCTGAAGGTGTGCGTGTGGATCAATCCCTATGTCGCGCAACGGTCCGCGTTGTTCGAGGAGGGCAGGGCACGCGGCTACTTCCTGAAGCGGCCCGGCGGCGACGTGTGGCAGTGGGACCTGTGGCAGCCGGGCCAGGCGATCGTGGACTTCAGCAACCCGGAGGCCCGCGAGTGGTACGCGTCGAAGCTGGACGCCCTGCTGGACATGGGGGTCGACTGCTTCAAGTCCGACTTCGGCGAGCGGATCCCCACCGACGTCGTGTACTTCGACGGGTCCGACCCGGACGACATGCACAACTACTACACCTACCTCTACAACAAGACCGTGTTCGACCTGCTGCGCAAGCGGCGGGGCGAGCGGGACGCTGTCGTGTTCGCCCGGTCTGCGACCGTGGGCACCCAGCAGTTCCCGGTGCACTGGGGCGGGGACAACCTGTCGACGCCGCAGTCGATGGCGGAGTCGCTGCGGGGCGGGTTGTCGCTGACCATGTCGGGGTTCGGCTACTGGAGCCACGACATCGGCGGCTTCGAGGGCACCCCGGAGGCGTGGCTGTTCAAGCGGTGGATCGCGTTCGGGCTGCTGTCGTCACACAGCCGCCTGCACGCCAACTACTCCTACCGTGTGCCGTGGGCCTTCGACGAGGAGGCCGTGGACGTGTTGCGGCTCTTCACGAAGCTCAAGGCGACGCTGATGCCGTACCTGTACCAGGCGGCACGCACCGCGCACCTGGAGGGTGTGCCGATGATGCGGGCGATGGTCGTGGAGTTCCCCGACGACCCGGCATGCACCCATCTCGACCGTCAGTACATGCTCGGCCCGGACCTGTTGGTGGCGCCCGTGTTCCGGGAGGACGGGGTCGTCGAGTACTACGTTCCCGACGGCGAGTGGACGCACTACCTGACCGGCGAGACCGTCACCGGGCCACGGTGGGTACGGGAGACGCACGGCGTCGGCAGCGTGCCGCTGCTGGTCCGGCCCGGTGCGGTGCTCCCGGTCGGCGCGGTCGACGACCGCCCTGACTACGACTACGCCGACGGCGTCACCCTGCGGGTGTACGGCCTCGCCGACGGCGCGTCCGTGACGACGGTCGTCCCCACGGTCACGGGCGACGTCGCGGCCACCTTCACCACCACGCGGCACGGCGACACCGTCGAGGTGTCCGCCGATCAGCCGCCCGACCGCTGGCGCGTGCACGTCGCGGGTGCCGAACCCGTTGACGCAGAAGAAGGTTCCTCGCTCTCCGTCCGCCTCTGAACCCAATGGAGTGGTCATGAGAAGACGTACGTTCCTGGCTGTCGCCGGTGCGGTGACCGCCGCGGTCGTGGCCCCGGTCCAGGCGACCGCGAGCACCGGCTACCCGTTCCGCAACCCCCGCGTCCCCCTGCGCTCCCGCGTCGACGACCTCCTCGCCCGGCTGACACTGCCGGAGAAGGTCTCGTTGCTGCACCAATACCAGCCCGCCATCCCCCGCCTCGGCCTGGCGATGTTCAAGACCGGCACCGAGGCGCTGCACGGCATCGCGTGGTCCACCGACATCACGTCCACCCCAGAACCCGGCGCGGTGCGCACCGCGGTCGCCACCGTGTTCCCGCAGGCCGTCGGGCTCGCCTCGACCTGGGATCCCGCGCTGATCAAGCGGGTCGGCTCGGTGGTCGGTGACGAGATCCGCGGGTACCACTCGGACAACCCGGTCGTGTGGGGCCTGAACGCGTGGGCGCCCGTGGTGAACCTGCTGCGCGACCCGAGGTGGGGCCGCAACGAGGAGGGCTACTCGGAGGACCCGTACCTGACCGGCGTGATCTCCACGGCGTACGCGGGTGGCTTGGCCGGTGACGATCCCCGCCACCTCAAGACCGCGCCGACGCTGAAGCACTACCTGGCCAACAACAACGAGATCCGCCGCGACCGGACGTCGTCGAACCTGCGGCCCAGAGTCAAGCACGAGTACGACGAGGCCGCGTTCAAGCCCGCGATCGCGGCCGACGCGGCGACCGGCGTGATGGCCGCGTACAACCTGGCCAACGGGCGGCCGATGACGGTGAGCCCGGACTTCGACGACGTGGTGCGAACCTGGACCGACCAGGTGCTGATGAACGTCACCGACGCGGGCAACCCCAACAACCTCATCGGCTCGCAGGCCTACTTCGCGACGCTGGCGGAAGCGGACGCGGCCACGCTGAAGGCCGGGCTGGACAGCTTCACCGTCGACAACACGAACGCGAAGCCCACGGTCGACGCGATCAACGCCGCGCTGGCACATGGCCTGCTCGCCGAGTCCGATGTGGACACCGCGGTGCGGCACATCCTCACGGTCCGGTGCCGGCTCGGCGAGTTCGACCCGGGCGGCGGCCCGCACGCCGGCATCACCATGGACGTGGTGGACAGCCCGGCCCACCGGCGGCTGGCCAGGGAGACCGCGGGGAAGGCCGTGGTGCTGCTCAAGAACGACGGTGCCCTGCCGCTCCGGGCCACGGGCACGGTCGCCGTGGTCGGGCCGCTCATGGACACCCTGTACACCGACTGGTACTCCGGCAAGCTGCCCTACGAGGTCACGCCACGCGCGGGCATCGCGGAACGGGTCGGCGTCACCGGCAGCGAGGCGGTGGACCGGATCGCCCTGCGCACCACCGACGGCCGCTATGTCACAGCGGGGGCGGGCGCGGACGGTGCGGAGCTGGTCACGTCCGGCATCGCGGCCGGGACCGAGCGTCAGTTCGACGCGTTCGACTGGGGCCAGGGCGTGCTGACGCTGCGCAGCGTCGCGAACGGCAAGTACGTCGAGCGGGCCGACTTCGGCCAGACCAGCGCGTTCGTGAACCGGGCGCCGCAGCCACGCGACTGGTTCGTGCATCAGCAGTTCACCTTCGAGGACACGGGTGAGGGCACGATCGTCGTCAGGTACGTCGGCTTCGAGACCGTGAACGACTGGGAGGGCCCGAACAACTACCTGACCATCGCCGAGGACGGCCGGGTTGTCCTTGGCTCCCCGGACGCGGCGGGTGCGACTCAGTTCATCAAAGAGACGGTGCACAGCGGCATCGACGACGCGGTCGCGGCGGCAAGGGGTGCCGACGCGGCGGTCGTGGTGGTCGGCAGCATGCCGTTCATCAACGGCCGCGAGGACCACGACCGCACCACGACCGCACTCGCGGAAGGCCAGTCCGCGCTGATCAGGGCGGTGCACGCGGCGAACCCGAACACGGTCGTGGTGGTGGAGAACAGCTACCCGACCACGCTCACGTGGGAGCAGGCCAACGTCCCGGCGATCCTGTGGACCACGCACGCGGGGCAGGAGACCGGGCACGCGATCGCGGACGTCCTGTTCGGCGACGTCAACCCGGCCGGGCGGCTCACGCAGACGTGGTACGCCTCCGACGCCGACCTGCCCGACATCCTCGAGTACGACATCATCAAGGCCCGCCGCACCTACCAGTACTTCGACGGCACGCCGCTCTATCCGTTCGGGCACGGCCTGTCCTACAGCACGTTCCGGTACGGGCGACTTGCGATCGAGTCACCGCTGAAGGTGAGCGTGCCGGTCACCAACACGTCCGACCGGGCGGGCGATGAAGTAGTCCAGCTCTACACGCACCAGCGCGAGTCACGTGACCCGCAACCGACCCTGACCTTGCGGGCGTTCCAACGGGTGCGCCTGAACCCGGGGCAGACGAAGACGGTCCGGTTCTCCGTGCCGGTGAACGACCTCGCACACTGGGATGTCACCCGCGGCCGCTGGGTCGTCGAGGGCGGCACGTACGACGTGCTGGTCGGCGCGTCCTCGACGGACATCCGGCAGCGTGGTTCCGTGCGGGTGAAGGGCGAGGCGATCCCGCCGCGCGACCTGTCCCGCACCACCCGCGCGGTCGACTTCGACGACTACACCGGTGTGTCGCTGGTGGACACGTCGAAGGAACGGGGTGACTCGGTCGGCGGACCCGGCTGGATCTCCTTCCACGACAGCGAACTGCGGCGGGCGCGAACGTTTGCGGCCCGCGTCGCGGGCGCCGGCGCGATCGAGGTCCGGCTCGACGGCCCGACCGGGCGGGTCGCCGGGAAGGCCACTTCTCCTGGCACCGCCGACAGGTACACCTACACGTCGATCACCGCCGCGCTGAGCGGCGCGGACGGCAGGCACGACGTGTACCTGGTGGTCACGGGTGAGCTGCGCGTCGACACGTTCACGATCTCATGAGGCGCACGGCACTGCTGCTGGTGTTGCTGCTGGTCACGGGGGCTGCCACGCCCGTGGCAGCGGCGGCCCCGGCGCACACCGTGACCTACGACCGGTACTCGCTGTCCGTGGACGGGGAGCGGGTGTTCCTGTGGAGCGGCGAGTTCCACTACTTCCGCCTGCCGAGCCCGGAGCTGTGGCGGGACGTCCTGGAGAAGATCCGGGCCGCCGGGTTCAACGGCGTCTCCCTGTACTTCAACTGGGCCTACCACTCACCCGCGCCAGGCGAGTACGACTTCAGCGGTGTGCGGGACGTTGACCGGCTGCTGCGGATCACCGAGGAGCTTGGCCTGTACGTGGTCGCGCGGCCGGGGCCCTACATCAATGCCGAGGTCAGCGGCGGCGGCTTTCCCGCGTGGCTCAAGCAGGTCGACGGGCGGGCGCGGTCGAGCGACCCCGGCTACACCGAGGCGTACCGCGAATGGCTGTCGCACATCAACCCGATCCTCGCGCGGCACCAGATCACCCGGGGCGGATCGGTGATCGCCTACAACGTGGAGAACGAGTACGCGGCCAACACCGACGCGCGGTACATGCAGGACCTTCAGGACACCGCGCGAGCGGCCGGGATCGACGTGCCGATCACGCACAACCAGTGCTGCGACGCGTCATGGACCCCGACATGGGCGTCCGGACTGGGTGCCGTGCAGATCCCCGGGGTCGACGACTACCCGCAGTCCTTCGAGTGCCAGACACCGGACGTGTGGGGTCCATGGGGTCCGGGGACCACGGAACGGTTGTCGGAGAACGCACCCGTGTACGCGGCCGAGTACCAGGCCGGGGCGATCGACCTCAACCGCGCCGGGTACGACCGCTGCCGCGAGCTGACCGGCCCCGGGTACATGCGGTACTTCTACAAGTCGAACCTGATCACCAGCGGTGCCACCATGTTCGGCTACTACATGGCGTTCGGCGGCACGAACTGGGGCTGGCTCGGGCAGCCGAACGACGTGTACACGTCCTACGACTACGGCGCGGCGATCACCGAGTCGCGGCAGCTGACGGACAAGTACGCGGAGTTCAAGCGGCAGGGCCATTTCGTGCGGGCGGTGAAACCGTTGCGGCACACGGATTCCTCGACCGCGCCGGGGTCGTCGAACGCCGAGGTGGAAACGGCGGCGCGCGCGAACCCGGACACCGGCACGCAGTTCGTGCTCGCCCGCTCGCTGACCGGCGGTTCGTCCACGCTGGACTGGACGACGCCGGACGGCCGGTACCGCGTGCCGGTCACGGTCGGCGCGCGGGACGCGCAGGTGCTGGTCGCTGGCTACGACATGGGCGGGCAGCGGCTCGTGTGGTCGTCGTCGGAGCTGATGACCCACACCCGCGATGTGGCGTTGCTGTACGGGCGTACCGGCACAGACGGATCGACCGTCCTGCGCTACTCGTCGCGTCCCACGGTGAAAGTCCTCGCCGGGTCGGTCCGGTCCTCGTTCTCCGGTGGCGACCTGAAACTGGACTACCGGCACGAGGGCCTGTCCCGGGTGCGGGTGACGGGTGGCGGCAGGCCGCCGATGCTGTTGCTGCTCGGCACGAACGAGACGGCGGCCGAGTTCTGGCAGTACGGCGCCACGCTGGTGCGAAGCCCGTCGCTGATCCGCGACGCGACGGTGCACGGCTCGACGGTGACGCTGCGGGCCGACACCTCGGCGCGGACCGAGGTGGAGGTGTTCACCCCCGCGCGACGGCTGGTGGTGGGTTCAACGGTGATACCGACCCGCACGACGTCGAGCGGGTCGCTTCACGGCACGCTGCGTGGCCCGGACCCGGTGCACCTGCCCGTCCTGTCCGGCTGGCGCACCCAGCGGGAGTCCGTCGTGGACGACTCGGGCTGGACGGTGGCCGATCGCGGGCTGCCAGCGGGCACCTACGGCTACGACCACGGGCACGTCTGGTACCGCGGCCACTTCACCGCGACCGGCGAGGAGACGGCCGTGAAGCTGAACGCGATCACCGGCAAGAACGGCGTCTACCAGGTGTGGTTGAACGACACCTACCTCGGCTGGGCCAAGGGCGGCACACAGGCCGACTCCGACGCACCCGTCAACCCGGACCCCGGACCTGGCACGTTCACGCTGCCGAAGCTGGCACCCGGAACACCGGCGGTGCTGTCGGTCCTGGTCGGGAACATGGGCCACAACGACGACTGGACCGCCGACGACACCCGGTTCAAGCAGCCACGCGGCCTGGTCGGCGCGTCGCTCGTCGGTGCGGACACGCCGGTGGCCTGGCGGTTGCGGGGCAACGAACCGGACCCCGTCCGCGGCCCGCTCAACAACGGCGGACTGCGGGGCGAACGGGCTGGCTGGCACCTGCCGGGTCACCAGTCAGGTGACTGGCGACCGGCGCCGGAGACGCTGGCACCCGGGGTCACCTGGTACCGCACGGAGTTCGGCCTCGACCTGCCGCGTGACCAGGACGTCCCGGTCGCGCTGCGGTTCGACGGCACGGGCACCTACCGCGTGCTGATGTACGTGAACGGCTGGCAGATGGGTCAGTTCACGGCCGACCTCGGCCCGCAACGCGAGTTCGTCCTGCCCTCGGGCGTGCTGCGTACACAGGGCAGGAACACCCTTGCCCTCGCGGTGATCGCGCTGGCGGACAGCGAGCTGGGCCCGGTCAGCCTGGTGCCGCTCGCCAACCACCGGGTGCGGTGACAGACGTGGTCCCGCACCCGTCCGGCCGGGTGCGGGACCACCCCTTTACACCGCCGCCTCGGCCAGCCCGGCGAGCAGAGCGTCCACTGTGGCCTCGGGCGTCAGATGCGTGCTGTCGAGCCACAGTCCGCGCCTTGGCATCGCGCGCAACCCCCGGTCGAGGTCCTCGACCGTCCACGCGCCGTACCCGGTCTTGGCCCGCTTCGCCTCGCGCTCGGCCACCGCGGCGGGCTCGGGCGCCAGCACCACGAGGTACCTCGGCCGGGTCCGCACCGCGTCGAGCAGCTCGTCGACGTGCTCGCCGAGCAGGACGTCCTGCACGACCGCGGTGAACCCGGCGTCGGCGTACCCGTCCGCGACGGACGCGGTCAGCCGGTGCCGCAACCGCAGCTGGGCGACCGCTTCGTCGTCGGCGCCGGGCGTCATGTCGGCCCGGCCGGACACGATCATGCGCCGGAACAGGTCACCCCGGACGTGCGCGGCCCGGTCCAGCCGCTCGGCGAGCAGCTGCGCGACCGTCGACTTGCCTGCCGCCATGATCCCGGTGATCACCACCACCGCCGGTCCCACCACGGCGTCAGCCCAGCGGCGCACTGGCGCCGCCCGTCACGACCGCGACGCTCACCGGGCCCTCCTGACGCGGACCTCGTCCCACACCGGCCCGTCCGTCTCGGCCACCTGACCGTCCGACCGGAACACCAGGAACCGGTCGAACGACTTGGCGAACCAGCGGTCGTGCGTCACCGACAACACCGTCCCCTCGAACGCCTCCAGGGCGTCCTGCAACGCCTCCGCCGACGTCAGGTCCAGGTTGTCCGTCGGCTCGTCCAGCAACAGCAGCGTCGCGCCCGACAGTTCGAGCAGCAGGATCTGGAACCGGGCCTGCTGCCCACCCGAGAGCGTCTCGAACCGCTGCGACCGCGCGCCGGCCAGACCGTACCGGGACAGTTTCGACGACGCCGCGCCCTCGTCGAGCCCCTCGCGGTCGCCCTCGCCACGCCACAGCACGTCGAGCAGCGTCCGCCCCACCCACTCGGGATGCTGGTGGGTCTGCGCGAACAACCCGGGCACCACCCGCGCGCCGAGCTTCCACGCACCCTCGTGCCTGACCGTGTCCCCAGCGAGCAGCCGCAGGAAGTGGCTCTTGCCGGACCCGTTGGACCCGAGCACGGCGATCCGGTCGCCGAAGAACACCTCGAGGTCGAACGGCTTCATCAGCCCGGTCAGCTCCAGGCCGTGGCACTGGATGGCCCGCAGCCCGGTCCGGCCGCCACGCAGGCGGGGCTGCACCCGTTCCTGTTTCGGTGGCAGCGGCGGCGTCCCTGCCTCCTCGAACTTGCGGAGGCGGGTCTGCGCGGCCTTGTACTTGGCCGCCAGGCTGTCGCTGATCATGGCGGCCTGCTGCAGGTTGCGGACCAGGTCCTTGAGCTTCTGGTGCTCCTCGTCCCAGCGCCTGCGCAGCTCGGCCATGCGGTCCCAGCGGGCCTCGCGGGCCGCGTGCCAGGTGGCGAACCCGCCGCCGTGCACCCAGGTCGTGCCACCCTCGAGGGTGACGATGTGGGTGGCGACGCTCGCGAGCAGCTCCCGGTCGTGGCTCACGAGCAGCACGGCCTTGCCGCACGCGGCGAGCCGCTCCTCCAGCCACCGCTTGCCGGGCACGTCGAGGTAGTTGTCCGGCTCGTCGAGCAGCAGCACCTGTTCCCGGCCCAGCAGCAACGCCTCCAGGACCAGCCGTTTCTGCTCACCACCGGACAGCGTGGACACGGACCGGAACTGCGCGCGGTCGTAGGGCACGCCGAGCGCGGCGACCGTCGCCGTGTCCCACAGGACCTCGGCGTCGTAGCCACCCGCCTCGCCCCACCCGGTCAGTGCAGTCGCATAACGCAACTGAGTCGGCTCGTCGTCGGTGTCCATCATGGCCAACTCGGCCTCGTCCAGTGCCGTCGCGGCGGCCAGCAACGCGGGCGGCGCCACGGCCAGCAGCAGGTCCCGCACGGTCCGCTCGTCACGCACCGAACCAATGAACTGTGGCATTACCCCCAGCCCACCCTGGATGGTCACCCCACCCTGCTTGGGCGGCAGGTCACCGGACAGCAGCCGCAGCAACGTCGTCTTGCCCGCCCCGTTCGCGCCGACGAGCGCGACGACCTGCCCGGTGCTGACCCGGAACGACGCGTCGGTGAACAGTTGCCGACCGTCGTCGAGTCGATGGCCAAGCCCGTTGGCCTCCAGAAATCCCGCGCCCATAGCGCAGATCGTCCGGTATCGGGGCGTTTCAGGCGACTGATTTTCATAAGCAACCCCCTTGCCGCCGCTACGGATCCGAGGCGGTACCCTCCGTAGCCTGCGAGGGTTTGGCTGCGAACGGGAGGGATGCACTTGTCCGACACCCCGATCTACGACCAGATCCGACAGGAACTCGAGGCAGGCGCCGGTCGCGCCGACCCGCTGACGCGGAGATCACGCTCTGGCGACGAGGACAACCAGGCCGTTTCCGTGTGGGCCCTGGTGAACCAGCACCGGCACGGCAAGCACCGCTGACCCGTGCTGGGATTGGGGTCATGTACCTGCTCAGCCCCGGCCCCGCTGTCGACGACCGCGCACTCGAGGATCTCTACGCGTACCCCACCGAGCTGACCCGGCCCTATGTGCAGGTCAACTTCGTCTCGAGCGCGGACGGCGCGGCGACGATGTCCGGACGTTCCCGCGGCCTGTCCAGCCCCGCGGACAAGAAGGTGTTCGCACTGGGCCGCGACCTGGCCGACGTGGTCCTGGTGGGTGCGGGCACCGCGCTGACGGAGGGCTACCGGGGCGTCAGGCACACGGAACTGCGTGCGTCCCGCCGCGAACGGCTGGGCCTGTCGGACATCCCGCCGATCGCGGTGGTCACCGGCCGCGGCTCGGTCGACCCGACGTCCCCACTGCTCACGGACACGACCGTCCCGCCGATCATCCTGACGTCGGCGGCCGCGCCCGCCGAGTGGCGCAAGGCGGTGGCGGACGTGGGCGCCGACGTGGTGGTGGCGGGCGAGGACCGCGTCGACCCGGCGACAGCGCTGGCGTCGCTGGCGGACCGGGGCCTGCTGAAGGTGTGCTGTGAAGGCGGCCCGACCCTGTTCGCGGACCTGATCGCGGCCGGGCTGGTGGACCAGCTGTGCCTCACCGTCGCCCCGCTGCTCACGGGCGCGGGCGCGGTCCGCGTGGCCGATGGCCTCCCCTCGGCCGAGCCGATGTCCCTCTCACTCGAGTCCGTGCTGTCTGACGAGGGTTTTCTGATGCTGCGCTATCGCAAGACGGCGGCATCCGGGCGAGAATGACGCCCATGCAGCTCCCGATCATGCCGCCGGTCAAGCCGATGCTGGCCAAACCGGTCAAGAAGATCCCGACGGGCGAGATGAGCTACGAGCCCAAGTGGGACGGCTTCAGGTCCATCATCTTCCGCGACGGTGATGACGTGGAGATCGGCAGCCGCAACGAGCGCCCGATGACCAGGTACTTTCCCGAACTGGTCGAGGCGGTGAAGGCCAACCTCCCCACCCGCTGCGTGATCGACGGAGAGATCATCGTGGTGGGTCCGACGGGCGACCGCCTTGAGTTCGAGGTGCTGGCCCAGCGCATCCACCCGGCGGCAAGCCGCGTGAAGATGCTGTCGGAGACGACCCCGGCCAAGTTCATCGCCTTCGACCTGCTGGCACTGGGCGACACGGACTACACGGAGCGTCCCTTCGGCGAACGTCGAGCGGCCCTGGCGGAGGCACTGGCGCCGGCGCGGGCCCCGATCCACCTGACGAGGACGACCACGGACCCGGCGGTGGCGCAGGAGTGGTTCGAACAGTTCGAGGGCGCGGGCCTGGACGGCGTGATAGCCAAGCCCCTTGACGGCCCGTACGAACCGGACAAGCGCGTGATGTTCAAGATCAAACACGAACGCACGGCTGACTGTGTGGTCGCCGGCTACCGCGTCCACAAGACCGCCCCGAACCGCATCGGCTCGCTGCTGCTGGGTCTCTACAACGACGACGGTGTACTGGCGAGCGTTGGCGTGATCGGCGCGTTCCCGCTGGCGCGGAGGGAAGAGCTGTTCGAACAGATGCAGGAACTGGTCACGGACTTCGACAACCACCCGTGGGCGTGGGCGAAGCAGGAGGAGGGCACCCGCACCCCGCGCAACGCGGAGGGCAGCCGCTGGCAGGCGGGCAAGGACCTGTCGTTCGTGCCGCTCCGGCCGGAACGCGTGGTGGAGGTGCGGTACGACCACATGGAAGGCGTCCGCTTCCGCCACACCGCGCAGTTCTCCCGCTGGCGCCCGGACCGGGACCCGAAAACCTGCACGTACGAACAGCTGGAAGAACCGGTCAGGTTCGACCTGGCAGACGTACTCGCCTGACCAACCACACACCAGCCACCGTTCACCCGGTTCTCACCTCCCCCGTGCAACCCTGCAACGGACCACGCAATGGGGAGGACAAGACAAGGTGACGGCCTGGCGAGTAGGCGTGGCCATGCTGGTCGCCGCGGCGACGCTGACCGCCTGCACGGCGGGCCCTTCGATCCGCCCGGAGATCGTCACCAACAGTGGCTCGGACGCGTCCACGACCCCGTCGGTCCCGCCCAGTGAGGTCCCGCCGCTCGAGGAACCCGACAACGACGTCGAGTGGCGCACCTGCTCCGGCGAGATCCGTGACGCTCTGTCAGCACAGCAACTCCCCGGCTGGCTGAAAATCAACTGCGGTCAGGTGAAGGGCGTTCTCGACTCCCCCTACGCCCCGGGCCGCGACACGACTCACATCCAGCTGCTCAAGGCGGGTGAGGGCCCCATCCCGATCGCGGTCGTCAACGACGTCGACGGCATCCCCGGCACGATCTACGCCGCCCGGCTCGCCACCGCGCTCCCGCAGGCGTTCTTCGAGAAGTTCCAGCTCATCGGCATGGACCGGCGCGGGACCGGTAACTCCGCCGCCGCGAACTGCCTGCCCCAGCGGGTCCGTCGCGACCTGATCGAGCCGGACCCGGCCGCGCTGGACGTCGGCGCCTGGTTCGAGGCCGCGCAGACCGCGGGTCAGCAGTGCTCGATCACGCTGGAACGCCAGCTCCCCGCCATCGACACCTGGCGCACCGCCGCCGACCTGGACTCGCTGCGTACCATGCTCGGCGTCTCCCGGCTGAACGCGATCGGCCACGGCGAGGGCTCACGCGTGGTGAGCATGTTCGCCGACCGGTTCCCCGATCGGGTGGGCAGGCTCGTCCTCGACGGCCTCCCCGATCCGACCGCGGACGCACAGCTGGCCCTCGAGGGCGTTGCGAAGGGCGGCGAAGCGGCATGGGACGGGTTCGTCACCGACTGCGCGCAGCGCCAGTGCGAGCTGGGCGGCGACCCCGAGCGCACGTTCCTGGAACTGATGGGCAAGCTGCGCACGAGTCCCCTCCCGGGTAACGGTGGTCTGGACATCACCGCGGGCGCGGCAATGCACGCGGTCATGATCGGCCTGTCCGACCGCGGGAACTGGCCCGCGTTGGCCACCGCGCTGGCGGCGGCCAACGGCGGCGACGGCACCGGCCTGCTCACCATCCTGACCCCGACCGTGCTGGGCAGCGAGGTCCAGGCGGCGTCCCTCGACGGTGCGCTGGTCACCCAGTGCAACGACATGAAGACCCGCCTGTCACCTGAACAAGTGAAGACCGCGGGGACGGACTGGCAGAAGCGGTTTCCCCTGTTCGGCCCGGTCGCCGCGCAGCGCCTCGCGTTCTGCGGCCCGTGGACCGTGCCCGACCACCCGGTGCCGACGCCGACCGGCCGGGGCGCGCCACCGATCCTGGTGATCGGCACCGCGAGCGATGCCGTCACCCCGCTGGACGGCACCCAGCGCGCCGCCCAGCAGCTCGACTCCGGCGTTTTCGTCTCCTGGCAAGGCGCGGGTCACGGCGCGCTGGGCTTCTCCCCGTGCGCCACGACCGCGGCGATCGGTTTCCTCACCGACGGCGCGATTCCTCGAAACGGAACCGTCTGTCCACCGTGATCACCCGTTAGAGTGTCCCCATGCGACGCGTCGGGGTGCTGCTGCTGGTCATGCTGTCCTTCCTGCTCGCGACACCGGCAGCGGCGTCCCAGGCCTCCCGGCCGGTCGCGCTCCGGGTGCTGAGCTTCAACATCCACACCGGCATCGGCACGGACGGCGCGCTCGACCTGGCCCGCACGGCCGCCGCGATCCGGGGGACGGGCGCGGACATCGTCGCGCTGCAGGAGGTCGACGTGCACTGGGACGTGCGCAGCGACTTCCGCGATCAGGCGCGTGAGCTGGCGGGCATGCTGGCGATGCGGGTGTTCTTCGCCCCGATCTACGACCTGGACCCGCTGACCCCCGGCGCGCCCCGCCGCCAGTACGGCGTGGCCATACTGAGCCGCTTCCCCGTGCTGCACACCGAGAACCACGAGATCACCCGACTGTCCACGCAGGACCCCAACCCCGTGCCCGCACCCGCGCCGGGCTTCGCGGAAGCGGTCGTGCTGGTCCGCGGCATCCCGGTCCACGTCTACTCGACACACCTGGACTACCGCGCCGACCCGGCCGTACGCGAGATGCAGGTGGCGGACACGCTGCGGATCATGTCCCGCGACCGCGGCCCTCGGTTGCTGCTCGGCGACTTCAACGCATCGCACGAGGCACCCGAACTCGCTCCACTGTGGACAGTTCTGACCGACGCGGCGCCGGACGACTACACGTACCCAGCGGAGGCGCCTACGAAGCTGATCGACTTCGTGACCGTGTCGGAGAAGGTGGCGGTGCGATCCGCGACCGTCCCGGAAACCCTCGCCTCCGACCACCGCCCGGTACTGGCGGAACTGTCCTTGCGGCGTTAGTCGCCGTCTTCAATTTCTTCGCGTACCCGGTATTCGCAGCCGTACTCGACCGCATAGCAGAGATCGTAATGGTGCACAATCTTCGGACCCTCGTGCAGGTGCACGTGGGTGACGGTATCCCGTGGTTGTTCTGGCAGCTCGGGGAGCGTGTCGACTCGCCCGTCGAGCGGCCCACCCACGTAGCGCACGACGTACGACTTCGTCACGATGACCTCCCTCCGGCTTCCGTCACCTCGATGTTTCCTTGCGATCGGGCCGAAAGCAACCAGGAGCTGTGCGCGCTGGGAGAACTCATGGGTTCAAGCACATGTTCACCGCATTGGATGTCGCGGTGTCGTAACGGTTTCGACAAAGATGGCGACGCCAAAGCAGCAGCACCAGGTGAGGAGCCACCGTCATGACGACGCCGGACCGCCGCTGGCCGGTGTGGCCGTGGCTGGTGCTCACCGTCGCGGGCATCGCCGTGACCGTTGTTGCCGCGATCGTCGGCACCGCGGCCAGCACAAACGAGGCCGAGGACACCCCACCCGGCACGGTCACCGTCACCGCGTCCCAGGACCGGAAGGTCCCGGAACGGGTCACCGTCACCGTCGCGCCTCCCCCGGAGGTCCCGGCGACGGCGCTGCTGGACGGCCTCCACACCGTGGGCAGGGATGTGCAGCCGGGCATCTACCAGACCACCGGCCCGAGCGGCACGAACGAGGGCGGCTGCTACTGGACGAGGTCCGACAGTGGGGGCGGCATCATCGAGAACGGCGTGATCATCGGCCCGGGCACCCTCACGGTCAACCTCAACGAGCTGGTGGAAACCGCGGGCTGCCAGCCATGGCAGAAGGTCGGCTAGAGACCTGCCCGGGGCTACTTTCTTGCGCGGCTGGGCTGCACCCGCTTGGGCTCGCCCGCCATCTTCGGGTACTCCGGCGGGTACGGCAGGTCGCCATCGCCATCGGCCTCGTCGCGGGCCACCAGCTCCATCAGCGGCTCCAGTGAGAACGCCTTGGCCGCCACCCCGGCGTGCAGGTCGCCCACCCGCGCGAACCGATCCGGCATCGTGAGCACCGTGAAGTCCTCGGGCATGACGTCGGGCAGTTCCTCCCACGTCACCGGCGCCGACACCTGCGCCTTCGGCGTCGGCCGGACCGAGTAGGCGCACGCGATGGTCCGGTCCCTCGCCATCTGGTTGAAGTCGATGAAGATCCGCTCGCCGCGCTCCTCCTTCCACCAGCTCATCGTCACGTCGTCGGGCATGCGACGCGCCAGCTCCCGGCCAAGGGCGATCACCGCGCGCCGCGCCTCGACGAAGGTCCACCTCGGCTCGATCGGCACGTACACGTGCAGCCCTCGGCCGCCGGACGTCTTCGGGAACCCCTCCATCCCGAGCGACGCCAGCAGTTCGCGCAGCACCCCCGCGACCCGCGCGGCGTCGCGGAAGTCCGTGCCCGGCTGCGGGTCGAGGTCGATCCGCAGCTGGTCGGGGTGGTCGACCTCGGGCTGCCGCACCGGCCACGGGTGGAACGTCAGCGTGCCGAGGTTGACCGCCCACACGACCACCGCGAGCGTCGTCGGGCACACCTCGTCGGCGGGCCTGCCGCTGGGGAACGTGATCCGCGCCGTCTCCACGAACGGCGGCGCGCCCTTGGGCACCCGCTTCTGGTAGAACGCGTCGCCCCGGTTGTCGGCGCGGGTGGACAGCTTCGCGCCATCGAACACCCCGCCCGGCCAGCGCTCCAGCGTGGTGGGCCGGTCACGCAGCGCGCCGAGGATACCGTCGCCCACCGACAGGAAGTACCTCACCACGTCGGACTTCGTGATCCCCAGCTCGGCGAAGTAGGGCTTGTCCGGACTCGACACGCGCACGGCGTGCCCGTCCACCTCGAACTCCATCGCCTCGGCCATCGCGCCAGCCTACGTCGTGCGAAAAGCCCTTCGCCTGGTCAAGTAGCGTAATGACGGTGAAGATGGACCTGACCCCCGCGAGGGGAACCCGCGATCTGCTGCCCTCGACCGTCGCCGTGCGTGACCATGTCCTGGCGCGGATCACGGAGGTCTACAGCCGCTACGGCTACCAGCGCATCGAGACCCCGGCCCTGGAGAACATCGAGCGTCTCCAGGGCGGCCAGGGCGGCGAGAACCAGAAGCTGATCTACCAGGTGCTGCGCCGAGGCCTCGACCAGTCGGTCGCCGCCGGGACACCGCTGTCCGACCTCGTCGACCTCGGCCTGCGCTTCGACCTGACCGTGCCGCTGACCCGGTTCTACGGCGCCAACCGCGCGACGCTCCCGCAGCCGTTCCGCTCGTTCCAGTTCGGGCCGGTGTGGCGGGCGGAGCGGCCCGCGAAGGGCCGCTACCGGCAGTTCTACCAGTGCGACATCGACGTGCTCGGCGAGCCGAGCGTGCTGGCCGAGGTGGAGCTGATCGAGGCGACGTCGGCGGCGCTGGCCGCGGCGGGGCTGGCCGGTACGACCGTGCGGGTCTCCGACCGGCGGTTCCTGTCCGCGCTGGCCGAACAGTCCGGGGTACCCGCCGAGGGCTGGGACCGCCTGTTCATCACGCTGGACAAGCTCGACAAGATCGGCTGGAGCGGTGTCCGCACCGAACTGGCCGACCGCCTCGGCATCGACGAGGCGACCGTCGACCGGCTCCAGGAGACCATCACGGGCCTGCAGGGCCTGAACGCGGCCAAGCTGACCGACCGGCTGACCTCGGTGCTGCCCGGCCTCGGCGACGACGTGCTGACCGACCTGACCACCACGGTCGACGGACTGGCCGCGCTACCCGACCTGACCTGGGAGTTCGATCCGACGCTGGTTCGCGGCATGGGGTACTACACCGGCCAGATCTTCGAGGTCACGCACCCCGCGTCGGGCGGCTCGGTGGCAGGCGGCGGCCGCTACGACCGGCTCGTCGGCCGGTTCCTCGGCACGGACGTGCCCGCGTGCGGCTTCTCCATCGGCTTCGAACGGATCGTGGACCTGCTGGCCACCGCGCCTGCGCGCGAGGCGGTCGCGGTGCTGTACGAGGCGGACACCCCGATCCCCGCTGTGCTGGCGATCGCCCGTGAGCTGCGGGAAGGCGGCCGCGCGGTGTCGCCGGTGCGCCGGTCCGGCAAGTTCGGCGCCCAGCTCACCCGCTTGGAAGAGTGGGGATTCACCTCGTTCGTGCACGTCAAACCGGACGCGACGGGCGAGGAACGCGACCTCGGCGACAAGGCGAGGTAGAGAGGTTACGGTGGAAACATGGCGGCCACCGCTTACCCCGAGGAACCGGAGAACGGGTCGCGCCGGATCGACGACGAGCTGATCGGACTCGACCCGGAGGACCCGGAGACGAAGGCGTTCGCCCAGCATCTGGAACGCCAGCAGCAGGTGCGGTCCGGCTACACCGTCGAGGGCTACCTGTCCGACGTCGGTGACTTCGCCGACTCGGCCAACCGGCTTGGCGGCCACTACAAGCTCATGGCCGCCATCCTCGTGCTGCTCATCCTGCTCGGCGTGACCATCACCGCATGGGACGCCCTGGTGTTCGTGTTCAACACGTTCACCCACTGACGCGTATTTTGGACGACATGGAGACCGAGCAGCAGCCGCCTGTGGTGAAGTCCGAGCAGGAGTGGCGTCAGCAGCTGACGCCGGAGGAGTACGCGGTGCTGCGCGAGGCGGGCACCGAACGACCGTGGGTCGGCGAGTACACCGACACGAAGACGACCGGCGTGTACGAATGCCGTGCCTGCGGAGCGGAGCTGTTCCGCAGCGACACGAAGTTCGAGTCGCACTGTGGGTGGCCCTCGTTCTTCGGGCCGCTGGCGGGTGAGGCGATCATCGAGCGCGAGGACCGGTCGCTCGGCATGACCCGCGTCGAGGTTCTGTGCGCGAACTGCCACTCCCACCTCGGCCACCTCTTCGAGGGCGAGGGCTACGACACCCCCACCGACCAGCGCTACTGCATCAACTCGATCTCGCTGCGCCTGGTCCCCGCCGAGGAGTGATCCCTCCCGGTTGTGGTCCTCCACACCCTCACCACTGAGGATCACCACAGCAAATCCTTGCGGCCAACATCATTACGCGCACCACCGGCGCCGCATAATGTCGCCTCCGTGAACGCGAACCTCCTCGACACCCCCCGCCGCGCCGTGGCCGGGTTGGTGATCCTCCTGGTGGTGGCGGGGGTGATCACCGGCACCGCGCTCTCCCAGCGGACGGCGTCGCCCGCCCCGGCGTCGGTGTCGCCGTCGGCATTCAGTGCCGAGCGCGCGGAGCGGCACCTGGCGGAGTTCGCACGCGAGCCGCGTCCGCTTGGCAGCTCCGCCAACGCGCGAACCGAGCGCTACCTGGCAGGCGAGCTGCGCGCGGCGGGCCTGTCGGTGGAGGTGCAGCACGCGGTCGGCGTCCGCTCCGCCGACGGGATGGCCGCGTTCGGCCGGGTCGACAACATCGTCGCCACGATGCCGGGCACCGACCCGTCCGGCACGGTCGTGCTGGCCGCGCACCACGACTCGTCGGCGATGGGCCCCGGCGCCGCCGACGACGGCGCGGCGGTGGCCGCCATGCTCGAAACGGTGCGGGCCCTGCGCACCGGCGACCGGATGCGCAACGACGTCGTGCTGCTGATCACCGACGGCGAGGAGGACGGTCTGCTCGGTGCCGAGGCGTTCGTGCGGGAGCACCCGCTGGGCAGCCGGGGCGGCGTCGTACTGAACTTCGAGGCACGCGGGGTCAGTGGCCCGTCGCTGATGTTCGAGACGTCGCGGAACAACGCGCGGCTGGTGGACCTGTTCAACGACACGGCCCCGCACCCTCGGGGCGACTCATCGATGGTCGAGGTGTACCGGGCGCTGCCGAACAACACCGACTTCACGGTGTTCGCGGACGCCGGGTTCAGCGGCCTCAACTTCGCCTACATCGAGGGCGCGGCCAGGTACCACACGGCGGGCGACTCGCTCGCCAACCTCGACCGGGGCAGCGTGCAACACCACGGCGAGAACATGCTGGCGCTGGCCCGTGCTCTTGGCGGCACCGACCTGCGCACCATGACGACCGGCCACGACAACTCGTACTTCGACCTCGTGGGCCTGAAGGTGAGCTACCCCAACGGGCTGGTGTGGCCGCTGGCGGTGCTCGCGCTGTTACTCGTGGCCCTGCTGACGTGGCTGGCCCGCCGCCGCGAGCTGACGACCGTCGGCAGGGTCGCGCTCGCCGCGGGGTCGGCCGTGGTGCCGCTGGTGGTGGCGTTCGGACTCGGGCAACTGGTGTGGCTGGTGCTGACGTGGGTGCGACCGTCCTACGACACGGCAGGCGGGCTACTGCACCGGCCCGCGCTGTTCAACGTGGCGGTCATGGTGGCGGCGACGGCGGCGCTGCTGGCGTGGTACCTGCTGCTGCGCCGCCGACTCGGTCCGGTGGCGCTGACGATCGGCGGCCTGACGTGGCACGCGCTGCTCGGCGTGGTGTGCGCCGCGTACGCACCGGGCGCGGCGTTCCTGTTCACGGCACCAGCGTTGCTGGCGACGCTGGGCGCCGGGGTGGCGCTGCTGGTGAACAAACCGCGGTGGTCGGTCGCCGCGCTGGCAGTGGGATCGATCGCGGCAAGCGCGCTGCTGCCGTACTTCGGCTACATGGTGTTCGGCGCGGTCGGCCTGGCGCTGGCCGGGGTGGGCGCGGTGTTCGCGGTCCTGTTCGGGCTACTCCTGCTGCCGGCCGTGGAGCTGTTGTTACCGGAGCCCCAGCCGCGCCCCCGCACGGCGACGGCCATCCCGGCCGCGGCGCTGGTGGCCGCCGCGGCGCTGGTGGCGGCCAACCTGGCCATCGATCAACCGGACGCGGCGAACCCGGCACCGACACACCTGGCGTACGTGCTGAACGCCGACACCGGCAAGGCCACGTGGGTGAGCGCGGAACAAACCCCCGGCGAGTGGACGGCGACCTACGTCGACAGCACGGAAACCGGCGCCCTGCCCAAGGGCTACCAACGAGGCGAACTGTGGACCGGCCCAGCCCCGGCAATCGAAGCCGACGGCCCAGAGGTGACCGACGTGACGAAGAAGGGCGACCGCATCACGTTCCACGTCCGCTCCCCACGCAGGGCCACGTCGATCACCCTGCGCCTGAACACCCCGATTACGGAGGCGACAGCACAAACCAACGGCACAACCCAGGTCACGACGACCGTCACGGGCACCCGCGAGGACACGTGGCCATCGGAGATCCGCTTCCGGGACCTCCCACCAGAAGGAGTCACGATAACCGTCAGGACCACCGGCCCGACCGTCGCGCTCACGGCAATAGACGAAACCCGGGGCCTCCCACCCCTCCCCGGCACCACCCCGCGCCCACCCACGACCACGGCAAGCCCAAGAGACGACGGCGACCTGACAGCAGTCGCCCGCACCTACACCCTGTGACAGTTACTCAGATCAGGCCGAATACCCCCTGCGCGACAGCGCCGACCGCGATCAGCCCGGCGACAGCCTTCCACTTGGGCTGCCGGTCCTGCTCCGTCTCCCACACGAACGCGATCTGCCACGCGATTGCCAACGCGATCAGCGCCGCGACCGGCGCGAAGAAGTTGGTGTCCCGCTCCTGCACAACTTCGCCGTTGATCACAAGCTCCTGGTAAGTGCCCATGAAGATCACGAACGGCAGCAACAACACAACCACGGCGGCGATGGTCATCTTCACTTGACGGTTCATGTTCGGTGGACGACCCCACCCAATAGTCGGTTCCGAGTGTCATCGTTCTGTGATCCCCGGCGGTGACCGCGTGCGACCCGCCATGTGCCGCCACGTGAACATCAGCGACCCCAACCACTACAGCCACCAACCACGCCAACCGAAGTGGCCGGGCAGGGGCACCCGCCGCGTCGGGCCGGAGTCGGTTGTGGGACTGTTTGAAGTGGGGCGTAGGCGGGTACAGGTTGGCATGCCTACGAAAGACGTCATCGACTATCAGCTCACCGCTGTCGATTTGTCCGCGGACCAACGCAGACGCGCCGTGATCACGGTCGCGTCGGCGGCTCGGGGTGCCGGCGACTGTGCCGAGTTGCTCGACATGCTCGGACTCAGAGCCGCCGAGGGGTTCCCGGACGTACCCGCCCCACGCACGCAGTAGGCGTTTCCGACCTGTGGTCTCGTGCTGTCCATAGGGGGAATGGGGCGAGACGGGGAGTTAATGAACGACGAGCAAATCATCGCGGGCCGGTACCGGCTGACCGAACGGCTTGGCAGTGGCGGCATGGGGCTCGTCTGGCAGGCCTATGACGAACGGCTGCACCGCAAGATCGCGGTCAAGCAGGTGCTGGTGCCTGCCGAGCTGTCCTCCTCACAGAGCGAGGAGATGATCCGCCGCACCATGCGGGAGGGGCGGATCGCGGCCCGGTTGCAGCACCCGCAGTTGATCACCGTGTTCGACGTGGTCCAGGACGGTGGGCAGCCGTACCTGATCATGGAGTACCTGCCGTCGACCAGCCTGTCCGGGCTCGGCACGCTGCCGCCCGATGAGGTCGCGCGGATCGGCGCGGAGGCCGCTTCCGGGCTCGCCGCCGCGCATGAGGCCGGGGTCGTGCACCGGGACGTCAAGCCCGCGAACGTGCTCGTCGGCGAGGACGGCACCGTCAAGATCACCGACTTCGGGATCGCGCGGGTCAGCGAGGACATCGCAGGCACTCTGACCAGCACCTTCGCCGGTACGCCCGCCTACCTCGCGCCCGAGGTCGCCAAGGGGAACGCGGCCACCTACGCGTCCGACGTGTACTCGCTCGGCGCCACGCTCTACACCGCCGTCGAGGGCGAACCGCCCTCCGGTAACGACGCCAACCCGATGGCGCAGCTGTACCGGATCGCGTCCGGCGTGATCACTCCGCCCGCCAAGGCCGGGCCGCTGACCGAGGTGCTCCTGTGGCTGCTCAACCCCGACCCAGAGCAGCGGCCGACGATGGCGCAGGCTCGCGACGCGCTGGCCGGCGTCACCTACGAAACCCCGGAACCCTCGGCCGCCGCGCCCACCACACCGGTCGCGCCCGTCGCGGCGCCGACGCCCGCCGCCACCGGCCCGCTGCCTGCCGCGGCTCCGTCCGCCGAGAACACCGGCACACGTGGTCGCGCCGTCCTCTTCGCGGCCGTCCTCGTCGTCGTGGCGGTGGCGGCCGCACTGGTGACCACCCTCATCAACCGCGACGACACGTCACCCTCCGCCGGGTCCTCGGACACCACCTCGGAGACCACGCCGCAGACCACGTCGGAGGCGGCGCCCACCACCGAGCCGTCACCGTCGGACGAGACCACCACGACCGCGCCGACAACCACCACCTCGGCAACCACGACGGCGGCCACTCCGCCGCCGCCCGCTGATCCCGCCGCCGCGATCAGCGCCTACTACGCGATGATGCCCGGCAACCGCGCCGATGCGTGGAACCGCCTCAGCAAGCGGTACCAGGAAAGCCGGGCCCAGGGCCGCCAGAGCTACGAGAACTACTGGACCGGCGTCAACTCGGTGTCCGCCTCGGAGGTCGCCCCCACCGGGCCGACGACCGTCGAGGCCACGATCCTGTACGCGTTCAAGGACGGCCGCCGTGTCCGTGAGCGCCACAGCTACACGCTGGTCAACCAGAACGGCACCTGGCTGATCGACGCGTCGTCGGTCCTCTCCAGCAACCCCGTCTAGGCGGCCGGGCGGGACCATCTCCACCCGGCCCGCCAAGATCCACGGCTTATTCCGCCGCCGGGCGGGTGTCCAGCAGTCCGGCGGCCAGTTCCGCCGCCGGGGTGGCCAGGGTGCTTTCGATGTCGCGGAAGGCCTTCTGTGCCGCGATGGCAGGCCAGTCCGCCGGGAGGTGGCGGACCGGGAGCCGGGGGTCCTTGCGGATGATGCGCAACCACTCCGTCACGATCGAAAGGTGGGCGGCCAGCGGGTCGTCCGGGTAGGGCTGCGCGTGCGACCAGCGGGCCAGGAACTCGCGGTAGCTCTCCGCGATCGGGGCCAGGTCGTAGGCGTCCGCGACCAGTTGGGCCACGTCCGAGTCGACCGTGGCGCGGAAGACCCGGACGTGCGCGGCGAGGCCAAGTGACGCGACGAGGTCGTCCACGCGCACATGCCCAGGGGCGATCCACAGGCCGCCCTGTAGCGGGCCGAAACCCGCCCACGCGAGTTTCGAGCGCAGGTCGTGGCGCTGTCTTTGCCACGACTCCGGCAACGAGAACCCCAGCAGTGTCCACGTGCCGTCCCAGTCCTCGTTGACGGCACCCGTTCGCCAGATGCGGGTGTGACCGTCGCGCAGTACGCCGTTCCCGGCCGGGGTCAGGCCGAAGTACATCCGCCTGCCGTCCTTCTGGCGGCGGAGCAGCCCTCGGTTGACCATGCGCGTGAGCGTGGACCTGGTCGCGTGCTCCGACACGCCGAGCCCGCCGAGCACCTCGATCACGCTGCCCGAGAAGACGCACAGCTCCCGGCCGTAGAGGTAATCGCCCAGCAACGTGAGCAACAGCGACTGGGGGCGAAGGAGCACGAATCAATGTTAGGCAATTTCTTGACGACTGCAACGCAGGCGCCTAACTTTGGGAGCTGCTCGCATCGTGTACGAGGAGGTACCGTGCGTCGACTTCTTCCTGTCCTGTCAGCCTTTCTCCTCCTTTCCGCCGCTTGTGGCGACGACTCCAGCGCGGGCGGTGACGGGCCCATCCGCGTCGGCCAGATCGTGTCGCTCACCGGCAACTACTCCCCGCTCGGCAGCGAGAACAAGAAGTCCGTCGAGCTCGCCGTCGACAAGGTCAACCGCGAGGGCGGGGTGCTCGGGCGGCAGCTCGAGGTCGTCGTCAAGGACGACAAGAGCCAGCCCGACCAGTCCGTGCTGGCGTTCAACGGGCTGGGTGACGACGACGTGGCCGCCGTCATCGGGTCGCCGTTCTCCAACTCCGCGCTCGCCACGATTCCCCTGGTGGACCGGGAAGAAATCCCCTACCTGTCGCTCACGCCGGCCGACGAGCAGGTCGAACCGGTGCACCCGTACGTGTTCGTGGTGCCCGCGACCTCTGGCACCTACGCGGAGCGGATCCTCCAGTACCTCAAGGCGACCGGGGTGTCCACTGTGGCCGTCGCGCACGACACGCGCAGCTCGTACGCGGTCGCCGGGTACGAGGGCATGCGGGACGACGCCTCCCGGTTCGGCATCGACATCGTCGCCGACGAGGAGTTCCAGACCGACGCCACCGAGTTCGGCTCCGTGTTCGGGCACGTCCGAGGCTCGAAGGCGCAGGCACTGGTCGTATGGGCGACCGGGGCCCCCGCCGTCGCACTCACCAAGCAGTACGCGAGCGCAGGGCTCGACATCCCGCTCGTGCTCACCGGCGCGCAGGCCAGCAAGCTGTTCCTCGAGCCGGTCGGCGCGGCGGCGGAGGGGGTGATCGTCGCCAGCTCGATCGGCGTCGTCGGCCCGGAGCTCCCCTCTGGCAAACAGAAAGCGTCGATCGACGAGCTGACCACCGCGTTCAGCGACGAGCACGGCTACCCGCCGCCGCAGTTCGCGCAGGACGGCTGGAGCGCCGTGCAACTGCTGGTGGCCGCCATCGAGAAGGCGGGCAGCACCGAACCGGCCGCGATCCGGGACGCGCTCGAAGGTCTGCGACTGGTCACGCCGAACGGCGAGTACGCATACGCCAAGGACGACCACGCCGGGCTCGGCCCGCAGTTCATCTCCGTCAACACCGTCACACAGGGCGCGTTCCGGCCAACCGAGTGGGCGGGCACGCAGCTGGCCGGGCTGGCCGGGTAGCGGAGTGCCCCCGATCCTGCGGGCGAACGGGCTCCGCCGCTCGTTCGACGGAGTGTTCGCCGTGCGTGACGTCGACCTCGAGGTCGCGCACGGCGAGCTGCGGGCCGTCATCGGGCCGAACGGCGCGGGCAAGTCCACCCTGTTCGGGCTCATCGGCGGGCAGCTCCGCGCCGACGCGGGCACCGTCACCTACGACGGGACCCTCATCGACCGGCTGCCGCCGCACCGCCGGGCCGCCGCCGGGATCGCCGTGGTGTTCCAGGGTGCACGCGTGTTCACCGGGATGACCGTGCTGGAGAACGTGATGGTCGGCGCGCACGCGGGCACCCGCACCGGGTTCGGCGCCGCGATCGCCCGGCTGCCCCGGCACCGACGGGAGGAACGGGAGATCCGCGAGCGCGCGCACGAATGCCTTGCCAGAGCCGGGCTCGCGGACTGGGCGGACCGCGACGCAGGCGCGCTGCCACTCGGCCAGCAGCGGGTGGTGCAGGTGGCGCGGGCACTGTGCGGGCAGCCGAGGCTGCTGCTGCTCGACGAACCCGCGTCCGGGCTGCGGGCGGCCGAGCGGGCGCGGCTCGCGGACCTGCTGGGACAGCTGCGCGCCGAGGGGATCACGATGCTGCTGGTCGAGCACGACGTCGCGTTCGTGACCCGGCTCGCCGACCTGGTCACCGTGCTCGACCTCGGCGCGGTGATCGCCGAGGGCACCCCGGCGCAGATCCGCGCGGACGACCGGGTCGTCGCCGCCTACCTAGGGGCGACGGCGTGAGCGGGGCGGGCACCGTCGAGGTGCGTGACCTGGTGGTCCGGTACGGGCCGGCCACCGCACTGGACCAGGTGAGCCTCACCGTCGGCGCCGGTGAGATGGTCGCGCTGGTCGGTCCGAACGGCGCGGGCAAGTCCACGTTGGTCGACACGCTCTCCGGCATCGTGAAACCGGCCGAGGGCACGGTCGCGGTGCGCGGGCGGCTCGCGCACGTGCCGGAGGGCAGGCAGGTGTTCGGCGACCTCACCGTCGAGGACAACCTGCGGCTCGGCGGGCGGCGGTACAAGCAACGCGACACCGGCCCGGTGCACGCGATCCTGCCGCGGCTGGCCGAGCTCCGGCACCGGCGCGCCGGCACGCTGTCCGGTGGCGAACAGCAGATGGTCGCCGTCGGGCGGGCGTTGATGAGCCGCCCGGACGTGCTCGCGGTCGACGAGCTGTCGCTTGGCCTTGCGCCGATCGTGGTGGCGGACCTGGTGCGGCACCTGCGTGAGCTGAACGAGACGCGCGGGCTCGCCGTGCTGCTGATCGAGCAGAACGCGCGGCTGGCGCTGGACCTGTGCTCCCGCGCGTACGTGCTGGAGGCGGGCCGGATCGTCGCGGAGGGACCGTCGGACGAGCTGGCACAGGACGACCGGGTGTCGGCCGCGTACCTGGGTGGCATGCATGAATGACCTTCCTGGCTACCTCGTCACCGGGCTCGGCACCGGGTGCGGCTACGCGCTCGTCGGCAGCGGGCTCGTCGCCGTGTACCGGGTGACGCGCGTGGTGAACTTCGCGCAGGGCGCGTTCGCGGTCGTGGGCGCGATGTGTGCTGCGTCGTTCCTGACCGCGCTCCCCCACGGTGTCGCGGAGCCGCTGGCGGTCGCGGTCGCCGCGCTCGTCGGCCTGCTGGCCGGGGTGGTCGCGCTGGCGACGGATCCTCGGTCGGCGCTGATCGTCACGCTGGGGCTGTCGGTGTTCGCCTACGCGGTCGAGGTACTCGTGTGGGGTGACCAGCCGAGGTCGTTCGCGGGCCTGCCCGGCGCGGTCACGATCGGCGACGCCCGCGTGCAGACCCACTACCTGCTGGTCATCGGGGTGACGCTGCCGGTGTTCGCCTGCATGGCCCTGTTCTTCGGCCGCACCGGCACCGGCAAGGCACTGACCGCGTGCGCGTCGAACCCGTACGCCGCGAAGGTGGTCGGGATCGACGTGCGGCGCATGGGATTGCTGGCGTTCACGATCGGCGGCGCGCTCGGCGGGCTGGCGGGCGTGCTGGTGACGCCGGTGCAGCAGATCACGTTCGACGCGGACGTGACGCTGATCGTGAACGGCTTCGCGGCCGCGATCCTCGGCGGGCTCACGCGCCCGGCGGTGACGCTCGCGGGCGGGTTGCTGCTCGGGGTGACGCAGGCGCTGGTCGCGGGCTACGGGAACGCCGCGCACCAGACGGACATCGCGCTGGGGCTGATGATCGCCGTGATGATCTGGCGCGCGGCCCCGCGAGGAAACCGAGGCCCGGTGGAGGAGCCGGTATGAAGGTGCTGATCGCCGTCGCGGTGACGCTCGCGCTGCCCGTCTTCCTTGATGGCTTACAGCTCGGCATCTACGTCCTCGCCGGGCTGGCGGCCATGGTGACCGTCGGGTTGTCGCTGCTCATGGGGCAGGCCGGGCAGATTTCCCTTGGCCAGGCGTCGTTCTACGCGATCGGCGCGTACACGGCCGGGCTGCTCAGCGTGCACGGCACGCCGCCGGTCCTCGGGCTCGTCGCCGCGCCGGTGACCGCCGCGGCCTTCGCCGCGGTCGTCGGGGTCGGGGTGCTGCGGCTGCGTGGCCACTACCTGGCGTTCGCCACGCTCGCCATGCAGCTCATCCTCCTTTCGGTGCTCGCGCAGTCCACGTGGGCCGGTGGTGCCATTGGTCTGCAAGGGATTCCCCGGTTGTCGATCGGCGGTTTCGAGCTGGAGGAGGACATCCAGTACGCGTACCTGACGTGGGCGGGACTCGCGCTCGTGCTGTTCGTGGCGCACAACCTCGTGCGCTCGCGGCCGGGGCGCGGGCTGCGGGCACTCGCCACGTCGGAGGTCGCGGCGGCGGCCAGCGGCGTACCGGTCGGGCGGTACCGGCTGACGGTGTTCACCCTGTCGGCGGCGTTCGCGGGGCTGGCGGGCGGGATCTACGCGTTCTACCTCGGCTACCTGGGGCCGGGCTCGTTCCCGGTGCTGCTGTCGATCGAGTACGTGGTGATGGCCGTGGTCGGCGGGCTCGGCACGCTGTCGGGCGGCGTGGTCGGCGCGGTGGTGATCGTGCTGCTGGTGCAGGTGCTCAACGAGCTGGGCACAGGCCCCGGCATGCCGAGCTACGCGCCGAGCGTGTTGTCGTACGCGGTGTACGGGTTGCTGCTGGTGGTCGTCGTGCTGTGGTTGCCGCGCGGGATCGTGCCCGCGCTGCGCGGAGTCCGGGGCGTTCGGGGTAAGGAGCGGACGTGATGCGGGCCGTTGCCGAGTATCCTCGGTCGGTGAGCATTCCGTGAACCTCGACGAGCTGGTGGCCGTCGACATGCACGTGCACGTCGAGGTCGGCGCCGATGGACGACTGTCCCTGCCCGAGTACCTGATGAGCGGGTCGGCCGCCTACTTCAAGGTGGCCGAGCGGACCAAGACCGTCGCCGAGATCGCCGCCTACTACCGGGAACGCAGGATGGCGGCCGTCGTGTTCACCGTCGACGCAGAGTCCGCCACCGGGCATCCGCCCATCTCGAGCGAGGAGATCGCCGAGGCCTGTGCCGAGCACGCGGACATCCTGATCCCGTTCGCCAGCGTCGATCCCTGGCGCGGCAACGCGGCCGTGCGGCAGGCGCGGGCCATGATCGAGCGGTACGGGGTGCGCGGGTTCAAGTTCCACCCGAGTGTGCAGGCGTTCCACCCCAACGACCCGATGGTGTACCCGCTCTACGAGGTGCTCGCCGAGCACGGCGCCATCGCGTTGTTCCACAGTGGACAGACCGGGATCGGTGCCGGGCTGCCTGGCGGCGGCGGGATCCGGTTGAAGTACGCCAATCCGCTCCTCGTCGACGACGTGGCCGCCGACTTCCCTGACCTGCCGATCGTCCTCGCGCACCCGTCGTTTCCCTGGCAGGACGAGGCACTGGCCGTCGCCACCCACAAACCGACCGTCCACATCGACCTGTCGGGGTGGTCACCGAAGTACTTCCCACCGCAGCTCGTGCGGTACGCGAACACCCTGCTGCGGGATAAGGTGCTGTTCGGGTCGGACTTCCCGGTCATCACGCCGGACCGCTGGCTCGCCGACTTCGACACCCTCGAGATCAAACCGGAGGTGCGCCCCATGATCCTCAAGGACAACGCCGTACGCCTGCTGGGGCTGCGGGACCGCGATGCGTGACCAGGGCATCGGCTCGTGGCCGGCACGCCGCGCGCGGATGTCGCCGGACCAGGTCGCGATCGTGCACGGCGACCGCGAGCTGACCTACCGCGAGCTGCACGAACGTGCCACGCGGGTGGCGCACGTGCTGGCCGGGCTCGGGGTCGGCAGCGGCGACCGGGTCGCCTACCTCGGGCCGAACGAACCGGAGTTCCTCGAGACCCTGTTCGGCGCCGGGATGCTCGACGCGATCTTCGTGCCGCTCAACACCCGGCTCGCCGCCCCCGAGCTGAACTACATCCTGCGGGACAGCGGCGCGTCGGTGCTCGTGCTCGCGCCCTCGCACGACCTCGCGGCCGACGTGCCGCACGTGCTCGACCGGGCCGCGTACGAGGAACGGGTGGCTGCGGCGGCCTCGGCGCCGGTCGACGAGGTCGTCGAGCCGGACGACATCGCGATGATCATGTACACCTCGGGCACCACCGGGCGGCCGAAGGGCGCGGCGCTCTCGCACGCCAACATCCACTGGAACACCGTCAACCTGCTGATCGACGTCGACCTCGCCGGTGACGAGGTGACGCTCGTGAACGCGCCCATGTTCCACGTCGCCGCGCTCAACCAGACCGTGCTGCCGACGCTGGTCAAGGGCGGCACGGTGGTCCTGGACTCGTTCGACCCGGTGCGGGCGCTCGATACGATCGCGCGGCGGCGGGTCACGTACCTGTTCGGCGTGCCCGCGATGTTCCAGGCCGTGGCGGGTGTTCCTGAGTGGACCGACGCGGACCTGTCCTCGGTGCGCACGATGATCTGCGGCGGCGCGCCGGTGCCCGCCCAGGTGATCACCACCTACCAGGAACGCGGCCTGCTGTTCCTGCAGGGCTACGGGCTCACCGAGTCGTCGCCGAGCGCGCTGTTCCTGCGGGCGGCGGAGAGCACACGCAAGGTCGGTTCGGCAGGCACACCGTGCTTCTTCACCGACGTGCGTGTCCTCGACGCGGACGGCGCCGACGTGGCGCCGGGTGTGCCGGGCGAAGTCGTGCTGCACGGTCCGAACGTGATGACGGGCTACTGGGGCAAACCGGAGGAGACCGCTGCGGTGTTGTCGCAGGACGGCTGGCTGCGCACCGGTGACATCGCGGTATCCGATGAGGACGGTCACCTCTACATCCGGGACCGGATCAAGGACGTGATCATCTCCGGCGGGGAGAACATCTACCCGGCCGAGGTCGAGGACGCGCTCCACCGGCATCCCGCGGTCGCGGACTGCGCGGTGATCGGGATGCCCGACGAGACATGGGGCGAGGTCGGCCGCGCCATCGTCGTGGCGCGGAACACGGTCGATCCCGCCGAACTGCTCGCGTTCCTCGCCGGCCGGATCGCCCGGTACAAGATCCCGAAGTCGGTCACGTTCGCGGAGACCCTGCCGCGCACGGCGTCGGGAAAGCTGCTCAAGAGCGCGCTGCGCACGACCTACGGGGAGCCCCGATGACGACGGCCGGGAGCTGACGCGTCACCCGTCGCGCGCCTCGGGGCCGGCGTTCGCGTCGACCAGCTCCCAGCCGACCTCGGCCGCCAGCTCGTCGAAGATCGGCGTCTCCTGGTCCTCGGTCACCTCTGCCTGCCGCATCGCGTCTCCCCTTCCGACTCTCACCGGTGCCAGTCCGCACGCGGTGATCGTGACGGGGAGTACCCACTTCACCACCGTTGAATCCTCGGCGTCATCACGTGATCTCCAGCCCGGTGAACAGGGCGCGGCCCAGCGTGGTCGCGTGCGCACAGGCGACCACGCCGACGTCCTGTACCGCGTAACAACAAAAGTTGCGCGCACGCGAACACTCGGGGAGGCGTCGCGCGGACCGTCAGTCCCGGGGAGGCGGACTGGCGAACTCCGTCTTGTAGCCCAGCGCCGTGAACATGCCGGACAGCATCTGGCGGGTGTTGCGTTCCGCGCGGGCGGTCAGGCCGGCCTCCTTGGCCGCGTCCCCGATCCGCTTCTCCGCGAGCACGTAGAACTCCCGCTGGTCAGTCGTCTCGAACAGCGACTTGACCCGATCGAACACACCGCGTTCCTGTGAGTACAGGTAGGTGTGCTCCTGGTCGATGTTCGGCTTGGCGAGCTTGGGGTCCGGCAGCAGGACCGACACGGTCTTCTTCTCATCGTCGACCGTGAGCGCCTTCTCCGACAACGTGCCGAGGTCGATGTACGCGCTCACCGAGCCCTGTGCCACGAACAACGTCCGGTTCCCCGCGATCACGTCGGGCACCCAGGCGACGTCGTGCTCCAGGTCCACGATCACCTGGAAGTCGCCTTCCGCCGCGTGGTACTGGCTCAGGTCGCGGACCGACTGGAGCATCGCGGGCCCGGTGCGGTCCTTGGTCTCGGTGGTGAACGGGTTCAGGTTCGGCACCAGTGCCACCAGCCACATGATCGCGGCCACGACCGCCACCACGGCCGCGACCATCCGGCCGACCTTCCACAATGGACTGTCCGTCACGATGGCCTCCCGTTCCGGCGTCACCCTCCTGGCACCACGGCACTCCTACCGCGGACTACCCCGGAACCACACTTCGAACCAGGATTGGGCCGGGTGCCGTAGGGGTCGTCCGCGAGATGGCGGAGCGACGGCTCATCCGGACCGTGACATCTCGCCATCGACGGACGAAGCGGTCGCGGACGCGCTGAGTTGTCGAAACTTTCGCTCTACTGAGCCATTCGGGTGACGGAACGACGGCTCAACTCTGGGTGATCTCCACCTTGTTCGGGTAGAACGCCACGTGTCCGGCGATCTCGGCGACCGCCGGGTACGGGGTCCGGTAGGTCCAGATGGCGTCTTTCAGCTCGCCACCCTCGGTGACCAGCGTGTAGTACGACGCGTCGCCCTTGTACGGGCAGTACGTGCTGGTGTCGGTCGGCGTGATGAGGGCGGGGTCGACGTCGGCGAGCGGGATGTAGTGCGCGGGCGGGTAGTTCGACTCCTGGAGCACGAGCGCCGCCGTCGAGTCGGCCACGACCTGGTCACCGACCCGCACGGTCACGCGCGCCGGGTTCTTCTCGACGGTGATCGGGTGGTCGGGGCCTGGGGTTCTGATCTCACGGGACATGAGTCGCCTTTCGTCGATTCCTACCTCCTTGTCAATTCCCGGCGGACCGGAGTTGTTCCCGGGTTCCGCCGATAGGGTGACGCCGGACGGGGCGGTATCTCGGGCGCGTGCCGGCCGCCGAGCGAGGCCCACGACACACCGGCCGATTCCGAGCGGCGCGGCGGGCGCTCAAATTACGCAACGGTCCTGGTCAGCCGGTCACGCTCGCGGCGGCCGGGCCACCACTTTCCCCTGTGTTCGCAACGGCTCTCCTCGGCCCGCCGACGTGGTTCATGATCATGTTCTTGCTGGTCGGCGGTGTCGTGGCCGCCGAATCGGTGACCCGTCTGTCCACTGTGGACCACGAGATGTTTCGCCACGCCGCCGCGCAGGGGCGTGCCACCCGGCTGAACTGCGCACATGCGTGCGAAGGGGTGTGGTAACACCAATTCCATACACAGGGCCAAAGTGCACAAAAGCGTTTGCGGTAGCATCTGCTGCGCATTCCGGCTCGACGCGTGTCGGTTCGTGTTGCCTCCTCCCCGCACAGGAAGGACCCGATGTCTGAGACGCCTACCCCACCTTGGGGTTTACGCGTGGAGAACGACATGCAAAACACCTACGCGGACGGCATCGAGCGCCTCCAGACCAAACTCCTGCATATCGGGTTGTTCCTGCTGACCGTCGTCATGCTCGGCGGCGGGGCCGGTGTGCTGATGATCGCGACCGACGACTCAAGCGCGCTGGTCGTGTCGGTCAGCGTGGTCGCGGGCTGTGTGGTCGCGGTGCTCGTGGCTTTCCTCATGGCGATGTCCTCGGTGCGGCAGGTCACGCCGCCGGCGAGCAGACCAGCGCTGCCACGCGCCCCGATGCCCGCGCCGCAGCCGCAGCCGCAGCCACTCGCGCCGGAGCAGCGCGTCCACGAGCAGCGCCCCGTCGAGGTGGTCACCCGCACGCCGGAGCCTGCACCGCTGTGGTCCCGGCCCGGCGATGGCCAGGTCGTGCTCACCGACGACCCAGGCCAGCGGCGCGAGGTGTTCGTCAAGCTGGCGCGGCGCCTGCAGTCCCTCATCAACCGCGCCATCAAGCGGATCGACGAGCTGGAGCAGGAGAACGAGGACCCCGAGCTCCTCGACGGCCTCTACGAGATCGACCACCTGTTCACGCTGGCCCGGCGGCAGGGCGAGAACCTGGCAGTGCTGGGCGGCGAGTCGCCGCAGCGGCGGTCGACCAAGCCGGTCAGTGTGTACGCGGTGCTGCTGGCCGCGGTGTCCGAGGCCGAGCACTACCGGCAGATCGCGATCGTGCCGGTCGAGGACGTGGAGATCCACGGCCACGCGGTCGCCGAGATCATCCACCTGCTCGCGGAGCTGCTCGAGAACGCGACCCGCTTCACCTCGCCGGACGGCCCGAAGGTCGAGGTCCGCGCGCAGAAGGTGACCGCCGGTCTCGCGATCGAGGTGCAGGACCGCGGTCTCGGCATGAGCTACGAGGACCTGGAGCGGATCAACCACCTGCTCGACGGCTCGACCCACATCGACATCAGCGAGCTGCTCGAGGACGGCCGCATCGGCCTCGCGGTGGTCCGCGAGCTGGCGCGCCGCCACGAGATCCGTGTCCGCCTGCAGTCCAACATCTTCGGCGGCATCGCGGCGGCCGTGGTGATCCCGCCACAGCTGCTGAGCGAGTCGGAGCCCGCACAGGACCCACGGCACCGCGCGCGGTCGCAGTCCGTGCTGCAGAAGCGCAGGCCAGAGCAGCTCCCCTCGGCGACCGCCTCGTCGCCGTCCCTGCCACCGGTCCAGAAGCCGTCGCCCGCGCCGAGGAGCGAACCGCCGGTGCCGCCGACCCCGGTGCCCGCGCCGGTGCCCGTGCCCACCGCGGCCGTCGCGAGCGCCCCCAGCCCCGGTCTGGGACCCATCCGCCCACCACAGGCCGCCCGTCACACGGCGGCAGAGGCCACCGCGGCGGCCGACCCAGGGCTGCCCAAGCTGCCCGTGCGCGCACCCGGCCGGTCCTACGACGACCTTCGTGCCGGTGGGATGGGTGCGATCTCCCCCGAGGACGCCGCCACATTCACCGATCCGAACGCCCTCGCAGGCGACCAGCCGCCGCCGCTGCCGCAGCGCAGGGGCAGCCATCTGCGGCAGGAGCTCCTCGAGCCGCCGCAGACGACCAAGCCGGTGCCGGGCCACAACACCAATCTCATGAAGACCGTCCAGGCGGGCCGGGATCACTGGCTCTCCGAGCAGAACCGTGACGCGACGAACAAGGGAGACTCCACAACATGGCCGACGACCTGAACTGGCTGCTCCGCCGGCTGGTTGAGGCAGTACCCAACACGCACAGCGCGCTGTTGCTCTCGGTCGACGGCATCCCGAAGTACTGGTACGGCCTCGACACCGACGGCGCGGACCGGCTCGCGGCCCTCGCGAGCAGCATGTGCTCGCTGGCCAACCAGGTCGGCAAGAAGTTCTCCGGCGACGACCCTTCCGGCGCAGGCGTCCGGCAGGTGATCACCGAGCTCAACGAGATCATCCTGTTCGTGACCGCGGCGAGCGCGGGCAGTGTGCTGGCGGTGCTCGCCTCCCGCGAGGTCGACGCGGGCATCCTCAGCTACGAGATGCAACGGCTGTGCACGCAGGTGCCCGCCGTGCTCGTGACCCCGTCGCGACACCACGTCGCGCACCAGGGCAATGGAACCCGTTGACGATGAGAGGTCAGGACGAGGCGGCTGCCGAGGACCCCGGCTTGTTCGGCGTACGCCCGTACGCCATGACCAACGGGAGGACTCAGCCGAGCACCCCGCTCGACCTGATGTCACTGGTGCGGGCGACCGGCGACGGCATGGTCGGCAAGAGCCAGCTTGGTGTCGAGCACTCCAAGGCACTGGAGCTGTGCGCGTATCCGACGTCGGTCGCCGAGGTGGCGGCGCTGCTGCACCGGCCGGTGACCGTCACCAAGGTCGTCCTGTCCGACCTCATCGAACTCGGCGTGGTGATCGCGAAGTTCGCACCGACCGAGTCCTATTCCAACGACCCAGCCATTCTGGAGGCGGTGATTGATGGCCTCCGACGGTTCGTCTGAGCAGCTGTTCCCCATTCAGGTCAAGATCCTCGTCGCGGGCGGTTTCGGCGTCGGCAAGACGACGTTCGTCGGCGCGGTGAGCGAGATCGAGCCACTGACCACAGAGGAGACCCTGACCGCGGCCAGTGTCGCGGTCGACAGCGTCGCGGGGGTCGAGAGCAAGTCGACCACCACGGTCGCCATGGACTTCGGCCGCCTTTCCTTCACCGACAAGAACCTCGTGCTGTACCTGTTCGGCACGCCCGGCCAGGACCGCTTCTGGTTCATGTGGGACGAGCTGTCGCGGGGTGCGCTCGGCGCGGTGGTGCTCGCGGACACCCGCAGGCTCGCCGACTGTTTCGGCGCGGTCGAGTTCTTCGAGCGGCGCGACATCAAGTTCCTGGTGGCACTCAACGAGTTCGAGGACGGGTACCACTACCGGGACGAGGACGTGCGGCGGGCGCTCGCGCTGAAACCGCACGTGCCACTCGTCCGGTGCGACGCACGCAAGGCCCAGTCCGCGCACCTGGTGCTGATCACCCTGCTCGAGTCCGTTCTGGCGACGTTCCGTGCCGCCAATTCCACGATGATTCGGAGTCACCAGTCATGAACTACGAGATCCTCGACCCTCGACTGCTGACGGCGCCGCACGACCCCGACATCCCACAGCGACTGGCCCGGCTGGCACAGCTCGGGCTCGGTGAGCGGCCGGACTCGGAGTTCGACAGGTTCGCGGCACGACTGGCCACCTCGGCGAACGCGCCGTACGCGATGGTCAACTTCGTGGGCGACGAGGAGCAGTACTTCGCCGGTCTGTACGGACCGGACAGCGCGAAGGCGGACGCACTGGACGCGGCGTCGTCCGCGTCCCGCGCGACCCCGGGCCGCACGATGTCACGCGAACACGGCTACTGCCCGCACGTCGTGGTGCGCCGCAAGGCTTTGGTGCTCGACGACGTGTGCGCGTACCCGAGGTTCGCGGTCAACCCGGTGGTGAACTCGATCGGCGTGCGGGCCTACATGGGTGCGCCACTGATCGACCGCACCGGCACCGCACTTGGCACGATCTGCGTGGTGAACACGGAAGAGAGCAACTGGGGCAGGCCGGGCCTGGAGATGATCAAGTCCATGGCGGCCGAGGTGATGGACCTGATCCACCGACGCGAACAGGGACTGCGCTAGCCCGCCAGGCGCGGTGCGATGCCCTGAGAGGCGCTTTCGGGTCGTTCAGCGTCCCGAAAAGCGCCTCTCAGGGCATCACGCCTGTCCTCGGGCGCCGGGCCGTGCGGGAACCAACGAGCCGCCTACCGGTGCCACCAGCGGGGCGAGTCATTGTTGGTCATGGGTTCATCGGCGGTGCGGGGCCTGTTCAGCAGCCCGCTGCTCGCGCGGAGCTGGTCGGAGAACCGCGCCGACCACTGGTCCCGGTAGGTGCCGAGCGCGACCTCGGCCAGCCGGATCCGCTGCACGTCCGACGTGCCGGCGGGTGCGTAGATGTGGTTGGCATCGCGCAGGAAGCGCTCGATGTTGCTGCCGGGGTACAGTCCGTACGCCGCGTGCACCTCCATCGCGGTGCGTGCACTGTCCAAAGAGGACTCGACGTTGAGCAGCTTGGCGCTGATCAGCTCCGCGTCGCAGGGCAGGCCCTCGTCGAGCAGGTACGCGGCGTGGTACGCGGCAAGCCGCGCGGTCATCAGCTGGGACTGCATCTGCCCCAGTTTCTGTTTGACGGTGGGGAGTTCGGCGAGGGGCGCGCCGTAGCGCTGCTGTGCCGTCGCGAACTCGACGGTCTGCTCCACGATCGCGCGGTGGATGCCGAGCGACACCGCGGTCAGGTTCGGACGGCCGTAGAGGACGCTCGACGAGTAGGCGACGGCGAGGCCGTCCCCCTCGGAGCCGAGCAGGTTTTCGGCCGGTACCCGACAGTTCTCGAAGATCAGTTCACCGAAGCTGAACCCGTGCAGCCCCATGGTGGGCTGGTGCTGGCCGAGTGACAGGCCCGGGGCCGTCGACTCCACCAGGAACGCGGACAGCCCGCTGGAGCCCCGTCCGGTCCTGGCGACCACCCCGTGCAGATCGCCGACATGGCTGTTGCCGACGAACACCTTCCTGCCATTCAGGACGTATTCGTTTCCCACCCGTTCGGCGGTAGCGGACATGCCGAGAACGTGCCCACCGGATTCTGGTTCCGTCACAGCGATCGTCGGCATGCAACGGCCGTTGCCGACCAGGGGTAACCAGCGCCGTTTCTGCTGCTCATTGCCGAAGTGGACGATTTTCGCGACACCGAGCTGAGAGGCCTGGACCATTGCGCCCATAGCGCCGCTGACCCGCGACAACTCCTCGATGACAATCGTCTTCGCGAGGTGACCGAGGCCCATTCCCCCATACCGGGGGTCAATCGTGACGCCCAGCCAGCCCTGTCGAGCGATCAGCCTGGACATCTCGACATGGACGGACTTCGCCGCCTCCATGTCACCGACCCTCGGCGCGACCTTCACCTCGGCGAATTCCCGCACCTGTTCGCGCAGCTCTTCGTGCTGCGGCGTGGTGAAATAGCTGGTTGTCCGGGTCGCGATGCTCACTGGACGGCCCCCCGATATTTCGTCACAGATCAACACGGACTCCCTTTAGGTTGTGTGCGGTGCACAACCTTGCCACTGTCATAACCCGAGCGGTACCACCTTAATGGTGACGAGAATTACCCGCAACGACGGCCCGACTACACCAAGTGATCGTTTTCGCGGATAATTGTCTATAAAGGACAGTCCGCGTGCCACCCGTCGAAACGGGACGGCACGCGGACTGTGTCGGTCAGCGTTGGTGGAGGTCAGGCGCGCCGCCGACCTCCGGAAGCCCGGACAGACCGCTCCACGGCGGGCATCTGGTCATAGGAGTCCTCTGGGCCGAACCGCTGCCGGACCAGGTAGTCGTCCTCCGGCCTGCCGTGCTTGGGAGGCCGGTCGAACGAGTCGTCCATGCTCGGCAGGGCCGGCGTGAGCCGGATGCCGCTCAGCGCGGGATCCATGCTCTGGGAGACCCGCTCCTCGGCCCGGCGCCGCGCGGCCCGGCCACCGTTGGTCGGCCCGGCCGTGTTGTGCCTGGCCGCCCGGCGCGGTGGCATCCCCTCGATGGAGGTCTCGTCCGCGCTGCCCAGCACCGGAGCCACCGGGTCGAGCGACTCCCTGGCGCCACCCATCGCCGCGAACGGGTCCTCTGAGCCGCGTGCCGTGGCCTGTCCGAAGGCACCGTCGCCACTACGAGCAGGCCGCCGCCCACGCGAGGAGTCCGCACCGCGGCGGACAGGCGGCATGGCACCGAAGGAGTCCGAAGAACCACGCGCGGCGGACGGCCGCGCATCGGCCCCACGCCGGGCAGGCGGCAGCGCACCGAAGGAATCGTCCGCACCACGCCGAACCGGCGGCATCGAGTCGAACGAGTCCGAAGAACCACGACGAACCGGCGGCATCCCGCCGGAGGAGTCCGCCGCGCCGCGCCGGGCCGGGGGCAGCGCACGGCGCACATCGTCCGCACGTCGCCGGATCGGCGGCATGGAGTCGAACGAGTCCGAAGAACCACGCCGCGCGGGCGGCATGCCACCAAACGAATCCTCCGCGCCGCGGCGGGTGGGAGGCATCCCGCCGAAGGAGTCCGACGCGCCACGCCGGACCGGCGGCATGGAGTCGAACGAGTCCGACGGACCGCGCCGGACGGGCGGCATCGCGCTGTAGGAACTGCTCGGGCCGTTGCTGACCGGCGGGATGCCGTCGACGGTCGTGGCGGAGACCGCCAGCGGGTCGTGGAACTCCGGGGGCCGGACGTGCCCGTTCGCGTCGAGGAGCGCCATCTGACCGGTGACGTCGATCGCGAGGTCGTCTGGCGCGTTCAGCCTGCCGCTCAGCGGCTCCGGGACGCCATTGGCGGAGCGGAACCGCGGTGGTGCGATCCGGTCGGGTTCCGACGGCACCGGGAACCGGCCACTCGTCGCGGGCCCCAGTGCGAGGCGGCCGTTCTGCGGCGCTCCGACGGGCGGCACCGGACGGCCATTCAGCGGCGTTCCCGGCGGCGGCGGCACCGGCGCGCCGTTCGCCCGCGTTCCTGGCGGCGGCAGGACCGGCGCACCGTGCACCGGCGTGCCCGGCGGTGGCGGCGGGACGGGCGCACTGTTCACCGGCATGCCCGGCGGCGGCAGGATGGGAGCGCCGTGCACCGGCATTCCCGGTGGCGGCGGGACAGGCACACCGTTCATCGGCATACCGGGCGGCGGGACCGCGCCACCGCGTGGCGGACGGACCTTCACCGGCAGCATGCGGCTGAACGAGTCCACGACGTTCTTCGGCCGCCCGGCGGGCACCTGACCGGCACCGACGCCGACCTGACCCGGTGGCTCCTCCACGTACGCGATCTCGTGGTCGCGCTTCTCCTCGCGCTGCGGCTGCTTGTCCTTGATGGGCAGCTGATGCCTGCCCTTGCCGCGCTTCGCCGCCGCACCGGCGCCGCCAACGGACACCGCGGGTGTCGGCTCGGCGGGCGTACGCGGCCGTGGCGCGGGGTTCTGCCTGCTCACGCTGTCGGTCCATGCCAGCACGGACGACGGGCAGTCCAGGCCGACCACCCCCATCAGGCGGCCTTCGTTGGAGTACCCGTACACGGTGCCGGTGCCCTCGTCCGGCGTGCCGAGCGTGATGATGTCCTTGCCCAGCTTCGGCATGCCCGCGGCCTGGATGCGGATGCCGTACTGCTCGGTCCAGAACCGCGGCATCGGCGTGAACGGCTCCGCGGCGGTGCGGCCGGCGAGCAGGCTCTCCGCAGCGGCCCGGCCCATCTCGACCGCGTTCAGCCAGTGCTCGACGCGCCTCGGCACGTTGTCGAACCGCAGGTTGGGCCACTGCGCCACGTCACCGGCGGCGACCACGTCCTCTGCGCCGACGACGTGACAGGTCGGCTCGCAGACCACGCCGTTGTCCAGCGGCAACCCGGAACCACGCAGCCAGCCGGTCAGCGGCACGGTGCCAGCCGCGATCAGGACGCACGACGCGAGCAGGGTGGTGCCGTCGGTCAGCTTCAGGCCGATGCCCTCCGGCCCCGGCGCCCACTCCTGCACGGAGTTGCCCAGCGCCAGGTCGACGCCGTGGTCGCGGTGGAGGTTGGTCAGCCACTGGCCGAGCTCGGGGCCGAGGACGTTGCCGAGCAGGGTGTCCTGGCGGCCGATGAGCGTCACCTCGCGGGAAAGGTGGCGCAGGCTCGCCGCGAGCTCGCAGCCGGTGAACCCGCCGCCGACGACCGCGACGCGGCCCTTCGTCGAGCCGATGACGCGTTCTAGGTCCATGCCGTCGGACATGGTGCGCAGCACGAGCACGCGCGGGTCGTAGTACGGCAGGTCGTTGGGGCGCTTGGCTTCCACGCCGGTCGCGATGACGAGACCGTCGTAGGTCAGCTCCTCGCCGCCGGGCAGGTGCAGGACCTTGTTGTGCGGCACCAGCTGCCGGACCTGCGTGCCGAACCGCCACTTCGCGTTGAGGTCCTCGTACGCGGGGAGCGTGAGGTCACTCGTCCGCAGCGTACCCATGAGCAGCTGCTTGGACAGCGCGGGCCGGTGATACGGCGGCTGTTTCTCGTCGCCGAGGAGCATGATCTCGCCCTCGAACTTGAGCTCGCGCAGCCGCTCCGCGGTGCGCAGACCGGTCAGGCCGGCGCCGACCACGACGATCCGTTCGTCCCGGTTCATCGGGTGCGTACCTCCTGCAACTGGATGGCCTGCATGGGGCAGGACCGTGCCGCCGCCTGCGCTTGGGCACGGCTGTCGGTGTCGGGGTCACGGACGTAGCGCAGCCGTCCGTCCTCCATGAGCTGGAACAGCTGCGGCGACTCGGCCTGGCAGATGCCGTACCGCTTGCAGCGCTGGTTGTCGACGCTGACCTGCACCTTCCGCCCGACGCGCGGGCCGGGTGGCGGAGGTTCGACGACGGCCAGCTGTGTTCCGGTGGTGGCGGGCGCCGCCGCGAGCAGCCCGGCGCGGATCAGCACCTTCGGTGGGAGGAACCGGAGTGCTGTCAGTGTCACCGCCGGGGTCAGCACCGTGATGCCGCCGAGCCACAGCAGTGCGAGGTGGCCGTTGGCGATGGCACCGAACCACGAGTGCACGACCACCAGGCCGAGCGCGATGTACGCGAGCTGGTGGAACCGCAGCCAGTTGCGGTAGCGGATGAACCGCCGCATGCCGGTGGTGATCGTGATCGCGATCATGATCTCGAGGCCGAGGATGCCGAGCGCGTGCCGGAACCGGCCGCTGAACGGCACCGAGATACCGAAGATGTCCAGGCCCTGCTCCCGCAGCAGCAGGAACACGATCGCGTGCGTGATGCCCGTCGCGAGCGTGAAGATCGCGAGGATCATGTGCGCGGAGCGGATGGCCTGATGCCCGGTGAGCCTCTTGATCCAGCCGGTCGCGGTGAGTACGCCCCAGCACAGGGTCAGGCACATGAAGACGTAGGAGGCCCTCGCCGACAGGGCGGCGACCTCGCGGATGCCGATGTCGTGTTGTGGCAGTGCGATCGCGATCATTCGGCGGACCCGTGTGCGCTGAAGGTTCGCACGATGCCGATCGTGGCCGCCGCCATCAGTACGGCGACGAGACCGGCGAGCAGTAGGTCACCACGTGTCAACGTGTTCTCCGGATAGGTGGTCTGGCGGGCCGCGGCCTCGGCGAACATGCCGTGCTCGACGGTGACGTGACCGGTGCCCTCGAGCAGGGTCATGTGCTTCATCACGATCTCGTTGGCCTGGGAGGCGAAGTCGCGGATCACCGGGTTGCGGGTACCGGACCGCACCTCGGCGATCAGCCCGAACACCGTGCCGTGCGCGGCGCGGAGCCGGTCGGCGAAGGTGTCGTCGAACTCCTCACCGGTCTTGCTCGAGATCTCGTTCATCCACCCCTGTGTGGACGACGACGGCTTGTCGGGCAGCCGCACACCGAACTGGTCCGCCAGCTTGTTGACGGCGACGTCGAGCTTGGTGTGGTCCTGGGCCAGCACGGTGCCGGTGTCGCGGACCGCCTGCGAGTTGCCCCGTTCGGCGGCGAGCTTGCCCATGGGGACCTCCCACAGGTTCGCGAAGTTGATCACCGTGAGGAACTCGCGGTCCAGGGGTGCGAGCACCTGCTGGGCCTGCTGTGCTGCCGGTTGAGTCTGGCTCGCGCTCGCCATGGCGACGCCCACCGCTGGGCAGGCGGCACCGATGACCACGAGGAACGCGGCGACGGACCAACGGACAATTCTGTGACGCATGGTTCTGTTCACCTGCGACTCAGTTATTTCCCATTTCGAGTTGCCCGGTTGTTTTTGGCATACCCTGGGTGTCGCCGTACTCGCTGCCCGCGCCTTCGCGCAGTTGGCAGCCACTGAGGAGGAGCGCGGAGATCGTTGCCAGTACAGCTAGTCCGGCAACTCTAGAGCTCGGCATCCTCATGGATGAACTCCTCTGCAGTAGATATCAGAACGATTAAGCCGCGTCAAGGTTTTTGTTGCGGGCACGCCTCGTTGCAAGTCCTACCCGTATATACGTTTGGTAACGGCGGCAACGTTCAGCTCACCCACATGGAGATGTGTGGCGTGGGTCACATTGACGAACCCTGCGGTGGTCCTGCGTCGTTGCGGCTGCCGGACACGCGGCGGTCAGCGCGGTCAAGCAGGCGCGTGAACTGCGAATACTCGCTGGACGACCGCGCGGTCGAGCGAGGCGGCCATCGGGCTGGGGCGGCGCGGCGGGGCAGACGGCCGTGGGAAGGCCGGCGACGGTACGCGACCTGGCCGCCGCCAAACGGGTGTGCGCCCCCCGCCGACGGGAGCAGCGCACGACCGGGCGCCGGATCGCGCCATGATCATCAGGGGTGGGGACCGCTGACAGTGTCTCGGGTCAGAGCGGGACCGAGACCATCGTCTCGCCCTCTTGGGTCCGGATCTCGATGGCCCGCACCTCGTCCGGGGGCAGCAGGGCGGTGCCCTCCAGGATGGTGCCCTTCGCCGAGCCCTCGTCGGAGACGAGCCAGCCGCCTGCCAGGATCGCGTCGCCGTCCTTCGGGATCACGTACATCTCGCAGCGCAGACCCGACGCCAGGCCCGTCACGGTCGCGTTGACCCAGACCCAGCCCTTCTTGGGCTCCAGCGCCACGGTCATCGAGGTGCCGGTCTCGGCGTCGGTGGCCTCCGCGAGGCGCGCGTTCGTGGGAAGAGTGGGGGTGGTCGGCGGCGGGGCGGCGACCGGTGTGGACACGGTCTCGCGGCCGACGAGGATGCCGCCGCCGAGTGCGACGGCCACCGCGACGGCGGCCGCGACCGCGATCCCGGCCGACATGCGGCGTGGTGCCGGTGCCTCGGTGCGGACCTGGCGCAGGGTGCGCCGCAGCAGGAGGTCGCCCTCCTCTGGCGGGCCGTCGACGAACGCCTCCGGGGGCACCTGGTCCAGTGCGCGCCGGATCATCATCAGCTCGTTGACCTCGCGCTGGCAGTCCTGGCAGGACACCAGGTGCTCGTGCACCATGCGCGCCTCGACGGGGTCGAGCGCACCGAGTGCGTAGGCGCCGAGCTGAGCCCGGTCGTGCACGGGACCCGTCACCGGCGCACCTCCCCCGAATGCCCAAGCGTCGCCCGCAGCGCGCGGACCGCGTGATATGTCCTCGATTTCACCGTACCCGGCGCGATCCCCAGTACGGCGGCGGTCTCGTTCACCGTCCGGCCGCGGTAGTACACCTCGACGAGCACCGCCCGGTGCTCCGGCGAAAGACCCTCCAGCGCACCCATCACGGTCATCGTGTCGACGACGGTGTCGGCGTGGTCGCGCTGGGCGGCCGGCACGTCGATGGGCTGGTTGACCTCGGTCGGCCGGGCGGCGCGAGCGCGGGCCCGGTCGGTGACGAGGTTGCGCGCCACGGTCAGGAGCCAGCCACGCACGGAGCCGACCCCGGACTGGAGTGCGTCGGCGTGCTTCCATGCCCGCAGCAGCGTCTCCTGCACGACGTCCTCAGCCGCGGCGCGGTCCCCGGTCAGCCGGGTCGCGTAGTCGAGCAGGCTTCGGCCGTGTTCGGCGTAGAGGGACTTGATGAGGTCCTCGGCCGGGTTCGAGGCGCGCGTGCGCCGAGAACGTCTGCCGATCATTGCCACGGCCGCCATCACCTGCCCGAGTGGCCGGTCGATGAGCAGGGTACTGGATGCTACTTCGCTCACGACTGGAACACGTTTGTGAACCGAGTTCGGTTCATGCCAACGAGATCTGATCTCCGGTCACCTTAACGGCAACCGATGGCAGGGGGGCGGACGCGGGTCCCTGTGACACGGATCCGTCGAGCCCGAACTTGCTGCCGTGGCAGTTGCAGTTGATGGTGCCACCGACGACGTCGTTGACGACGCAGCCCTGGTGGGTGCACACGGCCGAGTACGCGCGGAACTCTCCCGGCGACGGCTGGGTGATCACGACCTGCTGGGCCTGGAGCACCGCGCCACCGCCGACCGGGATGTCGGCCGTCGACGCGATCCCCTTGGGCGCGGCGGTGGTCTCCGGCTTCTCCGGCGGCGCGGGTGGCTCCGTGGTGGCCGGTTCGGTGGTCTCCGGCGCGGCCGCCGCGCCGGTCACCAGGTCACCGCTCTCGTTGACGCTGACCTCGACCGGCGGCAACGGGAGCGTCGCGGGGCCGGTGGTGACCGAGCCGTCGAGCCCGAACTTGCTGCCGTGGCAGTCACAGTTGATGGTGCCCGCCGCGACGTCGTTGACGACGCAGCCCTGGTGCGTGCACAGGGCGGAGAAGCCCTTGTACTCACCCTGGGCAGGCTGGGTCACCACGATCTTCTTGTCGCGGTACACGACCCCGCCGTTGATGGGGACGTCGATGGCCTTGCCGAGCACCTGGGGAGGTGCGTCGGGGGCCGTCTTCGCCTCGGGTTGCGCGGCAGGCGCGCCGTACCGGGTGCAGGCCGCGCAGGCGGCGCCCACGACAGCGAACCCCACCGCGGCGCGGCGGGGGATCTCGTGACTCATCAGAGACTCACCCCGAACTCGGAGAAGAACCAGAGGGAGGACGTCACCCACAGGCCGACGAGCGCGGTGAACACGGCCGCGCCGACGACGGGCACCGCCCAGCCGGGCGTGCGGGACCGGGTGAGGACGACCATCTTGCAGACGAACAGGCCGTAGAAGAAGCAGCCAAGCAACGAGTGCAGCAGCACCCGGGTGTCGAAAGCCTGGAAGCCAAGGGCATAGAGGCAGTGCGCGGCGACCGGCAGCGACACGATCACCGCGACGCGGCCCGACCAGCGGTGCAGGACCGCGGTGCCGTGGCCCGCGGTGAACCCGGGCAGCCTGCCCCACATCGCCATGGCGGACAGGACCTGCACGATGGCGAGCACGAACGCGACGGAACCCAGCCACGCCTTGGCGTGCAGGCCGTCGGAGAAGCCCGCGAGGTTCAGCGCCTCGCCGGTGGGCTCGTGCGCGCTGCCGTACACCCCCATGGCGACGGCGACGAGCGCGCCGATCCCCAGCGCGGCCACGACACCCCGGATGTTGGCAGGCTCCCGCCGGTAGTCATCGTCATCGAACTCCACCGGCGCGACGTTGGTCGTGGTCTCGTTGAGCCAGTGCTGCGGCACCGGCTGGGTGAGGTCGGAGTCGAGTGGTGGACCCATCGGCCCGAAGTCCGGCGGCTCAGGCGGTCGCATGGTCATGGGAGTCTCCTTGTTGCTGCCGGAGCACGACGCCCCGGCACCCTCTTTCGCATCCCCGGTTCCCCCGCGGAACCGGGTGGCAGGAGCCGGCCGGTCAGCCGAACGTGGTCTCCCCGGAGACCTTCTCGGCGCCGACCCGCTTGCCGTTGATCGTGACGGCGCCCTTCGCCGGGTCGAGCGGCGGCGCGGGCGCGGTGCCGGACGCAGAACGGGCGACGCCGACCTGTGTGCCGTCCGGCAGGATGATCCAGCCGATCGTGGTGCCGTCACCCTTGCCGCGGTAGACCCCTGCCGGTGCCGGTGCGGCGGCGACGCTGAACTGTTGCTGCTGTCCGGCGATCGTGATCGTGCCGTTGAGGGTCTCGCCGACCAGCTCGCCGGTCAACGTCGTGGCGCCGTCCTTGGACTTCAGGTCGACCGTGCCCTCCACGGCCGAGCCCTTCAGCCACGACTCGACGTTCGCGCCGTCGCACAGGTACGCGGCGGCCTCGTCACCCTGCACCGCGACCGCGACCGTCAGCGGACCCTCGGCCGCCGGGCCCGCGTAGACCGCGTCGGGCGGGAAGGCCGGGTTCGGTGGCGCCGGCGGTTCGGTGGTCGACGACGCGGGCGGAGGCGGCGGCTCGGTCGTCGTGACCGGTGGCGCCGCGGGCTCGGTGGTGGTGGGTTCCGTGGTACCGGTGGCCGCGACCTTTTCCTGGTCCGGCGTCGTGTTGCCCGCGGTGACGAGACCACCCGACGCGTTGGCCGCCATGAGACCGACGAGACCAGCCACCACGACGACGGCGGTGACCAGCGGACCGCGCTGCGCCATGACCTTCTCCTGTCCAATACGTATGCCGACAATGAGCCGAGAACCCGCTCGAGGGATACACGTACCGCCCAGTGGCTCGGTTCAGTCGGTCTTTTCGGGCACGATTTCGGGCGGTCCGCCGACGCGCAGCCGCGTCACCAGCTTCTGGGGCGCCCGCAGGCAGTAGCTCTCGGTGAGCAGCTCGGCGACCTCGTCCCAGTCGGCGGCCGGTTCGACGACCATGCCGACGATCTGCGGGTGCCACCTCGGTTTGTAGAACGGGTGGCCGGTGCCGACCAGCGCGGCGAGCTCGTCGCCGGAGGAGCGGAAGGTCAGTACGGTGGCGTCGCCGACGTAGGGCGCCTCGCGGGCGTAGGCGGGCGGGTACTCGTCGCTGATGCCGAGGACGTGGGCGAAGGTCTTCTTGCGGACCATCCACCGGGTGCCGACCCAGGCCTGTTCCTCGTACACATCGGGGAGAGCCATGCACACCACGCGAAGCCGGTCGAGGACGTCGTCGGGCACGTCGGGACTGTCCGGCATCGTCGCCTCCCGGAATTGTCGGCGCGGAGTGTAGCGGCGGCAAGGGCACGACCCTTGCACAGTAACCCCTAAGAGGGTTATATCTGGGGTTATGCGATTCGTCCTTGCCGCGCTGGTGGTTGCCGTCCTCCTCGTGGTCGCGTTCGTGTGAGGTCAGAAGCCGATCGGCAGGCCCGCGTAGTTCTCGGCCAGCCCCCGCGCACCGGCCTCGCTCGACGCCACCCACCGCAGCTGTGACAGCTGCAGCTGCCGGTCGAACGGGTCCTCGGTCGCGTGCAGCATCGTGGTCATCCACCACGAGAAGTGCGTGCAGCGCCACACCCGGCGCAGCGCGGTGTCGGAGTACTCGTCGGCGAGCCGGGAGTCCCTGTTCCGCAGCAACGCCGCCAGCGCGGGAGCCAGCAGCGCCACGTCGGCGACCGCCAGGTTCAGCCCCTTCGCACCGGTCGGCGGCACGATGTGCGCGGCGTCGCCTGCCAGGAACACCCTGTCGCGGCGCATCGGGGCCTGCACGAGGCTCCGCATCGGCAGCACGCTCTTCTCGGTGATCGGCCCGCGCTCGAGCCGCCAGCCGTCCTGCCCGTGCCCGAGCCGGTCGGACAACGCGTCCCAGATCCGCTCGTCCGGCCAGTCCCCGATGTCGGTGTCGGCGGGAACCTGCAGGTAGAGCCGGGTCACCGTGGGCGAGCGCATCGAGTTGAGTGCGAAACCGTCCGGGTGCCATGCGTAGATCAGCTCGTCGGTCGACGGCGCAACGTCGGCGAGCACCCCGAGCCAGGAGTAGTCGTACGTGCGTTGCCACGTGGTCCCCGGCACCGCGTCGCGGGTCGGGCCGAACGAGCCGTCGCAACCGACGACCACGTCCGCGTCCACCCGCTCCGGCCCGCCGTCGACCGTGAAGGTGACGTACGGGTCGGCCGGGTCGTGCACCTCGGTGTCCCGCACGTCGTAGACCACCTGCCTGCCCGCCGCGTCGCAGGCGCGGCCGAGGTCCTTCTGCACCTCGGTCTGCCCGTACACCCACACGCTGCGCCCGACCAGGTCCTGGAAGTCGAGGTGGTGGCGCTCGCCGGGCCACTGCAGGTGGATCCCCCGGTGCTCGTCGCCCTCCAGCGTGATCCGGTCGCCGAGCCCGGCCGATCTGAGCAGCTCCACCGTCGAGTGCTCCAGGATGCCCGCGCGGATGCGGGACTCGACGTACTCGCGGGTGCGCGTCTCGACCACGATCGACTCCACGCCATCGGCCGCGAGCAGGTGGGACAGCAGCAGACCCGCCGGGCCCGCGCCGACGATGGCGACCTGGGTTCGCATGCACCCCAGTCAATACCGGCGGCGGGGTGCACACAACACGTCGTCTTCCACTCAGTGAAAATCCAGGTAGAGGGCGCGCGAATAGGGTCGGTGGATGCCCGTCCCTATTC
>NZ_JBARWZ010000295.1:0-54436 GCF_049647105.1 Actinophytocola sp.
CAGGCGGCCGCTGGCGGCGTTGCGGGAAAGCCCAAGTACAACCCGGTACGAGCGGCTTTCCCGCGCCTTGCCAGCGACCACCTGGATCCACGGACAAACGACCCACTTCACCTTGACGGGGCACTAGGAGAGCCGGGGAGCGCCCTCGTCGAAAGGCGCTCGATGACCTCTGATCTCAGCTCCGATCTCGTCTCCAGACTGCGTGCCGTCGGGTGCGTCTTCGCGGAGGACGAGGCACGGCTGCTCCTCGAAGCGGCCACCACCCCACTCGAGCTCGCCACCATGGTCGACCGGCGCGCGGCCGGGGTGCCGTTGGAACACGTGCTCGGCTGGGCCGCGTTCCTCGGCCTGCGCATCGCCGTCGACCCGGACGTGTTCGTCCCGCGCAGACGCACGGAGTTCCTTGCCCGGCAAGCGATCCGTCGCGCCGGCCGCGGTGCGGTCGTCGTGGACCTGTGTTGCGGCACCGGCGCGGTGGCGGCGGCGGTCGCCGTCGCGGTGCCGGGTGTCGACCTGTCCGCCGCCGACATCGAGCCCGCCGCGGTCCGGTGCGCCCGGCGCAACGTGCACGGCGCGGTGTATGAGGGCGATCTGTACGACGCGCTGCCCATCAGGCTGCGGGGACGGATCGACGTGCTGGTCGCGAACGTGCCGTACGTGCCGTCGAACGAGGTGGCACTGCTGCCGCCGGAGGCGCGGATGTACGAGCCGCTGGTGGCCCTCGACGGCGGCGCCGACGGGCTTGACGTGCTGCGCAGGGTGGCGCAGGGCGCCGGGGAGTGGCTCGCGCCTGGCGGTCACCTGCTGTCCGAGACGAGCACGCGCCAGGCTTCCGCCGCCGGGGACGTGCTGAGCGCCGCCGGACTCATGCCCGAGGTGACCACCGACGACGACCTCGCGGCGACCGTGGTGATCGGGAGGTGTGCCGGATGAGCCGACTGATCCCCTGCTCGGCACGCGATCAGCGTTCGATCAACTATGGGTGTCACATCGTGTCCGCGCGCCAACACCAATCGTGTGAAGCGTCCCCCGTTTCGGCGGTACAGCCGCCGGCGGGTTCCTCCTACCCTTGCTTGCTGGAGGTTGCCCGTTGACCAGTACCGAACATGGGCGGCGCAAGTACGACGCGCTCGCCGACCGCTACGAGGAGATCTACTTCTACGTCGCTGACCTGGGGCGAGATCTGGTGTCGTACGCCGCGCCGCCACCGGGTGCGCGAGTGCTGGACGTCGGCGCCGGGCGGGGCGCGGTGGCCAGGGCGGCACTCGCGCGCGAGTGCGTGGTGACGGCCGTCGACGCGTCGGCGGGCATGGTGGCCCGGCTCGCCGACGACCACCCGGAGATGGTGGTGCGTCAGCAGGACGCGGGCATGCTCGACTTTCCCGACGGTTCGTTCGGCGTGGTGACCGCGGGGTTCCTGGTCCAGGTGCTCACGGAGCCGGAGACCGCGCTGGCGGAGTTCCACCGCGTGCTCGCGCCCGGCGGCATGGTGGCGCTGTCGCTCGAACGGCAGACGGTCGGCCGCCTCGGCTGGCTCCACGACCTGAACCGCGAGTACTTCGGCGGCGGCAACGGCAGCGCCGACGAACCGCTGTCCCCGGACCGGTTGGACGAACTGCTGACCTCGGCTGGTTTCGCGACCCCGGAACGAACCCTGGTGAAGATCCCGAAACACCTGGCGGACCCTGGCGCACTGTGGGACTGGCTGGCCATCCAGGGCGTCCCGGAAGCCCTGGACGCACTGCCGACAGGAGAAGCGGTCACCTTCCGCGAGCGTTTCTTCCGAGGCGCGGAGGAAATGCACAACACCGGCGGCATAACCCTGGAATTCGCCGCCACCCTCCACACCACCACCCGCCGCTTACCCCCGGGGTCAGCGGCGGGTGAGGGCTACCACTGAGCGCAGGGCATCCGCTGCCGTTCTTATTGCTTCCTCCGGGACCCCGCGACGGCGGTGACGGCGGACGTGTCGGGCGCCAGGATGCTGACGCTCGTCGTCACGGACGGCGGCGACGGCAAGAACTTCGACCACGCCGACTGGGCGAACGCCCGCCTGACCTGCCAGGGGTGACGGAGGGGCCCGGCTCTCCCGTGTGCCGGTTCCGCGGTCATGATGGTCGCGATAGCCGTGGTGGCGGTCGTCGTCGGCCGGCGAATCGGACCTCGTAAAATCGACCGGTCAACCAACGAGAAGGGGGATGCCCGTGACCGCGCAGGTCGAGACGCTCGAGTTCCAGTCAGAGGCACGCCAGCTGCTCCAGCTGATGATCCACTCGGTGTACTCGAACAAGGACACCTTCCTGCGTGAGCTGATCTCGAACGCCTCTGACGCGCTCGACAAGCTCCGGCTGGAGGCCTACCAGAACAAGGATCTCGACGTCGACACGTCGGATCTGCACATCGAGCTCTCGGCGGATCCCGTCGCCCGCACGCTCACCGTGCGCGACAACGGCATCGGCATGAGCCGCGACGAGGTGATCAGCCTCATCGGCACCATCGCCAAGTCCGGTACCGCGGAGTTCCTGGAGAAGCTGAAGGAGTCCAAGCAGTCCGAGGACCTCATCGGGCAGTTCGGCGTCGGTTTCTACTCGAGCTTCATGGTCGCCGACAAGGTCACGCTCACCACCCGCAAGGCGGGCACGAGCGAGGGCGTGCGCTGGGAGTCGGAGGGCGCGGGCACCTACACGGTCGAGCCGGTCGAGGACGCCCCGCAGGGCACCACCGTCACGCTGCACCTCAAGCCGGAGGACACCGAGGACCGGCTGTACGACTACACGGCCACGGCCAAGCTGACCGAGATCGTCAAGCGGTACTCGGACTTCATCACCTGGCCCGTCCGCATCGGCGAGGACACGCTGAACTCGATGAAGGCCCTCTGGGCGCGCTCTGACGCGACCGAGGAGGAGTACACCGAGTTCTACAAGCACATCAGCCACGACTGGCAGGCGCCGCTCGAGACGTTCCGGCTGCAGGCCGAGGGCACCTTCGAGTACCAGGCCCTGCTGTTCCTGCCCGCCAAGGCGCCGTTCGACCTGTTCATGCGGGAGCGCAAGCGCGGCGTGCAGCTGTACGTCAAGCGCGTGTTCATCATGGACGACTGCGAAGCGCTGATGCCCGAGTACCTGCGGTTCGTCAAGGGTGTCGTCGACGCGCAGGACCTGTCACTGAACGTGTCGCGGGAGATCCTCCAGCAGGACCGCCAGATCGAGCGCATCCGGCGGCGGCTGGTGAAGAAGGTGCTGCAGACGGTCAAGGCACTGCCGGAGGAGAAGTACCGGACGTTCTGGGAGGAGTTCGGCAAGGCGATCAAGGAAGGCCTGCTGGACGACACGGAGAACCGCCAGGCGATCCTGGAGATCTGCTCGTTCGACTCCACGCACTCGGCCGAGGAGCAGACCAGGATCGCGGAGTACGTCGAGCGGATGAAGGACGGTCAGGAGGAGATCTACTTCCTGACCGGTGAGTCGCGCACGGCGGTCGAGAACTCGCCGCACCTGGAAGCGTTCCTGGCCAAGGGTTACGAGGTGCTGATCCTCACCGACCCCATCGACGAGATGTGGGTCGACGCCGTCGGCGAGTTCGGCGGCAAGAAGTTCCAGTCGATCGCCAAGGGCCAGGTCGACCTGGAGGACGAGCAGGATCCCGCGGTCAAGGAGGAGTTCGACGGCCTCCTCACCTGGCTGAAGTCCACTTTGGACGAGCAGGTGAAGGAGGTGCGGCTCTCGTCGCGGCTCACCACCTCGCCCGCGTGCATCGTCGGGGACACCTTCGACCTGACGCCGACGCTGGAGAAGATGTACCGGTCGATGGGGCAGGCGCTGCCGCCGATCAAGCGGATCCTGGAACTGAACCCGAAGCACGAGTTCGTGATCGCACTCCGGGACGCGCAGGCGGCGGAAAAGCAGGACCTGGCGGAGGTCGCCGAACTGCTCTACGGCATGGCCCTGCTCGCGGAGGGCGGCGACCTGGCCGACCCGTCGCGCTTCACGAAGCTGATGGCCACGAGGCTGTCGAAAACCCTGTGATACTACGGCGTTTCACCCCGGCGGACGTCGAGCCGCGTGCATGGCGACGCCGGGGTGAAACGCCACATGGGCGCTACCGGCGAAGAGTGCCCGTGAACCAGTTCGCCGCCTGAACGGCCACTTCCTCCAGCGTGCCCGGTTCCTCGAACAGGTGCGCCGCACCCGGCACGACGCGCAGCTCCGACGGTGCGGCCAGCACCCTGCGGGCCCGCTCGTTCAGGTCGGCGACCATCGGGTCCAGCTCGCCAACGATCAACAGTGTCGGGGCCCGCACCTGGGTCAGCGCCGGGCCAGCCAGGTCCGGTCGCCCGCCGCGCGACACGACGGCTCGCACGGCGCCGGGCCGGGTCGCCGCGGCCACGAGTGCCGCCGCGCCGCCGGTGCTCGCGCCGAACAGGCCAAGTGGCAGTTCGGCCGTCGCGGGATCCGTGGTCATGCGGTCGATCGCGCCGACCAGCCGTTCGGCCAGCAGCCCGATGTCGAACCTCGGGCCACCGTCGGCGCGGTCCTCGGCGCTGGTCAGCAGGTCCATCAGCACGGTCGCGAGGCCGTGGCGGTTCAGCTCCTCCGCGACGGCGCGGTTGCGCGGGCTGTGCCGCGAGCTGCCGCTGCCGTGCGCGAACAGCACCATCCCGACCGCCCCGTGGGGCACGACCACGTCGGCGTCCAGGTGCGCGCCCGCGGTGTCCAGCACCACCTGCGTCATGACTGCGTCCTCCTCCGGGTCACCGGTCGGCCTACCCGTGGGGATGGTCGCTAAACGGGTGACACGTCCCGCAGCAACGCCCGCAACGCGGACAGCACTAGCGCCTCATAAGAGGGAGGCAGTCACCGTGATCGGTACCCGCCCCGGTCCACGGGGATAGCACTGCTTGTCATCGCCAACGAGGCCCGCCGCTGCTGCTCCTCGCCGTGCGCCCACCGCGCAAGTGTCGCCGCACGCCGCTCTCACCCGCACGGGGACGGCACAGGGCTGGCCCCCCTCTCGACCGCCTGTTACGGTCCGCGACCGAACGAGCGACAGCCGTGACGGTTAGTGAGAGGATTTCGGGAAATGCCAGGTAGGCGAGTCGGCATGATTCGATGGTCAGCGAGCGTGCTGTGCGGCCTGCTGGCCGGCCTCGCCGTCGGGGGCGGCTCCCTGGCCGCCGCCCAGCCCACCCCGGGTGACGAGGTCTTCGCCTGGGGTGACGACCGCGACGGGCAGACCGATGTGCCGCCCTCGCTGATCGGCAGGACCGTCACCGCCATCTCCGCCGGCGGCTATCACAGCCTGGCGTTGACGTCCGATGGCCAGGTCACCGCCTGGGGCTACAACAACAACGGCCAGATCGATGTGCCGCCCTCGCTGATCGGCAGGACCGTCACCGCCATCTCCGCCGGGCGCTATCACAGCCTGGCGTTGACCTCCGATGGCCAGGTCACCGCCTGGGGTGACAACACCGACGGTCAGACAGCTGTGCCGGACTCGCTGATCGGTAGGACCGTCACCGCCGTCTCCGGCGGCGGCTTTCACAGCCTGGCGTTGACCTCCGATGGCCAGGTCACCGCCTGGGGTTACAACACCGACGGTCAGACAGCTGTGCCGCCCTCGCTGATCGGCAGGACCGTCACCGCCATCTCCGCCGGCGCCATTCACAGCCTGGCGTTGACCTCCGATGGCCAGGTCACCGCCTGGGGTGACAACGACGACGGTCAGACAGCTGTGCCGGACTCGCTGATCGGCAGGACCGTGACCGCCATCTCCGGCGGCGCCTTTCACAGCCTGGCGTTGACCTCCGATGGCCAGGTCACCGCCTGGGGCTACAACAACAACGGGCAGGGCGTCGTGCCTGCCGCGCTGGCCGGCCGTACCACCCTGGCGTTCGACGCCGGCGACTCCCATAACCTGGCGATCACGAGGGTCGCCCCGCCGGTGATCACCACCAACCCCGCCAACCAGACCGCCGCACCCGGCGACAACGTCACCTTCACCGCCGACGCCACCGGCTACACCACCGTCCAATGGCAACGCTCCACCGACAACGGCGCCACCTGGACCGACATCCCCGGCGCGACCACGACCACCCTCACCCTCACCGCGGTCACCACCACCGACAACGGCACCCAGTACCGGGCCGCGTTCAGCAACACAGGCGGCACCGTCAACACCACCCCCGCCACCCTGACCGTCACCCCAACCGGCAACGGTGACGCGGGTGGCGGCGGAACCGAACCCGCCGCCACCAGCGGACCCGAACTCGCCGCCACCGGCACCCCCCTGCACACCCTGCTCGCCCTCGCCATCACACTCCTCATCGCCGGCACAGCAATGCGATCACGGCCGCGGACTCGTCGTGATCCGAGCTGACCCCACCGCCAAGACAGACACACCAGTTGCTCGAGCGCTGGGCACTAGTCGCTGACCCACAGGGCCAGTAGGCCGCGGAAGTGCGCGACGAACCGGTCGTGCTCGGACACCGGGTAGGTCGAACGCACCGTGGCCACCAGTAGTTCGTCGAACGCGGGCGAGGTCACCCAGTCCCGCACCAGGTCGTCCACATGCGACAGCGCGGTCGCGCAGAACTCGTGGTAGCGCTCGGTTTCGAAGTAGTCGTCGGCCAGGTTCCGGTACTCGGCCAGTTTCTCGGCGTAGGTCCGGTCCGAGTCGGCCACCTCGAAGTAGTTGCGGGTGTCCAGGTCCAGCTTCGCCGCGCGGCCCGACACCGCGCAGAACACCGACCACTTCAGCAGGGAGCCGATCGCCCACGGGAAGTAGTAGTGCAGCGACGTGATCGAGATGTCCGGGCACGCGTTCGCGTAGTCGATCGGGTGCACGGCGCCGTCCACGACGAGGCTCTCGCACGAGTTGAACTCCCAGCGGAAGAACGCGTTGATCAGCCGTGAGATCGTCAGCACCTCCTCGCCCGCCTCTGGGGAGAGGAACGCGTGGTCCACCGCGTACCGGTTGTGCATCGGCTCATCGGGCTGGAACTTCATCACCATGCTGTCCGGCCCGATGGTCAGCGACCGCGCGAACACGTCGTAGCCCTCGACCGACGCCTGCAGGTGCATCAGCATCTCGCCGGACTCGTCGTAGGCCCTGTGCAGCGTGCGCGGGTCCTTGACGCGGGACACGCCCCGCCACGCGCCGCCGTCGTAGGGCTTCATGTACAGCGGATAGCCGATCCGCTCCGCGATCTCGTCCAGGTCGAACTGCTGGTTGTACTTCTGCGCGGTGTAGGCGTACCTGGCGTTGTCGACGGGGTTCTTGTACGGCACCAGCCACGTGTCCGGCACCTTGAGCCCCAGCCGGATCATCGCGCAGTACGCGGCGTGCTTCTCCATGGACTGGAACGTGAACGGGCTGTTCAGCAGGTACACGCCGTCCATCAGCGCGATCTTCTTCAACCACTCGCGCGGCACGTAGTACCAGTACGCGAGCCGGTCGATCACCAGGTCGTACCTGGGCCTGGCACGCAGGTCGAACGGCTCGATCGTGATCCGCTCGGTGTGCAGGGTGTGCTCGGCGCCGTTCGCCCGCACCGGGCCGAGCCTGCGCACCAGCTCCTCGAACGCACGCGGCCAGTCCTCCTCGGTGCCCAGCAGGAGGCCGAGTAGGTGTTCCGTACGGTCCACGGGGATGCTCCTCAACAGAACCGGGGGAGGTGGTGGGCGAGCTGAGCCCGCCATGACGGCCAGTCGTGGGGCACGTCGTGGCCCCACACGTCCAGCTCGCAACGCAAACCCTTGTCCTGCACCAGGTGCGCGAACGCCTTGGTGGACGGCAGGGAGCCGGTCGTGTCCTCCCACTGGCCCTGGCCGACGACCAGCATGAGAGACAGCCGCGACCGCAGCCAGTCGAGGTGGCCGCCGTTCAGGTTCGGCACGAAGTCGAAGGGGTTGGTGAAGTAGGCGGCGTCGCCGCGCTCGCCCCACGCCCGCCACGTCGACGGGTCGTAGTTGCCGGACATGCCGATGGCCAGCGGGAACAGGTCCGCGCGCCGCAGCGCGAACAGCACCGCGTGGAACGCGCCGAGCGAGCAGCCCACGGTGGCGATCTCGGTGAACCCGCCGCAGTCGCGGTGGATCGCGGGCACGACGTCGTCCAGGATCCACGACTCGTACACGCCGTGGTGGTGCGCGCGTTCCTCGAGCGGGATCGACTGGTTCGACCACGACGCCGCGTCGTGCGAGTCGACGCTGTACAGCTTGACCCGGCCGTCCTCGATCAGCGGGCGGATCCCGTCGAGCATGCCGTTCGCCTCGAAGTCCCATGCCCGGCCCTGCTCGGAGGGGAACACGAGGAAGGGTCTGCCGTAGTGCCCGTACGCGATGACGGTGCCGCCGCCGATGTCGTACTGGTCGCGGCGCATCAGTCGCACCACACCGCGCGGAGGAGGCCAGTGAGCGCCGGGTCGAACGCGTCGCGCCACGCGACGTAGTTGTGCGCGTCGGGGACCTCGACGAGCCGCGCGTCGTAGCCCTGCTTGGTGAGGGTGGTGGCCATCTGCCGGTTGTTCGCGAGGTTCTCCTCTGCCGTGCCGCACGTCATGATCACCGGGACGGTCTCGTACGGCACCGTCCGCAGCACGTCCGCCACGTACACGCTGACCTGCCCGAACCGGCCGAACCGGTGTTGCTCCTGCGGGTCGAGGTCCACGGTGAGGAACGACGCCGACTGCAGGAACAGCGCGCCGAACAGGCCGGGCAGCACCCGCTGCGCGTGCAGCATGGCGAGCCCGCCGAGGCTCGCGCCCATGCCGGCCACCGGCCCGGTGATCGCGAACATCGCACGCAGCAGGGGCAGGACGCGCTGGTGCAGCGTCGCCGCGTACCGGGGGTTGGCCGCGTACTCGTCGTCGCGGTCCCCCGGGGCGAGCAGCGCGACCCGAAAGGGCGGCAGCTCCCCGGAAGCGGTCATCGCGGCCGCGTAGCCGATCAGGCCGGCGAGCCGGTCGTACTCGGGGCCGTCGTGCGCGACGAGCAGGGGCAACGGCTCGTCGGCGGCCGCGGGGGACCAGATCCGGACGTGGACGTCCCGGCCGAGCAGCGGAGCGGGCACGGCCAGGTCGGTCACCTCGCCGGGCGCACGGTCCTCGGCCAGCCACTTCGGCGGCGCGTAGCCGGGGAACTCGACCACCGACTTGTCGCCGAACGCGCCCGGTGCGCGCCGCGGGTTGGCGGGGTCGCAGATCTCCTCGTCGTGCCCGTCGCGGTGGTGCAGGCGGAACCGGTACTCCATGCGATGGGCAGGCGGGCGGGGAAGTTCGAGGCGCCACAACCCGTCGGCGAACTCGAAGTCGACGTCCGCGCCGGGGAGTGACATCGCGGGCAGCAGCCGGGTGGCGTTCAGCGCCGAGTCGGCGTCCGGCAGCCGGAACACGACGGAGTCGTCGGTGACGAGCGGCTCCGACGTGGCGATCATTCACCCATCGAAGCCACCGTCCACACGTGAAGTCAAGGCCGCCGGTCCGGACGTGCCGTCACGGTGCCAGGGCCTCGATGATCTCCATCGCCAGGTCGGCGGCCCTTTCCGGTGCCTCGTCGGGACCGCCGACATGCTCGTGCCAGTTCAGGTCGTAGAACAGTTCCGTGACCCCCTGATCGCCGAGCCACGCGGCGTCCGCGCGGATCTCGTCCCAGGAGCCGCTGAGCCTGCCCTCCCTCGGCCCTGGCCGGACCACGCCCCGCACGACCACCCTGACCTTCGCCGGGTCGGGCGCGGCACCCCGCACGACCGCGATGTCCTCGGCGATGCGGTCGAGGTCGGTGGCGCTGCGGCTCATCCAGCCCGCCGCCAGCCGGCCCGCGCGTGCCAGTGCGGGCCGCGCGACCCCGCCAAGGAGGATCGGCGGGCCGCCCTGTTGCACGGGCCTTGGACGCATCCGGCTGGGCGGGACCTGGTAGAACTCGCCGTCGAAGCTCGCCGGGTCGTCGTTCCACAGCGTGCGCAGCACCCGGACGTACTCCTCGGCGCGGGCACCCCGGCGGGCGTGGGAGGCGCCGGTGGCCGCGAACTCGACATCCGACCACCCGGTGCCCAGACCGAGGTCGAAGCGGCCCCCGGACAGCACGTCGAGGGTCGCGGCCTGCTTGGCCAGGTACACCGGCGACACGAACGGCAGGTTCACGAGCGCGACGCCCAGGCGGATGCGCGAGGTGTGCGCGGCCACGAAACCCAGTGGCAGCAACGGGTCCATGACGCTCTGGTAGACGGGGTCGAGCCGGTCGCCGACGCCGACGAGTAGCCGCTGGAACGTCCACAGCGAGTCGTAGCCGAGTTCCTCGGCCAGGACCGCCACCCTGGTCAGCGTGTCCGGCGATGCCCACGCGCCGGCCACCGGCGCGCCAAGTCCGATCTTCATCTCCCCAACGTAAGGGAAGTCCGCCCTGACCGCCGGTGCGCCGCGTGACGAAAACGGGAAGGCCCGCCCGGAACGATCTCCGGGCGGGCCTTCCCTTGCTCAACTCAGAGCTTCGCGCACTGACCCGTTGCCAGGCCGCGCACGGTGTTCTTCCTTCCGTCGTTGCCCGGGGCCGGGTTGTTGGCCGCACACGCGAGCAGGCCGGTCATCCGGTTGCCCGCGACGACCGCCGGACCACCCGTGTTGCCGATCAGCGACACCGGGCCGGTGATCGTCGAGGTGTCGACCCGCACGCCCGCCCTGTTGGTGACGAGCGTTGCCGTGCCGGTGATCTTGGCCTGGTCGAGCACGGCCGGACCGGTGGCACCGGTGACCGTCACCAGGCCGAAGACCTGCGTGCCGTGCACCTCGAACACGTCGGGCCGGGTGGCCGTCACGGAACCGGCGATCAGGCCGCCGTCCACGATCAGCGACGCACCCGGCTTCACCGTCACCGGGCCGAAGATCGTGGCACCGTCCACACAGGTCAGTCCGGTCGAGACGGTGACCCCGCCGAACCGCATGCCGGTGATCGTCGTGTCGCACGACGGGCCAGGCTGGCCGATCGACGACCTCGGTGCCGGGTCCGCGGTGATCGGCGAGTTGGCGCCGATGTACGCGGTCAGCATCGTCAGGTCGTTGTCGCCCGTCGTGGCCGGGTTCGTGCCGCCGCCCAGCGTGGTGAAGTTGTCGCCACCCGAGGCCAGGAACGAGTTCACCGTCACCCGGTAGGTCGCCGCCGGATCGATCGGCTGACCGTTCAGCGACATCGACGTGATGCGCTGTCCCGCCGGGTTGTCCGGCAGGTAGGTGTAGGTGAACCCGGCGGACACTCCGAGGTGCAGCTTCGGCCGCGAAGCACCGGCTGGCTGCCACTGCTCCTCCAGCACCTGCTTGATCTCCGCACCCGTGTACGACTTCGTCACCACGTCGTTCGAGAACGGCTGCACCGAGAACGCCTCGGCGTAGGTGACGACACCGTCCGGCGCGTACAGCAGGTCGGCCCGCAGCCCGCCCGGGTTCATGAACGCGATCTGCGCCCCGCCCCGGCCCGGGTCCTTGGTGCCGGCCAGCTGCACGTCGGCGACGAAGTTGCCGAGCACCGACTCCGCACCCCGGTCCTCGGCACCCGCCGAGGTGAACGCGCGCTTGATGTCGCCGGCGATCGAGCCGAGCGGCTCCTTGCCCAGCTCCTCGGCGTTCGTCTTGGCCTGCGCGACCAGTGCCGCGACCTCGGGGTCACTCGGCGCGCCGGTCACGTCGATCAACTCGGCGGTCGACGAGATGACCGTCCTGGTCGCCGGGTCGATCGACAGCGTGGCCCTGCCCAGCTTCACGCCGTAGTCCTCGGCCTGGATGACCGGGCGGGTCCTGTCCGTGCCCGGCACCGGGATCTGGAAGGCGTAGGGCTGGTGCGTGTGCCCGGACAGGATCGCGTCGATGTCCGCGCTGACCCGCGTGAAGTCACCGAAGACCGGGTCGTTTCGCAGATCCTCGACGGAACCGATGTTCTCGGTCGCCGCGCCCTCGTGCGCGAGCAGCACGACCACGTCGGCCTCACCGTTGGCCTCGTCGCCGTCCTTGAGCTGTGCGGCGACGCCTTCCGCCTCGGCCACCGGGTCGCGGAACGTCAGGCCCGCGATGCCGTCGGGACTCACCAGCGACGCCGTCTGCTCGGTCACCACACCGACGACGCCGACCCGCACACCGGCCACGGTCCGCACGTCGTACGCGGGCAGCACCCGCTCGTCGCCCCGGTACACGTTCGCGCCGAGGTACGGGAAGTCCGCCCGGTCGGTCACCCGGCCGGACAGGTCCGCGAAGCCCTTGTCGAACTCGTGGTTGCCGACCGCCGCGGCGTCGAGCCCCATCAGGTTCAGCGCGTCGAGCGTCGGGTTGTCCTGGTCGATGGCCGAGATGAACGTCGACGCGCCGATGTTGTCACCGGCCGACAGGAACAGCGTGTTCGGGTTCTCGTCCCGCAGCTGGTTCACCAGCCCCGCGAGCTGCGCGGCCCCACCGACGCCCGCCGACGGCGGCTCGAGCCTGCCGTGGAAGTCGTTGATGCCCAGGATCTGCAGGTCCACCGGACCGACGGCGCCGGTGTTGAGACCGATCACCTTCGGGTTGTGGTCACTCGCCCGGTACGGGTCCGGTGCGTAGAAGTCCGGGTGACCGTCGTACTCGAACGCGAACGACTCGTGCGAGTTGATCTGCCACACGTCCACCCCGGTCACCCGGCTCGCCAGCGACGGCGTCGCGATCCCGTGGTCGAGCGAACCGGACTCACCGCCGAACACGTAGCTCGCCTCACCGTTGGACAGGTCCTGGAACGAGGCGGCGTAGAAGGCCTTCATCGGGTCTTCTTGCGTGTAGGCGTTGAAGTCGCCGAGCAGCAGCACGTCGTCGCTGCCCGAGGACGCCTTGAGCGCGTCGACGAACGCGATCGTCGACCGCGCCTGCCGGATCCGGTCGCCGTTGAACGCGCCCTGACCGTCCCCGATGTCGGCGTTGTCGCCGGTCGCGGAGTCCGATGGGGACTTGGACTTCAGGTGGTTGGCGACCACGGTGAACGTGGCATCACCCGAGGTGAACGTCTGCGCGATCGGCTCACGCGCGTTGAACCACACCGTCTCGTCGTTGATCGTCTGCGCGTCGCCATCCTGGGTCACGGTGGCGGGCTTGAAGATGATCGCGGTCGTGATGAAGTCCTGCTGCGCGGCGGCAGGCAGGTTCGCGGGCGAGCGCACGTAGTCCCACGTGCCAGCGCCGTCCTTGGCGTTGAGCGCGTTCACGAGCCGCTTCAGCGCCATCTGCGGGTCGTTCGCCTCGAAGCGGACCGAGTTCTCGATCTCCTCGAGGGCGATCACGTCGGCGTCCAGCGCGGAGATCGCGGAGACGATCTTGGCTTCCTGCTTGGCGAGCCCCGCCTCGTCGTCCGCGCCGCGGGCGTCGCCGCCGAAGTGCACGAAGTAGTTGAGCACGTTGAAGCTCGCGACGCGGAGGTCGCCACCGACGTCCTCCGGCGCCGGGGTGCGCGGGTTGGTCGTCTTGAACGTGGTCCGCTGCAGCTCCGGGGTCGTCGCGGTCACCGGGTTGGCCGGTTGCAGCCGCCACTCGTTGAACCCGTACGACAGCACGCCCGGCGCGAACGCCTCCACCTGGTCACCGACGCGCAGCGGCGCGCCCGGGTACACGTAGGGCGGCAGCTGGCCCGCGCTCGACAGGTTCACCGACGAGCCGTCGTCGAGCAGCAGGCGCCGCAGCTTGTTGTCGGCGGCCTTCGCCTGTGCCTCCGGCGTGCCGGGGCGGAACAGGTCGGTCGGGATCGTCGCGGCCTCGTCACCGGCGGCGAGGACGACCTCGCCGAAGCGGTTGGTGTTGTAGACCTCGGAGACCGTGTACGCGCCGACCGGCGCGACGAGCATCGACTCGACGGACTCGCGGGCGGCCGGGTCGAGCGGCAGGGTCAGCGCGGCGGGCGTCGGCAGGGTCGCGTCGTGCGCGCACACCTGGAAGTCCGTCCTGGCGCCGATCGTGACCTCGGTCAGGCCGTTGAACTCGCTGACCACGCCACGGACCCGCACCTCGTCGCCGACGGCGACGTCCGGGTGGTTGGCCGCGTTGGTGGTCAGGTAGACGAACACGCCGTCCGACGCGGTACCCGCCGAGGGGGCGCGGTCGCCGGAGCCCTCGGTCTGGACGTAGACGCCGTTGTAGCCGCCGGTGCCGTGGTCCGCGGTGACGACACCGGAGATGACGACCTGGCTGCCGGACAGCGGCGAGACGTCGGTGGTGCCCTGGACTTCCGCGATGGAGTTGGTTGGCGTGATGTCGCAGCCGACCGGGTCCGGGTCGGGGTCGCCGCCGCCGGAGTTACGGGTGCCGAACGTGTTCGGGGCCGCGTCGCGCCACGTGCCGTCGATCTTCTGCAGCGAGTGGCCGACCGGGGTGGCAGAGCCCTCGGCGACGCCGATGTCGGTGGCGGCCGTGCCGTTCGCTGGGCCACCGGTGGCGGTCAGCGGGCCCTCGTAGGAGAGGAACTCCGCGACCGTGCCGTCCGGGCGGACGAGCGCGACGGCGTCGGGGGAGCCGTTCTGGAGGCCGTCGACCGGGTAGGTCGCGACGACCACACCCGCTTCGGGGACGGCGCCCGCGAGCGTGCGGGTGTTGTACACCGCGCCGCCGTTGCCGTTGTACGGGGCGAGCTGCCAGCCGGTGAGGTCGAAGCCGACGGGTGCCTCGATCTCCAGCGCCTCGCCGGTGTCCGCTCCGACGTTGTCGTAGTGGATCTCACTGAGGGCCGGGGCGGTCGGTTCGGCCGCCTGTGCGGTCGAGGCACTGACGGCGGCGACCGTCGCGATCGCGGTCAGCGCTCCGACGACTTGGAGCGAACGGACACGTCTACTACTGGGCATCGGGCCTCCATCAGGCGGAAAGAACCTGCCGGAGCCTAGGGGTGAATGGTGTCCGGAAAAATGCGCGCAGATGTACGTTGCGCGATTGTTAGGCGGGTGCCGGAATTTGTTGGCACACAACGGAGTCGCCTGGATACGGCTGGTTACCTCGGTATGTGTCCATCGCCACGGTAAGGAGTCGCGGCATTGTTCGGGCAGCGTTTTCGAATATGCCGAACGGCGTAATGCACTCGTTTTTTCGGCGGCAGACGATCTTGTCGCCCCTCCGGGCAGACATCAGATGTCTTGGTGGAACTTTCTCGTTCATGACGTCCGAATGGCCGCTTGACGTTCTCGAGACCTCGGATGTTAACTGCTTGTGAAACACCCTGCTGTCTCTTTCGGATCCACCCCTGCACCGAGAGAGGACCGAGTCGTGCGCACCGTTGCCAAGGCTCTCCTTGTCGCGTCCGCGGCCGTCGCCGTCGTCGCGACCCCAATGGCCGCCCCGCCACCGGCGGACGCGGCACCACTGTCGAAGATCCTCGTGTTCTCCAAGACCGCCGGCTTCCGCCATTCCTCGATCGACGAGGGCATTGCCGCGATCACCACGCTGGGCTCACAGAACGGGTTCTCCGTCACCGCCACCGAGGACGCGAACCAGTTCACCACCGCCAACCTGGCCCAGTACCAGGCCGTCGTGTGGCTCTCGACCACCGGCGACGTCCTGAACGACACACAACAGGCCGCCTTCGAGTCCTACGTCCGGGGCGGCGGCGGGTACGTCGGCGTGCACGCCGCCGCCGACACCGAGTACGGCTGGGCCTGGTACGGCGGGCTCGTCGGCGCCTGGTTCGCCTCCCACCCCGCGATCCAGCAGGCGAACGTGCGCGTCGAGACCCACGCACACCCCTCGACCGCGCACCTGCCGTCGACATGGACGCGGACCGACGAGTGGTACAGCTACCGCACCAACCCACGCGCGGCGGTGAAGGTGCTCGCGAACCTCGACGAGTCCACCTACAGCGGCGGCGGGATGGGCGACCACCCCATCACCTGGTGCCAGAACTACCAGGGCGGCCGCGCCTGGTACACCGGTCTCGGTCACACCGAGGAGTCGTACACGGAGTCGAACTTCACCCGCATGCTGCTCGGCGGCATCCAGTGGGCGGGTGGTGCCGTCACCGCGGACTGCTCGGCGCCGAGCGGCGTCACGGACTTGGCACGCGGCAGGCCGGTGACGGTCACGAGCGTCGAGTCCGGCACGTCCCACAACGGCGCCAACGCGGTGGACGGCAACGCGGGCACAAGGTGGAGCAGCGCCTTCGCCGACCCCCAGTCGATCACCGTCGACCTCGGTTCGACCCGCGACCTCCGGCAGGTGCGGCTCGTGTGGGAGACCGCGTACGGCCGCGCGTACCAGATCCAGTTGTCGGACAACAACTCCACCTGGCAGACGGTGTACTCGACGACCACTTCGGACGGTGGCACCGACGAGGCGACCGTCAGCTCGACCGGCCGCTATGTGCGGGTACTCGGCACACAACGCGCCACCCAGTGGGGCTACTCACTCTGGGAACTCGCCGTCCTCGGCTCGTAGGACCGGTGCCGGGCGCGCAGCGCCCGGCACCGCACCCTGCGGGGCATAGTTGGTGTTGCGAAAGCCGCTTTTGGGACGTTCAACCTGGATCCACCGGTTGCGCTTTACCTCCCCGGTTTGCCTCCGGCGGCTCCTTGCCTCACCGGTCTGCCTCCGGCGAGAAGCTCCAGAGGCAAAACCGGCAAGGAGTCCTCGGAAAGCAAGGGACCCTAGCGAGGACGGCCGAAGAAGAGCACGTAGCCGTCACGGTCGGCCACTTCGAACCCGCGCAGACCGTCGTCGGTGTCGGCGAGCGGGGCTTCGAACGGCACGCTGCGCGTGCTCAGTTCGGCGGCAAGCCCGTCTGGGTCCGATACGTGGACGAACGCGTCCCAGCGGGCGTCGGCGTGCAGCTTCCGGTTCGGCACCGCCTCGACGCCCACCGACTTCAGCAGGAACTGCACGCCGTCGCGCCGCACGATCGCGAAGAAGTCGCCGTCGCCGGTGAAGGTGACCTCGAACCCGAGGGCGTCGCGGTAGAACTCCAGTGCCTTCGGCAGGTCGCGTACGACAAAGAAGGGCGACACCGCATCCATCGTGGCCTCCATGCCTCAGCGCGGCGGCGAAGGCCCGCCACCCGGACAACGGTAGAGCCAATTAGGGTCAAGGCCGTGAGCTTCGCCAGGGCGGATGACGGTGTGTCCCTGTACTACGAGGTCAACGGCACCGGGGACGACGTGCTCGTGCTCATCGCCGGGCAGGCCAACAACCACCACTGGTGGGACGTCGCGCGCCAGGACTTCGACGGCCGCTTCCGCACCGTCGTGTTCGACCACCGCGGGACCGGGGACAGCGACAAACCCGAAACCGGCTACCGCACGCGCGGCTTCGCGGCCGACGTACGCGCGATCCTCGACGACATGGGGGTCGAGCGGGCGCACGTGTACGGCACGTCGATGGGCGGCCGGATCGCCCAGTGGCTCGCCGCCGACCACCCCGGCCGGGTGCGGCGGCTCGTGCTCGGCTGCACCTCACCCGGTGGCGTGCACGGGATCGAGCGCAGTGCCGAGGTCCGGCGCTCCCTCGCCCAGCGCGACGCCGCCAAGGCCAGGCAGGCGCTGCTGGACCTCCTGTACACCCCGGACTGGCTCGCCACCCACCACGGCCCGTTCGACACGACGGGTGACCCCGGCATGCCGCCGCACGCGCGGCGCGGGCACTTCACCGCGAGCAAGGAACACGACGGCTGGGACGCCCTCGCCAGGATCACCGCGCCGACGCTGGTGGTCCACGGCGCCGACGACATCTTCAACCCCGCCGCCAACGCACCGCTGATCGCCGACCGGGTCCCCGGCGCGCGCCTGCACCTCATCCCTGGCGCGCGGCACGCCTACTTCGAGGAGTTCCGCGAGGTCGCGAGCCCGCTCGTGCTCGCGCACCTCGGTGGTTGACCGCGTTCGGCGCTCCCTCCCCGTGGCGCCGAACGCGGAGTTCCATCCTCCGTGCGGGGCAACGGTCACACCACCGACAAGCTCTACAGTTCACCTACACAGTCACCGCGTCAGCCGCAGGCCTTCCAGCGCGCGGCCGTGCTCGTGGTGGTCGCCGATCGCGTCCGCGCGGGCCAGTGCCTGCCGGTGCCGTTCGGCCGCCTCCGCACGCTGACCGAGCGCGAGCAGCGTGGTGCCAAGGTCGTTGAGCGTCTCCGCCTCACCGCGCCGGTCGCCGACCGCGCGCAGGCTGGCGAGCGCCTGTTCGAGATGGTCGAGCGCCTCCGCGTGCCTGCCCAGCCGCGCGCACGTCACGCCGAGGTTGCTGCGCACCCCGGCCTCGCCGTAGGGATCGTCCGCCGCGCGGTACAGCGCCTGCGCCCGCTCCTGCTGCTCCAGCGCCTCCTCGTACTGGCCAAGTGAGTGGTGCACGAGCCCCAGGTTGTCGCGGGCCCGCGCCTCGCGCCAGGCGTCGTTCGTCGTGGCCATGTACTCGACGGCCTTGCGGTGGCACGCGAGGGCCTCGTGGTGGCGGCCGAGCCACCGGTAGGCGACGCCCTGGTTCACCAGTGCCCGCGCCTCGCCCGCCCGGTCGCCCTCGGCACGCATCAGTGCCAGCGCCTCCTCGTAGTGCGCGAGTGCCTCCTCGGACCGGCCGAGCCGCCACAACACCACCCCGTAGGTGACCAGCGCGCCGCCGCGTTCGTCCTTCGTCGCCGCCGCCAGCGCGGAGGAGTGCAGCGCGTCCGCCTCCTGGTAGTGCGCGCCGATGCTCAGGTACCGGTACAGGACCCGGGAGAACAGCCCGCTGTGCGCGACCATGCCGACCGCGACGAGGTTCGTGCGCTCGTCGTCCAGCCACGCCAGGGCCGCCGCCCGGTCGGGAAACGTGGGCAGGATCGCCCGGCCCGCGGGCACCACCGGGCGCAGCGCGTGGTCGAACGGCGCGAACTCGTCCATCGCCGCCGACGCCGCGCGCACGTAGTAGTCAGAAAGGCGGGCCGCCGCGTCCGGCTCGTCGTGGAGCAGCGACGCGGCGTACGCACGGAGCAGGTCGTGCATGTCGTACCGGCCCGGCCGGACCTCACGCAGCAGGTGCGCGCGGGCCAGCGTCGCGATCACCGCGCGGGTCTCGCCGAGCGGCGCGTCGAGCAGCGCCGCCGCCGCGTACCCGTCGACGTGCCTGCCGGGGTGCACGGCGAGCAGGCGGAACAGCCGGGCCGCGGCCGAGGGCAGGTGGCGGTAGGACCACGACAGCACCGCGCCCGCGGAGCCGTGCGGGCCGCCGGTGTCCAGCAGCGCCAGCCGGTCCTGCTCGTCGTGCAGCTCACCGACGAGCGTCGCCATCGTGGTGGCCGGGCGGGTGGTGGCGAGCTGCGCCGCGATCCGCAGCGCGAGCGGCAGGCGCGCGCACTGCTCGACCAGTGCCGCCGCGGCCGAGGGCTCTGCGTCCACGCGGGGTCCGATGTGGACACGCAACAACTCGAGCGCGTCGGCCGAGGTCAGCGCGTCCAGCGTCACGCGGTGCGCGCCGTGCCGCACGGTCAGCTCACCGAGCGCGTCCCGGCTCGTCACCACCGCGAGGCTGCCCGGCGCACCGGGCAGCAGGTCGCGGATCTGCTCGAAGTCACGCGCGTTGTCCAGCAGTACCAGCATCTTCCGATCGGCGAGCACCGAGCGGTAGCGGTTCGCGCGCTCGGCCTGCTCGTGCGGGATGTCGGCACTCGCGAACCCGAGGCTGCGCAGGAGCGCGGTCAGCGCGGCCGCGGGGGCGAGCGGCTGGTCCGGGCCATAGCCACGCAGGTCCACGTACAGCTGCCCGTCGGGGAACGCGGACGCGACCCAGTGCGCCCAGTGCACGGCGAGCGCGGTCTTGCCGACCCCGGCGGTGCCGCACACCGCGACGACCGCGGTGGTGAACCCGTGGTCCAGCTCGGCGAGCTCGCCGGTGCGGCCGATGAAGCCGAACGTGTCCGCGGGCAGCTCCTGGGGGCGGTGCCGGGTCGTCGCGTGCTTCGGGTGGCCGCCGCGGCTTGGCGCGGACGCGACGAACGCCGCTCTGGCCTCGTCGCGCAGACCCAGAGCGTCCGCGATCCGGACCACGGTGTCACGGCGGGGAAATCGCCGGTCGCCCCGTTCGAGCGCGCCGACCGCCTGGCTCGACAGCAACGCCCGCTCGGCGAGCGCCTCCTGCGTCAGACCCGCCGCCACCCGGTAATCCCGGAGCAGGTCCGGGAACGAACTGTCCATCAGGTCGCAACCCTCGGCTGGTGGCTCGGATTCCGAGCATATCGGACGGCGGGTTCCGCGCCGTCCCGTAACGGACTCAACCGTCCGTGACGACATCAGTACATGTTCGTGGAACTGCGCGTCCACGGGGTGAGCGGTGCGTCGCCGACGAGACCACGGGCGTGGGTTCGCGGCTGCTCAGTGGTCGCCGGTCGAGCCATGCCGGATCTTGCTGGTGTTGAGGGTTTTGCGGAGTTCGATCAGTCTTTCCACGGGCGTCGGCGCGATGTTGTTGAAGTAGTCGAACTGCTCGGTCCAGTAGCCGAAGAGTTCGCTGCTCTCGTGCAGGTCAACCAACAGTGCGTACGCTTTCGGGTGGCCGACACGGAACTGGTCGTAGTGCGAGACCAATAGCCGATATTCGTTGACACGTACAGCCGCGAACGTGAGTCCGTCGACGAGACGAACAGTCAACCGGTCTGGATCCGCGCCGAGATCGACGAACTTGGCCGCACTTTCCGCGATGCGAAAACGTACGACGTGCCGTGGGACGTCGTAGGTGGTCGCCAACCGGTGGATGCGATCGCGATGCGCGTTGTTGTTGTCGAATCCGGGATGAGGAAGATATAGCGAGACCGTGGTGTCCTCTTCGAGAAGTTCGCGGAAAAGTCGCGCGTTCGCCTCGAGCCAGGAATCGCACCAGTTCATCACGATGTCGACATGCGTCGCGTCGGACAGGATCCTTTCCCAGTCCTGCCCGGTCATCTCGCTCCAATGCGGGAAGAAGTCGAGTATCCCTCTGGGACGCGGAATACTCAGTTGGCTGACTTCGCGCTGGATGCCCTGGAGTTCGACCTTGAGATGGTCGGCGAGTTGTTCCTGATGTCTGTCCAGGAGGCGGGCCACTTCGTCGGTCGGCGCGATCCCGATGAATTGGTACAGGGCGTACAGGGCGAGAAAGACGAACAGGGCCGCGACGGCATTCGGCAGGGCCGCTTCGATGAGTTGGGGGACGGACTTGTCGAAGACGAGGACGTACAACAGTGACAGCAACAGAAGAACGAGGACTGCCAGAAGGATGCGATAACGACCGAGACCGCGTCGAAGGCTCGCCAGTCCGGCGGACAGCCTTCTCTGCGGTTCATCCATGTGTTCTCGCCATCAGTTGCTGCAGTGCGGCCTCGTTTGTGCGATGGAACGGGAATCCCAGAGATTCAGCGTAGACCCTCAGTCGGTCGATCCTAGCTGAGTCTTCGATGCGACGGTAGTGCACCGGAGCGGGTGACCAGGTCACGCGAGTGGGCGGGACGTTGTCGAACTTTTCCTTCGTCCAGGCCATGTTGCTGCCGTCCGGCAGGACGTACAGCGGACCGGTTACGGCCGCGGCCGCCCCGTTGTCGCTGGCGTGATCGAGGAGCGTGAACAGTTCGGAATCATGCACCGATGGCAGGAGCGGGCGCAATGACAGGACGAACGGTATGCCATGTTCGGCGTTCAGGGTCGACGCGGTGCGGAGGCGACGAGCGGGTGTCGGCGTTCTCGGCTCGATTTCCGGTGCGGAATCCCAGCAGGTGACAGAGACGTTCAGCGAGATTCCCAACGGCGTACTGCGGTGCATCTCCCCGAGGAACGACCTCAGGCTCGGCGAGGCGGTGCCTTTCGTTGAGATGTTCACGTGCTTGCCGGTGGCGACGAGCCGGGGGAGCAGCCTCCGGAGTGCTTTCGCGCTCGCGATCGGATCGCCGTCATACCCCAGCTGGATGACGTCGTAACTGTCGTCTGGAAGCCGGTCCACCTCGGCCGCGACGCGCTCGATGTCCACGTCGTCGTTCGGTGCGATGACACCGTCGTCCGCGTAGCAGTAACGGCAGCCGAACGGGCAGCTGCGGGCGATCGGGACCAGGACCCTGCGTTCGCGCACCGACAGGACGTAAGGGAGTTCCTGGCGTTGTCCGATACCTGCGTCGATCGGGCTCAACCGTTACTCCATTGGGGCCAAGAACTCGGTGTCGCGTAGATTATCGGCACACGGTAGACGGACTGGTCGAGGCTGGCTCGCGCGGTCACTCCGTAGTGCTACCGCACCACATCGCGTACGCATCCGACGTGTGTCCACACGAGTCGCGCTCACGCCGCGCGGTCACCGGACGATCTCGTTCAGTCGCCGTGGGTCTCGGCCGCCGGTGCGTGTTCCCGTTCGTGCTGACCGCACAGCGGCGTTGGCTTCCCGGACCTGGATGGACCCACTTGTAGCAAGCGACTGCTGCGAACGGTGGGGCGCCGCCCCAGGCGGGCTCACGCTGCCGGCGCCGTCGGAGGTCTGACTAGGATGGGCAGACCGTATCGACCGTCCGTGGTCGGCACCCGGGGAGCGAGGGACAAGCAGGCCAGACCATGGTTGGTGCGCTCAGCGGGGTACGTGAGAAACCCGCTCCGACGCGGGTGCTGCTGATCGAAGACGACGACGGCGACGCGTTCCTCGTGGAAGAACTGCTGCTCGAGTCCGGCGCGGCGGTCGACCTGCACCGGGTCCGTTCGCTCACCGAGGCGAAGGCGGCCGTGCCGGACGTCGCGTGTGTGCTGCTCGACCTCGGGCTCCCGGACACCCACGAGCTCGCCGGGCTGCGCTGGCTGCAGGAGAACGTGCCCTCGGTCGCCGTGGTGGTGCTCACCGGGCTCGCCGACGAGCATCTCGGTGAGGAGGCGGTCCGGCTCGGTGCGCAGGACTACCTCGTCAAGGGTCAGGTCGACGGGCATCTGCTCGACCGCGTGATCCGCTACGCCGTCGAGCGGGAGCGGTCCGACTCGCTGCAGCGTCAGCTGCGGGCCGCCCAGATCTATGCCGAGGAGAACGGCCGCCTGGAGCGTGGCCTGCTGCCGACACCGCTCGTGGCCGACGAGGGACTGCGGGTCACCACGCGTTATTCGCCGGGTGGTCAGCGGCTTCTGCTCGGCGGTGACTTCTACGACGTGGTCCAGACCGCCGACGGCTACGTGCACGCGGTCGTCGGCGACGTCTGCGGGCACGGCCCCGACGAGGCCGCCCTTGGCGTGTCGATGCGCGTCGCGTGGCGGACGATGGTGCTCTCCACCCGCCCGTCCACGGAGGTGCTCTCGGTCGTGAACCAGGTGTTCACCCACGAGAGATACAAGTCCAACCTGTTCACCACGCTCTGCATGCTCTCCATCGACCCGTCCCGCACGGCCGGCACGCTGCACCTCGTCGGCCACCCGCCGCCGCTGCTGATCACCGGCTCGGACGTGCGCGAGCTGAAGGCACCCGTCCGCACCCCGGTCGGCGTCGGTGACGGCAGCCGCTGGCCCAGCTGCGACGTCGAGCTCGGCGATCGGTGGACGGTTCTGATGTACACCGACGGGCTCATCGAGGGCCGGGTCCGGGACGAACGCAGGAGGCTCGACGTCGACGGGTTGATCGAACTGGTCCAGGACGGCATCGCCGCGGGATTACAGGACGAAGGGTTGCTTGACCACGTGATCAGCGAGGTGCGCGAGCTCAACGGTGGTGACCTCGACGATGACATGGCCGTCGTGGCGTTGAGCAATGGCTGAGGTGAAGCGCTGGCCGCTGCGCCGGATCATCAACGTCAGCGTCGCCGCGCTGGCCGTGTTCCTGCTGGCCGCGGTGATCGTCGGCGGGATGGCGCTCAGCAACCTCAGCGATGCCAGGGCCACCGTCGTCGGGCGCATCGACCCCGCGCTGCAGCAGGCGTTGCGGCTCGAGTCGGCGCTGGTCGACCAGGAGACCGGCCTGCGCGGCTACGTGCTTGGCGCGGACGAGGACGTGCTCACCCCGTACACGGGGGGCGTGCGGGACCAGAACGCCGCGGTCCGGCAGCTAGAGGGGCTGCTCGCGGGCATGCCGGAGGCCGAGGCCGACCTCGCGCGGGTCGTCGAGAACGCCGACCAGTGGCGCACCGGTTACGCACAGCCCACGATCGCCGAGATCGCGAGCGGTCCCGACACGACGCCGACCCTGCCGGTGGACATGGGCAAGGACCTGTTCGACGCCGTCCGCGTGGCGCTCGAGGGGCTCGACGACACCCTCAACGCCGCCAGGGTCGAGGCCACCGACGCGCTCGACGCCGCGGCGAGCTCGGTGAACGGGGTGCTGATCGGCATCGCGGTCGCCTTCGCGCTGGTCCTCACCGGGCTCGCGGTGGGGTTGCGGTTCGCGGCGATCCGGCCGGTGTCGAAGCTTGCCGAGGAGGTCCGCGTGGTCTCGCGCGGCGACTTCGGCCATCCGGTCCGGCAGAGCGGCCCGCGCGAGCTGCGGGAGCTTGGCGCCGACGTGAACGTGATGCGGGAGCGGATCCTGTCCGACCTGTCGGCGGTGCGGGTCGCACACGCCGAGCTGGACTCGCGGACGAGGGAACTGGAGCGGACGAACACCGACCTCGACTCGCGGACGACGGACCTGGAGCGGTCCAACGCCGAGCTGGAGCAGTTCGCCTACATCGCATCCCACGACCTGCAGGAGCCGCTGCGCAAGGTCGCGAGCTTCTGCCAGCTGCTCGAACGCAGGTACAAGGGCAAGCTCGACGAGCGCGCCGACCAGTACATCTCGTTCGCGGTCGACGGCGCGAAGCGCATGCAGATCCTGATCAACGACCTGCTCGCGTTCAGCCGGGTCGGCCGGATCGTGCGCGAGCCGGTCACGGTGTCCTGCGACGCCGTGCTCGAACAGGCGACCGCGAACCTGGCGGACGCGATCGAGCGGACCGGCGCCACCATCGAGGCCGACGAGCTGCCGACCGTGTCGGCCGAGGTGCCGCTGCTCACGGCGGTGTTCCAGAACCTCATCAGCAACGCGCTCAAGTTCCGAGGCGAGGACCCGCCGAAGGTGCGGGTCACCGTCCGGCGCGACGGCGGCTTCTGGGAGTTCGGCATCGCCGACAACGGCATCGGCATCGACCCCGAGTACGCGGAACGGATCTTCGTGATCTTCCAACGGCTGCACAACAAGGCCGACTACCCTGGCACCGGCATCGGGCTGGCGATGTGCAGAAAGATCGTCGAATACCACGGCGGCACGATTTGGCTGGACTCCAGTGTGGAATCCGGCTCCCGCTTCTGCTTCACTCTCCCGGTGATCGACGAGAGTAAGGACTCCGATGGTTGAATCGACCCCTCTTGACGTGATCGACGTGCTGCTCGTCGAGGACGACGACGGCGACGTGCTCATGACGCGGGAGGCGTTCGAGCACCACAAGATCCGTAACCACCTGCACGTGGTGCGGGACGGCGAGGAGGCGCTGCAGTTCCTGCGGCGCGAGGGCGAGTACGCGGACGCGCCCCGGCCCGGCCTGATCCTGCTCGACCTGAACCTGCCGCGCCGCGACGGGCGGGAGGTCCTCGCCGAGCTGAAGTCCGACCCCGAACTGCGGGTGATCCCCGTGGTGGTGCTGACGACCTCCGAGGCGGAGGAGGACATCCTCCGCAGCTACACGCTGCACGCCAACGCCTACGTGAGCAAGCCGGTCGACTTCGACAGCTTCATCAAGATCATCCGTCAGATCGACGACTTCTTCGTGACGGTGGTGAAACTGCCGGGATGATCGAGCTGCCGGACTCCTACTGGGAGGTCCGGTATGTCGGCGCCCGCTATCCGGGTGCGCCTGCCGTGCTGGCGCGGCCCGGGCTCGTGGACGGCGCGAACTGTCAGCTGTTCGCGTACGAGGTGCTTCGGCACTTCGGGTACGACCCGCCGGACCTGCGGTCGAGCGAGCTGTGGGCCGACACCGGGTCGACACAGCGGGTCACGGTGCCGCGCCAGCTGGACCTCGTTCTGGTGAACTCGTCGAACGACGCGTGGGGTGCGCACGTCGGGGTGTGGGCGGGCAAGGACGCGGGGGACGACAAGGTGCTGCACCTGTGCGCGGAGACCGGGCGGCCTGCGCTGTGGAGCCTCGCGATGTTCGCGGTCCGGCCCAGCTACCGGGAGCTGGTGGGCTACAAACGGGTGACCACCCTGGCCTGACGGTTTGCCCTGGTCCCGGGGCGGGTACCAGGCCGCATGACCGACGTGACCGCCGTGATCGCCGCACCGCCGGAGCGAGTGTGGGCGGTGCTGGCCGACGGCTGGACGTACGCGGGCTGGGTCGTCGGCGCATCGCATGTGCGGGCCGTCGACGCAGGCTGGCCGGAGATCGGCGCCCGCATTCACCACAGCGTCGGCCCGTGGCCGCTGGTGGTGCACGACACCACCGAGGTCGTCGACGTCGAGCCCGGCCGGTTGCTGGAGCTGGACGCCCGTTCGTGGCCGTTGGGCGCGGCCAGGGTCCGCATGGAGCTGTCGCGGACGGACGAGGGCGGTACGGCGGTCCTCATGTCCGAACAGGTGGTACGGGGCCCGGCCAGGCTCCTGCCGGGGCCGCTGCAGGCGGCACTGCTGATCCCACGCAACCGCGAGTCCCTGTCCCGCCTGGCCGACATCGTGACGGCCGGGGCGGGAACGCCCTAGTAGAGCAACTTGTGCGCTGCTGAGATGACGCCGGGGTAGCCGGGGATCCGTTCCCTGGCCAGCGCCGCCTTAGCCGCGTTCGCGCCGGCCGCGCCGTGCACGCCGCCGCCAGGGTGGGCCGACGCGCCGGCCAGGTACAGCCGGTCGATCACCGTGTCCGCGCGGCCGAGGCCGGGGACCGGGCGGAACACCAGCTGCTGGTGGATGGCGGACGTGCCCGCGTTGATCGCACCCCCGACCAGACTCGGGTCGTGCGCCGCCAGCTCGGCCGGTCCCGAGATCGAGCGGCCGGCGATGAGTGACCGGAAGCCGGGCGCCTGGGCCTCGACGACCTGCTCGATCCGGTCCGCGCGCTTCTTCAGCCGCGACGCCGACCACGTCTCCCCGCGCGGCACGTGCGTGTACGCCCACACCGACTCGGTGCCCGACGGTGAGCGGGACGGGTCGGCCGTCGTCATCTGGCCGAGCAGCAGGAACGGGTTGCGTGGCACCCGGCCGCACGCGAGGTCGTTCGCCACCCCGGCGAGCCCGTCGACGTCCGCGCCGAGGTGCACGGTGCCCGCACCGCCGACCCCCGGCGCCGACCACGGGATCGGCCCGGACAGCGCCCAGTCCACTTTGACCGTTCCGTCGTCCCACCGGAAGTTCGCGAGGTCCGCGACGAGCCGCGCGGGCAGGTGCGTCTCGCCGACCAGCTCCCGGTACAACACCGGCGCCGGCACGTCCGCGAGCACCGCGCGCCGCGCCCGCACCAGCTCCCCGGCAGCGTCCCGCACCCCGAGCGCCTGGCCGTTCCCGACTATCACCGACGTGATCGGCCGCCCGCAGTCCACCCGGACGTCCCGTGTGGACAGCCTGCGCACGAGCGCCGCCGTGAGCTCGCCCGCGCCGCCCTCGGGCACCGGGAACCCGACCTCCTGGCCGAGCATCGTGAGCAGCCACCCGAAGATCCCGGACCCGGCGTCGTCCGGCCCGAGGTCGGTGTGCATAGCGTTGCCCGCGAACAACGCCCTTGCGCCCTCGCCCGCGAACCGCTCGCCGGCCAGCGCCCGCACCGGCAGTACGGCGCGGCGCGCGAACCGCAGCAGCCCGGCGGGCCCGAGCCGCCGCGCCAGCCGTGCCCCCGCGCGAACCGGCGGGAACGGCGACAGGATCGCGTCGAGCACGTCGTCCCGGATCCGTTGCCAGTACGCGAACTCCGCGTGCCACGCCTCGGCGTCGGCGGCCGCGAACTCCGCGACCGCCTTCGCGGTCGTCTCGGCCTCCCGCGACATCACCACGTGCCTGCCGTCGGGGAAGACGTGCGCGAGCACGGCGGGCGCGTGCCGCCACCGCAGCCCGTGCTCGGCCAGCCCGAGCGACAGGAGCGCGGGCGAGGCCGCGGCGAGCGGGTAGAACGCACTGCACAGGTCGGACACGTACCCGGGCGCGACCAGCTCGGCCGACGCCACGGCGCCGCCCGGCGTGTCGGTCGCCTCGCACACCAGCACCGACCAGCCCGCGTCCGCCAGCAGGTTCGCCGCGACCAGCCCGTTGTGCCCGGCGCCGATCACGACCGCATCGAACTCCACCAGTCCGCCTCCCTCGCCTTGCCCCGGTGGCTACCCCGTACACCGAAGGTTTCCACGTGGCGACTCCGGGTATTCGTTGATCGTGTCCACGAACACGATCATCGACCACCGCTACCGGCTGGGCCCCCGGCTCGGCGGGGGCGGCATGGCCGACGTGTTCGAGGCCCGTGACCTGCGCCTGCGGCGGCAGGTGGCCGTGAAACGCTGCCGCTCGTCCCAGCGTGACACGGCGGCACAGGGACTTCTCGCAGAGGCCGAGCTCCTCGCTGGACTGTCCCACCCAGGACTGTTGCGGCTCTACGACGTCGGCTACGAGGGTCGTCGGCCGTTCCTCGTGCTGCAGTTCGCGGCCGGGGGCACCCTGCGGGACCGGCTCGACTGCGGGCGGATGACCTCGGCCAGGGTGGCGGAGATCGGCGCCGCGATCGCGGGCGTGCTGTCCTATGTACACGGCCGGGGCATCGTGCACCGCGACGTGAAGCCGGACAACATCCTCTTCGACGACCAGAGCGAGTGCTACCTCGCCGACTTCGGCATCGCGCGCACCGAGGACCAGGCCACCCCGGACCTCTTCGGTACCGCGGGCTACCTCGCGCCGGAGCAGGTGGGTTGCGGCGAAGTCGGCCCGGCGGCCGACGTGTACTCGCTCGGGCTGGTGCTGCTGGAGTGCATGACCGGGCAGGTCGAGTACCCGGGCACCGGCGCGGAGGCGGCCATGGCCAGGCTCGCCCACCCGCCGAAGGTGCCCGGCACCTGGGGCAGGCCGTGGCGTGCGGTCCTGACCGCGATGACCGCGACCGAACCCGGCAGGCGGCCGGACGCGGCGACCTGCGCCGCGACGCTGCGTGCGCTCGCCGACGGCGGGCCGATGCCGATCTCCTCGGAGCCCCGCCCCCGGTCGTGGCTCGTCAAGCTGGCCGCCGCCGCGTGTGCCGCCACGTTCTGACCGGCCGAGTGGCTACAGCCGGTTCGACGCCTCCGTCAGCACCGCGCGCAGGATCTCCTCGATCTCGGCGAACTGCGGTTCCTCGCAGGTCAGCGGCGGTGCGAGCTGCACGACCGGGTCGCCCCGGTCATCGGCGCGGCAGTACAGGCCCGCGTCGAACAATGCCTTGGACAGGAAGCCGCGCAGCAGCCGCTCCGACTCGTCCTCGTTGAAGGTCTCCTTCGTGGCCTTGTCCTTCACCAGTTCGATGCCGAAGAAGTAGCCGTCGCCTCGGACGTCACCGACGATCGGCAGGTCGGTCAGGCGTTCCAGATAGGACCGGAACAGGCCGGAGTTGCGGCGCACGTGCGCGTTGAGGTCCTCGCGGACGAACAGGTCCAGGTTCGCGAGCGCCACCGCGCTCGCCACCGGGTGCCCGCCGAAGGTGACGCCGTGGGCGAACGTGTTCGCGCCGTGCCGGAACGGTTCGGCGAGCCGGTCGCTCACCAGTGCCGCGCCGAGCGGCACGTAGCCGCTCGTCATGCCCTTCGCGCAGGTGATGATGTCGGGCTGGTAGCCGTACCGGGTGGCGCCGAAGTACTCGCCGAGCCGCCCGAACGCGCAGATGACCTCGTCGGACACCATCAGCACGTCGTGCCGGTCGCAGATCTCGCGCACCCGCTGGAAGTAACCGGGCGGCGGAGGGAAACAGCCGCCCGCGTTCTGCACCGGTTCGAGGTAGACGGCGGCGATGGTGTCCGCGCCCTCGAACAGGATCGCCTCCTCGATACGGTCGGCCGCCCACCGGCCGAACGCCTCGGCGTCGGTCCCGTCCTGGCCCGCCGTGCCCTCCGGCGCCCGGTACAGGTTCGTGTTCGGCACCCGGATCGTCGACGGGACAAGGGGTTCGAAGTCCGCCTTCAGGCCGGGCAGGCCGGTGATCGACAGCGCGCCCATCGACGTGCCGTGGTAGGCGATGGCGCGGGAGATGACCTTGTGCTTGGTGGGCTTGCCGACCAGCTTGAAGTAGGCACGCGCGAGCTTCCACGCGGTCTCGACGGCCTCCGAGCCGCCGGTGGTGAAGAAGACCTGGTTGAGGTCGCCCGGCGTCAGCGTCGCGAGCCGTTCCGCCAGCTCGATCGCCTTCGGGTGGGCGTAGGACCAGATGGGGAAGTAGGCCAGCTCCCTGGCCTGCTTGGCCGCGGCCTCCGCCAGCTCCTCCCGGCCGTGGCCCACCTGGACGACGAACAGTCCGGACAGCCCGTCGAGGTACCGCTTGCCGTTCGTGTCCCAGACGTAGGGGCCCTCGCCTCGCGCGATCGTCGGCACCGGCGAGTCGACGTAGGACGACATGCGGGTGAAGTGCATCCAGAGGTGGTCGGCCATGCTTCGATTACCGCATATCAACGGGCCTTCGGCAAGGGATTGCCACTGTTAGGTGAGCAATAAGCGACGGAATCCGCACTCAGGTGGTGCCCCACGAGTAGGTCTGCTTCCGCAGTTTCAGGTACATGAACGCCTCGGTCGCGATGACGCCGTCGACCGCGCGGATGTGCTTGAGAATCTCCAGCAGGTGGTCGTCGTTGCGGGCGACGACCTCGGCGAGCAGGTCGAACGACCCCGCGGTGATCACCACGTAGTCCACCTCGGCGATCCCGGCCAGCAGGTCCGCGGTCTCCTCCAGGTCCCCGGTCGTGCGCACCCCCACCATCGCCTGGCGCGGGAAGCCGAGCTGCAACGGGTCGGTCACCGCCACGATCTGCATCACGCCGGCGTCCAGCAGCCGCTGCACCCGCTGCCGCACAGCCGCCTCCGACAGGCCGACCGCACGCCCGATCGTGGCGTAGGGCCTGCGACCGTCCTCCTGCAACTGCTCGATGATCGCCTTGGCGACATCGTCAAGCTCGGCCATTCAGCCCTCCTGTATCACCGGTCGCTCTGTATCACTGGTCGCTCCGCTCCTCCGCTAACGCGCCGTCTTCCCTCGTCGCGTGCTCGGCGCTGGCGCGCCTGCGCGCACTCCTCAGTCCAGACAGCGCCCGCTCCGTCGCTCCCGCTCCTGGGTTACAACCACAAGTCTTACGTAATCCGTCGCGCAACGCGAACGTGACAACGGAATCCCTTGTCCATGGATGGTCGGCATGTCAATATCAGTCGCCATGCGAACCAGGGCGCCCACCTCGCTCTCCCCGGAGGCGACGGCACTGCTGACGGGACACCATCGGACGTCCCGTAGGACAGTCCTGCGTGGTCTGGTGGCCGCCACCGCCCTCGCGGCCACCGGCTGCGGCATGCCGGGCACCCGCCAGGACCCCTCGGCCTGCCGCAGCGCGGACCAGTCGGCGGCCGACAAGAGCCTCGTCATCTCCAACTGGCCCCTCTACATCGACGTCGCCGAGGACGACGAGTCGGTGCGGCCCACCCTGGACGCGTTCGCCGCGCGGGCCGGCATCGAGGTGACGTACCAGGAGGACGTCAACGACAACAACGAGTTCTTCGGCAAGGTTCGCAACCAGCTCTCCACGTGCCAGACCATCGACCGGGACATCATCGTCCTCACCGACTGGATGGCGGCGCGGATGATCCGGCTCGGCTGGGTGCAGCCGCTCGACAAGGCGAAGCTCCCGAATGTCGAGGCCAACCTACTGCCCTCGCTGCGCGGCCGGTCGTGGGACAAGGACACCGAGTACGCGGTGCCGTGGCAGACCGGTCTCGCGGGCATCGCCTACAACGGCAACGTCACCGGCGAGGTCCGCACCATGGACGAGCTGCTGACCCGCCCGGACCTCAAGGGCAAGGTCACGATGCTGTCGGAGATGCGGGACACCGTCGGGCTGATCCTCCTGGAGATGGGCCACGACCCGTCGAACTTCACCGAGGAGCAGTTCAACGAGGCGCTGAACAAGCTCCAGCGAGCGGTCGACGCGGGTCAGATCCGCCGCTTCACCGGCAACGACTACGCCCAGGACCTCGCGAAGGGCGACATCGCGGCGTGCGTCGGCTGGTCCGGCGACGTGATCCAGCTGAACTTCGAGGACGAGAACATCAAGTTCGTGGCGCCGGAGTCGGGCGTGATGCTGTGGTCGGACAACATGCAGGTGCCCAACCGTGCCACGCACCAGGCCAACGCCGAGGCGCTCATGAACTACTACTACGAGCCCGAGGTCGCCGCAGAGCTGGCCGCGTACGTCAACTACATCTGCCCGGTCAAGGGCGCACAGGACGCGATGGCCGACATCGACCCTGAGCTGGCCGAGAACGAGCTGATCTTCCCCAGCGAGTCCACCCTGGACTCCGCCAAGGTGTTCATGGCGCTGAACGAGGCGCAGGAACGCATCTTCGAACAGGGCTTCCAGCAGGTGATCGGAGCATAGCTATGGCAGATAACCTGGTGCTGGAAAACGTCACGAAGCAGTTTGGGTCGATGACGGCGGTCGACGACCTCTCCCTCACGGTGCCACAGGGGAGTTTCTTCGCTCTCCTGGGTGCTTCCGGGTGTGGCAAGACCACCACGCTGCGCATGGTCGCCGGTCTCGAGGAGCTGACCTCGGGCACGGTCCGCCTCGGCGAGCGCGACATCACCGGCTTACGCCCGTACAAGCGGCCCGTCAACACCGTGTTCCAGAGCTACGCGTTGTTCCCGCACCTGACCGTCGAGGACAACATCGCGTTCGGGCTGCGGCAGCGCGGCGTGAAGGACGTCAAGCGCAAGGTCGCCGACATGCTCGAACTGGTGCAGCTGCCAGCGTTCGGCAGGCGCAAACCCGCGCAGCTCTCCGGCGGCCAGCAGCAGCGGGTCGCGCTCGCCCGCGCACTCGTCAACGAGCCCAAGGTACTGCTGCTCGACGAGCCGCTCGGCGCGCTGGACCTCAAGCTGCGCAGGCAGATGCAGATCGAGCTGAAGCGCATCCAGACCGAGGTCGGCATCACGTTCCTCCACGTCACCCACGACCAGGACGAGGCCATGTGGATGGCCGACACGGTCGCGGTGATGACCGAGGGCCGCATCGCCCAGCTGGGGGCGCCGACCGACATCTACGAGTTCCCGACGACACCGTTCGTGGCGAACTTCCTCGGCCAGTCCAACCTGTTCGCCGCCGAGGTGTCCGGCACCGAGGGCGACGACCTGCTGCTGACCGCGCACGGCGAACGGTTCGCGGCGCCGACGTCCCGCGCGCACTCCGCCGACGGCCGCGTGTGGCTCGGGGTGCGGCCGGAGAAGGTGCGGCTCGCGTTGCCCGGCGAGGACGCGCCATCGGCACACAACCAGATCCGCGGCGTGCTCACCGACACCTGCTACGCGGGCGTGAGCACCGAGTACCTCCTGAAAACCCCGTGGGGACAGGAGATGTCGGTGTTCTCCGCCAACGCGGCGGCCGGTGAGCCCCTCCAGCCCGGCACCGAGGTCGTCGCCCACTGGTACCCGCCGCACTCGTTCGTGCTGGACCGGGCGGAGGGCCACGGCGACGAGGTCACGCAGTACTCGGCCGACCCGCTCGGAGTCGCCCCGTGACCGCCTTCGTCGGCACCACGGTCGGCACCGGCACGGAAGCACCACCACCCCCGCCGCCGCGCCGTCGCCGCATCACGCCGTACCTCCTGTTGCTGCCGGGCGGGTTGTGGCTGCTGCTGTTCTTCGTGGTGCCCTCGATACAGCTCGCGGGCACCAGCCTGTACGACCGGGACGGCAGCCTCGAACTCGGCTACTCACAGGCCTTCGCGTTCGGCAACTACGTCGACGCGATCGCCACGTACTGGCCGCACCTCGTGCGGTCCGCGGTCTACGCGGGCATCGCGACCATCATCTGCCTGGTGCTCGGCTATCCGCTCGCCTACGCCATCGCGCAGAAGGCGGGCCGGTGGCGGAACCTGATGCTGGTGTGCGTGATCGCGCCGTTCTTCACCACGTTCCTCGTGCGCACGCTCGCGTGGAAGTCGATCCTCTCGGACAACGGCCCGGTCACCGAGTTCTTCCGGTCGCTGCCGTTCTTCCCCGCCGACTTCCGGCTGCTGGCGACACCGGCTGCCGTGGTGTGCGGGCTCGTGTACAACTTCCTGCCGTTCATGGTGCTGCCCCTGTACGCGAGCCTCGAACGGCTGGACGGCAGGCTGGTGGAGGCCGCCGGTGACCTGTATGCCAAGCCTGCCACCGTGTTCCGGCGTGTCACGCTGCCGCTGTCGATGCCGGGGGTGGTCGCCGGGACGCTGCTGACGTTCATCCCGGCGGCCGGTGACTACATCAACGCGGAGCTGCTCGGCACGCCCAACGAGTACATGATCGGCAACGTGATCGACTCGGCGTTCCTGGTGCGGCTGGACTACCCGCAGGCGGCGGCGCTGTCGTTCCTGCTGATGGCGACGATCCTCGTGATGGTGTTCAGCTATGTCCGCGCCGCGGGGACGGATGAGGTGGTCTGAGTGCGGGTCTGGCGCTGGGTCGCGGACCACTGGGTGATGGCCGTGGGTCTGCTCGTGCTGGCCTACCTGTTCCTGCCGATCGTCGTCGTGTTCCTGTTGTCGCTCAACCGGCCCCCGAGCAGGCTGTCCTACGATCTCTCTCCACAATGGACACTCGACTACTGGCTGGACCCCTTCGGTGCGGCGGGGATCGGTGCCGCGCTGCGGGTCAGCGTCGGCATCGCATTGGTGGCGACCCTGGTGGCGACGGTCCTCGGCACGCTGATGGCGTTCGCGCTGGCACGGCACCGGTTCCGTGGCCGCTCGACCACGAACGTGCTGATCTTCCTGCCGATGGCGACGCCAGAGGTCGTGATGGGCTCGTCGCTGCTCGCGTTGTTCGTGACGATGCGGGTGCCGCTCGGGTTCTCGACCGTCGTGATCGCCCACATCCTGTTCTGTCTGTCCTTCGTGGTCGTCACGGTGAAGGCCCGCCTTGCCGGGCTCGACCCCCGGCTGCGGGAAGCGTCGATGGACCTGTACGCGAACGAGTGGCAGACGTTCCGGCGCGTCACGCTTCCGTTGGTACTGCCCGGCATCGCGGCGGCGGCGCTGCTGTCGCTGTCGCTGTCGTTCGACGACTTCATCATCACGAACTTCAACTCGGGCACGACGGTCACCTTCCCGATGTACGTGTGGGGTGCGGCGCAGCGGGGAATCCCTCGGCAGGTCAACGTGATCGGCACCGCGGTGTTCCTGCTGGCGTTCGTGCTGGTGGTGATCATGCAGGTACGGTCACGGCGAAGGGCGCGGTACGTATGAGGGTCCTGCAGATCGGTGCCGGTTCGGTCGGCGCGGCCGCGGTGGCGATCGCCGCCAGGCGCTCGTTCTTCGAGTCCTACGTGGTCGCCGACTACTCGACGGCCCGCGCGGACGCGTGCGTGCCGGACGCCCGGTTCCTGTCGGCCACCGTGGACGCGTCGTCGTCGGCCGCGGTCGCCGACCTGTGCCGCGCACACGGCATCACGCACGTGTTCAACGCGGTCGACCCACGCTTCGTGATGCCCATCTTCGAAGGAGCGCTTGCCGCGTCCGCCGACTACCTCGACATGGCGATGTCACTGTCCACACCGGACCCGTCGGAGCCGTACTCGCGGCCGGGCGTGAAACTGGGCGACGAACAGTTCGCGGTGGCCTCGACGTGGGCCGACCGCGGCAGGCTCGCGCTGGTCGGCATCGGCGTGGAACCGGGCCTTTCGGACGTGTTCGCGCGGTACGCGGCGGACCACCTGTTCTCGGAGATCGACGAGATCGGCGTCCGCGACGGCGCGAACCTGGTGGTCGACGGCTACCCGTTCGCCCCGACGTTCTCGATCTGGACGACGATCGAGGAATGCCTGAACCCGCCGGTGATCTGGGAACGCGACCGTGGCTGGTACACGACGGAACCCTTCTCGGAGCCGGAGGTTTTCGACTTCCCGGAGGGCATCGGCCCGGTCGAGTGCGTGAACGTGGAGCACGAGGAGGTGCTGCTGATTCCGCGCTGGGTCCCCGCCCGGCGGGTGACGTTCAAGTACGGCCTTGGCAACGAGTTCATCGAGATCCTGCGGACACTGCACAAACTGGGCCTCGACTCGGTGTCACCGATACAGGTGGGCACCGAGTCGGTGTCGCCCCGCGACGTGGTGGCCGCGTGCCTGCCAGACCCGGCGGGCCTCGGTCCCCGGATGCGGGGCAAGACGTGCGCGGGCACCTGGGTGCGCGGCCTCGACACCGATGGCGCGCCGAAGGAGGTGTACCTGTACCACGTGGTGGACAACGAGTGGTCCATGCGCGAGTACGGCCACCAGGCGGTCTCGTGGCAGACGGCGATCAACCCCGTGGTGGCACTGGAGTTGCTGGCGTCGGGCGCGTGGACGGGCACGGGCGTGCTCGGCCCGGAGGCCTTCGACGCGACGCCGTTCCTCGACCTGCTGACCGAATACGGCTCCCCCTGGGGCATGCGCGAACAGTGACCTTCAGAGGTTCGTGTCCGGGTCGTCCTCATCGAGGATCCTCGCATCCAGAATGGGCCGCAGTCCCTGAACAGCGTAGGCGACTGCTTTGCCGTCGACAGCGACCATGTCGCCGGCTAAGTCGGATTCGTCGGCATGCGCTGCGAGTTCAGCCGATGCGTGGTTGACCACCAGTTCCTCGGCGGTAGGGATGTGAGTGGCAGCCAATCGCTGTCTGTCCAACTCCAGTTCCAAGCGGTGCCGCTGCCAGCCCATGACCATGTTGAGCAGCCGCTGAAGTACCCACAACCCTGCAACGCCGTAGCCGATCGGCGCCGTTCTGTCAGCAATCGTTGTCAACACGGAGGTCCACGGACTCGCAAGTTTGGTTCGTGCCAGCAGCAACTGGGCCCCCGACTCCGCATCCCATGCAGACGGCGGATCAACGATGATGAAGTACTTCATACTGCGGCCGACGGGGTTCTCGCCTTGCTGGGGCGGTAGCGCGCCCCGGGTGCGGTGACCGGCCAGTTGGAGGCAATGCCACCACAGTGTGTTGATGGCATTAACCTCGCGGCCAAATGAGCGCATTGACGGTCGCGGACCGAGGTCGATCGTCAGGTAGAGCAATCCCGAGCTGACGGCGGCCTCGCGCGCGGTGGTCACATCCGCTATTTGTGCCGCAACCCGGCTACCCGATGTTGTGCATCACGTGCTTTATCCGGGTGTAGTCCTCGAAGCCGTACATCGACAGGTCCTTGCCGTATCCGGAGTGCTTGAAGCCGCCGTGTGGCATCTCCGAGATGAACGGGATGTGCGTGTTCACCCACACGCATCCGAAGTCCAGCGCGGCGGTCATCCGCATGGCACGGCCGTGGTCCTTGGTCCACACCGACGACGCCAGCCCGTACTCGACACCGTTCGCCCACGCCACGGCCTCGTCCTCGGAGGTGAAGCGCTGCACCGTGATCACCGGGCCGAACACCTCGTCCTGGACGATCTCGTCGTCCTGGCGCAGTCCGGAGACCACGGTGGGGGAGTAGAAGTAGCCGCGGTCGCCGACCTGCTCGCCGCCCGCCTCCAGCGACGCGTGGTCGGGCAGCCGGTCGACGAACCCGCGCACGCGGGCCAGCTGGTTCGCGTTGTTCAACGGCCCGTACAGCACGTCAGGGTCGGACGGTGGTCCCGTGCGCGTGTCCCTTGCCTGTGCGGTCAGCTCGGCCACCAGTTCGTCGTGCACTCCCGGCCCGGCCAGCACCCGGGTCGCCGCCGTGCAGTCCTGGCCCGCGTTGAAGTACCCGCCGACCGCGATCGCCTCGGCGGCCGCGGCCAGGTCGGCGTCGTCGAACACGACGACCGGGGCCTTGCCGCCCAGTTCGAGGTGCACGCGCTTGAGGTCAGCGGCCGCGGCCGTCGCCACCTCGCGGCCAGCACGCACCGAGCCCGTGATCGACACCAGCGCCGGCGTCGGGTGCGCGACCAGCGCACGTCCCGTGTCCCGGTCGCCGCACAGCACGTTGAACACGCCCGCCGGGAAGAACTCCGCCGCGATCTCCGCGAGCAGCAGCGTCGACAGCGGTGTCGTGTCGGACGGCTTCAGCACCACCGTGTTCCCCGCCGCCAGCGCGGGCGCGATCTTCCACACCGCCATCATCAGCGGGTAGTTCCACGGCGTGACCTGCGCACACACCCCGATCGGCTCGCGGCGGACGTAGCTGGTGTGCCCCGCCATGTACTCGCCCGCCGACTTGCCCTCCAGGACCCTTGCCGCCCCCGCGAAGAACCGGAAGTGGTCGACCGCGGGCGGCATCTCCTCCTCTAGCGTCAGCTGCCGAGGCTTACCCGTGTTCTGGCACTCCGCGTCGAGCAGGTCGTCGGTCCGTGCCTCCAGCGCGTCCGCGAACCTCAGCATCGCGAGCTGGCGGTCCTTGGGAGTCGTCGTCCGCCAGCCGTCGAACGCCCGCGCCGCGGCCAGCATGGCCTGGTCCACATCGGCCACACCGGACCGCGGCGCGGATGCGAACACCTCCCCGGTGCTGGGGTCGACGACGTCGGTGTACCCGCCATCGGCGGGATCGGCCCAGGTGCCGTCGACGAAGTTCCGCAGAACACGCTTCTCGGTCATGTCTGCCATCTTCGCGACTGAATCCGCAGCAGACAAGTCGTTCGACGACTATTTCAGCAGGAAAACGTGCTCGTCGGTCCTTGTCTCTACGATCAAAGACATGGCTCCTCCAGTGCACGACGTGCAGACCGCGCACCGGCGTTTCGTCGAGGGCGTGTCCGGGTTGACCCCGGCCGATCTCGCGTTGCCGACCGCCCTACCCGGCTGGACCAGGGGCCACGTGATCGCACACGTCGCGGACGCCGGCCGGGCCTTCGCGGACCTCACCGAGGCAGCGCTGCGCGGTGAGCTCGTCGCCCTGTTCCCCGGCGGCACGCAGGAGTGGAGCGAGCGCATCGAGGACTACGCGGTGGCACCGGACCTGATCGCGTACCTCCAGGACGGCATCGGCAGGCTCGAAGCCGCGTGGGCGCGGGCCCGGCCCGAGGACTGGGCCATGCCGGTCCGCTTCCGCAACGGCGACCTCGCAGGAACCGTGTTCGCGCGGTGGCGTGAGACGTGGATCCACCTGGCCGACTGTGCCGTCGGCGTGACGCCCGCCGACTGGCCGGAACCGCTGGCCGCGCACACCATCGACTTCCTGCGGTCACGGCTGCCGCCCGGGGTGGCGCTGGTCGCGACCGACACGGGAGAGCGATGGGGGCCCGAGGGCGGCCAGGAGGTGTCCGGCAGCGTGCGGGACCTGGCCGCCTGGGCCGCAGGCCGGGAACCGGCGAACGCGCCTGCCGGGCCGGGCGTCGAGCTTGGGCCATGGCCACCGCATCCGGTTCCCGACCGCTGACGGCGTCAGCGCCCGGCCACCCTGGTCGCCGCGTGGTCTACCGCCCGGCCTGACCTGCGCACCGGAATTGTCGGTGCGGGCGTCTAGTCTCGTTCACATGTTCGATCAGCTCGATCCCGACGACCTCCGTCAGCGTCCCGGCGCCAAGTGGGCGCTGGCCGACCCCGGCGTCCTGCCCGCGTGGGTGGCCGACATGGACTTCACCGCGCCGAAGGCGGTGCGTGCCGCCGTCGCGCGGCACGCCGACTTCGGTTACCCGCTGTGGGACGAGCGGCCGGAGCAGAACCCGTTACGCGGGGCGTTCGTGGCGCGCATGGCGGCGCGGCACGGGGTGGCCTTGGACGCCGGGCACGTGCGGCTGTTCACGGAGCTGAACCAGGCGTTGCAGGTCGTGCTGCACGTCGCGACGGAGCCGGGCGACGCGGTCGCTGTCCACACGCCGACGTACCCGCCGTTCCTCGAGTCCGTGCACGGGATGGGCAGGCGGCTGGTGCCGATCCCGTTGACGGACAGCGGAGCAGGCTGGACCTTCGACGCGGACAGGCTGGCGGCGGACGTCGTGCGGCACGGCGTGCGTGCGCTGGTGCTCGTGAACCCGCACAACCCGACGGGCCGGGTGTTCACGCGGGCCGAGCTGACGGCGATCGCGGCGGTGGCCGAGGAGCACGACCTGGTGGTGATCGCCGACGAGGTCCACTCCGACCTGACCTACGACGGCTTCACCCACATCCCGTTCGCGTCGCTGTGCCCACATCGGACGGTCACCCTGTACTCGGCGAGCAAGTCGTACAACCTGGCAGGGCTGCGGTGTGCCGTCGCGCACGTCGGCGACGCGCGGGTGCGGTCCGGGCTCGCGAAGCTGCCGCCGCTGCTGCTCGGCGAGGTGAGTGTCCTGAGTGTGCTGGCGACGCTCGCCGCGTGGCAGGAGTGCGACGACTGGCTCTTCGAGGCGAAGGCGACGCTTGCCCGCAACCGGGCGCTGGTGGCGGGCGGCTTACCCGAGGGCGTGCGCCACCACAGTCCGGAGGCGACGTACCTGGCGTGGCTGGACTGCCGCGAACTGCGACTGGACGTGGACCCGGCCGCGTTCTTCCTGGAACGCGCGGACGTCCTGTTGAGCCCCGGTCCGGACTACGGCTCGACGGGTTACGTGCGCCTGAACTTCGCGACGTCGGGTCCGCTGGTCGAGGAGCTGCTGAACCGCATGGCCACCGCGGTGGCCACGAGGTGAGCGGCCGCTCCGGCGGCCTGATCTTGACGAAACCACCCCCATGGGAAGGAGGATCCCGGTAGATTCGAACACATGAGCGAAAACAACTGGATGTGCCGATGACTGGTCGTCGGCTCAGCCGAGGAGCCACGGTAGTGGCGTCGGTGGCCTCGCTGGCGGTGGTGGCCGGGGTGTCCGCACCGGCCGTCGTCGCGCCTGCGGCGGCAGTGGGACCGGCTCGTGGCGCATGCGAGTGGACACCGGACGTGCTTCCGTTGCCGGACGGTGCCTTCCATGGCCGGGTGACCGCGGGTGCTGGTGAGTGGCTGGCCGGCGTGGCGGGTGCCGACGGCCCGAACCAGGCGGTGCGGTGGCACGACGGCGAGGTCGAGCCGCTGGGACCGGCGTTCGGTGTGGACACGGCGGTGGCCGCGGTGAACCGGGAAGGCGTGGTGGTCGGCACCGCCACGAGCCCGGACGGGACACAGCACGCGTTCCGCCACCGAGGTGGCCGGTACGAACGACTGCCAGGGTCCGGCGGTTCGTCGACGGCGCTGGACGTCAACGCACGCGGCGAAGTCGTGGGGCAGGTCGACGGTCGCCTGGTCGTGTGGCCGGCCGCCGGCCCGCCCAGGTTCCTGGACCTGCCTGCGGCGGAGGCCCCGTACGGCCGGGCGGCGATCGACGACGACGGCATGGTCGCGGCCAGGACCGGGCGCGTCGCGGCGGGCGCGCTGCGGTGGCGTGGCCATGCCTGGACACCGGCCGGAACGCGGGTTTCGCTGATCGCGGGCGACGTCCAGGACCTGTGGCGCGGGCAGGTCGTCGGCGCGACCGGCGAGCCGGACGGTGTGACGCGGGCGGCGGGCTGGCGTGCTGACCGCGTTCCACGGCTGTTCCTCGGCGGCACCACGGCGGTCGCGGTGAACGACGAGGGCGTCGTGGCCGGTGCGGGCGAGAACGGCGAACCGCTGCTGTGGGACGGCGCCCTGCCCACGCCGCTGCCCACGCCACCAGGGCACACCAGGGGCACGGTCGCGGCGCTGAACACCGAAGAGGCAGGAGGCTCCGCCTACCCGGCGGACGGCGACGTCGGCGCCATGCCGGTCCGGTGGCGCTGCCGTTGAATCTGCCGGTGGCGCTGCGGGTGACGCTGCGGGTGACGCTGCGGGTGATGGTGCCGGTGACGCTGCCGGGATCCTGGACCCGACCGGCCGCACCCGGTCGGGGCAGGCGTACCTGACATCATGCGTGCCGTGTCGAAGACGTCGAAGGCGTTGTCGAGCAGGACGATCGTCTGGTGGGCGGCGGGCCTCGCGGCCACCGCCGCCGCGGCGGTCACGTTGCTGTGGCTGTTCCTCGGCGGCGGTGACCAGGTGTCGGCACGCAGGCTGGACGCGCTGCGCACCGCGGCGAGCATCGTGATCGGCGCGGGTGGCGCCGCGGCGCTGCTGCTGGCGGCGCGGCGGCAGCGGTACGTCGAGCTGGACCTGGAGCAGAAGGAACACGACGCGAACGAGCGCCGTGTCACCGAGCTGTACGGCAAGGCGGCCGACCAGCTGGGCAGCGACAAGGCCCCGGTGCGGATGGCGGGGGTGTACGCGCTGGAGCGGCTCGCGCAGGACCAGGCACAGCACCGGCAGACGGTGGTGAACCTGCTGTGCGCGTACCTGCGGATGCCCTACACCCCGCCGAAGGACGAGACGGACAAGGAGGCGGCACAGGAACAGCTGGTCCGCACGACGGTGCAGGACGTGCTGGAGACACACCTGCGCCCAGCGGCACCGGACAGTTTCTGGCCCGACATCGACCTGCGGATCACCGGCGCGACGCTCGAGTTCTTCTGGTTCCGCCACTGCCGGGTCCGAAACGCGACCTTCCGCCACACGACCTTCCTCAAGATCGCCGCCTTCCGCGACTCGGAGTTCACCGACGGCGCCGACTTCCACCGAGTCCACTTCACCGGCACCGCCGACCTCCGCCGCACCGCCTTCGGCCCGCGCCGAGCCAACTTCCGATCCGCCATCTTCGACGGCGACGTCGAGTTCGGCGAAGAACCCCAGGCAGGCAGAACACTCGACCTCACCGACACCACCGCCGGCGCCACCGCGAAGAAGCGCGAGTGGCCCACCGGCTGGCACGAGGAGCCATCCCCGGACGACAGAACCCGCGTCCACGTCGTCCCGGACGAGGCCCGCCCCGGCGGCGCCCCAGATGGAGGACAGACGTGACGCCCTGAAAGACGCGGTCTTTCGGGGCGTTGAGCCCGAATCCACCGATGCGTTGTCGGTTGCCTGGTCGCGCGGTGGGCGTCGGCCTGACAAAGCCCCCGGCGGCGTCCCGCCAGAGCTGGCGGACAGGCGCATTGCCCAGCTCAGGCAAAGCCCAGCGAGGACATCCCAGGAGCCCGTCATGTCCCGGCGGGCACCGTCAGGGCATGCGGATACCGGGGAGCGTGCGCTCGCTGGCGGGGGTGTGGACCGGCTTGCGGCGGGTGAGGCGCTGGCGCATGGCCTTCGTGGTCTGCTTGTCGAGTTCCTTGGTCCACTTGAGCATCGCGGGCGGGGTGTCCCAGCCGATGATGCCGACCAGGCTGCCGTTCGTGACGTAGCCGGTCACCCGGCGGCCCACCATCGCGGGGCTGGCCAACTGCACGCGGTCTTTCGCGAGCGCCGGTGTGCCGGCGCCCTGGATCCGCATGCCGTGCTGGTCGGTCCAGAACCGGGGCAGCGGTGTGTACGGCTTGGCGCTGTCCTGCCCGGCGAGCAGGTTCGCGGCGGCGGCACGGCCCATCTCGACCGCGTTGAGCCAGTGCTCGACGCGGCGGGGCGCGGTGTCGAAGCGCAGGTTCGGCCACCGGGCCGCGTCGCCCGCGACCACGATGTCCTGTGCGCCGATCGCGTGGCAGGTCGGGCCGCACATCACGCCGTCGTCGATGATCAGGCCGGAGCCGCGCAGCCAGCTGACCGCGGGCACGCTGCCCACCGCGAGCACCACACAGCCCGCGAACACCACCTGGCCGGTGGTCAGGTGCATCGCGATCCCGTCCGGCTGCGGCACCCAGTGGTGCACCGCGGCGTCCGTCACCACCTGGACACCGTTGGCCTCGTGCAGCGCGTGGACCGTCGAGCTGAAGTCCTCACCGGGCACGTGCCGCAGCAGCGACGAGCCGCGCACGATGATCGTCGCGTCGCGGCCCATCGAACGGGCCGCCGACGCCACCTCGCACGCCACGAAGCCGCCGCCGATGACGGCGACCGGGCCGCGGAAGCGGGTCATGGTCTTCTGCAGCGCCACGGCGTCGGCGACGGTCCGCAGCACGTGGACGCGCGGGTCGTGGCGCGGCGAGCCCGGCAGGTGCCGTGCCTGCGCGCCGGTGGCGATGATCAGGCCGTCGTAGCGGATCTCCTCGCCGCCCGGCAGGTGCAGGAGGTGCTCGTCCGGTTCGAGGTGCGACGCGCGGGTGTTGTACCGCCACGTCGCGTCGAGTGTGGTGAGCACCGGAAGCCGCAGGTCACGGGGCCGCAGGCGGCCGGTCAGCAACGGCTTGATGAGGCCCGGCCGATGGTAGGGGCGGTAGGGCTCCTCGCCGACGACGATCAGCTCGCCGTTGTACTTCAGCTCCCGCAGCCGCTCCGCCGCGCGCAGGCCGGCGGGGCCCGCGCCGACGATGACGATTCGCTCGGCCATCTAACGCCTCTCTTCCAACGAGATCGCGAGGGTCGGGCAACTGCGCACGGCCGCCTTCACGGCCTCGAGCGCGTCGGCGGGCACCGCTCGCTGGTAGTGCAGCCCGCCTCTTGGGGTCAACCGGAACAGCTGAGCCGCCTCATCGGCACAGATGCCGAATCGGCGGCAGCGGTCGTTGTCGACACTGACCTTAAATCTGGACTTCATGGCCCGTCCTCCGCCAGTCCGGCTGCTTCGAGTGTCTTCGCCGGTACGAGCCGCAGGAGGATCACGGTCACCGCCGGCACCAGCAAAGTCAGCCCGCCCAGGTATACCGAGGAGAGCGTGCCCTTCGCGAGTGCCTGGAAGAACGCGTGCAGCACACCGAGGGCGAACGCCGGGTACGCGAGGCGGTGCAGCCACAGCCAGCGCCAGTAGCTCGTCCACCGTTTCAGCCCCACCGCGATCGCGGCCGTCAGCATGCCCTCGAACGCGAGGATCCCGAACGTGTCCCGCAGCACCCCGCGGAACGGGATGATCAGGTCCGCGGCCGGGGTCGGCGTCGTGAGCAGCAGGAACGACACGCCGTGGACGAACGCGAACGCGAGGGTCAGCGTCGCGAACAACTGGTGGGTACCACGCAGGGCGTGCTGTCCGGTGAGCCGGTCGAACCAGCCCGTCGAGACCACCACGCCCCACGTGAGGGACAGGCACATGAGGGCGTACGCGAGCCGTGCCGAGAGCACGGACAGCTCGCGTACGCCATCATCATGGCTTGCCGCAGCAAGAACTAGCATCGCCGTCCGCGGTTGACGCAGTCCACGACCTGGTTCATCAGTTGCTCACCCATCACGTTCACGAAGTCGTTGTGGTCAGTGATCGGATTGTGCTTCTCATCCGGGAACGCGTCCAGTGCGAACACCTTGCCCCTCGGCAGGTTGTACTTCAGCGTGATCCGCAGCTGCGGGATCGCCTTGAAGCCCTCCGGGCAGTTGCCGCGACGGTCCGCGAACGCGAGGTGCGTGCGGTGGTTCGCGCTGTCGGTGTTCCCGTCGTTGCAGCCGGGGAAGTCCGCGATGCGGACGGTCTGGCTGCCGCGCGGGCACAGCGGGTACTTCGTGGTGATCCGGTTCTCGAACCCGGTGCACGTCCACTTCGCGTTGGCGTTGGCCCCGCCGTTGGTCGACGACTTCGCGTCACCGGTGAGGATCCGGAGGAACTGCGGCGCCGCCGTCACCTGCTGGCCCGGGTTGCCTCGGAACTGGATCTTCACCGACGCCGGCAGGACCGGGTCGCCGACGTTGTGCGCGTTCAGCGGGTCGACGGCCGTCGAGCCAGCGTTGCGGACCCGGATGATCGGCCAGAAGTACGCCGACTTGTCACCGTTGGTGCAGGTGGTGCCACCCGCGGCCAGGCTGTCGTTGCTGGAGAAGCCGTCGGTCGTCAGGTTGCCGACGTAGTCGTGCGTGTGCTGTGCACCGTTCACGTTGCCCGGCGCGGCGATCATGTTCGCCGAGTTGCCGTGACCGTTCTCGTTGCGGCCGCAGTTGACCGTGAACGTGCCTGCCGAGCCGCCTCGGCGGACCCTGGGCTGCGAGTTCACGTTCGACGGCCGGACCTTGCGGATGTCCACGAAGTCCTGGGGGGACGGGCCGAGCGGGTCCTGGCAGTTCTCGCCACCGAACTTGCGCATGGTCCCGTCGGCGGGTGCCTCGGGTGCCTGCTCGTCAGGTGCCGGGCCGCCGTAGTCGGCCGGCGTGGACGGCTGGCCGTCACGGCCGTTGCGGTCGCCGTTCAGGGCCACCAGCTCATCGCCCGCGAGGCCCATCGGCTCCTCGCCCGGCATGGGCTCGCCCTCCTCCGAGGTCTCGGTCCCGGTCTCGGGCGGCGCGGTCTCGGTGGCGGTGTCCGTTGCGGTGTCGGTGGCCGTGTCGGTCGGGGCCTCCGTCGCGGTGTCGGTCCCGGTGTCGGTGGGGGCGGTCTCGGTTGGTGCGGTCTCCGGCGGAGCCGATTCAGAGGGCGGTGGCGCCGTGGTCGTCGAGCTCGGGGGCGCCGTGGCCGTCGGGGGCTGCGGCAGACACGCTTGGCTCGCGTCGGCCGCCCTCCTCTGGTCCTGGTCGGCCAGGGCGCTGCCGTAGATGCCGATGCCGACCATGGCACCGAACACCGTCACGGCGGCGGTACCCGCGACTAGCAGGCGTTTCCTGTTATAGCGCGGGTTCTTGTGTCGACCCATCGTTCGTCTGCCTCATTTCGTGTGTGCTCAGGACTTATCGCGAGCGCGCGAAGCGCACCAGGCCGACGGTCAGGCCGGCCTCCGCCAAACAGACGATGGCGATCAGCCAGATGCTGACGCCGCCGCCCGCGGTGCTCGTGCTCGCGACAGGCGCCACCTCGGGTATCGAGGTCGCCGGTCCCACTGCTGGTTCGGTGGTCGACGCGTCGCGCGCCGGCTCCGCTGGCGCGTTGTCCGTGACCAGCCCGGTGTTGTCCAGGTCGGTCATGTGCCGGTCGACCACGTCGTTGACTAGGGATGCGAACGCAGCCACCTCGTCGTCCCAGGACCCGGCGCGGGTGTGCGCCGCGACGAGAAACAACTCGCCGAGCGCGCCACGCAACCGGTTCACGAAGGCGATGTCGTAGTCCGCGCCGGACATACCACTCAGCTGGGCGAGCCAGCCCTGCTGCTCTTCGTTCGCCTGGTCGGGCAAGGTCAGCTCGAGACGGGTCGCTATCGCCCCGGCCTCGTCGTCGAGCGTCTGGAGGTCCTCGGCCAGCCCCCGGCCGATGTCCTTCAGATCCGCGTTGTCCGCCTGTTGTTCTGCCAGTTCACCGGCCGGTATCGCCCACAGGCCGGTCTGCCGCACGGTGGTGAGAAACGCCTCGTCAGTGACGGGGCCCGCGGTGGCCTCCGCGTCGTCGCCCGGCTGCGCGGCGGGGGGTGCGCTGCCAGGCAACGACGGGAGGCCGGACGCGATCGGCGTACCCAGCCCGAAAGCCGCGCAGGCCAACGGGGCGAGCAACACCGACAGCGTCACCGCCACGACACGACCGAGCCTTTCTCCCTCCATAATGGGCTCAGGCGTCGCCGGAGGCGTCGCGGTGATCAAGAGGGGCGATCTCCGCGACCGCCACTGGCCGGTCGCATCGGGTGCTCATGAGTTTTCCTTTCTGCGCAAGGACTTCCCTTGGGAACACCAGCACGTGCGGTCACCAGCAAATACGGACACGCGAGAATCACGGTTCAATCACAGCCGGGAAACAAGTGTGACCTGGGTCACTCGACTTCTGGTGCCCGATGAGGCAAAGATGTCCGCCGTGAGCCGGCGTCCAAGATTGGAACTCGTCGGCGCGGACGACGCCTCGGACAGACACGAGGCGTTGGTCAGGATGCTCTATCGAGAGTTCGGCGGAGCGTTGTTCGGTCACGTACTGTACCTGACCGGCAACGATCGGCAATGGGCCGAAGACGTAGTGCAAGAGACCCTGGTCCGCGCCTGGCGCAACGCGGATCGATTGGACCGCGAGTCCATCGGCGTGCGCGCGTGGCTGTACACCGTGGCGCGCAACCTGGTCATCGACGGCAGGCGCAGTTCGAACGCGCGCCCGCACGAGGTCGACCCCACGCCGCTGGAGACCATGACCATCCCTGATGATTCGGAGAACTCCTTGTCCGCCATGGTGATCGCCGACGCGTTGCAGGCACTGAGCCCGAAGCATCGCGAGGCACTTGCCGAGACCTACCTGCGGGATCGCACCATCGAGGAGGCGGCCGCGGTGCTCGGCGTGCCGCAGGGGACCGTCAAGTCCCGCGTCTACTACGCGCTGAGGGCGTTACGGCACGCCCTCGAGAAGGAATGACCAACTATTTGTCCATTCAGCCCAACGCGAATAGCCCATTCGGCACTGGTTCCATTTCAGGCCGAATGGGCTATTCCTTTCGGTAACACCTCTTACTTGATCGAATTCACCAACATCGGGAACGAGCGGTGCAGTGCCCGCTCCCAGTAGGGCCACGCGTGCCTGCCCGGCCCGTAGAAGTCCGTCCTGAGCGACACCCCATTGGCCCGCAGCCGGTCCGCGACCGCGACGGTCTGCTCGCCGAGCAGCTCCTCGAGGGTGTCGTGGGTGGCACCCGGTGGGTCGAGCGGGCCAGGCACGCCGTTGCCGGTCGACAGGTACACCTTCACCCCGCGCAGCTTCCGTGCCAGGTCATAGGGGTTGTGCGCGGCCCAGACGTCCGCGTCGGCCCCCGGGTCACCCCACAGCGCGAGCGGGTCGTCGCCGTAGGACCCGACGATGCGCAGGACCAGGTCCGTGCTGCGCGGTCCCTCGTAGGTCGGGTGCGCGACCCCGCTGTAGGACGCCGCGGCGCGGAAGAAGCCGGGGTGGCGTGCCGCGTAGGACAGCGCGCCGAAGCCACCCATCGACAGGCCCGCGACCGCGCGGTGGCTGCCGGACCGGTACTCGCGTTCGACGATCCGCGCCAGCTCGGTGAGGTGGAAGGTCTCCCAGGCCGGTCCGTCGAGCCAGTCCGAGTAGAAGCCGGCCGGACCGGCCTCCGGCATCACGATCAGCACGTTCGTGCGTGCCGACAGTTCCTCGACGTCGGTCTTGTTCGTCCAGCTCTGGTAGCCGGTGTCGCCGTCGCAGCAGCCGTGCAGCAGGTAGAGCGTCGGCCACTTCCTGTGTGGGGAGCGGTCGTAGTCGGGTGGCAGCAGCAGCCGAACGCCGACGTCGCGGCCGACGGCCGGTGAGTGCACGGTCAGCTCCACCAGCCGGTCGTCGAGCTGTTGGGTCGAGACGATGTACGCGCCCGCACGTTCAGCGGTGGCGGGCAGGGTGAGCACGGTGCTGAACACCAGCACCAGCGCCAGCAGGAATCCCTTGAGACGCACGATGACCTCCTTGTCGTCACGAGCAGTCAACCGGGGGCGGCTCCGGGGGGCAACAAACCGGTTGCGGCGGTCCGTACGGTGATCGGCGTGGAGCGGATTCTGGTCACGGGAAGCGCTGGGCACCTCGGAGAAGCGCTGGTGCGCGTGCTGTCCGCGCAGGGCCGTGACGTGCTCGGACTGGACGTCGCGGCGTCCCCGTTCACCTCGGTGGTCGGCTCGGTCGCGGACCGGGACGTGGTGCGGTCCGCGCTGCGTGGCGTCACCGCGGTCCTCCACCCCGCGACGCTGCACAAGCCGCACGTCGGCTCCCACACCCGGCAGGACTTCGTCGACACCAACGTCACCTGCACACTCACGTTGCTGGAGGAGTCGGTGGCCGCCGGGGTGGGCAGCTTCGTGTTCACGAGCACCACCAGCGCGTTCGGCCGCGCACTGTCGGGCTGGGTCACCGAGGACGTCGTGCCGCTGCCGAGGAACATCTACGGCGTCACGAAGACGGCCGCGGAGAACCTGTGCGAACTGGTGCACCGCGACCACGGGCTGCCGGTCGTGGTGCTGCGGACGTCCCGGTTCTTCCCGGAGGCCGACGACCGCGACGAGGTCCGCACCGCGTACGAGGACGCGAACCTGAAGGCGAACGAGTACCTGTACCGCAGGGCCGACCTCCAGGACATCGTCGACGCGCACGTGCTCGCCATGGAGCAGGCACCCGAGATCGGCTTCGACCGCATGATCGTGAGCGCGACGACCCCGTTCCGCCATGAGCACCTCGCCCGCCTGCGTACCGAGGCGCCATCGGTGGTGGCGGAGCTGTTCCCGGAGCAGCCGGACGTGTACGCACGCCGCGGCTGGCGGATGTTCGACGAGGTCGACCGTGTCTATGTGAACGACCACGCCCGGTCGGTGCTCGGATGGCGGCCCCGGTACGACTTCGCGCACGTGCTCGCGGCGGTGCGTGCGGGGGAGGACTTCCGCAGTCCGCTCGCGGTGGGCGCCAAGGGCTACCACGACGAGCCAACGGGTGTGTACACGGTGCGCTGACCGCCGCAAGGGACCGGTGTTGTCGGCAAACGGTGACACTTCCTCCTGGTCGGCGCCGCCGGTAGGTTCGGGTCATGGGCCTCCCCTCCTCCCGCCTGGCCGTTCTGGTCGCGGCGGTGATCGGTCTCGCCGGTGTGGTGATCTCGCCTTCCGCCGCGGTGGCCGCGCCAAGGCCGCCGCACGTCAAGGGCACCGAAACGGTGCCCGTCTACGACTACGCCGACGCGGTCCGGGAGAGCGTCTGGGTCACCACGAGGCTCGACAACGACGGCGACGGCGCGCCCGACAAGGTCGTCGTCGACATCGTCCGGCCACGTGAGGCGGCCGCGGGCCGGGTGCCCGTGGTCATGGACGCCTCGCCGTACTACCAGTGCTGCGGGCGCGGCAACGAGAGCGAGCTCAAGGAGTACGCCGCCGACGGCACGGTCACGAAGTTCCCGCTGTTCTACGACAACTACTTCGTGCCGCGCGGCTACGCGTTCGCCGCGGTCGACTTCAACGGCACCAGCCGGTCCACCGGCTGCGGCGACGTCGGCGGCCGCGAGGAGATCGAGGGCGCCAAGGCCGTCATCGACTGGCTGAACGGCCGCGCGAAGGCTGCCTACGCCGACGGCACCCCGGCCCGCGCCACCTGGAGCACCGGCAAGGTCGGCATGATCGGCAAGTCGTGGGACGGCTCGGTCGCGAACGGGGTCGCCGCCACCGGCGTCGATGGCCTCGAGACCATCGTGCCGATCTCCGCGATCTCCAGCTGGTACGACTACTACCGCGACAACGGCGCCCTCTACACCATCGACGGCGGCCCGGCGTGGCTGTCCGGGTACGTCAACGGGCGACCGGAAGAGGTGTGCAGGCCGGTACGCGAGGCGCTGTACGAGGGCTCGGCGAACGCCACCGGCGACTACAACTCGTTCTGGGCCGAACGGAACTTCGTGCCGGACGCCGGCAAGGTCAAGGCGAGCGTGTTCATCGCGCACGGCATCAACGACCAGAACGTGGAGACCAAGCACTTCGCCCAGTGGTGGGACGCGCTCGCCCGTCACCACGTGCCGCGCAAGATCTGGCTCGGGCAGGAGGGCCACGTCGACCCGTTCGACTTCCGCCGCGCCGAATGGGCGCGGACACTGCACCGCTGGTTCGACTACTGGCTGCAGGACCTGGACAACGGCATCATGCGTGAGCCGATGGCGACCATCGAGCGGGCGCCGGACGTGTGGGTCGACGAGCGGACGTGGCCCGCACGCGGTGCGTTCACGCTGCCCGTGTCGCTCGGCGCCGGTGACGGCACCACGGGCACGCTCGGGCTGACGCCGGGCAGGCCGGGCGCCGAGGTGTCGACCGTGGACAACCCGGCGCTGCGGGAGCGGACCGCGGTCGCGAACCCGAACACCGCGGTCGCGGGCCGTGCCGTGTTCCTGTCGGCGCCGCTGCCGAGGGACCTGCGGATCAGCGGTACCGCCACGGTCTCGCTGCGGGTCAAGGTCGACAGACCGAACACCGAGATCTCCGCGCGGCTCGTGGACTACGGCACCGCGACCAGGATCAACTACCAGGGCGCGAAGGAGGGCATCGTGAACCTCACCACGGAGTCCTGCTACGGCGCCTCGACCCCGGCCGACGACGCCTGCTACCTCGACACGGCCAAGGACGTCGTGACCGCCGACGCCGCGGTGATGACCCGCGGCTGGGTGGACGCCGCGCACCGCGACTCGCTCACGTCGCCGACGCCGCTGCTGCCGGACCGCTGGTACACGGTGAACTTCGACCTCAACGCGCACGACGTCGTCCTCCCGGCAGGCCGCGTGCTGGGGCTGGTGCTGACGCTGTCCGACACGCAGTACACGGTGCCGACGTCGACCGGCGCGACCGTGCGGATCGACCTCGGCCGCAGCAGGCTCGGGCTGCCGGTGTCGCTCGCACCGGGCGCGACCGCACTCGCCGACGTGACCGTGGCGCCGAGGGTCTCGGCCCCGGAGCCCCGGGTGTACGCGGAGGAGCCGGACCGCGATGCGCGCCTGATCCCGATGGGCTGACCCCTGGCTACTCGGCGATGCGGTCGCAGAGCCACTTCAGTGACAGCGGATAGCGGTACTCGATCGCGCCGTGGCGGCCGTCGAACAGTTCGAAACGAACGCGGTCGTCCGGCACGCCCTCGGTGCTGATGGCCCGGTGGAACGCGGTGGCGCCGAAGTCGAGGAAGTACTCGTCGCCCCGGCCCGCGTCGATCCAGATCGCCTTCATCGAGCGCAGGGCCTGTGCGTACTCCTCCTGCGCGGCCATGCGGACCGGGTCCCGGCGCAGCCAGCGCGCCCACACGTCCGGCACCAGTGCGCCGGTGTCGTCGAACGGCAGTGACACCGTGCCGTCCTCGTTGCCGGAGTACGCCGCCGCGTAGCCGTAGATCTCGATGAGGTCCATGTCCGAGTCCTTCGTGCCGTGCACCCGCTCCGCGCGGTCGGCGAAGAACTTCTGGAAGTCACCCTCGTAGGTGTCGCGCAGTGTGCGTGCCACGCGCGGGAAGTCGGGCGAGTAACACACGTCGAACAGGGCGTCACCCGCGTGGGTGGCCAGTGCCCCGAACAGGTCGGGGCGCAGCATCGGGGTGATCATCGCGCCGTAGCCGCCGCTCGACTTGCCCGCGATCGCCCGGTGCGCGCGGTCGGCGAGTGTGCGGTAACGGGCGTCGACCCACGGGACCACCTCGTCGCACAGGTACGAGTGGTACCGGCCGGTGGCCGGGGAGTCCAGGTACTGACTGCCGCCCAGCGCGGTCCACGCGTCCACGTACACCACGATCGCGGGTGGGGTGTCGCCCGCCGCGAACACGTCGTCGGCGAGTTCCGGGAACGGGCGGCGGAACGGCATCCGGTTGAACCACATGCCGACGTGCCCGGTGTAGCCCTGGATCACGTACACCACCGGGTACCGGCGGCCGGAGTCGTCGTAGCCGGGTGGCAGGTACACGTACACCGGTCGCTCGTGCGGGTCGCCGAGCGGGTTGTCCCGCAACAGTTCGCTGTTGACGACGTCGTGCTCGACACGGCCGGCGAGCGGCGAGGACCAGGGCAGCATGGCCGGAGCGTAGATCAGCGTCAGCGGCGTCGCCGAACGATATTCCACCCGACCCGGTGCATTCCGCCGCTTGCGGTGGCGGCGCGCACCCGCACCGGGAACCGTGTGCGCATGCGGTGGTTCGTGGTCCTGATGGCGTTGCTGACCGCCGGGTGCGGCACCCCGGCGGCTTCCGAGCCGTCCGCCCCGCACCCGGTCGTCCTCCACGGCCTGACCGTCGAGTCCGTCCCGGCCGACACCGGCTTCTGGGCGACCACCGGCGGCGAACGCCTCTGGGTGAAGCTGAACCTGGCAGGCCGCTCCCCGATGCCGGTGCAACGGGGCGAACGCGTCGACGTCACCGGTGTCCTCGTGCCACACGGCCCGGGCTTCGCCGCCCGCGAGGGCGTGACCACCGGGCCCGACGCCGAACTGCTCACGCGGCAGGGCACCCACCTCGAGGTCGAGCAGTCCGACGTGCGGGTGGTGGCGGAACAGCACGACCCGGACCGGCTCGGCCTGTGAGCACGGCGTGATCGGGTGCGGTCGGCAACACGGTAACCCGAATCCACCGATGCGCGAGTCGTGGGTTTCCCCGCCCCGGCCTCACCCCCGCAGGGGTGCGATGCCAGTGTCCCGTCTTTCGGGTCGTTGAGCCTGTTGCGTTTGCCTCGGCGGCTCTTTGCCTCCGGCGGCTGGGGTTTGCCTCCGGCGGCTGGGGTTTGCCTCCGGCGGGCCTTGCCTCCGGCGGCTCCTCGCCGGAGGGGCAGGTCTCCAGGATGGCCTGGGGTTTGGTGGGTTGGTTGCGTTGGGTTCGGTTCTGCCTGCCATCCCGTCGACCTCCCAGGGGCTATCACGCCGCGTCAAGGGGGCCAGGGCTTGGCATTGCTGTGTTTCTTGCATTTTTGCCCCCTTGACACGGCGTGATCGGGCTTCGCCAGGTCGACGGGATGGCAGGGAGCCCCTTGGTGGCGGGCTTGCGCCGCTCGGACCGATGCCCCGAAAGGCGCTTTCGGGGCGTTCAACCTGGATCCACCGGTGTTCTTCTTGGTTATCTGGTCGTGCGATGGGCGTCGGTCTGGTCAAGCCCGCTTCGCGGGCCCGGGCGCGTAGCGCCCGCCCCTGCGGTGTTCTGTCAGAGGTGGCGGACTGGCGCGATGTCCCGAAAGGCGCTTTCAGGGCGTTGA
>NZ_JBARWZ010000296.1:0-50487 GCF_049647105.1 Actinophytocola sp.
GGGTAGCGCTTCTCCCATGTCCACGACCGTTGACGGCCGCCAGTCATGTGGTGCGGTCGCGCCGTTTCTCGGTGGCCTCCCTGCGCACCTGGTCCGCGTCATCACTGAGCGAGCCGAGGCGGTCGGCCAGACCGGAGTGCGCCGCGGTCAGCTGGCCGCGGAGCGTGGCCAGGTTCGGCAGCAGTGTGGTGACGTCGTCATCGCCGAGTGCCGCCCCGACGCGGTCGGCGGTGTGCTGGGCCGCGGTGCCCAGCCCGTCCAGGCCGCTGACCTGACCGGCCACCTGACGCAGTACCGCGGAGTTGCGCCGGGCCCAGTCCGCCACCGCGCGGTCTCCCGCCCGACGGTCACGCTCCGCGTCGACCCGTGCCTCCCCCGTCTGCTCACCGGTGACGGAGGGTCGCAGTCGAAGGAACCGCCGTTCCGCCGCCTGCCTGCTCGCCACGCCAAGCGCGGGCGCGAGCGCGGCCCAGCTGGCCCCGCCCGCTCTGGCCGCCGCGATCAGTTCCGGTTCCCAGTTACCGAGTTCGTCGCGTAAGAAGCGCAGCGCTGTCAGTGCGGCGAGCAGTTGGTCGGCCGCCACGGTGTGACTCCGGGCCGCCAGCACCACCTCGTGCACGTTCCGCATCGCTCGAGCCGGATCCGCATCCATTTGTCATCCCATCGACGACTTGAGAGTTGTCATCGTTTCGATGACATGATAGAACAGTCATGCGTGTTGACGACAGCACATGTCAAATCCAGGAGGTGGACTTCCATGTTGATGCGCACTGACCCGTTCCGTGAGCTGGACCGGTTCGCTCAGCAGGTGCTGGGTGCCGCGACCCCCGGAACCTGGTCGAAGCCGGCCGCCATGCCGATGGACGCCTATCGCGCGGGCAACGAGTTCGTGGTCAGCTTCGACCTGCCCGGTGTCGACCCCAGCGCCATCGAGGTCGACGTCGAACGCAACGTCCTCACCGTCCGGGCCGAGCGCCGCCCGCGCCCCAGCAGCGACGACGTGCAGATGCAGGTCTCCGAGCGCCCGCTCGGCGTGTTCTCCCGCCAGCTGTTCCTCGGCGACACCCTCGACGCCGAGCGGATCGCCGCCGACTACGAGACCGGCGTGCTGACCCTGCGCATCCCGATCGCCGAGAAGGCCAAGCCGCGGCGCATCGAGGTCAACGGCGCCCAGCAGGACCGGAAAGAAATCCAGGCCTGAGCCCCGTGAGGTGGGCGGACCGGCGAGCGGCCGGTCCGCCCCCCGCGTTGCCGTGCACGAGAAAGGCTGTACGTCCCGTGACCGCATCGCTCGACCTCCCGACGGGCCACCCCCACCCCGCTCTCACCGCGCTGCGGACCTACCTCGCCGACGTCACGACCGCACTCGGCGTCGGCCTCGAGTCCTGCACAGTCGACCACGACACACCCGTCTCGGCCTACATCGCCCTCGACGAACGCTTCCCCGGCTACCCCGACCGCGACGTCGCCCTGCTGTGGGACGAAGTCCGCGGCTGGTCGGCCGCGATCGAGCCCCACCGGGCCCACGACCTCATCGTCATCCGCTACCTCGGCGACTCCAACGGCACCATCGTCCCGCCACCCGAGCACGTCGCCCGGTTCGTCACCGCACTACGCGAGGACGACCACCGCATCGGTCACCTGGCACCCGCGAATCTCCGCACGGCAGAAGGACTCGACGAACTCGACACCGTCCTACGTGGACGGAGCACCTAGCGGACGTTGAGCCTGCCATCCCGTAGGCCAGCACGGAGCAGGGGTCACCGCTGCGAACGAGCGTCAGCCCGTTCGTGCAGGAGTGCCAGCATCTCCGGCAGGTCGAAGAAGTGCGCGATGTCGAACGCTGAGCGGGCGCCGAGAGCAGGGTCGGCACCCGCGGCCAGCAGTTGGGTGACGCTGCGCTGGGAGCGACGGAACACCGCCGCCCCCAGCGCGGTCTGTCCCCGGTCGTTGACGCGTGCCGTGTCGGCGTCCCGGTCGAGCAGGGCGCGCACCGTGTCCGGGTGGTCGTGGTACGCGGCCAGCATGAGCAGGGAGTCACCGCCCTCGTTGGTGAGGTTCACCGGCACCCCGGCGTCGACCACCTCGACCAGCCGCTCGGTGTCACCGGCGCGGGCGAGGTCGAACATCGAGCGGAGGAAGGAGAGTTCCTCCTCGGTGAGCGCTTCGGTCACGACCGGGTCCTTTCAGGAGATGGTCGCGGGGAACCGTTCCCACACGCGGTGGGCGCCGAGCAGCTTCGTCATGCTGGTGAGCAGCTTCGCCGGGTCGTCGTCGAGCACGATGCCCGGCCCGGTGGCACAACCGGCGGCCTCGAGCGCGGTGCGCCCGCTCCCCCACGCGCCGATGGCCTTCGCGTGGCGGTAGCACTCCTGGATCATGAGGATCACGCGCGGGTCGACGGCCCCACCCGGCGCGCCTGCCTTCGCGTCCGCGGCAGGCACCGCGTCCGCTCCGGGTGGCGGGCTGCCCGCCAGGATCAGTGCGTCGAACTCGACGGACCGGGTGGTGAGGAAGGTGCGCTGGGCGACGAGGCCGCTGTCGGCGTCGAGTGGCCCGCCGGTCGCCGCGATCAGCAGCGGCACCATGCCACCGGACAGGATGGTCTCGCGGACGGCCCGCACGCCGTCGAGGTCGGCGGGGTCGACCACGATCCCGATCACGCGCCCCTCGGTCGGCCACGTCTGCCCGATCTGGGACAGGGCGGAGCTCGGCGTGACCTTCTTCGGCCGCCCGGTCGCGGCCGGCGCGGGCAGCCCGAGTCCCCTGGCCACCTCCTGGCACAGCACGCGGTCGACGTTGGCCAGCACCAGCAGCTCGCGTTCCTTGATCACCTGTTCGTAGCACTTGCCGAGCTCGAAGGTGAACGCACGCACGACGTGCTCCTTCTCGACCGGCGAAAGGCTCTGCCAGAACAACCTCGGCTGCGTGTAGTGGTCGGAGAACGACGTGGGCGCCTGCCGGACCTTCACCGCCTTCTGCAGCGGCAGCGCCACCTCGACGAACGGCCGCTCGTCGACGCCCGCCTCGAACGGGTTGCCGCCGTCGAGGGTGTTCGGCTTGTACGGTGCGACACCGGCGTGCACCGCGTGCTGGTGGAAGCCGTCCCGGAACATGTCGTTGACCGGCGCGTGCGGGCGGTTGACGGGGATCTGGTTGAAGTTCGGGCCCGCCAGCCTGGTGAGCTGGGTGTCCAGGTAGGAGAACAGGCGCGCCTGGAACAGGGGATCGTCGGTGACGTCGATCCCTGGCACCAGGTTCCCGAGGTGGAACGCGACCTGCTCGGTCTCGGCGAAGTAGTTCATCGGGTTGCGGTTGAGCGTCAGCATCCCGACCGGCTGCACCGGGGCGAACTCCTCCGGCACGAGCTTCGTCGGATCCAGCAGGTCGATACCCTCGAACGTCTGTCTCGGCGAGTCCGGGAAGACCTGCAGGCCGAGCTCCCACTGCGGGTACGCACCGGACTCGATGGCGTCGGCGAGGTCGCGGCGGTGGAAGTCCGGGTCGACACCGCTGATCATCTGCGCCTCCTCCCACACCAGGGAGTGCACGCCCAGCTTCGGCTTCCAGTGGAACTTCGCGAGGGCGGAGGAGCCATCGGCGTTGACGAGGCGGAACGTGTGGACCCCGAAGCCCTCCATCGTGCGGTAGGAGCGGGGGATCGCGCGGTCGGACATCTGCCACAGCACGTGGTGGGTGGCCTCGGTGTGGGTGGACACGAAGTCCCAGAACGTGTCGTGCGCGCTCTGCGCCTGCGGGATCTCCCGGTCCGGGTGCGGCTTGGCCGCGTGGATGATGTCGGGGAACTTGATCCCGTCCTGGATGAAGAAGACCGGGATGTTGTTGCCGACCAGGTCGAAGTTGCCTTCCTTGGTGTAGAACTTCGTCGCGAACCCTCGGGTGTCGCGGACCGTGTCCGCCGACCCGCGCGACCCGACAACCGTGGAGAACCGCACGAACACCGGCGTTTCCACGCCGTTGCCGAGGAAGGCGGCCCGGCAGACCTTCTCCGCCGTGCCGTAGCCGACGAACACGCCGTGCGCGCCGTACCCACGTGCGTGCACGACCCGCTCCGGGATGCGCTCGTGGTCGAAGTGCATGACCTTCTCGCGCAGGTGGTGGTCCTGCAGCAGGGTCGGGCCCCGCTCCCCCGCCTTCAGCGAGTGGTCGGTGTCGGGGAGCCGCAGGCCGGCCGACGTGGTCAGGTATTCGCCCTGCTGCCCCTTCGACGACTTCGGCGCACCGGTCCGCGCACCCGTCGGCGTCACCGTCTCCGGTCCGTCCTGGTCCGCCTTGGGGGTCAGCGGCCCACGCGGCTCGGTCGGCTCTTCGAAGGAGGGCGGCTCGCTGTTCGGGGCACCGGGTATCGGCGGGTTCACCAGCTCGGCGACCTTCTCCACCGCCTTCTCGAGCGCCGCCTTGACGAGCTTGCCCGGCTTTCTGGGGGCCACTGCATCCTCCTTGGGGTGAGAACCTGCCAGAGGGCTGTACCCGCGCTGTCCTTACCTACTCACCGGTGACCCCGTTCGGATGACCGAGCGGGTTGGCAGGCGACACGACCGGACGGGCGGTCAGGTGCGCGCGGATCCGGTCGATCATCATGTCGGCTTCCTCGGCGGTGAACAGTCCCAGCTCGACAGCGCGCAGGATGGCCATGACCGTGCTCTGGTGGGGCCCGGCGATCATCGCGACCGGCACGGTGCTCAGAATCGGATCGATAGCCATGGGATGTGGTCCCATCGGTCGATGACGCCATACCGGGGTCCCGGGCACCTACCCGCGAGGTTACGCGCTTGCCATGATCGCCGCCTGTCCGTGGAGCTTCCACCACGCCACCCGGGGCGACCGACCTAACAGTGCCCCGGCAGCCGCGTCACAATCGATTGACCTCGCGGAGTGAACAGCGGTTTACTCGGGAGGTGAACATCGGTTCACCGTCCAGGACGGCTCATTCCAGTCGGCTCATGATCGTGCTCTGCGGGTGCGGTATCACCGTGTCCCTCATGCACACCCTGGTGGCACCGCTGCTGCCCGAGATCTCGCACACGATGCACCTGTCCCAGGACGCGGCGTCGTGGCTGCTCACCGTGACCATGCTCGCCGGCGCGGTGTGCGCGCCCGTGTGTGGTCGTCTCGGCGACATGCTCGGCAAGCGCAGAATGCTGGCGATCGCGCTGGCGATCATGTCAGCCGGCTCGCTGCTCGGCGCTCTGAGCTGGTCGTTCGAGTCGCTGCTGGGCGCCCGCCTGCTGCAGGGCGCCGCGTTCGGGGTGCTGCCGCTCGGCATCAGCATCCTCAAGGACGAGCTGCCCGCCGACCGTGTCATGGCAGGCACCGCGACGATGAGCTCCACCCTCGGTGTCGGCGGCGCGATCGGCATGCCGCTGGCCGGGGTGATCGCCCAGCTCATGAACTGGCACGCCGTGTTCTGGGCGGCGACCGCGGTGTCGCTGCTGGTGCTCGCGCTGGTGGTGGCGTTCGTGCCGGAGTCACCGGTGCGGTCCGGCGGCCGGTTCGACGTGGTCGGCGCCCTGGGACTCGCCGCCGGGCTGGTGAGTCTGCTGATGGCCGTGTCACGGGGTGGCACGTGGGGCTGGGGCAGCCCGGCGATCGTCGGGCTGTTCGCCGGGGCCGCCGTGGCGATGACCCTGTGGGCCGTCCACCAGCTGCGGGTGCGGCAACCGCTAGTGGACCTGCGGACGTCCGCGCGGCCGGTGGTGCTCCTGACGAACACGGCGACCACGCTCGTCGGCGTCGGCATGTTCGCGAGCTTCATGATGACGCCACTGATGCTGCAGGCGTCGACGGCGACCGGGCACGGCCACGGCGTGTCCGTGATGGTCGCCGGGCTGTGCATGGTGCCGATGGGTCTCGGCATGCTGTTCTTCTCGCCGCTGTCGGCGAAGCTGTCCGCGCGGCGGGGCGCACACGTGACGCTGCTGGTCGGCACGCTCGTGATGGTCGTCGGCAACGTGGCGCAGGCACTCCTGCCGGGCAGCATCCCGCTGCTCATGGTCGTGCTGATGGTGCTGTCGATCGGGACCGCGCTCTGCTTCTCGGCGATGCCGACGCTGATCATGGCCTGGGTGCCGGTGACCGAGACGGCGTCGGCGAACAGCCTGAACTCGCTGCTGCGGACGATCGGCACCAGCACGTGCGCGGCGATCGGTGGCACGCTCCTCGCCGTGTACACGACGCGGGTCGACGGCGCTGTCGTGCCGTCGTCCACCGGGTTCCAGGTGACGTTCTGGATGGCGGCCGCCGCGAGCCTCGCCGCGGCGGGCCTCGCGCTGGCGGTGACGGCGGTGATCCGGCGCAGCGCACGCACCACCGCGGAGCAGACGGATGTGACCGGCACCGTCGCCGCCCGCACCGGCATGATGGCTCAGTAGGCTCCCGCCATGGGCCAGGACGCCTCGACACCGCCCGCCCCCGCTGACGCGGCGGGCGGCACCCGTCAGGCGATCCTCCGGGCCGCACGGAAGCGCTTCACGCACGGCGCGTTCGCCGAGGTCGGGCTGCGCGACATCGCACAGGACAGCGGCTTCAGCGCGGCGCTGATCGTGAAGTACTTCGGGAGCAAGGAAAAGCTGTTCGCCGAGGCGGTCTCGTTCGAGGCCGAGGCGACGGCGCTGCTGGACTGCGACATCGACCACCTCGGCGAGCACCTCGTCAGGACACTGCTCGACCTGCACGACCGCGCCAGCTCCGACCCGTTCCTGCGTGCGGTCATGGCCGCCTTCCGACCGAACGGCGCCCACTTCTCCGGCACGTTCCAGCAGCACTTCGCCGAGCCGCTGGCGGCACGCCTCACCGGTGCCGACGTGCCGCTGCGCACCGCCATGATCTGCGCGCAGCTGGCCGGCCTCGGCGCGGTCCGCCTCGCCGTGAAGCTCCCCGGGGTCACGACGCTCTCCCCGGAGGCGATCGTCGCGACCTTTGGCCCCCCGCTGCAGAACCTCATCACCCCGCCTGCCTGATGCCAGAACGGGCGCGGGACCTCGGCCTCCCCCACCATGAAGGCATGACCGAACGGTTCGAGTACAAAGTCGTCGAGCTGCGGGAGAAGATGATCGGCGGCAAGATGTCCGGCGCGAAGCTCGAGGAGCTGCTCAACGAGTACGCCGCGCAAGGCTGGCAGCTGAAGGCCGTCACGAACGCCGAGGTCAAGGGCCGGATCGGCCCCGGCGGCGTGGACGGCATGCTCGTCACGTTCGAACGGCGCGTCGGCTAACCAGTTACTGCAGTCCGGCCCGAACCGAGGTGATGCGCTGGGTGTTGAAGCCGAGCCAGTGCATGCGGCCGACGTAACGCGCGTGCTCGACCTTGATGCAGCGGTCCATGATCACTGTCACGCCGCCGTCCTCCGCCGTCTGCCCGCCGGTCGCGTTGATCACGCCGAACTGGCACCAGAGGGCACCGGCGCCGATCTGGACCGCCTGCTGGGCGATCTCGGGCAGTGCGTCAGGAGCGCGGAAGACGTTCACGATGTCCACCGGTTCTCCGACGTCCAGCAGGCTCGCGTAGCTGGTCTCGCCGAGGATCTCCTTCGCGCGGGGGTTCACGGGGATCACGCGGTAGCCGTGCCGCTTGAGGTAGTAGCCGACGAAGTAGCTGGCCCGCAGCTCGTTGTTCGACAGGCCGACGACCGCGATCGTCTTCGCGGCGTTGAGCACCCGCTGGATCGCCAGGGAATCCTGGTAGCGCACCGGAACCGTCATGCTGTCGCGACCTCCTTCTCCACGCCGCCGAGGGCGGCGACGTGTGCGAAGCCCTGCTCGAGGTCCCAGATCAGGTCCTCGACCGACTCGGTGCCGACCGACAGCCGCACCGTCCCGGGGCCGACACCGGCCACACGTAGTTCCTCGTCGCCGAGCTGGCGGTGCGTGGTGCTGGCGGGGTGGATGATCAGGCTCTTCGCGTCGCCGACGTTCGCCAGGTGGGACCAGAGGGCCACGTTGCGGATGAGCGCCTGTCCCCCGGCGCGGCCGCCTGCGCAGTCGAACGAGAACACCGCGCCCGCGCCGCGCGGCAGGTACTTCTCGACGAGGGGCCGGTACGGGCTTCCAGGCAGGTCGGGGTAGGTCACCCTCGACACCAGCTCGTGCGAGGAGAGGAACCCTGCGATCCTCCGCGCGTTCTCGACGTGGCGTTCCATCCGCAGCGACAGCGTTTCCAGTCCCTGCAGGAACAGGAAGGCGTTGAACGGCGAGAGTGCTCCGCCGAGGTCGCGCAGGGTCTCGGCCCGCAGCTTCATCAGGTAGCCGTAGGTGCCGAACGTCTCGTGGAACCGCAGTCCGTGGTAGGCGGGCGACGGGTCCGCGACCACGGGGAAACGCCCGTTGGACCAGTCGAACGTGCCCGCCTCGGTGACGACCCCGCCGATGCTGGTGCCGTGACCGCCGATGAACTTGGTGGCCGAGTGGACCACGATGTCGGCACCCCACTCGATCGGGCGGCACAGGTAGGGCGTGGCGAAGGTGTTGTCGACGACCAGCGGCACGCCGTGCTCGTGCGCGATGGCCGCCACCGCCTCGATGTCGAGCACGTTGCCGCCGGGGTTGCCGATGGTCTCCGCGAAGAACGCCTTCGTGTCGGCACGCACCGCCTGCCGCCACGCGTCGAGGTCGTCGGGGTCGACCCAGGTCAGCTCGACGTTCATCTTGCGCAGCAGGTGCTTGAGCTGGTTCACCGTGCCGCCGTAGAGCGCCTGCGACGAGACGACGTGGTCGCCGGGCTGTAGCAGGGTGAAGAGCGCGGCCGCCTGCGCGGCGATGCCGCTGGCGAACGCCACCGCGCCCGCCGCGCCCTCCAGGTTCGCGACGCGCTCCTCGAACACGGCGACGGTCGGGTTCATGATGCGTGAGTAGGTGTTCCCGTACTCCTGCAGGTTGAAGTAGGCGGCCGCGGACTCCGGGTCCTCGAACACGTAGCTGGTCGTCTGGAAGATCGGCACCGCACGTGCACCCGTGTTCGGATCCGGCCGTTGCCCGGCGTGCAGCTGCCGGGTCTCGAACCCGAAGTCGTGGTCCGGCTCTACACGGGGGGAATCGTCGGTCACCGATACCTCTTCCTCAACCAGTTTGTCGCGGTCATCCGCCGGCCAGGAAGCGGCGGACGATCGGCGTCTGTCGTCGTTCTTCCAGCAGGAAACAGTCGTGGCCGTACGGCGCCTCGATCAGCTGCAGCTCGGCGGGTTTGCCGAGCGCGCGCAGCGCGTCGTCGAGCTCCTCCGACGCCGACGGCGGATAGAGCCAGTCGGAGCTGAACGTGATCAGCAGCGTGCGCGCCGCGACACCGTCGAGTGCCCTGGTCAGTGACCCGCCGCCGTACTGCCGCGCCAGGTCGAAGTAGGTCAGCGCACGCGACATCGTGAGGTAGGTGTTGGCGTCGAAGCGCTTGACGAACGAGTCGGCCTGGTGGCGCAGGTAGTTCTCCACCTCGAACTCGGGTTCGGTGATGGTGTACCGGATGTCGTCGGCGAACTGCAGCCTGCGGCCGAACTTGTCGTGCAGGGCAGGCGCCGAGAGGTAGGTGACGTGACCGACCATCCGCGCCACGCCCATGCCGGCGTCGGGGGTCCGGCCCGTGCCGTAGTAGTGGCCGCCCTGCCACGCGGGGTCACGCGTGATCGCCTCGCGCGCGATCGCGTTCCACGCCAAGCCCTGCGGGTGGAGGGCGTGGGTGCTGGCGATCACCACGATGGCGTCGACGTGATCGGGGTACAGAATGGCCCATTCGAGGGCCTGCATCCCGCCGAGCGAGCCACCCGCCACCGCCGCGAGCCGCTCGATGCCCAGCGCGTCGAGGAACGCGCGTTCGGTCCGGACCATGTCCGCGACGGTGATCACCGGGAAGTCCGCCCCGTACGGCCTGCCGGTCGCGGGGTCGGTCGACGACGGTCCCGTCGTGCCACGGCAGCCACCGAGCAGGTTCGTGGAGATGACGAAGAACCGGTCGGTGTCGAACGCCTTGCCGGGGCCGATCATCCCGTCCCACCAGCCGAGTCCCCCGCCGACGGCGCCGTCGCGGTCCTCTGCCCCGAACCCGTCCCGCGTGCTCGCTACCGGCCGGACCGCCGAGAAGCCCGCGGCGTGGGCGTCGCCGCTGAGCGCGTGACACACCAGGATCACGTTGTCGCGCCTGGGTGAGAGGGTGCCGTAGGTCTCGTACGCGACGCGCACGGGATGCAGTTCCCGACCGCAGTCGAGCCGAACCGGCTCAGGCAGATCGAGGTATCGCGTCTCCACACTGCCGACCGATCCGGCCGCTAGCGTCGACGCGGGCACCATGGCCGCATCATAGCCAGACCGGCACGTCCCGCGACCCGGAGTAATAGTGCGTCTCGGAGTCTGAGAAGCAGGTCAGAGCGGGTGTACGGTCCGTGACATGACGACGATCGACAGCATCGACAACGGGGTCAACGTCCAGGCTCTGCTCGACGCCCGCGAGGCGCTGAAGGCATCCCCCGAGGCCGCCCAGTTCACCTGGCGCGCGACCACGAAGTGGGAGAACGGCGTCCACAGCACCACGACGGTCAAGAACTTCTTCGGGCTCGGTGCGGAACAAACCCACAAGGCCGAGTCGACGTTCACCGCCGACCACCCGGAGGTCTTCGCGGCCGAGGACCACGGCATCACGCCGATCGAGTACCTGCTCGTCGGCCTGGCGAGCTGCCTGACTGCTGGCGTCGCGTCCGTCGCTCAGAACCGCGGCATCCAGCTGCGCTCGGTCGAGGCGACCGTCGAGGGCGCGCACGACATCCGAGGGATCCTCGGTGCCGACAGCGATGTGCGCAACGGCTACAACGGCGTCAAGGTCACGTTCAACATCGACGCGGACGCGTCCAAAGAGGACATCGAGGCGCTGGTCGCCCAGTCGCAGAAGCGTTCCGCCGTGTTCGACGCGCTCACCAACCCGACGGACGTCACCGTCGAGGTCGCCTGAGTCCTGGTCCGCCCATGGAACGCACCGCCACGGTCGTCATCGGCGCGGGCCACGCCGGCCTGGCCGCGAGCCACTTCCTCAGCGAGCGGGCGATCGACCACCTCGTGCTCGAACGCGGCGAGGTGGCGAACTCCTGGCGACGGGAACGCTGGGACTCGCTGCGGCTGCTCACTCCCAACTGGCAGAGCCGGTTACCTGGCCACCACTACGGTGGTCCGGATCCCGACGGCTACATGACGATGGGCGAGGTGGTCGAGTTCATCGACCGCTTCGCCGCGCTCTCGCGTGCACCCGTCCGCACCGGCACGACCGTCACCTCCGTGCGGCGCACCGACGACGGCTACCACCTGACGACCGATCGCGGCGAGATCGGTTGCCGGACCGTCGTCATCGCCAGCGGCGCCTGCAACCAGCCGGCCGTGCCGCGGCTCAGCGAGGCGGTGCCGTCGGACGTCGAGCAGGTCACCCCGTTCGGCTACCGCGGCCCCGATCGGCTGCCCGATGGCGGTGTCCTCGTGGTCGGCGCGTCGGCGACCGGCGTGCAGCTGGCCGCCGAGCTCCAGCGATCGGGCAGGCAGGTCACCCTGTCCGCCGGTGAGCACGTGCGGCTGCCGCGCACGTACCGCGGCCGCGACGTGTTGTGGTGGATGGACGCCGCCGGTGTGTGGGACACCCGGTACGACCAGGTACCCGACCTCACGCGCGCGAGGAGACTGGCGTCGCCGCAGCTCAGTGGGACCCCGGAGCGGGCGACGCTCGACATCAACGCGCTCACCGCGATGGGCGTCGAGCTGGTCGGCCGTTCGGCCGCCGTGCGGGACGGCGAGATGCTGTTCTCCGGCGGGCTCCGCGCGGTGATCTCGCTGGCCGACCTCAAGATGGAACGTCTGCTGAACACCTTCGACGAGTGGGCGAGGACCTCCGGGACCGACACCGACGTCAAACCTGCGGAACGCTTCGAGTCCACACACGTGCCCGCGTCGACGCGGCTGCGGCTGGATCTGCGCGGCGGTGAGATCCGGACCGTCGTGTGGGCAACGGGTTTCCGGCCGGACTACACCTGGCTCGACGTTCCCGTGGTCGACGAGAAGGGCCACCTGAACCATGACGGCGGCATCGTCGACAGCCCCGGGTTGTACGCACTCGGTCTGCCCGTGCTGCGACGGCGCAAGTCCACGTTCATCCACGGCATCGAGGACGACGCGCGTGAGGTGATCGACCACCTCACGCGGTACCTGGCGGAACCCGCAGAGCGGTGAACGTCGGGCGTGACCTGATCCGGAACCCCAGCGACTCGTACAGGCGGATCGCGGCGGTGTTCGACGCGGCCGCGTGCATGAAGGGGCGTTCGTCGCGGCCGCGGATCCCCATGACGAGCGCGCGAACCAGCGCCGTGGCCAGCCCCTCGCCGCGGAAGGCGGGGTCGGTGCACACGGCGCTGATCTCGGTCCAGCCGGGCAGCCGCAGCCGCTCCCCCGCCATCGCGACGAGCGCACCCCCATGGCGGATGCCGAGGTAGGTGCCCAGCTCGATGGTCCTCGGCAGGAACGGGCCGGGACGGGTGCGTTCGACCAGCGCCGTCATCGCCGGCACGTCGGCCGCGGCGAGCCGCTCCGCCGCCTGCGAGGGTGCTCCCGCCACCCCGGCGTCGACCAGCTGCACACCGGAGATCTCCTCCACCACTTCCCACTCCGGCGGCGCGGCGGACCCGCCGGCGACCACCACCACCGCACCGGGACCGGCGAGCGCGCGCAGGTCCGCCCACGCCTGTTCACCCGCGGGCTCTGCGACGGCGGTGAAGGGCGCGACGTCCGCGCGGTAGCGCACCGCCTGGCCCGCGCGCTCGGCGAAGTGTGCGTGCGGGCCGGTCAGCGCTGTCCATACCGGATTGTCCAATATGGACACCACGGCGTGGTCGAGTGTCACTCCGGTCTCCGTCACGACGCGTGTCTGGGATCCGGGGTGTCGCGCCTGCGTTCGTAGGGCAGGAGTTCACCCGCGGTCACCGCGAACGGCAGATTGTTGCCTGGCGGCGGCAGTGGGCAGGTGGCGAAGTCGGTGAACGCGCAGGGCAGGTTCCTCGCGCGGTTGAAGTCGAGCAGCACCACGCCGTCGTCCGGACTCTCCAGCTCCAGTGCCCGGTTCGCGGCGTAGGTGGTCACGCCGCTCGTGGCGTCGGTGAACAGGATGCTCAGCCCGTCGCCGCGTGGCCCGTTGAACGCGATGAGCGTGTGCTCGGCACCGTCGTGCGCGAACCGCACGAGCCCCGGAGCGAGGTAGACGTGGCTGAGCCCCTCGACCACCGCGCCGACGGTCACCGGACGTGGCCGCTCGAACGGCTCGAACCGGCCGCGGATCACCCAAGCCGGCTCGGGGTCGTAGGTCGGCACGCCCGCGAAGCCGGCCAACGCCGGTGCGCTCGGGTCGTGCACCCGGATGAGGTAGCCCGACCGGCGGGCGACCTCGATCTCCACCTCACCGGCCGCCACCCGGACCCCGGACCCGCTGTTCACCAGCTCGAACCGGCGCACACCCGTCACCGGTTCCCCACCGACCGTCAGCTCCGCGCCGCCCGGGTCGACGTAGGCGGCGTCGCGGTCCTGCCACCAGGTACCCGGCGCGCCCGGGTACTCCTGCGGGCTGTGGGACAGCCAGTCCAGCGACACCAGCGCCAGCCACCCGTGCGGGTGAGCCAGCTCCCGCTCCCTGGCCACCTTCCACTGCTGCCACCGGTGCGCGAAACGCGCGGAGTTCGCGTACTGCGTGGTGTTCGTGCTCATCGTTCCTCCCGCTCTGGATGACCGGGCCACCATTCAGAGCATGCGGTCGTCGACGACCAACGGCAACGACGATCGCATCGTGGGACGCCCTATACCGTGCTTTGGCCCGCTTCGCACGGCGCCGCCGGACACCGAGCCTGGAGACGGGTCAGGCGACGGCGACCGGCCGGGACATGGCACAGTGGCGCGACAGGTGTTGCGCGCGACCTCGGCCCGTTGAACCGGACGATGTGGACGGACACTCCGACACACTCCCGGGGCGGCATGGGGACAACCCCCCTGTCCAGCCGGGTGCCACCCGGCTGCCACAGCCCGAGAACATAAGGCAAGGTTCGCAGCATGACATCTCCCGCCGCTCCCCCGGTCGCGTCATCGACCGGCAGCGACTTCGCCCAGCTGTCCCGACGCGTGAGCGAGGCGGGACTGCTACGCCGCCGCCCGGGTTACTACCTCGCCCGGATCAGCCTGCTCGCCGCGTGCTACGGGGGCGGGGTGGCGGCGTTCGTCGCGCTCGGTGACACCTGGTGGCAGCTGCTCATCGCGGTGCTGTTCGCCGTGCTGTTCGGGCAGGTCGCGCTGGTCTCCCACGATCTCGCCCACCGGCAGGTGTTCCGCACCAGGCGGCCGACGGAGATCGCCGGGCTCATCGCGGGCAACCTGGGCATCGGCATGAGCTACGGCTGGTGGATGGACAAGCACACCCGCCACCACGCCAACCCGAACCACGAGGAGCTGGACCCGGACGTCACCCCGGACGTCCTGGTGTGGTCCGATGGCCAGGCACGGGCCAGCCGAGGGATCCCCCGGTTCATCGGGCGCAGGCAGGCCTACCTGTTCTTCCCCCTGCTCACGCTCGAGGGACTCAACCTGCACGTGGCCGGGGTCCGGGCACTGGGTGACCCGAAGCTGAAGCGGCGCGCCCTGGAGGCGACCCTCCTGTTCGCACACTTCGCCGGTTACCTGGCGATGCTGTTCCTGGTGCTGTCCCCTGGCAAGGCGGTGCTGTTCCTGGTCGTGCACCAGGCGCTGTGGGGCGTCTACATGGGCTCGATCTTCGCGCCCAACCACAAGGGCATGCCCACGCTCACCGGCAAGGACCGCCCCGACTTCCTGCGCCGCCAGGTACTCACCTCACGCAACGTGCACGGCAACTGGTTCATCGACAACGCGCTCGGTGGACTGAACTACCAGATCGAGCACCACCTGTTCCCGAGCATGCCCTCCCCGCACCTGCGCAAGGCCCAGCCGATCGTGCGGCAGTACTGCGCCGAGCTGGGCGTGTCCTACACCGAGACCGGGCTGATCGACTCCTACGTGCAGACGCTGCGCTACCTCCATCAGGTGGGTGCCCCGCTGCGCGCGGGCACTCCCCAGTGACTCCGCCCTCGGCTGTCCTCCCGTAACGCACCGAGCCGTGGAGGTCGGCGTACCGGCCTCCACGGTGGACGGTCAGTCCCGGCAGCGCCGCCGGTAGTAGGCATAGGTGACCGCACCCAGCAGGGGTGCCCACAGCAGGAGCGGGAGATAGCAGGCCACCATCAGCACGTGCCAGGCCCCGCTCGTGAAACCGAGCGACCCCACGTCCGGGAAGTCCCGGAACGACCACGCCCAGATGACGGCCAGCGCGACCGCACCGACCGCCGAGGGGACGACGGCCGCGAACGGTGCCACCCGCCTGCCCCCGACGAACGGCAGCCAGGACGGCGCGCGTTCGCCCCATGGCCGGACCAGGCCGAGCGTGAGCAGCGCGAGTCCTTCGCAGACGACGCTCAACCCGACGATGTAGACGGCCTCCCAGCCGTGCACGGCGACCGTGTCACCGTCGACACGCAGTCCGAGCGGGACGTCCGCGACGAGTGCCACGCGCCAGAGCCCGGAGGGCAGCGTGACGAGCGCGACGAGGTGCGCGGCGACGACCGCCCAGCGCGGCGGTGTCCTGCCGTCGCGGGGGTGTGTGAGAAGCCGGGGTGAGAGCACGGCGTGGTTCATGCGCCGAGTCTCCGTCCGCCCCCCGCGACCCGGCTTCCCACCGAGGTAGCACCGGTGTCACCAACAAGAGTGAGATCGCGGGGCCCGGCGACTACGATGGCGCGGTGGCAGACAGCTACGAGATCGTGCTGGCGATGGACATCCGCGCCGACCTCACCGACGACGAGCTCGCCGAACTACGGTGGCACCTTGGGCAGGGCCCGCTACCGGAGCGCCTGCCGATCGGCACCGATCAGTACCTGCCCGCCTTTCCCCTCGGGGATCCCGGGGACCCCGGCTGCGAGTGGGAGACCGCGGAGCCGGAACCCCTGTTCGCACGACACGGACCCGCACACCACATCGGCGGCGCGCTGGTCGCCGTGCTCGCCGACCGCGAGACACCGAGGAGCCGGTCGCTGACCGTCCGCCAGGAGCTCCACCCCGACGAGTTCTACTCGCTCCGCACGATCCTGGACTGGCTCGGCAGGCACTCCACCCGCGACTCCGGCGAGCACTACCTCGGACATCTCCGCTTCTACGAGAACACCGAGACCACCCCGCTCGTGCTGTCGAACGGAACCATCGCCGTGCCCGAGGAGATCACCGAGTACACCCCGGACTGGCAACCGCCAGGACCGTGACATCGAGAGTTGCGGCACCGTGAGCCTGGAGACGCCCGACCCGCATCGGCGGCCGGCCTTCGTCCTGCACGACCACCGCAAGCCGCGGCCCCATTTCGATCTGCGGCTGGAGGAGAACGGCGTCCTGCGGTCGTGGGCGGTCCCGCGCGGACTGCCGGGCAGGCCCGGCGAGAACCGGCTCGCGATCGCCGTGCCGGACCACGACCTCGACCACCTCGGCTACGAGGACCAGGACAAGAGCATCGCGGACACCGGGTGGTGGGAGGAGCACGACCGCACACCGCGACGGTTCATCTTCACCCTCCACGGCCGCCACGACCACGTGCGCTACGTCCTCATCGACACCGGCACCGACTGGCTTCTCCGCCGCGTGAAGGACCAGCCCGACCCCGGTACGGTCTCGGGTAACAAGGCCGACTGAGCTGCGTGCGGATCGGGGTGAACGGCATGGGAGAGGCCGGGGCACGCACGGCTCGATGGCACCGGTACTGGGACCGCAAGGCCGTGAGCTATGACCGGGAGATGAGCACCTGGGACCGCCGGTTGTTCGGCGACTCGCGGGAATGGGCCTGCTCACGGGCCGTCGGCCAGGTACTCGAGGTCGCCGTCGGCACCGGGCTGAACCTGCCGTTCTACCCTCGCCAGGCCACGGTCACCGGCATCGACCTCAGCGAACGGATGCTCGAGATCGCCCGCGCCCGCGCCGCCGAGCTCGACCGTGACGTCACCCTGCGGCAGGGCGACGCGCACGCCCTGCCGTTCGACGAAGCCTCCTTCGACACCGCGGTCTGCACGTTCGGTCTGTGCGCCATCCCCGACACCGACGCCGCGGTCGACGAGATGCTGCGGGTGCTGCGACCGGGTGGCCGCCTGATCCTGGTCGACCACGTCGCGGGTTCCGCCATGCTGGTTCGCGGCGTCCAGCGGCTGCTGGAGCTGGTCACGGTCCCGCTGGCCGGCGAGCACTTCCTCCGCAGGCCCATCCACCAGGTCCAGGCTCGTGACCTGGAGATCCAGGAGCATGAACGGTTCAAGCGCGGACTGGTGGAGCGACTCGTCGCACGCAGGCCATGCCCGTGACCATCGGCGCCGACGACCCGTTGGCGGTCGCGGTCACCACCGCGATCCGCACCGGTGACCTCGCCGCGCTCGACCGGCTGCTGGCCGACCACCCAGAACTCGCGACGGCGAGGATTCGCGAGCACACCCCCAACGGAACCGTCGACAACGCGCGAACCCTCCTGCACGTGGCCACCGACTGGCCCGGCCACTTCCCCCACGGTCCCGCCACCGTCGCCGTCCTGGTCGAAGCGGGCGCGGACGTCAACGCCCGGTTCGAAGGCGCCCACCGCGAGACCCCGCTGCACTGGGCAGCGAGCAGCGACGACGTCGACGTCATCGACGCCCTGCTCGACGCGGGCGCGGACATCGAGGCCCCCGGCGCGGTGACCGACGGCGGCACCCCACTGTGCGACGCCACCGCCTTCGCCCAGTGGCGCGCGGCGTTCCGGCTGGTCGAACGAGGCGCGACCACCACGATCTTCACCGCGGCCACACTCGGCCTGCAGGACCGGGTCGCCGCCTGCTTCACCCTGCCAGCACCACCCGGTCCAACCGAGATCAACGCCGCGTTCTGGGGCGCCTGCCACGGCGGGCGCCTGCCCACCGCCCGGTACCTCGCGGCCCGAGGCGCCGACATCAACTGGATCGCCCCCTGGGAACCGGCCACCCCGCTAGACGCCGCCCAACGCACCAGCCCCGATGCCCACGACCTCATCCACTGGCTCCGCGACCAGGGCGGCCGACCGGCCCGCGACCCGTCAACGTCCTGAGCCTGGATCCACCGGTCGCGTTTTGCCTCACCGGTTTGCCGTCGGCGGGCCTTTGCCTCCGGCGAGGAGCCGCCGGAGGCAAACCGGTGAGGAGCCTCCGGAGGGCACAAGACCCGGCAAGAAGCCCTAACCCCAGTTCGGCGTCCAGATCTCGATGCCAGATCGGTCCACTCGTCTGAAGTCCAGGTAGTCGCGCAGTTTGACGAGTGCGGGGTGCGGGTTGTCGGCGCGCCAGATCAGGGACATCGGGTAGACCGGGGTCGGGTCGCACACGGGTATGCGCCGCAGGTCGTAGCTGCCATCCCGGCCTGCGGGCGCTCTACCTCAACAACCTGCTCGTCGGCGGACTGATCATGGCCACCGAGCCGCTGCTGGCGGTGCTCCTGCTCAGCGAGCTCGGGTTCCCACCCTGGCAGTACGGCCTCGCCTTCGCCGCCCCCTGCATCGGCGGGCTCATCGGCTCACGCCTTGCCCGCCGTGTCGTGGCGCGGTACGGCCGGCACCGGATCCTCCGTGTCGTCGGCACGCTGCGTGCGGTCTGGCTGATCGGTCTGGCCTTCGTCGGTCCCGGTGTCACCGGCCTCGTGACCGTGATGGCCGTCGAGTTCGCGATCATCATCAGCATGAGCCTGTACAATCCGGTACTCGCCACCTACCGCATCGAGCACACTCCCCACGACCGCATCGCCAGGACCCTGTCGGCCTGGTCGATCAGCAGCAGCGCCGCCATCGCCGTCCTCAGCGCGCTCTGCGGTCTGCTCGCCTCGGCCACCAGCCCACGCGCGGCCATCACGGTCGCGGGACTGCTCATCCTCGCCAGCCCGCTGCTGCTGCGCCGCCAGTGGATCGCGACCGCTCACGACGCGGTGGGACGGCCACACTGAGCCGTCACGAAACAGGTCCCGACGAAAGTATGGTTTGCGGCCCCGCCTTGGCCGGGAACTCTCCGTACAGAGCGACGGTGACGCGGATGCAGGGCCGCGACACCCGAGCCCGGCCGCCGACGCTGCCCTCGCTGTCGGCGGCCTTTCTTTTGTCCGGAACCGCGCCGCGGGCTACGAGATGAACGCGGCCTGGAAGGTGTCTGCCGAGTGGTCCGGCCCGAAGTGCGGGCCGGTGGCCAGGTCCGCGCCCGCCGCCCGCCACCAGGCCGCCTGCTCAGCCGTGCCGATGCCGTCGACGACCACGATGGCGCCGGTGTCACGCAGGACGGGGATCAGGGCGGCGACGTAGTCGGCCTCCGCCCTCGCCTGGCGGTCCACCAGACGTCGGGCCACGCGGATGGAGTCGACCGGATTGTCCTGTACGGCGGCCAGGTCGTCGGGCCCGAGGTCAAGGTTGTCCAGCGCCGTCGCCACGCCCATCTCGGCCAGCACGCCGAGGTTGTCCGCCGCCTCCGGCACACGCACCACGTCCACCGGCATGCCTACGACCAGCTGGGTCGCCCGCAGGCCGGTGTGGTCGAGGGCCTGCGCCACCTTGGACACCAGGTCCGCGTCCGACGCCTGGTGCGCGGTCAGTGCGATGGTCAACGGCGAAGCGAAGCCCTGGCGCTCCCACCACTGGACCTGGCCGCCCGCGGTGCCGAGCAGCCACTCCCCCAGCGGCAGGATGAGGCCCGTCATCTCGGCCAGTTCAACGCACCGCTCGTGCGGAACGGGCTCCTCCTCCCGCTCCCAGTGCAGTACCGCCTCCACGCCCGCGATGCCGCCGTCCGCCAGCCGCACGACGGGCCGGTAGCGGACGGTGATCTCCCCCTGCTCCCAGGCGCCCGGCATGACGACGGCCAGTGCCTGCGCCGACCTCTCCACCGAGTCCTGGCCCGGGTCGAACAGTTCCCACTGCCCGCGCCCCTTCGACTTGGCCCGCCGCAACGCCTGGTCGGCCGCCCGCAGCAGCTCGGCCGGGTCCTGAGCGCTCGACACCCCGTGCACCGCACCGATCGACGCGGAGACCGCGAGGCCGTGCCCGTCGACGTACACGGGTTCGGCGAGCATTCCGTTGATGGCGGAGGCGATCGTGGTGATGTCCGGCGTGGTCGCCGTGTTCTCCACGAGGACGGCGAACTCGTCGCCGTCGAACCGGGCGACCATCGCCTTCTCCCGCGCCAGCACCGCCTTCAGTTGCTGTGCCACGTGCACCAGCAGCCGCTCGCCCGCGCTCTGCCCGAGGCTGTTGCACACCATGCCGAACGCGTCGAGATCGAGATGCAGCAGGGTCACGCCGTACGCCCGGTCGGCCCGCCGTATCGCGCTCTCCAGGTGGGTGCCGAAGAACTGGCGGTTCGGCAGGCCGGTGAGCACGTCGTGCAGCGCCTGCCTGCTCAGCTCGCTCTGCAGCAGCATCAGCTCGGTGCCGTCCTCGATGACCGAGACGAAGTGGCTCGGCGCGCCGTCCGGGTCGCGCAGCAGCGACGCGGACAGCGAGATCCGTGCGACGTCACCGTCCTTGCGCAGCAACCGTTGCGACTGCCGGACCCGGTCCTGCCCGCCGTCGACGACGGCCCGGATCGCCTCGCGCAGCATCTCGGCGGTGTCGGCGTGGACGAGGTCGTACAGGCTCATGCCGGTCAGCTCGTCGGTGGTGTATCCGAGGATGTCGCAGATCGCGCCGTTGGTCCGTACGAGCTGACCATCCAGGGCCACGATCATGATGCCGCTCGACGATGACGTGACGACCTCGGCGAACAGCGCCTCACTCTCCCTGAGGTTCCACTTGGCGTCACGCACGGCCTTGAGCATCGACAGGTTCATCTGTTCCTGCTGCTCGAACACCGCCCGCCGGGTCGCGGCGAGGAAACCGGTGGCCAGCGCGCCGATCACGAGCGCGATCCGCTCCGCGTGCGCTTCGACGGGACCGAACTCCGGCAGCGCGGGGAGTCCTTTGCCGAGGACCTCGACGGTGCGGCGCAAACCGTCGTCGCCGACGTAGCCCATCGCGACGACCTGTTCGCCGACCTGCTCGACCGCCGAGGTGTCGAACGGATCGCGGGACGCGATCGCGCACAGGATGTCGAGCAGGCGGCGCAGTTCCCGGCTCACTTCGTCGGGGTCCTGCCGAACCACCGCGGTACCACTCAACAGGTAGGTCCACTTGCGCACGAGTTGTTCCCTGGCGCGTGCGCCGTCCTGGGACGTCGGCAGGGGATCGCTTCCAGAGTCAGGCTGTGGCATCGGAACAGTCCTGCTTCGGTTCGGTTTCCGCCCTGCGGTCAAGGCTTTCTGGCGACGCCGCCGTAGATCACCCGGTTCGTCTCCGGGTCCTCCGACATGTCACTCGGTCCGGTCGGCCGCCACGCCGCGCACCCGACCAGACCCGGCTCGACCAGCTCGAAGTCACCGAAGAGCGCCTGCACCTGATCGTGCGAGCGTTCGGTGAGCTGGTCGGCACTGCGGCTTTCCTTGATCAGGCCCGTCACCTCCGCCACGCCATCGTCCTGGTTGTCCGCGGTGACGTGGGTGATCGCCAGATAGCTGCCGGGGGCCAGCACGTCGCGATACTGCTTCATCAGCTGCCACGGGTCGGTCTCGTCCGGCACCCAGTGCAGCATCATCAGCATCAGCAGGCCGACGGGCTGGTCGAAGTCGAGCAGCGCCCTGGTCTCCGGGCGGTCCAGGATCGCCCCGGGATCGCGCATGTCCGCGTGCACGATGATCGTGCGGTCGTTGTTCGCCAGCATCAGCTCGCTGTGCGCCACCGCGACCGGATCCCTGTCCACGTACACCACCCGGCATTCCGGATCGGCACCCTGGGCGACCTCGTGCACGTTGGCCACGGTCGGGATGCCCGAGCCGATGTCGAGGAACTGCCGGATACCCTGTCCGACCATGAACCGGACGACCCGCGCGAGGAACGACCTGCTCACGCGTGCCGCGGCACGCGCATCGGGCATGACGCTCTCGACGTGCGCCGCCAGTTCGCGGTCCACCGCGAGATTGTGAGCGCCGCCAAGCAGATAGTCGTACGTGCGGGCCATGCTCGGCACCGAAACGTCGACACTCTGCGGAATCCAACTCCTGCCCGACATCGTGTACACCCCTTTGGGTTAAGTAGGGCAATATCCTAGCCACGCTTCAGCGCGCCTACATTGAGCCATCAGAGTGGTCCTTAAATCACTCGATCGGGTCACTGTCGTACTCAACCGAATAGCTTCTATCGTTGGCCCTTCCCAAATCGGCGAGGAGGGACCATGTCCGTCCCCCTGGCGCCGGGCAGAGTTCCCCTGCTCGGCCACACCCTGTCAATGCCGCGCAGGTGGCAGGAGTTCACCACCCGGCTCGTGCACGAATTGCTGATCACAAAAGGCTCGTCATTCAAAAGAGGTGCGTTGTTCGACAAACTCCTACCGTTCTTCGGTAGCGGCCTGGCCACGTCGAACGGTGCGTTCCACCGGCGCCGGATGGCGGGCTACGGCGAGAACATGGCGCACGCGGCGGCTGGCCTCACCGCGAGGACCCGGGTTGGCGGTCGTTCCTCGTGAGGCGGTCGCGTTTCCACCAGTTGGGCACCGTCGCCCTGCTCGTCGCCGGGGTGTGTCTCGCGCCCGGCGCGGCGAACGCGACGCAGACCACCACGTGCGATGACGTGTTCGTGCCGGTGCGGACCGGCATGGCGATGCAGTCGATGTACGGCAGGCTGTGCGTGCCACGAGGCGCCACGACCATTCAGGTGCTGGTGCCCGGCGGCACGTACACCAGCGCGTACTGGGACATCGGCTACGCCCCGGCGACCCGGTCGTACCGGCTGGCCATGAACAGGGCCGGGATCGCCACTGTCGCCGTCGACCGGCTCGGCGGCGGGCGCAGCTCCAGGCCCGTGAGCGGGTTGGTCAGTACGCGTACGCAGGCCTCGGCGGTGCACGCGGTGATCCAGTCGCTGCGACCGCGGTTCGGCAAGGTGGTGCTCGTCGGCCACTCGATCGGCTCGGCGTCGGTCATGACCGAGGCGGCCACGTACCGCGACGTCGACGGCGTGGTGATCACCGGGCTCACCCACCATGTCAACCTCCTCGGTGCCCTGCCCGTGTTCACCACCCTGATCCCGGCCGGGCTCGACGCCCGGTTCAGGAGGTACGGCCTCGACGGCGGCTACCTGACGACCAGACCCGGTACGCGGTACTCGTCCTTCCACACCCCGGGCGCGACGGAGCCGGGCGCGATCGCCTTCGACGAGGCCACCAAGGATGTCGTCACGCTGTCGGAAACCTTGGACACCGTGCTGATCAGCACCCTCATCCCGGTGACGCGAAGGATCACCGTGCCGGTCATGCTCGTCATGGGCGGCGGCGACGCGAACTTCTGCGGCCCGCCGCTCGGTGCGGACTGCTCGTCGAACGAGGCGTTGCGGCGATGGGAGGCGCCGTACTACGCGCCCTCGGCACGGCTGCGCACCCACGTCGTCCCCGGCTACGGGCACTCGCTGAACTTCTCCGCACGCGCACCGGAGTACCACAGGGCGATCATCGCGTGGTCCAAGGAAAACAGGCTTGGGTGAGCCTGGTGCCCCGGCATCTCTTGTGAGCTATGTGTGGGTATTTGGCGTTCCGCTGGTCAATCAGGTGGGGTAGGTGGTGGTTTCGGTGGCCTTGACGCTCGCCCACAACGGGGTGCCGGGGCTGAGGTGGAGTTCGGCGACGGTGGCGGGGGTGACGTCGGCGAGTACCGGCGGCGTGCCGTCGAGCCGGACCCGGACGGTGTGGGCGTGCTGTTCGAGGTGCGCGACGGTGACCGGCCAGCTGTTGCGGGGACTTCCGGTGGGTGGCTCGGGGTGCAGGCTGACCGCGGTCGGGGGGAACGCAACATGGACCGGGCCAGTGGCCGGTTCGGCGACGGTCAGCTCACCGCCGCCGGAGCCGTGGTCGAGGAGGACGACGGTGCCCTCCGCGACACCCCGGTAGAGGTTGAGGCCGACGAGCTGGGCGACGTAGTCGGTGCGGGGCTGCCGTGCGACCTGCGCGGGTGGTCCCTGCTGGACGATCGCGCCGTGCTCGATGATCACCAGGTGGTCGGCGAGGACCATGGCGTCGAGCGCGTCGTGGGTGACCATCAGGGTGTGGCCGGGGTAGTCGGCGAGGTGGCGGCCGAGCTCGGCGCGGATGTGCACGCGGGTGCCGGCGTCGAGCGCGGCGAGTGGTTCGTCGAGCAGCAGCAGGTGCGGGTCGGTGGCCAGCGCCCTGGCGAGCGCGACGCGCTGGGCCTGTCCCCCGGACAGCGCACGGGGCCGGGTGTGCGCGTGGCCGGTGAGCTCGACCTTGTCCAGCCAAGCCCGGGCGGTGTCGCGGGCGGCGGCACGGGCCGTGCCGCGCGCGCGGAGCCCGAACGCGACGTTGTCGAGGGCGCTCATGTGGTTGAACAGCAGGTAGTCCTGGAAGACGACGCCGACGGGCCTGCGTTCGGCCGGGACGAACACGTCGGGTGGCCGGTCCCAGAGCTCGTCGTCGAGTCGGATGACACCGTCGGTGAGCGGCACCAGGCCGGCGAGAGCACGCAGGGCGGTGGTCTTGCCCGCGCCGTTGGGGCCGAGCAGGGCGACGACCTGGCCTGGTTCGAGGGTGAGGTGGGCAGCGAGCCGGAACCCGGAGTCGCGGGCCACGACGAGGTCCGCGTGGAGTGTCATCGGGTCGTCATCGCGTCATGCCGGGGTGGAGATCCACCGGTCGCGAAGGCTGACCAGGACGGTGACGGACAGGACGAGCAGGACGATGGACAGGACGATGGCCGCGCCGGGGTCGGTCTCCAGGGCCAGGTAGACGGCGAGCGGCATCGTGGTGGTCTTGCCGGGGAAGTTGCCCGCGAAGGTGATCGTCGCGCCGAACTCGCCGAGTGCGCGGGCCCAGCACAGCACCGTGCCGGCCACCACTCCCGGCGCGATCGCGGGCAGGGTGACCCGGCGGAAGGTAAGCCAGCGGGACGCGCCGAGCGTGGCGGCGGCCTCCTCGTAGCGCGGGTCGGCGCCACGCAGGGCCCCTTCGACGGCGATGACCAGGAACGGCATGGCCACGAACGCCTCGGCGATGACGACGCCCGCGGTGGTGAACGGCAGCGAGATGCCGAACCATGCCTCGAGGTACTGGCCGATGACTCCCCTCCTGCCCAGCACCAGCAGCAACGCCACCCCGCCCACTACGGGTGGCAGCACCAGCGGCACGGTGACCAGTGCACGCAGCACACCGCGCCCCGGCAGGTCGCTTCGCGCCAGGAGCCACGCCAACGGGACGCCGAGCACGAGGCAGACGAGCGTGGCCACGCTGGCGCAGACCACCGACAGGAGCAGTGCCTGGCCGACCGCTTCGCTGAACAGCTGATCGGCCAGGGTCGGCCACGGCGCGCGCACCAGCAGCCCGGCAAGCGGCACGACCAGGAACGCCAGGCCGAGCAACGCGGGCAGGACGAGGATGAGCGGGAGCCGCCCGCGCCGCCTGACCCTGCGCCTGCTCACGGTGGGTGTCACGGCGGACCGAATCCGGCCTCGGTGAGCACGGCCCTGCCATCGTCGGACAGGACGTAGTCGACGAAGGCCCTGGCGCCGTCCGGGTTGGGCGCCGCCGCGCACACGGCGATGGGGTACTCGTTGACGGCCTTGTCCGCCTCGGGGAACTCGATGCCATCGACCCTGTCGCCCGCGGCCTCGACGTCGGTCCTGTACACCAGCGCGGCGTCGACCTCGCCGAGGGAAACCTTGGACAGCACGGCCTTCACGTCCTGTTCGAGGGTGTCCGGCGCGGCCGTGATGCCGGCCGCGTCGAACACCTTCACCGACGCCGCGCCACAGGGCACCTGCTCGGCGCACAACGCGATCTTCAGCTCCGCCTTGGCGAAGTCGGCCAGGCCGGTGATTCCCGCCGGGTTCCCGGCCGGGACCGCGATCTCCAGGGTGTTCGTGACGAAGGTGACCGGGCTCGCGGTGACCGAACCGGTGTCGGTCACCTGCGTCATGTTCTTCGGCGCCGCCGAGGCGAACACGTCGGCCGGTGCGCCATCGTTGAGCTGCTGGGCCAGCGCGGAGCTGCCCGCGAAGTTGAACGTGACCGACACACCCGGGTTGGCCGCCTCGAAGTCCTCGCCGAGCTTCGTGAACGACTCCGTCAGCGACGCGGCGGCGAACACCGTGACGTCCCCGGTGATCTCGGACGACGGGCCATCGCCCCCCGCGTCTTCGGACCCGCACCCGGCCAGGGCCATGGCAGCGGCCGCCACCAGGGCAACGGTACGCAGGGTGCGGGTCATTCACGCCTCCGGTATCTCGACGACGACATGAGTGGACTTGATCGAGGCGACAGCCACGCTGCCGACCTCCAGACCGAGTTCGTCGGCGGCTTCGCGACTCATCAGCGACACGATCCGGAACGGCCCGGCCTGCATCTCGACCTGCGCCATCACCACGTCCTTGACCACGCGGGTGACGATCCCCTTCATCTGGTTGCGCGCCGACCTGGCGACCGTGACGCCTGCGTCCGGCGCCTCGGCCTGCCGCTGCAGGAACGTGGCGAGCTCGTGCCCTTCGATGGCCTTGCGGTTGTTGTCCCCCTGCACGACCGGCAACCGCCCAAGGTCGATCCAGCGGCGGACGGTGTCATCGCTGACACCCAGCAGGTCCGCCACCTCGCTGATCCGCAGCTTCGGCATAATGAGGAGTATAGTCACGCAAACGCGGTCATCGGTATGTCGATACGGCTAAAACACGTATCAGTCCGTTGCCGGGAGCACCACGTGGTCCGCGCGGATGACCACGAGCTCCTCGTGGTGCTGGTCCTCGGTGAGCATCCCGTGGTCGCGCAGGACAGGCGCACGCTTCCGCATCACCGGTCCGAGGGCTTCGTCCGCCCGTGCGACGACAGACGCCTTGAGCCCACCTTCACGAAGCCGGTGCAGCGTCGTATCCACTCCGGACAGTGCGGAGTGGACGATCAGGAGCGTGCCGGATGGTGCCAGCAAACGCGGTGCGTCCGCACACAACCGGTCGAGCACCGCCCTTCCGTCGAAGCCGGCATCCCAGGCCCTGCTCGGCCCCCGGGAAGGAACCGCCGGTTCGCCAGGCACATACGGCGGATTCGCGAGGATGAGGTCGAACCGGCGCCCGGCAAGACGGTCGAAGGCGTCGCCGCGCTCCACCCGGACACGGATTCCGCGCACCGCGGTGTTGAACCGCGTCGCCAACACGGCGCGGCGGGACACGTCCACGGCGGTCTGTGTTCTCGGCCTGTTGCGCGCGGCCAGGATCGAGAGCGCACCCGAACCGCAGCCGAGGTCCAGGATGTCGGCACCCGGCCGGATACCGGCCTGGCCCAACGCCCTGGCCAGCAGCCAGGTATCCCCTTGCGGGCGATAGACGCCGCACGGTCGAAACAACCACATGCCCACTACCTCCGCGAAGGACCGATGGGACCCCGAGGACTGACGTGGGACCTACCGTGCTCGTGTCGAGCGCCGGCTGTTTGACGCTGAGCCGTGGTTACCACCGGGATGGCACGCCAAACGCCACCGCCCGTCCACGAAGGACCGACTCTGAGTAGCCATGCCGAGTCGCAGTCCGTTCACGTGACGACCAAAGGCAGTTTCGGCTCGATGTCGCGGCCAGGTCCTCGGCGGGCGCACCCGGCACCGGCTCGAATCGGGGCATCGGCACACGGCCACGCAGGAACATTCCGGAACGGTCCGCCCCATGCCCTTCTGACGTCTCGGGGCTCAGTCGGTCAGTTCTGGTTGCCGTAGGACTGTTCGCACGGGTAGCCGTCGCGATCCGCGTCCCAAGTAGCCGGAAAGCCCTCATCCGCCCACGACAGGAGGGCGAATTCGTAGGAATAACCGTTCGCTTTCAACCACTGACACGGTGTCTGAGCCAGTTTCGGCCGCACCGGCGCTGGTTCCGGCACGGTCACGGTCACCGGCGGGGTGACGAACACGGTCACAGGCGGCGGGACCGTCGTTGTCGGTGGCGGGATGCCCGCTTCGGATGTCGTTACGGGAACTGCGGATCCGGGCACGGATGCCGGTTGTGCACATGCGGCAAGCCCCAGGACGGCCATGCCGGTGAACGTGGCAGCGACGGCAACGGTGAGAACAGCCATGAAACTTCCTGACCAGGTGGGCCGGCAACCAATCGCGCCGGCACTGAGTTCGGACTTACAGGGGCGATCGTCAATTCGTCAAAGCCGCCTACCCGTAGCGTCGCTATCACCAGGACACGCGTTACCGAGCACATTTTGTATGTCCCTTGTACGACAGTGGGGCAGCCTGGCGCCGGTACGGACCACGTCCTGGAAGGCGATCACATGTCCGAACCACGCTCACGCCCGATGCTGTCCCGCCGCTCGATCCTGCGTGCCGGAGGTGGGTGCGCGGCGACGGCCGCGCTCCTTGGCACCGGCGGCCTGCTCGCCGGGCCCGCGGCGGCCACGGTGCCGACCTCCCAGTACTTCGACATCACCAAGCCGTCCTACGACCTGTTCCGCAGCAAGATGCTGCACGAGTCGCACCACGCGATGCAGGGGTTCGCGTTCGACAACGTGAACCACCGGCTGTTCATCGCGCAGATCCAGAACGGCTCCTCCGGCGACGACCTGTGCGTCAACCAGGTCGACTTCTCCGGCAACCGGATCGGTTCGATGCACCTTCCTGGTGCGGGTCATGGCGTCTCCATCGGGGTCGAGGCGGTCGGTACCGACTCGTACATCTGGATGGAGTGCGACTCGAACAGCACGGGGGACGACGGCCGGGGCACGGCGCTCGCCCGCTTCAAGTTCGTGAACGGCGGGACGCCGTCGGTGCGGAAGTTCCTGACCGGCAGCAAGACGATCACCTGTGCGACCGACCCGGTCCACAAGCGGATCGCGGTGCGCCGCAACGAAGGCGGCCGGCTGCACTACAGCGTCTACTCACTGGCCGCGGCCGCGGCGGGCGACTTCAGCGCCCCACTGGCGCACTTCCCGCAACCCGCGCTGAGCGGCTCCTCCGTGACGTTCCAGGGCTACACCATCTACGGGAACCACCTGTACACACTGGACGGCACCGGGCACGCGGATCCCGCCGACATCAACTCGTACGTGACCCGCATCGACATGAACACCGGCACCGTCAAGAGTCGTTTCCTGACCAAGGCAGGCAAATCGCTGATCTACCGCGAGCCGGAGGGCATGGCGGTCTACCGCACCTCGGGTGGCGAGACGCGGCTGTTCCTCGGCTTCGCCTCCCGGAGCAGCATGTCGAGCGCCGACAGGTACGCGAACATCTTCTACAAGAACGTCCTCGTGGGGTGACGTACGGCCACTGACCAGCACTGCCGCGACCCTTCAGAGCGCGTACGCTGACAATGGACTCCCCAAAGCCTCTCCGGTGACCGCCCGGCTGTTGCGGCGGTTCGAACGGATCACCATCACTGGAGGTGCACGGTGAGGTTCAGTCCAACGTCCCGCGAGAGTGTCGCCGACCCCTTCGCACTGAGTTCGGACCAGCGGAACAGGGCCGCGCGGGTGGTGGCTTCGGCGTCGACCGACGCCACGGACTGCGCCATGCTGCTCTCCGCGCTCGGGCTCCACCCGGATTCTGGAAAGCCGCCGGGAGGTCGAACTACACCGGATCAGAGATCGGCGCCTCGCTGACCGCCGCCACCGGCCGGCGCCGGGTCTGGGCCACCGGCTGCCCGTAGCCCAGCCGCAACACGGTCTGCGGGTGGTCCCGGCCGCCGATCAGTTGTCGCAGCGCACTTCGGGTGTAGGGCACCTCCATGGGCTGGGACAGGAACGACGCGCTCAGACCGGCGGCGGTGGCGGTGAGCAGCACGTGCTGCAGCGCCTGACCGGCACGCACCTGGTCACGGACGGTGTCATCGGCGCTCGCCAGGACGGCCACCAGCGGATCCTGCTCGAACGAACGCTCCACCGTGGTCTCGTCGCTGTGATAGCGACGGAGCGCCAGCAGGTTGCCGCCGAGCGGCCGTGGACCGCCCGCCCAGGGAGGCACGCCGTCGTCGCGGTCCCCCCGATCGTCCGTCCACTTGCGAAGCTCCACCTGGTAGGCCGGGTCGTCCTCCTGCAGATGGTCGGCGCGACGCAGCAGCACGGCGAGCGCGCCCAGCCTGCGCGGATCGTCGAGCAGGACCAGCCGGCAGCCCTCGGACCGGGCGGACCGGACCAGCTCCGACCGGTCCTGTGCGGTCACGGCTCGTTGCGCGAACGGCCGCCGGTTGGTGACCCTGCGGTCGATCACCGCGGCCAGCGCGTGCAACTCGGGGGCCGCCACCCGTTCACCGGAGATCCGGACACTGGCGAGGAAGTCGGGGCGACCGGCGTCCGGCACCAGATCGACCACGGCGCCCCGCCCGCCGTCGCGCAGCGCCAGCCACAGGTTGAACAGGGCGGCGCCGCAGGAAAGCCGTGCTTCGCGCGAGTCGTGGTCGGCCACTGCAAGGACCCGTGTCCGGTCGAGGTGGACCTCCACGTGGTTCGGCCCGGCCACGAACCGCCACGGTTGGGTGTTGTGCACCGACGGCGCCCTGGTCGCCGCGCGCAACGCGGCCTCGATCACCGGGGGCACGGTGGCGTGGATGGTTGCCATGGCGTCACTCCAAGGGTTCGCCCGGGTCAGACACGGAGCCTGCGCGGATACGGGTTCGCCGGTTCTCTGGCCGCGAGCCGTACCCGCGCGGCGAGCACCAGGCAGCCGTCATGTCGCACGACCACGAGGTTGAGATCCACCTCGGCCACCTCTGGCAGCGTGGCGGCGAGGCCAGTAAGGCTCGCACCCCGTCGGACCTGCCGTCACCGTCATCGCATGCCTCTCGATCGTCTGTCCCCAGCCTCATCGCGGACGGCCGTGCGCGGGCGTGCCGGATGGCGAAACCGTGGCGCCAATTCGTTTATCCCAAAAGGCGCATCACACTATTAACGATAACCATTCACCCGTTCGATGCGGGTGCCATTTACGAAGAGTTGTGATGTTGAATTGCGGCGCGGAAAACAATGATACGGCCTGGAGGTTGGCGAGACATGGTGAAAGGTCTTCAAGCGCGCAGGGCGCTCGGCGGGGCCGGGTTGGTGGCCACGGCGCTGCTGGTGCTGGCGACGCCGGCCTCGGCCGCGCCGGTCGCGAACTACGGGGCGTTGCAGGCGGCGTTCACCAACCCGTCGAGCGTTTCCGGCCTGGCGACCCTCACCGCCGACATCTCCCAGGGTGTGGCGACCGGTCTCACGCTGACCGCCGGTGGCACGCTCGCCGTCGATCTCAACGGCAACGACCTGACGACGGGTGGCATCGTCCTGGCCGCCGGTTCGGCGCTCACCGTCACCGACAGCACCGGCACGCCCGGTCGGCTGACCGTGGCGGCCACGACCGTCGCGGGTATCAACACCACCGGCGCGACGCTGATCATCGAGGGCCAAGCGCAGGTCGACGCCAGAACCACGGGACCGGCCGCGGCCGGGATCGGCGGTCTGCGGACGGCCGGCGGCACGGTCGTGATTCGCGGCGACGCGACCGTGTTCGCCTTGGGGGGCCAGTTCAGCTCGGCGATCGGTGGTGGCGACAGCGGAACCGGTGGTGACATCACCATCGGCGGCAACGCCATCGTGACCGCGAACGCCGACGACGGCGCGGGCATCGGTGGCGGCGACTATTCCGATGGCGGCACCACCCGCATCACCGGCAATGCCAATGTCACCGCGACCAGCGATTCCGGTGCGGGTATCGGTGGTGGCTACTACGGCGGCAGCGGCGGCACCGTCACCATCGACGGCAACGCCACAGTGACGGCCACGAGCACCGGCCGGGGCGCGGGCATCGGCGGCGGCCAGGCCAACACCACGAACACGCCCTCGGTCGGCGGCAACGGCGGCACCGTCACCGTCGGGGGAACCGCGAAGGTGACCGCGACCGGTGCCTACTACGGGGCGGGCATCGGCGGCGGCCTACGCGGTTCGGGTGGCTCGCTCACCATCGACGGCGGCGTCGTCACCGCGATCAACGGGGCGCAGTCGTCGACCTCCTCGGTCGGACCAGGCGCGCTGGGCACCTCGTTCGGCACGCTCGCCGTCGACGCACCCGGCGTCCTGGTGATCCCGGCCCCGGCCGCGCTCCGCGTGCCTCCGGCGGGGACCGTCACCGGTGACGGCTACCTGCGAGGCGGTGACACCCCGGGCATCGTCGGCAACAACGGGGCGATCCAGCTGCCGACGGCCAACGTGGACTGGGCAACACTGGGCGTGCTCCCGAACAACTTCCTGGTCACCTTCGACGCCAACGGTGGCGACATCGCCACGGTCGCCCGCGCCGCGAGCACGGAGGTACGGGTGTTCGCGACCTCGTTCGCCGCCGGCGCACGGCCCCTGCCCCCCGAACCGACCCGCGCCCGGCACACCTTCCTCGAATGGAACACCAGCCCCGACGGCACCGGCGAGGCGGTCGACATCGGCCAGGACACGGCGCTGTCCAGCGACCTCACCCTCTACGCGCAGTGGGCCGTCGTCGGTACGCCGCCGACTGACCCGCCTGGTGAGAGCCCAGGCGGTGGGGAGCCGGGCGGTGAGAACCCGGGCGGTGCGGAGCCGCCATCCGACGGGGACGCGTCCACGGACGTCGACGCGCTGGCCGGGACCGGCGCGAGCCGCCTCTTGGAACCCGTGTCGGCAGGCATCCTGCTGATCGTCGCGGGCGTGACCTCCTTCGTCGTGACGCGGCGCCGACATCGTCGACCGACCGCCGGTCACTGATCGGAGACGCGCACGGGATGCCCCGCCACCGGAAGGTGACGGGGCATCCGTGCATCCACGGACAAGAACTTTCGCATTCGGACCACACGCGGGTGCCGCGCCACCTACAGTTTCGCCTCAACCATCGACAGAAGGGAACCGTCATGGCTGACCTCCCACGCCGCCGGATGCGCTCCGCGAGCGTCGCCATCGGCGTGACCGCGGCCGTCGCGGCGGCGCTGAGCGGGTGCTCGGCGACCGAGGACTACAACACCGTGTGCGTCGACGAGGACACCTACGAGCGGGTCGACGACTACGAGTGCGACGACGACGACAACTACGGCAGCGGCGGCGGCTACATCTGGTACTACCTCGGCAGCAGCAGGCGGGTCCCGTCCGTTGGCAGCCGCGTCTCCGGCGGGAGCACCACCGCGCCCAGCGGTTCGTCAGGGCGCAGCGGAAGTTCGTCCTCCGACTCCGGCGGCTCGTCATCCAAGTCCGGCAGCTCGTCGACCGACTACGGCGGCTTCGGCGGCAGCAGCGGCGGCGTCTCCAGCTGAGCCGTCCCACCCTCCCCATCCATCCCCGCATCCTGAGAAAGCATCCGAATGAACAACCTGCCTGTCGCCCTGATGCACGCCGTCGTCTACGCGGCCACTGCCGGGGTGCTGCTCGTCGCCGCGTACTACGTCCTGGACCTGATCACGCCCGGCCACCTCGGCAGGCAGCTTCGCGGTGGGTCCGGCGAGGACGGTGATGGCGCGGCGCCGTCCCAGTCCGCCGGGCTCGTCGCCGCCGCCTGGATGGTCTCCAACGCTCTGGTGCTGTTCACCGCGATCTGGACGAACGGCCAGACCGACCTCGGCACCGCGCTGGTGTGGACCTTGGCCTTCGGCGCCCTCGGCATCGTGCTGAACATCCTGATGTTCTTCGCCGTCGAGGCGCTGACCCCCGGCAGCCTGCGTGAGATCGTGTGCGTCCCCGGCCCGGTGCGCCCGCTGGCCATGCTCGCCGCCGCCGCCTCGCTCTCAGTGGCCGCGATCGTCTGCGCGAGCATCGCCTGATGCGCCGCCACCTCGCCGACCCGCGCCCGGGGTGGGAGCGGATCGTCACCGAGCAGGGCCTGATCTTCCCGGTCACGCCGATGCCCGACGGCACGACGGTTCCGTACTGGAACGAGTTGGCGTGGTACGAGTTCTCGATGACCGAGGTGTTCGTCCTCGAGGCGGCGACCGAGGAACTGTGGGCGATGTGCCTCGACGCGGCCGGGTACCTGGCCGCCACCGCGACCGACAAGAGGCTGGGCCTGCCCGCCGGGTCTCTGGACCTGATCCGGGAGTCCATCCGGCGCGGTGACCAGGCCGTCTACGCGCGGTTCGACCTCGCTCCCACCGGGACGGATCTCGCGACCGGCAGCCCCGTGCGGATGCTGGAGATCAACGGCGACACCCCGACCGGCCTGGTGGAGACCGGGGTCGCGCAGTGGCGCTGGGTCGAGGAGGTCATGCCAGGCACCGACCAGTGGAACAGCGTGCACGACCGGCTCGTGCGGCGGTGGCGCGACCTCGCCACGTCCGGCGCGCTCGACGGCGACCGGGTGCACTTCCTGTACCTGCACCCCGATCTCGCCGACGACGCCGGCGAGATGGAGATGACCGTCCACTACATGCTGGACTGCGCTCTGCAGGCCGGGCTCCGGCCGGTCGCGCAGCCCATCGACGACGTCGGCTGGGACCGGGACCGCTCGGCGTTCGTGGACCGCGCGGGCAACGAGATCCGCAACGCCTTCAAGCTGTACCCGTGGGAGACCATGCTCGGCGAGCGGTTCGGGCGGATGCTGCTCGACCGTGCGGAGGTCCGCCCGGTGAACTGGTTCGAGCCCGCGTGGAAGGCGCTGCTGTCCACCAAGGCGATCCTGCCGGTGCTGTGGGAACGCAACCCCGGGCACCCGCTGCTGCTCCCCGCGTACTTCGACGGGCCAGGCGAGTTGACCGAGTGGGTCGCGAAACCGTTGCACGGCAGGGAAGGCGACAACATCCGCATCCACCGGTCCGACCAGCGGGAGATCGAGATGCCCGGCGACTACGGCGCCGAGGGCTGGGTCTACCAGGCGTACACCCCGCTGCCGGTGCTCGACGGCAACCACGTGGTGCTCGGCTCCTGGATCGTCGACGGCGAGGCCGCAGGCATGCTGGTGCGCGAGTCGGACGGACCGGTCACCGACTACTTCAGCAGGGTCGTGCCGCACGCGATCAGCGACGCCGCCAGCCCGGACGCGGAGCAGACGCGGGAATGGCTCGTCGAGCGCACCACGCAGCCTCGGGTGCCGGTCCTGCCCGGCGGCTGACCAACACCGGGACACCGGGCCAGACCCAGCGGCAACAATCACCGTCCAGCGAGGTTGATTCCTCAACAGCTGACCGCGGCCCGAAGACACGCTGGGTCCACATTCGACTGTCCTAATCTAACCCTTATGGGTGCACTTCATTGCTCCAATTGCCCCGGGTCACTGTTTGGCAATACGGTCGGGGACCAGTCCGTCGACACAGCGCCAAGACCCCGCCTGCGTCCCGATTCCGCCGATTCCATCGGTTCGGCTGTCTCGCAAAGACATCGCGCAAGTCCGGATACGAGGAATTGATCACGTCTGGGGCGCTGGCGAACCGACCTGGCAGGCAGCGGTGCGTGTACGAGTCCGCCGATCAATGCCCCCAACGGCGCGTGCTCCACGCGGCGCTGCCTGCCTTCCCCGCCTCGCAAGACAGTCGCGGCCGCCACCACCGGCGCTGCCGTCCGCCACTAGCCCAAGGAACGCACGATGAGTGCTTCGACCACCGTTCACCTGACCTCAGAGGCCGAAGCCACCGACTTCACGCACATCCTCGGCGCCGAACTCCGGCAGGCACGCAGACACCGCCGCTGGAGCCGGAGGGAACTTCGCGGACGACTCAAACACCACGTGTCGCTCCCCGCCCTGGCCAGCTACGAACTCGGCACCCGCCAGTGCTCGGTCAACCGGTTCGTCGAGATCTGCGAGGCACTGGAGACCGCCGCACCGGAACTACTCGCCCGCGCGATGCGGAGGCTGGACAGTGCCACGCATGCCGGAGGACTGCACATCGACCTGCGTGCCGTCATCGATGACGACAGCCGCAAGCTCCGCGCCTTCCGGCGCTGGGCCGAGCAACGACTCGCCACCACCATGGGCGGCGACACCGGTGTGCACCTCGCGGCACCCGCGGTGGAACGCCTCGCCGAACTGTGCGGCGTCACCACCTCCGACCTGGTCAACACACTGACCACGCTCGGCGCCGTCCAGTCGACCGCCTCGACCGCCTCGACCGCCTCGACCGCCTCGACCGACTGACGGGCCGGTCCGGCGGAGCACACCGAACCGGCATCACGCTTCCGTGTCGTCAGGTGGTCGTGATGAAGAATCCGGCGACGTCGAAGATCAGGTCGACGTAACCGGCGTTGTTGACGAAGTTCACCGCGTAGTCATCGTGCATGGTTTCGTAGCCGATCCCGACGGTGACCGCGTTGGCCACGGTCTGGCCCCGAACGAGGTTCAGGTTCGACGCGTTCGGTCGGGCACTGCCGCCCGGCCACGCCACCACGTACTGGGCAGCGGTGGCGTTGGTGCCGGTGAGGTTGGCCGCCACCGCGTCAATGTCCTCGCCCCAGCCGGTGAGGGAGATTCCGGCGCTGTCCGGGTGCAGCCCAGAGTGGTCGGGGCGGGTGTCCATCACCCTGAGCGGGAGGGCGGAGACGTAGTCGCTGCCGGATCCGTCGCGGTAGTAGCCGACCACGTCCACGATGAGGTGCACGGTCCCGTTCCCGTTGAACAGGGTCACCGTCCGGCCGGTGTCGAGCGGCACCGTGACCTGGTTCGGCACGGCTTCGCCGGGCCCGAGGTTGAGGCTCGACGCCAGCGGCACCGGCTGGCCCGCCGTGTAGGCCGTTACGAAGGTGTTCGTCGTCGCCTGCACCGCGGTCACGTTGAGGACCACCGCCGAGGGACGGTCCGGCGACGGCAGGTTCAGGTTGACGTTCACCACTCCTCGGGGGCCGACCGGCGCGCGGGATCGGGTGTCCAGCGCCCTGGCAGGAGCCTGGGCGGTGAATCCGGCGCCCTGGTCGGTCGCGTAGAACCCGGCGAGGTCCACGACCAGGTGCGTGCTGCCCGCACGGTTGAAGAGGGTCACGGTCCGGTTCTGGCTCAACGCGACGGTCGCCGCGTTCGCTCGGGTCTGGCCGCGCAGCAGGTTCAGGTTGGACGACTCGGGCAGGGACTCGTCCGAGGAATAGACCGCCACGTACGTGGCGGCGGTCGGTTGGGTCCCGGTCACGTTCAGCACCACCGAGGTCGCGGTGGCGGGTGTCTGCCCCGACAGGTCGACCGTGACCGTGGCACCGTGGCCAACGGGAACTCCGGAGCTCCGCGTGTCCAGCACCCGCCTCGGCGCCACCGGGACGAACCTCGACGCCTCCGCGGCCGCGGTCAGACGCTGCGCCGATTGGCGCTCCTCCGTGACGAGCTGCTCGTTCGAGCGGTTCGGCTCGGCCCCCGCGGTGGTCGCGCAGGCCAGCAGGGCGGCCGCGACGGCCGCCATGACAACAAATCTCTGACTGTTCATCGATACGCCCTTGGTAAATCCGGGATACACGCGACTTCGGTGCATCATCTCGGGTTGCTGGTGTGGCTCCACCGGTGCCAGACGACCGCGTTGGTCGGGCCGTTGAGGTCACCTGACGAGCCGCAGATCGCGCCTTTGTCGTTGATGCCGGTCGCCGCGTTCAGGACGCCTACGGGGTCACCGAGATCGGTGACCTTCCCGGCCGGGTCCCAATGCGCGGCACGGGAGAACGCCCAGGAGCCGGGATGTGACGAGCGATCTGACGAGGTGCCGACGATGGTGCCCGCACGGTTGATCGAGTTCGCCCGGGTCGGGTAGCCGAGGCGGCTGAGTAGGATGCCTCGCCCCTGCTGGTCCCAGCGGATCGGCTGCATGTTCTCCCACTCGCCAACCTGACCGACGACCACGCCATCCTCGTTCATCGCGGTGGGCAGCGCAGGCGGTTGAAGCACGGTGGCACGCCCCAATTGGTCCCACCTGATCGTCATGGCGCCCTGGACGCCGGCGACCGTCTCCGAGTTGTTGATCGCGAGAGCTTGGCTGTTCATGGCGCTGGTCGAGCCACCAAGGACCGAGATCTGCCCCGCGTTGCTCCACTTCACCGCATGGGTGAAGTGCGTGCCAGCGACGACGACGTCGGAGTAGCCGGCCACGGTGCCGCGATCGTTGATGGCGGCGGCGTGGCTGAAGTCACCGCCGGGACGCTTCTGCAGCTCGGTGACCTGGCCCTGCGGGTCCCAGCGGACGGCGTGCACCTGACCGTCGGCGGTGGTCGCGGTACCGACCACGACGCCGGCATTGTTGACGTCCGTGGCGTGCGTCTGCGAACTTCCTGGCGGGTATTGCAGGTCGATACGGTTTCCCTGTGGATCCCACAGCAACGCGGTAGTGAGGGTGCCGCCCTGATCGTAGCGACGGGCGTCACCGATGATGAATCCGCTGTCGGTGACCTCGCGCATGACAGTGTCGACGAGATCGGGTGGGACGGGCAACTCGGTGACCCTGCCCACCGAGTCCCACCGCACCGGAATGAAGTCATTGGTCCCGATCACCACGTAGGAGTTGTTGATGTCAACCGCCCACGTCCATTCGGTACCCGGCAGCCCGCGTAGCACCATCGTTCCCGGTACCGCGTTCGGTGCCGCCCCCGCGGTCGGCGCTACGGCAATCGCCGACACGGTGACGGCTACGACCACCAGGACGAGCTTGCGTCTTCGCATTTCTACCTCCTCGACGTACGGGCCGGCATTCACCGCTGCTCAATCGTCACCAGATCAAAAGGTTCCGTCGGCGCGGAGAAAGCACGACAGCGAATAGCCGCTACCGTTCTCGCCGGTTTGCGATCAGGGTGCGGCTACGACACCATCGACCAGCGGCCAGTCCGCCGTTGTTGAATTGCCCATGCGTCGATTCATGATCGAGCGCATCGGCTTGTGTGTGACCGCAACGCGAACGTCGCCCCACGTCAGCCTGCTCAGGCTCGCCTGAGACCGCGACAGGGTAGCGCTACGAGGGGTAATAACCCGTCGAGCGTTGCAACGAATGATGTCCATCGGCGTTCCCCCAAACGCCACGACGACCGCGTGGTCCCGGCGGCCGGAAGAATAATATCGGCAGCCTATAGGACGAAGGATTTTCACGCAAGCAGCCAGGGCCATTAATTCGGGATGTGGATATTGCAACCTGAACTCCGTTTGGAGCACCCACCACCTGGTCGTCGCGGGCCTGCCCCGGCTAATTACGTTCCTCTCCGCAGGGGTCGCTGTGAAGGAAGTACGCATTCGGGTATTGGACCCGCTGCGTGCGTGACACGGGCACGAAGAGGTCGACCTCAGCCCGCCGCGGCGCCGCTGGTCCGTTCGCGGGACATCACTGGTGTTCTCTCGCACGGTCCGGTACGTCTCGTTAGGAGAGGAATTGGCCAACTGGCAGGAGAAGAAGTGAATCTGTCACGGATGGTTTCCCTGCCAGTGGTGATCGCGGTGGCGTGCGGGCTCGCCGCGCCGGCCACCGCCGACGTCAGGACGGTGCCGCCCTCGGCGGTGATCAGCCGGGACTTCCCCGACCCGGAGGTGCTCCTGGTCGGCGGGACCTACTACGGCTACTCGACGAGCTCCTCCCCCGGCCGCGTGCCGTACGCGACCGCGCCCGCGCCGACCGGGCCCTGGACCATCCGCGGCGATGTGCTGCCGCAGAAGCCGGCCTGGGCGGGCAACGGCGGGTTCTGGGCGCCGGACGTGTCGCGGCGCGCGGACGGCCGGTTCCTCATGTACTTCACCGGCCCGAGCGTCGCGACGGGGCGGATGTGTATCGGCGCCGCGCTCGCGGACGGCCCCGCAGGGCCGTTCGTGCCGACGTCCGGTCAGCCGCTCGTGTGCAACGCGGGGGAAGGCGGCGACATCGACCCGTCGAGCTTCGTCGAAGGAAACGGCGCCCGGTACCTGCTGTACAAGAACGACGGGAACGCGATCGGCCAGCCCACGATCATCTGGCTCCAGCCCACCGCGGCCGATGGCGTGACGTTCACCGGCAACCGGGTGGAGCTGCTGCGCAACAACCGCCCCGAGGACGAGGGCGTGATCGAGGCACCGGTGCTGGTACACCGGCCGTCGCAGTACGTGCTGTTCTACTCCGCGGGCGTGTACACCACCGGCAACTACCACACGAGCTACGCGGTCGCCGGTTCGCTGACCGGCCAGTACACCCGCGCGTACCGGCCCCTGCTCACCACGGCGACGCTGGACGGGGCCGTCAACGGGCCGGGAGGAGCGGACATCGTCGGCGACCGGATCTTCTTCCACGGTCACCTGTCCGGCGGCGGCCGCGGCATGTACACCGCGCCGGTCGGCTGGCCGGGCGACTACCCGGTGGTGCGCGGCAGCCGGGTCCGCTACGAGGTCGAGCGTGGCACGCTGAACCACGCCTACGTCCGCACCGGCGCGGCAGGCGCGTCGCAGGGTGCGGTGGCCGCCGGGATCGACTTCGCCGACAGCTGGGCCGACACGTCGGTGTTCGCACCGGTGGCCGGCAACTACACCGTCCACATCGGATACGCGGCGGGCTACGGCGACGCGCAGCACACGCTCACGGTGAACGGCGGCGCCGCGCAGGTGGTCACCTACCCGAACCGCGGCTGGGACAACTGGACGCAGGTGTCCGCCGAGGTGAACCTGGCGGCCGGGAACAACACCATCCGGCTCCAGTTCCGGAGCCGGTGGGCGGAGCTCGACTACCTCGAGATCGCATGACGTGATCAAACAATGCCGACGGGAGGCGGTTCCGGTCTAGACTCCCCGCCGAGACACGGAGTGGATGGAACGGAGACTCGGTTGGCGGACTGGGGCGATCTCGTCGCATACATCAGGCACAGCTATGACGTGATCCGGTACGAACCGGACGAAGTTCGCATCCGCGTGTCGTTCGCCAAGGAAGAGGACGACATCCTCGGGCGACGGCAGATCATGGTGGTCGCCCACGAGATCCTCGACCAGAAAGAGGACTGGGTCCAGATCGCCACCCCGTTCGCGCGGGTCGAGCAGGTCGATCTGCGCGAGGTGCTCGCCGAGGTCGGCAACACGATCGTCGTCGGCGGGGTCGCGGCGATGGGTGACTACCTCGTGCTGCGCCACTCCCTGCCGCTGATCAACCTCGACATCAACGAGTTCACCGACCCACTGCACCTCGTCGCCTCCGCGGCGGAGCAGCTCGAACACCGGTTCACCGGCCGCGACGAGTACTGAACCCCGCCGGTACCCACCGTGCGACGCTCAGGCGCCGTCGTCCACTCGTTCGTCGTCGAGGGAACGATCAGCCGCCGGGTGTTCGACGAGCGCGAGGACCTTGCTCGCCATGAAACGCGCCGTGCGTACCGGGGTGCCGGTGCGCGTGACTTCCACGACCTCGACCACGCCGCGGCCGATGCTGACCTCCACCCGGCGGCCTGCCCGCGTCGCCACGACCTCGTAGGCGCGGGTCGCGTCACCGGTGTCCACCACGATCTCGACTCGGTCACCCTTCATGGTCCACCCTTCCGGCCACGCCGACGCGTACCGCCCACCTCGATTCTACCGAACTGACGTTCGAATACAAACCTCCATCGGGCGACGGCACCGTCCGCCGTTCGGTGCCGCGTCGGCTACCCGAGGGCCCGCGCCCTGGCCGCCAGGCATGCGGTGGCCATGGCGCGTCACCTCACGGACCGTAGGGAGTGGTGTCCTTTCCCGGCATGGGATCCATGTACATGTCCCGCCTGCGCTCCGCTGCCGTGTGCGTGTCAGGGCCGCGATTCTCGGCCTTCCGCAACGCACGCAGCTCCTTGCGTAGCGCCCTGCCTTCCTTCCCGCCTCGCACCACCAGCACCACCACGAGGACCACGACCACGAGTACAACTAATGCCACCCAGATACTCATGTCCTGGATATCGATAAAAGGTCGTGAAATGTGACCGTTCCGGCATTCAATGTCACTCGATCGTGCCGGACAATCCCCCGCCCAGGGTTTTACCGCGGATTCGCCGGCACGGGATTCAGCACCTGCCGTTCACGGCGCCCGCGACGCCCGTGTAGGTATAGGCGTCGCTGACCCACGTGCCGTCGATGAGGCGGTTCCACAGGTCCGTGGTGCCCCACCGCCCGGTGTGCGTGGTGCCGGTGGCCGAGCAGGCGACGGACACGGTATCGCCGTCGGCGGCCGTTCCGGCGAGTGCGTAGCCGGTGCCCGGGCCGGTTCTGCGGTTCACCGAGGTGTCGCCGTCGGCGTCGACGATGCCCTGGGTGGCGCCAAGCGTGCCGTAGTTGTACAACTGGCCGCCGACCGGGACCGACCGGCTGCCGTGCAGGGCGGAGCCGTCGTACTGGGCCGGGCCGTTGCGGAACAACCACTTGCCGATGATGTGGTTGGCGATGCCGATGAAGTTCCCGTTGTACATCAAGGAGAAGTGCACGTGGCGCGCCTTGGCGGAGCCACCGCAGCCGGTCTCGGTCCCGGTGTCGCCCAGGTGGGTGCCCGCCGAGACCGCCAGTCCGTCGGCCCACAGGTGGTTGCTCAGGTGGTAGTAGCGGCTGGCATAGCCGTCCGGATGAAGCACCCTGATCATGCCGACGCACGGGGTGTACGCCAGGCCGTCACGCACGGCCAGCACCCGCTGGTCACCGCCCGCCAGGTCGAGAGAACTCCACGGTCCGCCGCCCGCGTCGTGGGCGTGCGGGCCACCGAGCACGGTCCACGACTGGCCGACCGCCCACGGCAGGCGCATGCCGGTCCGGTAGTCACCGTCCACCCTCGGGGTCGCCCGGCCGTCGTGGGCGCTGAACGCGGTGCGTTCCTTCGCCGTGAGCAGCCCGGAACGCCCGGCGAGGTCGGCGAACGCGGGCTGCCCGTCGAGACCGACCCGCCAGCCGGCCACGGAGTTGTCGCGTTCGGCGACGAACAGCCAGTCCCTCGGCACGGAGTCCTCGGGTGCGACCAGTACCACCGTGCCGAACGCCCGGCGGTCGTCCGAGCGGAGCACGCGCACCTCGGCGTCCGGCCAGCGGCTCGCCGCCTCGCCCGCCACCCGGTCCCGCGCCGCGGCGGTCACCTGCCCGACGAGATCGACCGGTTCCGCCGCGGCCGGTGGCACCGGCCAGAAACCCGCCACGGTGACCGCCGACATGACCGCCGACATCATCACCGACACCGCCACCCACCGCGCCGTCCTGCTCACGGCGACACCTCCGTTCACACAGCTGCCAGACCGGCCGCTTCGCGGAGCTTGTCCGCCACGGCCGGCAGGTCCGAGACGCGATCCGCGCCGATCAGCAACGCCGTGCTCACCGGGAAGACGGTGTTCGCGCCGTCCCGCATCGCCTCCGCGGTGAGCACCACCGGCGAGCCGGCAGGGTCGAGCAGCCGCGCCGCGGTCCGCTCGTCGACGAGGTAGATCCACACCCGGTACGGGCTCGGGTCGGCGGTCACCCCTGGCCCCGCGACGGCCTGCCGGTCGTACCGCGACGGCAGCCGGGGCGATGGGCAGCCCCAGGTGATCACCGACGCCGGGTCGTAGTGCGCGCGCCGGAACGCCTGCGCCCAGTGCGGGTGCCCCCGGACCGTGTCCAGTGCCGCGAGGAGCGACCGGTCCGCCAGGTCCCGATCGGTCCCAGGACCGGCCTCGACGCACACCCGGAAGTCGGTGCGGGTCGACACGAGCAGTCCGCTGTCCAGGTCCAGCGAGGGCACGTCGCGCCCGCCTGCGTCCGAGTCGGTCACCGACACGAGCACGAGGCCGACCACCAGTGCCGCCACCACCAGGGTGACGGCACTGAGCACCGTCCTGCCGGTCACGACGCCGTCCTGCCGGTCACGACGCCGTCCTGCGGCTAGACACCGTTCATCACCGTGACGACGGAGCCGAAGTCCGCGCTGCTGGGGTAGGGGTTCATCCAGTTCGTGCAGGCGTAGCCGACCAGTGCGCTGTGCATGAGGCTTGGCGGGCTGCAGTCACCCGCGTCCTGCAGGCCGAACACGTGCCCGAACTCGTGGTTGATGAAGGCACGGCCCTTGCTGCTCAGCTCGCCGCCGGAGCTGAACACGAGGTAGACGTAGGACCAGTTGCTGTCGGTGTGCCCGAAGGCCGGGTTCCACACCGGCTGGTCGAACACCACGCAGTTGTAGTAGCCGGTGCTGCCTCCGCACTTCGAGCTCCAGTCCCAGGCGTAGTGCACCTCGATCTCGATGCTGTTCCGGGTGTCGGGGTCGTAGGCGGTGCAGTTGTACTGCGCGGCACGCAGGTCGATGCGCCAGTCCCCCGTGCCGTCCCAGATCTTGTAGTCCTCCAGCTCGACGAGCGTCTCGTTCAGGAACGCCTTGGCGGAGCTGTTGCTCAGCTTGCCGGTGTCGTGCGACTCGACACAGAACTGCTCGTCCTCCTCCCCGTACCCGGCGCTGGCGAAGTGCATGTTGTTGACGTGCCTGCGGGGATCGGGGTTGATATCGGACGCGTGCGCGGGCGAGGCGGGCACCACGATGAACGTGAGCACCAGCGCGATCAGCCAGAAGCCGGGCACCCAGGCTGGGACCGGCCGTGCGGCCGCGTTTCCGGTCATGGCAGAGATTCCTTTCGCGTGGCAGGGAGACGGAGTCACCGGGATGCTGACGCGAACGGGTCGTGTCACGACAAAGGTCCTCCGGTGCAGGGTTCCGAAAGATATTTACTACGATATCGCACTATCCCATGTCGCAACAGTATGGTTCTACGATGGCAGGAGGGCCGTGAGAGCGGGGAGGCACGTGGAGAACCCGAAGCCGGACGACACCGACGAACTGGTGCTCGAGTGGGCCGAGGCGGTGCCGGAGATCGACCCCCGGGTCGAGCGCGTGATCGACCGGCTGCTGATCAACGCGAAATACCTGGAACAGCTCGCCGCCCGCCTGTCCGAGCCGCACCGCCTCCAGCTGACCGACTACGAGATCCTCGCGCGGCTGTTCTGGGTGGGCCCACCACACCGGCTGCGGCCAACACAGCTGGCGAGGGGGACCATGGCACCGCCCACCACCATCACCAGCCGGCTGGACCGGCTGGAGAAACGAGGCCTCCTGCGCCGGGTGCCCGATCCCAGCGACCGCCGTGCGCTCACGGCCGAACTGACCGACGAGGGCCGCGAGCTGTTCCGCACCATCGTCGCCGAGCAGGCCAAGGAGGAGAAGGCCATCTTCGCCGAGCTGGCAACCGAGGACCTTGACGCACTCGACGGGCTTCTGCGACGCCTCATGTCGGTACTGGAAGACCACCTCGGGCCGGCCCCGCGCAGGGTCACCATGGCGTTACGCGACGACTGAGCGGCTTGACCTTGACACGGTGTTAACGTGTCTCCTGGGTTCAGGAGGTGGTCCCGATCAACACCACAAACGGAACCCCACAGATCAGTGCCGTGGCCAACGCCCTGCGCGCCGAGGACTCGTCGGTCCGGCTGCGGGCGGCTCTGGCGGCGGGCTCGAACCCCGACCCCGCCCTCCTGGACGCACTCGTCGAGCGGTGCGCGGTCGAGCCGGACTTCTTCGTGCGGGACATGCTGTCCTGGGCGCTGACCCGGCTCGCGCCGGAGATCACCCTGCCCCGGGTTCGCCGGGAACTCGACGCGGAGCGCACCCAGGCCCGCAGCCAGGCTTTGCACACGCTCTCCAAGATCGGCGACCGGAGCGCGTGGGCCTGGATCACCCGCGACCTGCTGCGCGACGCCGACGAGGAGGTCGCGCGGACCGCGTGGCGCGTCGCGGCCGCTCTTGTCCCCGAGGACGAGAAGAAGGCTCTGGCCGACGAACTGGCCACGCGGCTCGGCCGCGGCGACCGCACCGTGCGGCTGAGCCTGAGCCGGGCACTCGTCGGCCTGGGCGACGTGATCGAGCCAGCCATGGAGAAGGCCGCGGTGAACCCCGACCCGGCGGTGGCCGCACACGCCCGTGCCACCGTGCTGCTCCTGCGGGACCCGGAGACCGGCTTCGACGCGGCCATCGCCGAGGCGCGGCGAGTCGTCACACTCGGCCCGGAACGGGCCGCCGCCCTTGCCGCGGCCGCGTCGGGAGCCGCCGAGACTCCCGGGACCACGGAGGCAGCGGCTTGCTGATCGGTGAGGTGGCCCGCCGCTCGGGGGTGAGCAGCCGGATGCTCCGGCACTACGACGCCCTCGGGCTGGTGCGGCCCACCGGTCGCACCACCGGCGGCTACCGCGAGTACTCCCCCGAGGACATCCGCAGGATCTTCCACGTGGAGAGCCTGCGGTCCCTCGGGCTCTCGCTCAAGCAGATCGGGCGCGCGCTTCACGACCAGGCCTTCACGCCATCCGCCCTGGTCAGCGACCTCATCCGGTGGACGGAAGACCGCATGGCGCGGGAACGGGAACTGCTGGAGCGGCTCAACGCGATCGACGCGTCGGCGCCCACCGGCTGGCAGGACGTCCTGCGCATCGTCGAGCTCATGCAGGACCTCAACTCGACCAGCGCCGCACGCAGGCAGCAGACCGTCCTCGCCCGGCCGGAGAACGCGCCGGTGCCCGCCGAACTGCTGGCCAGGGCGGTCCTGACCGAATCGGACCCCAACGTCGCGGGTGCCCTGCGCTGGGCGCTCACCCGCACGGGCGACGACGGTGTCGCGACGCTGGCCACCGGCCTGCGCTCGGCGGACGCCGGCATCCGGCGGCGCGCGGTGCTGGCGATCGCCGCGATGCCCGGCGCCCCTGGCACGACCGCGATGCTCACGGACGCACTCGGGGACCCCGACACCACGGTGCGCAGGCAGGCCGCCCTGGCGGTGGGCAGACGCGGCGTCACCTCGGCCGTGCCGACGCTCGTCGGCATGGTGGTCGATGGCGTCAACGACGTCGAGGCGGCGGAGGTGCTTGGCACCCTGTCCCATGACCCGGGGTGCGGGGAGCGGATCATGACCGCACTGGTCGACGAACTCGCCGCGCCCACCGCGGACTCCGCGATCCGGATCCGCCTCACCCAGGCTCTGGTCGAACTGCCGATGGCCACCGCCAAGGAGACCCTGCGCCGACTTGCGAACGACCACGACCCCGCCGTCGCCCTCGTCGCCTCGGCCTTCGTCAGAGTGCGATCCGACGAAGGCCGTTGCAACAAGCAGTCCTAGCCCGTCCGCCTCCCCGGAATTTGAAAGTGTTGGTCCCGACCCAGCGACAGCCGCGGATCGCAGGCGGTTGGTGGCTGGGTGCCGTCACGTTCCCCTGAGGTCACTGTTGGTCAAGCCCAGCCCTCGCACAAAGATCCATCGGACAGGCCGTAATTAGCCGAAGGTCACCACCAGGTGGCCGTCCGAGGCGAAGGACCAGTGCAGGGTGCCCGAGTAGGCGGAGCACCGGGATCCGTTGGAGCCGGACCAGAACTGGTTCGAGCTGTCCGAGTTGCCGATGATGCGGTCGTTCGATCCGCTGTCGCAGGAGGTGTTGCCCCGGAACACCGAGGAACCGCCGTCGAAGTTGAAGTTGCGTTCCGTGTTGCCGATGCCGACGTTGTCCGTGATCGTCATCGTGCCGGTGTTGCGGTTGAAGGTGAAGCCGTGTTTTCCGTTGTCGTAGGCGATGTTGCGCCGGATGACGTGGTTGACCCCGATGTCCTCGCCGCCGAGCTTGTAGCCGTTGCGGTCGCCGTTGCCCGCCTGGGAGCCGTCGGACAGCGTGCCGTTCCCGTAGGCGAGTGAGTCCTCAATGGTCACCGCGCCGATCGGGCCGGTGTCGGACTTGGTGTACAGGTCGTAGCCGTCGTCGATGTTGTTGTGGGACACGGTGTAGCGGAAGACGTTGCCGGACCCGACGGTGAGCTTCGGGGCGAATCCGTCGGCGTCCTCACCGTCGGAGTCGGCGTTGTCGTGCGACACCGAGCTCACGACGAGGTTGTTGGACGGCCACTGGGACTGGGGCGCGTTGGCGATCAGCCGGGACAGCTGCAGTCCCGAGTCGCGGTTGAAGCGCGTCACGGTGCGCTCGATGATGTTGTTGTTGCCCGCGAGGAGAATGCCGTTGTCCCCGGCGCGCTCGACGACGATGCCGTTGAGGTGCCAGTACGACCCGCCGATGGCGAGCCCTCGGTTCGCCGAGTCCTCGCTCTGGGCCGAGAAGTTCAGCACCGGGGTCTCGCCCTGGTAGGCGAACATCTTCGTGCGCGCGCCGGCGGTGCCGTTGTTGCCCTGCGGGATGGTGATCGTCTGCGAGTAGCGGTAGGTGCCGCCGCGCAGGTAGATCGTCCCGCCCGGGCTGACGCGGGTGAGCGCGGAGGTGAGGGTCGTCGGGTCCGACAGCGAACCGGACGCGCCGTCGCTGCCGGTCGGCGCCACGTACAGCGTGTCGGCAGGCGCGGGCGGCGTGCCCTCCGAGGTGACGTCGACGTAGTCGAGGTTCGGCAGTCCGCCGCTCGTGACGGGGTTGAGCCGAATCGTGTTGTTGCCCTCGGTCAGGCTGACCGTCAGGGTCTTGGTGGCCCAGGTGTTCCACGCACCCGTGCCCTCGAACGAGACCGACTGGACCGTGGTGCCGTTGACGACCAGGTTGGCGGCACGGCTGCCGGTGGTGCCGTTGGCGAACCGGACGTCGACCGTCCCGGTGCCCGCCGCCGCGTTCACGGTGAACTGGACATAGCCGCTCGTGGAGTTGGTGCCGTTGCAGAAGCCGGAGCCGGAGTACCCGGCCCAGTCGCTGTCGATCGTGCCGGTGCAGACCGATGGTGACGTCTCGGCCTCGAGACGCGTGGTCGCGGCGGCTGCCGAAGCGGGAGCCAGCAGAGCCACCGTCATGGCGGCGCAGGCGATGGGCGGAAGGAACCTCATTGTTCTTCTCCTATGGTGGTGAGTACGCATAGGAAAGCGCTTACCCAGCACGTTAAGTACTCGCGGGCGCTCGTGTCAATGGTTGACCGAGGTTCATGGGCGCGCTCCCATGAAATCGTTGACCCCGCGCCGCGAAGCTCCTAACATGCGGAGGAAAGCGCTTTCCGGCAACCGGCAGTGCGCGTCGCGTACGTGAACCGGTCAGTCGGCGCTGTCTCGGCACATTGCGTCAGGCACCGATTCTGCCTCGCCTCACGACGAGCTGATCCCACGGAGACCTACCATGCGTATGAGAACCATGCTCTCTTGCATCAGCCTGCTGGCCGGTGCACTCGTTGTCGCGGCATCGTCCGCCGCGCAGGCCGCGCCCACCCGGTACGAGGCGGAGAACTCGCCCGCGGTGTGTGCGGGCACGATCGACAGCAACCACTCGGGATTCGCCGGTTCCGGGTTCTGCAACGGCACAAACTCCACGAGCGGCTACGCCCAGTTCACGGTGACCGCGTCGGCCGAGGGCACGGCCACGGTCGGCGTTCGGTTCGCCAACGGCACCACCACGGCCCGGCCGGGCAACGTGGTCGTGAACGGCACCACGGTGCAGACGCCGTCGTTCGCGGGCACGGGAGCCTGGACGAGTTGGACGACCACGACGTTGACCGTGTCGGTGAACGCGGGCAGCAACACGATCCGGCTGAGCCCGACCACTTCCTCTGGCCTGCCCAACATCGACTACCTCGAACTGGAGAGCGGCGACACCGACCCACCACCAACCGGCGGGCTCGTCGGCTGGGCCACGCAGGCCGGTGGCACCACCGGCGGCGCGGGCGGCGCAACGGTCACCGTGAGCAGCTTCAGCGACTTCCGGACGCAGGCGCAGGCCTCCGGCACCAGGACCATCATGGTCAACGGCATGCTGAGTGGCTCGGGGACCGTCGAGATCAGTGCCAACAAGACGATCCTCGGTGCCGGGTCCGGGTCGGGCATCTCCGGTACCACCCTCAACATCGAGGACATGGCCCCCGCCAACGTGATCATCCAGAACATGAACATCCGAGGGGTGCCAGGCAACGACGCGATCCAGATCGAGAACGCCACGCACATCTGGATCGACCACAACACGATGTCGAGCACCATCGAGGACGATGTCGACTACTACGACGGCATGCTGGACATCACCCACGCCGCCGACTACATCACGGTGTCGTGGAACGTCATCCGCAACCACTGGAAGACCTCACTGGTCGGCCACTCCGACGACAACGAGGGCGAGGATCGCGGTCACCTGCGGGTCACCTACCACCACAACTGGTTCGACCGCACCTTCGAGCGCAGCCCACGAGTGCGCTTCGGTGAGACGGTCCACGTGTTCAACAACTACTACTCGAACGTCGACAACAACTCCAGCTCCTACGCCATCGCCTCCGTGATGGACGCGGGGCTGCTCGTGGAGGGCAACGTCTTCGAGAACGTCCAGCAGGCGTGCTGGTCGGCGAGCGGGTACGCGGACTCAGACCCGGGACGGCTGGTGGCACGTAACAACTCGCTCACCGGCTCCGGACCGTGTGAGACCAACGGCACCGTGGCCGCCATCCCGTACGGCTACAGCGCCGAGAACGTCGGCACCGTCAAGTCGACCGTCACGGCGGGCTCCGGCGCGGGCAAACTCTGAGGCGTTGAGGACAGGCGTGCCG
>NZ_JBARWZ010000297.1:0-52444 GCF_049647105.1 Actinophytocola sp.
GAGCTGCGGTCACTGGCCGCGGCGCTGAACGCCCTGCTGGCACGGCGTGACGAGGCGTCTGCCCGGCTGCGCAGGTTCACCGGCGACGCCGCGCACGAGCTGCGCTCGCCGGTGGCGTCGATCCGGGTGCAGGCCGAGGTGGCGGTGGCGAACCCGGACCCGGAGCTGTCGCAGGAGGTGCTCGCGGACGTGGTGGTCGAGTCGGAACGGCTGTCGGCCCTGGTCGACGGCCTGCTCGCGCTCGCGAGGTCCGACGCGGGCGAGTGGCCGGCCGCGCTGCCGGTGGACGTGGTGGCGGCCGCACGCGAGGCGATCGACCGGCTCCCCGACGGCGGCCCGGTCGTCGGGACGCACCTCGCGCCGGGGGCGTGCTGGGTGGAGGCCGCGCCTGCCGAGGTCGACCTGGTGCTCGACAACCTGCTGCGCAACGCCGCCCGGCACGCGCGGGCCAGGATCACCGTGACCGTGCTGTCGCGGGCGAACTCGGTATGGCTGGTCGTGGACGACGACGGGCGCGGCATCGCGCCGGAGCACCGGGAGAAGGTGTTCGACCGGTTCTACCGGGTGCAGGACGACCGGTCCCGCGACTCCGGCGGCGCCGGACTCGGGCTGGCGCTGGTCACGGAGGTCGTGCGGCGGCGCGGCGGCGCGGTGAAGGTGACCGAGTCGCCGGAGGGCGGCGCGCGGTTCCAGGTGCGGTGGCGGGCACTGACGTGATCCTGCGTACGACGACCATGGTCGACGCGTCCCAGCGGGTCACCTCCGCCGCGCTACCCGACCACGTCGACGAGTTCCCCCTGCTCGGCGGCCGGTTCCGGGTCGTGTCGACCACCGTGGACGGCTGGTCGGCGGTGGCGGTGCGCGGCTACCGCTCCTTCCGGCTGGACGTGGCGCTGACGCGGACCCCGGCCGGGACGCTGGTGACCTGCACCGCGGCCCTCCGCGCGGCACGCACGCACCGGCCGGGGGTGCCGGCCGTGCTGAGGGCACTGGCCGACGGGATCCGGACACGGGCGGAGGCACTGGTGGACGCGCGGGTGGTCGTCGGAACGGCCATCGTGCGCGGACGGCGCCTGCTGGCGCAGCAACGCGCCTACCCGGCGGACGCGGCCGGACTGTGGGAGCTGCCCGGCGGCCGGGTCGAGCCCGGCGAGTCCGACGTGGCCGCCGTGGCACGGGAGTGCGCCGAGGAGCTGGGCGTACGGGTCGCGGTCGGCGACCCGGTGGGCCCGGACGTGGCGCTGCCGAAGGGCAAGCTGCTGCGGATCTACCGCGCCACCCTGATCGACCAGGACGCCGAGCCACACCCCCACGACCACGCCGACCTGCGGTGGCTCACGGCGGGCCTGCTTGGCTCGGTGCCCTGGCTGCCCGCCGACCTGGTGCTGGTCCCCGCCCTGCGCCAACTGCTGCGCGACCCAGCCTGACCGATGCCCCGAAGGACGCGGGGTCACTGAACGCCACCGCGACTTTCGGGGCATCCCGCCTGTTCAGCCCACGCCGGCCAGTCGCAGGACGGTGCTCAGCCGGTGGGCGCCGCGTTCCGCCGCCCGTGCGCCGCCCACCGCGCGGATCCGGTCCAGCTCGGCCGGGTCGGACAGCAGCTCGCGGGTGCGTTCGCGCAGCGGCCGCAGTTCCTCGATCACCGCGTCGGCGACCGCGTCCTTCACCTCGCCGTAGGTGGAGTACCCGGCCACCACCTCCCGTGGTGACTTGCCCTGGCAGGCGGCCAGGATCTCCAGCAGGTTCGCGAGGCCCGGCTGCTCGTCCGGCCGGTACTCCAGCCGGCCGAGGCCGTCGGTCACCGCACGTTTCACCTTGCGGCGCAACAGGTCCGGCTCGTCCAGCACGAACAGCACCCCCGGGGAGTCACCAGAGGACTTGTTCATCTTGCGTGCCGGGTCGGCCAGGTCCCTGATCCGCGCGCCCGCCGGCGGCGTGACCGCCTTCGGCACCACGAACGCGTCCCCGTACGTGCTGTTGAACCGGCGGGCCAGCACCCGCGCCAGCTCGACGTGCTGGGCCTGGTCCTCGCCGACCGGCACCTCGTCGGCGCCCTGCAGGAGGATGTCGGCCGCCATCAGCACCGGGTAGGTGAACAGGCCGACCCGGACCGGGGTGCCCTCGTGGGTGCGGTCGGCGCTCTTCTCCTTGAACTGCGTCATCCGCGCCGCCTCCCCGAACGCGCACGAGCACTCCAGCACCCAGGTCAGCGGGCCGAGCTGGTGGAGCAGGTCGGACTGCACGAACACGGTGTCCGGCTCGATCCCGGCCGCGATGAGGATGGCGAGCAGCTCACGGGTTCTGCCCCGCAGCTTCTGCGGGTGGTACGGCGTGGTCATGCCGTGCAGGTCGCTGACGAAGTACAGGTCGTCCGGGCCACCCTCGCGTGCCCAGCGGCGGACGGCGCCCAGGTAGTTGCCGACGTGGCCGGGCCCGGACGGGGTGATCGCGGAAAGGCGGGTCATCTCTCGACGCTCCTCGAGATCGGGGCCGCCCGCCGGACCCCTGGAACGCAGAAGGCCGCCCGGTCGGGCGGCCTGTGGTCAACGCAACAGGAACTCGGCCGCCGTCAGGCGGCCCACCACAAAGTTGTGACGTTGCGCATGCAGGCGAGTGTACCGACCAGATACGTTCTGTGGCCATGGCCATCGTGATCCGCGCTCTGCAGGGCTTGCTTCTGTTCTTCGCGTTCGGCGCGGCGGTGACAGCCTTCGTGGTTGGCGTCATCGTCGTGGACGGCACGGACTCCTGCCCGTCGCTCCAAGAAAACAATTCGAGCAGGTCGTGCGCCAACTATCAGGCGAAGGCCACGGGTGCGTTCGGAGTCGGCTCGGCGGGGGTCGCCGCAGCGACCGTGGCAGTGGCACTGAACGGGATGATCAGGCCGAAACCGCAGGTCCAGCCCTCGTTCGCGGGCCCGCCGCGGCCGCAGCACCCGACCGGCCCGCTTCCCCAGCAGCCGCCTTTCGGGCCGCCGCGCTAGGCCGCGCGCTTCAGCTCCCGCCTCACGAGCTTGACCTTGGCCTTCTTGAGTGCGAGCACCGGGCACTTCCCGCAGCGGGACTTCGACCGGCAGCACTTCTTCTTGACCTTGCCCGCCTTGGTCCACTTCCGCACGTAGTCCGCCGCGGTCCTGTGCTTGCCCAAACCGACTCCAAACCGAGTGGAACTCGACTAAGGTTAAGCTAACCTTTCATCGGCTCGCCAGTCCGGCCAGCTATCCTCGATTACGCCGCGACTGAATCTCTCGCGCGCAGCCAACGACGCCAGACCCACGAAACAGGAGCACGCGCGTGCCCGCCACCGACACGATCACGCCCGCGATCGCCAGGACCGACCTCCGTAACGTCGCGATCGTCGCGCACGTCGACCACGGCAAGACCACGCTGGTCGACGCGATGCTCCGCCAGACCGGCGCCTTCGCCGCCCGGGCCGAGCCGATAGATCGGGTCATGGACTCCGGCGACCTGGAACGCGAGAAGGGCATCACGATCCTCGCGAAGAACACCGCCGTGCACCGCGAGACGCCCGAAGGGCCGGTCACCATCAACGTGATCGACACCCCGGGCCACGCGGACTTCGGCGGCGAGGTCGAGCGAGGACTGTCGATGGTCGACGGTGTGGTGCTGCTGGTCGACGCGAGCGAGGGCCCGCTGCCCCAGACCCGCTTCGTGCTGCGCAAGACGCTCGCCGCCGGCCTGCCCGTCGTGCTCGTGGTGAACAAGGTGGACCGGCCGGACGCGCGGATCGCCGAGGTCGTCTCCGAGACCCACGACCTGCTGCTCGACCTCGCCACCGAGCTGGACGAGATCGACGCGACCATCCTCGACCTGCCGGTCATCTACGCCTCCGCCCGCGCGGGCCGCGCGAGCCTGACCGCGCCCGCCGACGGCGAACTGCCCGACAGCGAGAACCTCGACCCGCTGTTCGACGTGCTGCTCGAGCACGTGCCGCCGCCCGCGGGCGACCCGAAGGCCTCGCTGCGTGCGCTGGTCACCAACCTCGACGCGTCCAGCTTCCTCGGCCGCATCGCGCTGTGCCGCGTCCACGCTGGCACCATCCGCAAGGGCCAGCAGGTCGCGTGGTGCCGCGCCGACGGCAGCATCACGAACGTCAAGATCACCGAGCTGCTGATCACGCGGAACCTCGAGCGGGTCCCCGCCACCAGCGCGGAGGCCGGTGACATCGTCGCGATCGCGGGCATCCCGGAGATCACCATCGGCGACACCCTCGCCGACCCGGCCAACCCGGAGCCGCTCGAGCGCATCCACGTCGACGAGCCGGCCATCTCGGTCACCATCGGCGTCAACACCTCACCGCTCGCGGGCCGGGGTGGCGGCACGAAGCTCACCGCGCGGATGCTGAAGAACCGGCTGGACAGCGAGCTGGTCGGCAACGTGTCCGTGCGGGTGCTGCCGACCGAGCGGCCCGACGCCTGGGAGGTCCAGGGCCGTGGCGAGCTGGCGCTCGCGATCCTCGTGGAGACCATGCGCCGCGAGGGCTTCGAGCTGACCGTCGGCCGTCCCGAGGTCGTCACCAGGACCATCGACGGCAAGCTGTGCGAGCCGTTCGAGCGGCTCACCGTGGACGCGCCTGAGGAGCACCTCGGCGCCATCACCCAGCTGCTCGCCGCCCGCAAGGGCCGCCTCGAGCACATGGGCGGGCACGGCACCGGCCGCGTCAAGGTCGAGTACGTCGTCCCGTCGCGCGGCCTGATCGGCTTCCGCACCGACTTCCTCACCGAGACCCGGGGCACCGGCATCGCGAACGCCATCTTCGAGGGCTACTTCCCGTGGGCGGGTCAGATCCGCGGCCGCCACTCCGGCTCGCTGGTCGCCGACCGGACGGGCTCGGTCACCAGCTACGCGATGATCCAGCTCGGGGACCGCGGCTCGTTCTTCGTCGAGCCCGGCGCGGACGTGTACCAGGGCATGGTCGTTGGCGAGAACCCGCGCGCCGAGGACCTGGACGTCAACGTGACCAGGGAGAAGAAGCTCACGAACATGCGGTCGTCGACCGGCGACGAGCTGGAGCGGCTCGCCCGCCCGCGCAGGCTCGTGCTGGAGGAGGCACTGGAGTTCTGCGCGACCGACGAGTGCGTCGAGGTCGCGCCGGACGTGGTGCGTATCCGCAAGGTCATTCTCGACAGCACCCAGCGCGGCCGGGCACGGGCACGCGAGAAGTCCCGGGACGCCTGACCAGGAACCCGGTAGCCCCAGAGCGCGTCGTTTTCGTAGTCTGGCAGGGTTTCGGGGTGGGGAGGTGAGGTTGTTGCGGAAGACGCTGGTCGCGTTCGTCGCGTTGGTCACGCTCGCAGGCTGCACCCCAGCCCCCCGTCTGAAGTCCACGCCGCTCTCCTCACCTGCGAACGCTCCGGTCGACACGGGTGAGGCCGTGGTCGGGGTGGACACGATCGCGGGTGGCTACAACCCGCACAACTGGGCCGACCAGTCGGCCATCACGACCGCGCTGTCGACGCTGCTGCTGCCGTCGGTGTTCCGTCCTGGCCCGGACGGAACACCGAGGCTGGACCGCACGCTGATGTCCTCGGCCGAGGTCACGCGCTCGGAGCCGTACACGGTCACCTACCAGGTCCGCGCCGACGCGTCCTGGTCCGACGCCGCGCCGGTCGCCGCCGAGGACTTCGTGTACCTGCGTGAGCAGATGACGAGCCAGCCCGGCGTGGTGGACTCGGCGGGTTACCGGCTGATCTCCGACATCAACGCCCGCGACGGCGGGAAGGTCGTCGAGGTCGTGTTCGGCAAGGCGTACCCGGGCTGGCGGTCGCTGTTCTCCAACCTGCTGCCCGCGCACATCCTCAAGGACGCGCCCGGCGGCTGGGCAGGCGCGCTGCAGGCCAACTTCCCGGCGACCGCGGGCCCGTTCACGGTCAAGACGCTCGACAACGACCGTGGCGAGGTCGTGCTGGAGCGCAACGACCGGTACTGGGCGGAGCCCGCGCGGCTGGACCGGATCGTCCTGCGCCGCACCGAGCAGCCCACCCTGATCAACGCGCTCGAACAGGGCCACGACCAGATGGCGCTGGTGCGCGCCGACTCCGTTGGCGCCAAGACCATCGGCGACCTCGCGCCTGCGGTGACCACGTCCACGGTCCCCCGGCCCGCCGTGACGACCGTGTACCTGCGACCGTCGCAGGAGCTCACGGACCTGCCCGTGCGCCAGGCGCTGGTCGCGATGCTCGACCGCACGCAGCTGATCACCGTCGGCACCGGCAACGGGCCGGCCGCGCAGCTGCGAGCCGACGCGCAGGTGCTCGCGCCGACCGCGCCCGGCTACCGGCCGACCAAGCCTGGCGACCTCGTCTTCAACCCCGCCGCCGCCCAGACGCTGCTGACCGGGGCCGGATACACCAGGACCAGCGCGGGCTGGGCCCGCGACGGCAGGCCGCTCGAGCTGGTCATCGGCGCCGCCGAGGAACGGCCCGCCGACGTGCGGATCGCGAAGGACGTGCAGCGCCAGCTCGCGGCGGGCGGCGTGGTCGCCGAGGTCACGGAGCTGCCCGGCCGCCAGCTCCTCCAGCGTCTGTACTCGACGGAAGGCACCGACGTCATCGACATCGCGGTCACCTCGCGGCCTACCGGCGGCGACCCGGCCACCATGCTCGCCACCGGCTTCGGCTGCGACACCGACGCCACCCCGCCGGTGCCCGCCAACCCGGCGGGTTACTGCGACCCGGCGATCCAGCCGACCATCGACGCGGCACTCACCGGATCACTCTCCGTAACCGAGGCGTTGACCTCCGTGGAGCCGACGGTGTGGCGCGCGGCGGTCGCGATCCCGCTCTACCAGGAGGCCGACGTGCTCGCCGTTCGTGGCGAACTGGTGGGTGTCTCGGCGGGCGCCGGGTTCGCGGGCCCGTTTGCCGGCGCGGCATTCTGGACGCGTTCCCCGAGCTAAATGAAAGCGGCACGGTTACGGCGCTGTCACATTTGCCGCACGCACCATTCCCGGATAACCACTTTCACGTTCCCGTTACGCAGCCGTCCGGACGTTCCCAGGTGGACGCGGATGGATAACCGAGCTTTTGGGCCGCAACCCCCCGATGGTTGGTTGCCAGTCACGGTTTTCAGCGGGCGGTAGTCACGGCATCGCTTCCCGCCACCACCGTGTCACCCTTTGGTCACGATCAAGCCTAATCCCGTGACGGGACTAGGCGGAGTTCCTACCGTCCTGCAACGGTGCGTCGGCGACAGGGCTCTGACGCGTCACAAGATCGACATGACACGTGGTCCGCACCAACAGGGAGACGACCTCGTGGTGGCACGGTGCTTCCCCGACTGGCCCCCACCGCGCGGTACCCACCGGCTCCGTGCACGATGTGTCACGACAACACCGGGCGCACGCTCGTCGAGTGCGTGCTCGCTCATGGAGGAACTATCTTGATGAGGAAACAAGCGTGGCTCCGGGCCGCGGCTGGCCTCACGGCTGCCGCGCTCGTGCTCACGGCGTGCTCTCAGAAATCGAACGAGGGCACCGGCGACAACAATGGCGAAGACGCCGCCCCGTCCGCGGGCTGGCCCGAGACGCCGGACGTCGAGATCAAGGAAGGCAAGCCGGGTGGCACGTTCCACTTCGGCATCACCGAGCCGACCGCCATCGACCCATACAACGCCCAGGAGTCCGAGGGTCTCCTGGTCACCAAGTACCTCTACACCGGCCTGATCCAGGTCGACCCGGACGGCGCTGCCGAGCCCGGCGTCGCCGACAAGTGGTCGCCCAACGACGACTGCAGCGAGTGGAACTTCGACCTGAAGACGGGCACGAAGTTCCACAACGGTGAGGAGGTGACGTCCGAGTCGTTCAAGCGCGGCTGGGAGCGTGTCTCCGCCAAGGCGTCGGCCTCCGAGGTGGCCTACCACCTGGCCGGCATCGAGGGCTTCGACGAGATGCAGGCCGGTACCGCGAACGCGCTGTCCGGCGTGGACGCCTCCGACCCGGCCAAGCTCAAGGTCACGCTGACCGAGCCGAACTGTGAGTGGTTCCTCCGCACGTTCCACCCGGTCTTCAGCCCGGTCCCGTCCACCGCGGGCGCTCCGGCGACCAACACCGCGTACGTCGAGGCCCCGATCGGCAACGGCCCGTTCATGATGGACGGCGCGTGGCAGCACGACGTGGGCATCAAGCTCAAGCGCTTCGATGACTACTCGATCGGCCACAAGGCGTACCTCGACACCGTCGAGATCACGATCACGCCGAACGGCAACCAGGACGAGTACGCGGGCTACCAGAACGGCACCTTCGACTGGGCTCGCATGCCGACCCCGGTCCTGGAGCAGGCGCGCGCGACCTACGAGCCGCAGAACCAGTGGATCACCCGCAACACCAACGGTATGAACTACCTGCTGGTGATGGTGACGGAGAAGCCGCTCGACTCGGCGAAGGCCCGCAAGGCCCTCTCCATGGCGATCGACCGCGACGCGATCATCAACGGTGTGTTCAAGGGCTCGCAGACCCCGGCCGACTCGTTCGTGCCGCCGGTCTTCCCCGAGGCCTACCAGAAGGGCATCTGCGGGGCCTGCAAGTACGACCTTGACGAGGCCAAGAAGCTCGCCAAGGAAGCGGGTCTCACCGAGGGCACCGAGCTGAACTTCCAGTTCAACGTCGACGCGGGTCACGAGGAGTGGACCGCGGCGGTCAAGGACCAGCTCGAGACCAACCTGGGCCTGAAGGTCAACCTGTCCGGTGTCCAGTTCCCCGACCTGCTGAACAACGAGCAGCAGCCGGGCGCCAGCGGCATCTACCGTGCCGCGTGGGGTGCTGACTACCCGACGCCGGAGAACTTCCTCGCGCCGCTGCTGTCGACCGACGCCATTGGCGCCCCGGCCGGCCAGCCGACCGTCGGTGACAACCGCGGCCGGTACAGCAACGAGGAGTTCGACCAGCTCCTGGCCGACGGCCGTGCCACCAAGGACGAGGCCGAGCGGACGAAGAAGTACCAGGAAGCCGAGAAGATCGCTATCGGTGACGACCAGGCGCTCATCCCGCTGTGGAACCGCACCCAGCACCGTCTGGCGAACACGTCGAAGTTCATCAACCTTCGTATGGACTTCAGCGAGAACCCGGACATCTACGAGATCAGCATCAAGTAACTGAATAACCTGGGTGGCCGTGGTCCGGTGTAGCCGGGCCACGGCCACTATCGGGTTGGAACCTCGATTCCAACCGGGACGAAGTTTCGAAGTTACGCTCAGAAAGCGGCGCTTACCAATGGGGAAGTTCGTAATACGCAGGCTCGCCCAGGCCCTCATGGTCGTGATCGCGGCGACGATCCTGCTGTTCATCGGCCTTTTCGTGCTCGGGGATCCCTTCGCCTCCAACGGAGACAAGGTGGTGCCGCCCGAGACACAGGCAATCCTGCGTGAGAAGTTCGGCATGGACAAGTCTCTGCCGATGCAGTACCTGACCTACCTGGGGAACCTGTTCACCGGGGACCTGGGCATCGACCTGAACCAGAGACGCCCGGTGGCCGACATGATCGGCGCGGCCCTGCCGAACACCGCGCGGCTGGCGATGATCGCGATCGTCATCGACGTCATCATCGGTGTGGTCGCCGGCATCATCGCCGCCGTATGGCGCTACTCGTTCTGGGACGTCCTGGTCACCATCGTGACCACGCTGGCCATCGGCGTGCCGACCTTCGTGATCGGCGTCTGGCTGCGGCAGACCGTCTCCGGTGTCTGGATATTCCCCCAGGTACCGAGAACGTTCACCGAAGTGGTGCCGTGGTACACGGAAGTGCTGCTCCCCGCGCTGACACTCGCGATCGTCGACGCGGCGTTCATCGCGCGGCTCATGCGTGGCTCCATGCTGGAGGTGCTCCGGATGGACTACATCCGCACCGCCCGCGCCAAGGGCCTCGGCGAGCGCACCGTGATCATGAAGCACGCCTTCCGGAACTCGATCATCCCCGTCGTGACCTATGTGGGCATCGGGATCGGTGTCCTGCTCGGCGGCGCGATCATCACCGAGACGTTGTTCCAGTACAACGGTGTCGGCTTCCTGTTGTACAGATCGATCCTGCAGAACAACAACCCGGTGATCATGGCGATCGTCACGTTCGCGGTCCTGATCTACGTGTTGCTCAGCATGATCGTCGACATCTTGTACGCGTACTTGGATCCACGGATCAGGTTGAGCTGAGGAACTGACTGACATGACCACCACACCTGACCCGGCCACGGCAGCACAGGCGGTGTTCGTCGAGTCGGCGGACCACCCCGGTCCCGACGACATGCCAGAGCCGGACGCACAGACCAAGAAGAAGTCCCACGGCCAGTTCGCCGACATGTGGCGGCGGTTCCGGCGCAACAAGCTCGCGCTTACCGGGCTCGTCGTCGTCGTGATCCTGATCGTCCTGGCGCTGCTCCAGCCGCTCATCTCGCCGTACGACCCGTACGACCAGAACCTGATGAACACGCTGGCCTCGCCAGGCGGTGACCACCTCATGGGCACCGACGCACTCGGCCGCGACCTGTTCTCCGGCCTGCTGTACGGCCTGCGGCTCGCGCTGCTCGTCGGCCTGCTGACGATGCTCGGCTCGATGATCCTCGGCGTCGCGCTCGGCGCGCTCGCCGGCTACCGCGGCCGGTTCGCCGACGGCATCATCATGCGGACCACCGACATCTTCCTGGCGTTCCCGTTCCTGATCGGCGCGATCCTCGTGGTCCGCACGTTCGGCACGGGCGTCTTCCAGGTGATCGTCGCGCTGGTGATCCTCGGCTGGCCGACCGCTGCCCGGCTGATGCGCGGCCAGATCCTCGCGCTGCGGGAATCGGAGTACGTCGAGGCGGCGCGCTCGATCGGCGCGTCCGACTGGCGGATCGTGGTCCGGCACATCATGCCGAACGCGATCCAGCCGGTCTTCATCTACTCGTTCACCAGCATCGGTGTCGCGGTCGTCGCGATGGCATCGCTGGCGTACCTCGGGGTCGGCGTGCCGCCGGACACCCCCGAGTGGGGCCGGATGATCAACATGGGTATCGAGCAGGTTCAGGTGGCCGGCAAGGACTTCCTCTGGATGTTCCCCAGCGCCGCGATCTGCCTGACCACCCTGGTGTTCGCGTTCGTGGCCGACGGCCTGCGCGACTCGCTGGACCCGAAGCTGCGATAGCCGCCACACGCAAGGAGAACCACCCAGATGACCGGCTCTGCCGACATCGACCTCGACGGGCCACCAGCCCCACTGCTCGAGGTACGTGACCTTCGGGTCCACTTCAAGACCGACTTCGGCACCGTGAAGGCCGTCGACGGCGTCTCGTGGAGCGTCAACGAGGGCGAGACGCTGGCGATCGTCGGCGAGTCCGGCTCCGGCAAGTCGGTGTCCGCGATGACGATCCTCGGCCTGGTGCCGTCGCCGCCCGCGACGTTCCCGTCCGGCGACATCTACCTGCGCGGCCGCTCGCTGCTCAAGATGCCGGAGCGCCAGCAGCGCAAGCTGCGCGGCAGCCAGATCGCGATGATCTTCCAGGACCCGCTGACCGCACTGAACCCCGTGTTCAAGGTCGGCGACCAGATCGCGGAGATGGTCCGTACCCACCAGGACGTCTCGAAGCACACGGCGAAGAAGCGTGCGCTGGACCTGCTCGGCGAGGTCGGTATCCCGAACCCCGCCGTGCGGCTCAACCAGTACCCGCACGAGTTCTCCGGTGGCATGCGCCAGCGCGCGATGATCGCGATGGCGCTCGCCAACGACCCGCACGTGCTGCTGGCCGACGAGCCGACCACCGCGCTCGACGTGACCGTGCAGGCGCAGATCATGGCGCTGCTGGAGAAGCTGCAGGAGGACCGCAACACCGCGATCGTGCTGATCACGCACGACCTCGGTGTGGTGGCCTCCTACGCGGACCGGATCAACGTCATGTACGCGGGCAAGATCGTCGAGTCCGGCACCGCGGACGAGATCTTCTACTCGCCGAGGCACGCCTACACCTACGGGCTGCTGTCCTCCCTGCCGAGGATGGACCAGTCCCGGCAGGCCAGGCTGCAGCCGATCAAGGGCATCCCGCCGTCACTGGCGAAGGTGCCGCAGGGCTGTCCCTTCCATCCACGCTGCACGTTCGCGACCGACGCCTGCACTCCGCAGGTGCCGACGCTGCAGCTGGTGGACGGCGACCAGCACTACGCGGCATGCGTGCACAGTGACCGAGTGGCGATGGCCAACGACGAGAGGGTGACGCAATGACTCAGGCGTCCTCGCAGGGAGGGCTCGGCACGGCCGCGTCGACGCGGCGGCCGATGCTCGAGGTGAGCAACCTCGTCAAGCACTTCCCCATCCGTTCCGGCGTGTTCTTCAAGCGCACGATCGGCCAGGTGAAGGCGGTCGACGGGATCGACCTGAACGTCTACCGGGGGCAGACGGTCGCACTGGTCGGTGAGTCCGGCTGCGGCAAGTCGACCACCGCGCGGGCGATCCTGCGCCTGCTGGAGCCGACGTCGGGCAGGATCGTGCTCGACGGTGTCGACGTCTCCGGGCTGAACAAGAACGACCTGCGCAGGGCGCGGCGGGACATGCAGATCGTGTTCCAGGACCCGTACGCGTCGCTGAACCCGCGCATGACGATCCGGCAGATCCTGACCGAGAAGTACCAGCTGCTCGGTCAGGAGGTGAACCGCAAGACCATCGGCACCCTGCTCGACACCGTCGGGCTCGCCGAGGAGTACGCGGACCGCTACCCGCACGAGTTCTCCGGCGGACAGCGCCAGCGCGTCGGCATCGCCCGCGCCATCGCGATGAACCCGAAGTTCATCGTGCTGGACGAGCCGGTGTCGGCGCTGGACGTGTCGATCCAGGCCCAGATCGTGAACCTGCTCGAGGACCTGCAGGACGAGCTGGAGCTGACGTACCTGTTCATCGCGCACGACCTGTCCGTGGTCCGGCACATCGCCGACCGCGTGGCGGTCATGTACCTGGGCTCCGTGGTGGAGATCGCCGACCGGGACGACCTGTTCGACCGGCCGCACCACCCGTACACCCAGGCACTGATCTCCGCGGTGCCGATCCCGGACCCGAAGCTTGAGCGGCGGCGCGAGCGCATCGTGCTGCGCGGCGACGTGCCGAACCCGGCCAACCCGCCGTCGGGCTGCCGGTTCCGCACCCGCTGCTGGAAGTTCGAGCAGCTGTCGGAGTCCGACCAGCGTCGTTGCATCGAGGAGCCCCCTCCGCTGTACGACGTGGCAGGCACCCCAGGCCACCAGGCGTCGTGCCACTTCGCGTCCCTTCGCGAGGTCGTGCGCGCCTGACCGACGTGCCGAGGGTGGGCACGCCATGGTGAAGTGCGCGGGTACGCGCATGGTCTTCGCCCTGGTCGTGCCCATCTTTGGTCGGGCCAAGGCACTCGCACAAAGATCCATCGGGGCAGGTAGTGGATGGGCAAGTTCCTGCTCCGCAGGGCCGCGCAGGCCATCCTGGTGATCCTCGTGACGACGTTCGGCGCGCTGGTGGCCGTGACGGAGTGGGGCGACCCGTTCCGGATGATCGGCCCGAGGATGCAGACGCCGGAGGCGCGGGCGATGCTGAACGAGACGTTCGGCCTCGACAAGCCGCTGTTCGTCCGCTACCTGGTCTACGTGGGCCACCTGTTCACCGGCGACCTCGGCGTGGACTACGAGCGCAGGCGGCCGGTGATCGACCTGATCGCCGCCGCGGCGCCGAACTCGCTGCGGCTCTCGCTCACCGCACTCGCCATCCAGGTCGTCCTCGGCGTGGTGCTGGGCATCGTCGCCGCCCGGCTGCGGCACACGTTCGTCGACACGGTGATCACCTTCACGTCGATCACGATCACCGTGCTCCCGCTCTTCGTGCTCGGGGTGTGGATCAGGGACACCTTCTCCGGCGGTTCGGTGTTCGGCTGGGAGGCGTTCCCCGCGATCCCCCGGTCCATCGGCGTGGAGACGACGTGGCTGCAGGAGCTGCTCCTGCCCGCGTTCACGCTGGGCGTCAGCGCGCTCGCGTTCACCGTGGTGCTGGCCCGAGGCGCGATGATCGAGGTGCTCGACGCCGACTACATCCGCACCGCGCGGGCCAAGGGGCTGACCGAGCGCAAGGTCGTGTTCAAGCACGCGGCCCGCAACGCCATGATCCCGGTCGCCGAACTGTCGGCGGTGCAGCTCGGCGCGCTGATGGGCGGCACGATCCTCGTCGAGGCCGTGTTCCAGTACAACGGCCTCGGTTACCTGTTCGTGCGCAGCATGGGCGAGAACAACCACCCCGTGATGCTCGCGGTCAGCGTGTACTCGGTCGCCTTGTTCGTGATCGTCCTGATGCTCGCCGATATCCTGACCGCCTGGCTGGACCCACGGATACGGACCTTTGACTGATGACGCTCACAGCGGCACCACGGCTTCTGCTCGTCCACGCGCACCCCGACGACGAGAGTCTGTGGACCGGCGGCACCATCGCCAGGTACGCGGCCGCCGGTATGCACGTCACCCTGGTCACGTGCACGCTCGGCGAGGAGGGCGAGATCATCCCGGAGAGCCTGCGCGGGCTGGCCACCGACGCCGCCGACCAGCTCGGCGGGTACCGCATCGGTGAGCTGCGGGCCGCGTGCGCCGCGCTCGGCGTCTCCGACCACCGCTGGCTCGGCGGGGTCGGCCGCTGGCGGGACTCCGGCATGGCCGGGGTCGACGCGAACGCCCACCCGCGTGCGTTCGCGGGCGGCGACCTCACCGAGCAGGCGGCCACGCTGGCCGAGGTGATCGCGGACGTGCGCCCGCAGGTGGTGGTCACCTACGGCCCGGACGGCGGCTACGGTCACCCCGACCACATCCGCGCCCACGACGTCACGATGGCGGCCTGCGGCCCCGAGGTGGACCGCGTGTTCTTCGCGGTCACGTCCCGCCGCGCCACCGAGGAGGGCGTCGCCGCGCTCGCGGGCCACGACGGCCTGCCGTTCCGGCTGCCCCTGCCGGACGAGCTGCCGGTCACCGACGACGAGGCGATCACCACCACGATCGACACCTCGGACGTGCTGTCGGTGAAGCTCGAGGCGCTCGCGGCGCACTCGACCCAGGTGAGCGTGTGGCAGGACGCGGACGGGGCGCAGGCGTACGCGCTGTCCAACGGCATCGCGCAGCCGCTGGTGGCGGCCGAGTTCTACCTGCTGGGCCGAGGCGACGGCGGCGGCGCGGGGACCGACCTGTTCGGCGGACTCCAGTGACGGTACGGAGCTGGTTGATCCTCGCCGTCCTGGTCGTGGCCGCCGCGGTGCTCGCGGTGCTCGAGATGCTGTTCCTGCCGCTGCGGTTCGACGGCTACCTGCTGCCGTACGCACTCGGCGGCGTGCCAGTGCCCGCGAGCGCGCTGCTGGCCGCGCTGACCACGCCGTGGCTGGTCTCGGTGGCTGGGACGCTGTCGACGAAGCTGCTGGTGGCCGCCGCGCCACTGATAACGTGGATCCTGGTCGTGGCCGTGTTCGGCATGTTCGGGCCCGGCGGTGACATGGTGCTGATCGCCGACTGGCGGTCGCTGCTGCTGTTCGCGTGCGGGGCCTTGCCGTCGGCAATCGTGCTGGGCAGGGTGCTCGCTACCACACTCACCGCACCACAGTGAACGATGTCGATCCCTGAGAGGGATACTAGCGGCGGCCGGTAACCTCGTGCCTGCTGGACCCGCTGGACGTCAAACAGGAGAAGCAGTGACCTACGTGATCGCCGAGCCGTGCATCGACCTGCTCGACAAGGCATGCATCGATGAGTGCCCGGTCGACTGCATCTACGAGGGTGACCGGATGCTCTACATCCACCCCGACGAGTGCGTGGACTGTGGCGCGTGTGAGCCGGTGTGCCCGGTGGAGGCCATCTACTACGAGGACGACGTCCCCGACCAGTGGAAGGACTACACCAAGGCCAACGTCGACTTCTTCGACGAGCTCGGTTCCCCTGGCGGTGCCGCCAAGGTGGGCAAGACGGGCAACGACCCGCAGTGGATCAAGGACATCGCGCCCGTCCAGCACGACGAGTGACGATCACCCGGCTCCCGGACTTCCCGTGGGACACGCTGGCCGACGTCGCCGCGAAGGCCCGCGCACACCCGGACGGCCTGGTGGACCTGTCCGTGGGCACCCCGATCGACCCGGTGCCCACGGTGATCCAGGAAGCGCTCACCGGCGCCGCGTGGATCCCCGGTTACCCGACCACGCACGGCACCCCTGAGCTGCGCGAAGCCGCCGCGGGCGCGCTCGAGCGCAGGCACGGGGTGCACGTCGACCCGGTCGACGTGCTGCCCACGATCGGCTCGAAGGAGCTGGTGGCGTGGTTGCCGACGATGCTGGGGGCCGGCGCGGGTGACCTGGTGGTGATCCCGTCGCTGTCGTACCCGACGTACGAGGCAGGCGCGCGCCTGGCCGGCGCGGAGGTCCTCCGCGCCGACAGCACGGTCGCGGTCGGCCCGGCGAAGCCGAAGCTGGTGTGGCTCAACTCGCCGTCGAACCCGACCGGGCAGGTGCTCCCGCCGGAGCACCTGCGCAAGGTCGTCGACTGGGCGCGGGAACGCGGCGTGGTCGTGGTGTCCGACGAGTGCTACCTGACGCTCGGCTGGGAGACCGCGCCGGTGTCGGTCCTGCACGATTCGGTCTCCGGCGGCTCGCACGAAGGGCTCCTGGCCGTCCACTCGCTGTCGAAGTCCTCCTGCCTCGCCGGCTACCGCGCCGGCTACGTGACGGGTGACCCGGCGCTGGTCGCGCGGCTGCTGGCGGTCCGCAAGCACGCGGGCATGATCGTGCCGCACCCGGTCCAGGCGGCGATCACGGCCGCGCTCGACGACGACGAGCACGTGGCCGTCCAGAAGACCCGCTACGCGGCCCGCAGGGCGGTGCTCCGGCCCGCGCTGGCGGCGGCGGGGTTCACGATCGACCACTCGGAGGCCGGCCTGTACCTGTGGTCGACGCGCGGCGAGGACGCCTGGGCCACGGCGGACTGGCTCGCGGACCGCGGCATCCTGACCGCGCCCGGCACGTTCTACGGCCCGACCGGCGACCGGCACGTCCGCGTCGCGCTCACGGCGACGGACGAACGCGTGGCGGCCGCTGCGGAGCGCCTGCTCGCGTAGGGGCCTCGGGTTGTGCCCGCAATGCCATTGCCCGGCTGTCGACCGCCAGCCACGCGTCGTGCCACGTCGCACGCATGGCCTGCTGTTTCCCGCGTTCCCGCTCCACCAGCCGCCCGGCCACGAACGCCTCGTCCAGACCGGCGGGGGTCAGCGCCCGCACCCGTTTCTCGGCGACACAGGCATCGTGGAACTCGCCGAGCAGGTCCTGGAACCGCTTCATGGCCTTCACCAGCGCGCGGGCCTGCCTGCCCGTCGCCATCTCGGCAACGTAGCGCAGCTTCTTGCCGAGGATCCGCAGGTCGTGCAGCTGCTCGTCGGTCGGGTCCTGCCCGATGGCCGCCACCTCGGCACGCAGCCGCTCGTGCGGCTTCTCGATCTCGGCGACCATGTCCGGCTCGGCCGCCTCGCCACCGGAGGGTGTCGCGGCCGCCAGCGCGTCGAGGAGCTTCGCGTACCGCTTGCCGCGCAGGGCCTTGGTCGCGCGCCGCAACGCCTGCGCCCGCTCGACGGTGAGCGGGAGCAGCAGCCGCTCGAACGCGGCCAGCTCGGTGGCGGAGAACCCGGAGGTGTCGCCGTGGAACCGCTCGAGGAGCACGTCCAGGTCACGCAACGGGCCTAGCCGGGAGAAGAACCAGCGCAGCTCACCCCGCAGCTCGTCGAACCCGCCCGCGGTCTTCAGCGCCGCACGCGCACGGCGCACGGCGACGCGCAGCTGGTGCACTCCCTCGGGATCCGTGTCGGCCATGGCGACCTCGCCCTGCACGCGCAGCTCGTTCAGCTGCTCGTCAAGCCGGGCACGCAGCGGATCAACGGGCATGTTCCAACATTAGGGCGTGCCGGACGAATAGCCACTCACAGACTGCACAGCCCTGCGCCTCGCGGCCGCCGCCTCAGGGGAAGTGCTAGTCCGCCTCCCCGGATTCAAAAGTGTTGGTCCCGCCCCAGCAACACCCAGGACCGCAGGCGGTTAGTGGCTGAGTGCCGTCACGTTCCCCTGAGGTAACCGCTGATCGGGCCCAGACCTTCCATCAAAGATCCAAAGGACACGCTCTAGTTGGAATGCAGGGCCGCGTTCAGCTCCACGCCCGCTCCGGTCCGCGCCACGACCTCGACGGCGCCGGTCGCGGAGTTGCGGCGGAACAGCAGCGCGTCCCGGCCGGACAGCTCACGTGCCTTCACGAGCGTCCCGTCCGGCAGCGTCACCTTCGTCCCGGCCGTGACGTACAGCCCGGCCTCGACGATGCAGTTGTCGCCCAGCGAGATCCCGATGCCGGCGTTGGCGCCGATGAGGCAGCCGGCGCCGAGCGAGATGGTCTCCTTGCCGCCGCCGGACAACGTGCCCATGATCGACGCGCCGCCGCCGACATCGGACCCGTCGCCGACCACCACGCCCGCCGAGATCCGGCCCTCGACCATCGACGCGCCCAGCGTGCCCGCGTTGTAGTTGACGAAGCCCTCGTGCATGACGGTCGTCCCGGTCGCGAGGTGCGCACCGAGCCGCACCCGGTCCGCGTCCGCGATCCGCACACCGGCCGGGATCACGTAGTCCACCATCCTGGGGAACTTGTCGACCCCGTACACGGTGACCTGCCCCCGGGCCCGCAGCCGCAGGCGGGTGGCGGAGAACCCGTCGACGGGGCACGGCCCGTGGTTGGTCCACACCACGTTGGACAGCAGCCCGAAGACGCCGTCGAGGTTGCACCCGTGCGGCGGCACGAGCCTGCTGGAAAGCAGATGCAGCCGCAGGTAGACGTCGTAGGCGTCGGCGGGCGGCGCGGACAGGTCGATCGTGCCGGTGCGCACCGCGACCACCTCGACGGCCCGGTCGACGTCCGGGCCGAGCAGCGCCGACACCCCGGCGCCGAGCTCGTCGGTGGCCTGCTGCTCGGACAGGCGCTGCGTGCCCGGCACGGCGTTGTCGTCCAGCTTGGGGTTCGGGAACCAGGTGTCGAGCACGGTGCCGTCGTCGGCGACCGTCGCGAGGCCGACGCCGAGCGCTCCGGTGGTGTCTGCACTAGTCACGGCCTCAACGGTAGCCAACGGTCCCCTGGGTAGCGTGTCGGGCGTGCCCGTTGAACTCGATCTTGCCGGTGACCCTGTCGAGCTGACCGCCGCGCTGGTGGACATCCCCAGCGTGTCCGGGGACGAGGCCATGATCGCCGACTCGGTCGAGGCCGCGCTGCGCACGCGGGCACCGCACCTCGAGGTGATCCGCTCCGGCAACTCGGTGCTGGCCCGCACCACGCTGGGCCGCCGGTCGCGGGTGGTCATGGCGGGCCACCTGGACACCGTGCCGGTCAACGACAACCTGCCGCTGCGCAGGACCGAGGGCAGGCTGCACGGCCTCGGCACGGTCGACATGAAGGGCGGCGACGCGGTCATGCTGCACCTCGCGGCGACCCTGCCAACGCCGCGCCACGACGTGACGTTCGTGTTCTACGACTGCGAGGAGATCGAGGCGGTCCGCAACGGCCTGCGCCGCATCGAGCGCGAGCTGCCGGACTGGCTGGCAGGCGACCTGGCGATCGTGTGCGAGCCGTCGAACGCGGTGGTTGAGGCGGGCTGCCAGGGCACGATGCGGATCGAGGTGCGCACGACCGGCAGGCGGGCCCACACGGCCAGGGCATGGATGGGCGAGAACGCGATCCACGCCCTGTCGGGCGCGCTGGCGACGCTGGCCGCGTACGACGCCCGCACGGTCGACATCGACGGTTGCACCTACCGCGAGGGCCTGCAGGCGGTACGCGTCGGCGGTGGGGTGAGCGGCAACGTGGTCCCGGACGAGGCCGTGCTGACCGTCAACCACCGCTTCGCCCCGGACCGCGGCCCTGCCGAGGCGGAGGCCCACCTGCGCACGGTGTTCTCCGGCTACGACGTGACGGTGACCGACGTCGCGGCGGGTGCGCTGCCTGGCCTGTCGGCGCCCTCGGCGGCGGAGCTGGTGGCCGCCGCGGGCGGCGACCCGGTGGCGAAGCTGGGCTGGACGGACGTGGCCCGCTTCGCCGCACTGGGCATGCCGGCGGTGAACTTCGGCCCAGGCGACCCCACGCTCGCGCACACGCAGCAGGAGAACGTGCCGACCGAGGACATCACCCGCTGCGCGGCCGTGCTGGCGAACTTCCTGGTCTGAGGGCGACTTCTTCCAGATTGCTCACCTGGCGGATCCGCGCGACCATTGATTGACGGTGTTATGTAACGCCGATATCTTTAGGAGTATCAGGCGCACAGCACTCCCCAGCAGATCGGAATCGTCATGAACGACTTCCAGAACCAGTCCGAGGCCGTCGCGCAGACCCGCTGCCAGCTGCAGAACGGCTGGGACCTGCTGACGGACTGGAGTGAGACCGCCTCCCAGACCCGCAGAAACGCCGTCTACGCCGCGCTCTTCTCGATGCTCGACCGGACGATCTTCAGCACGCACCAGGTCATCGACGACCCCCGGCAGCCCGCCGAGTTCTTCGTGGCCGTCAAGGACGGCCTCGTGCTCAAGCTCCGGGTCAACAACTTCGAGTCCTTCGACATCACCTACATCGGCGCCTTGGAGCAGGCACCCGGGTTCGAATTCGGTCGCGCCTGACGAAGCCCTGCGCCACCATGTGCGGCATGCGATCCGTTGCCGACGTGGAGAAGGCGCTCGCCGACGGCGAGCGGGTGCGGTTCCTGTTCTTCTGGGGCCACCAGGGCGCCCCGTCCGGCAAAGGCTGTCTCAGCCAGTGGTTCCCCGCTCCGTTCACCGAGAACGAGCACACCTTCGCCACCGCGGAGCACTACATGATGTGGCGCAAGGCGATCCTGTTCGACGACCAGCGCACCGCCACGCGAATCCTCGCCGCCGACCACCCGAAGCAGGCCAAGGACCTCGGCCGCCAGGTCAGGAACTTCGACCCGGCCGCATGGGAGGCGCGCCGCTTCGAGTCCGTGGTCGACGGCAACACCCTCAAGTTCACCCAGCACGACGAGATGCGAGCCTTCCTGCGCGGCACCGGCGACGAGGTGCTCGTCGAAGCCAGCCCGCTCGACCGCGTCTGGGGCATCGGCCTGGCAGCGGACGACCCCCGCGCAGGGGACCCGGCGCAGTGGCGGGGCCCCAACCTCCTTGGCTTCGCACTCGGTGCCGTTCGCGACCGTCTCCTCGGACGAGGCGAATAGACTCGCGCGGGTGACTATTCAGCAGGAGGACAACGAGCACCCGGCCGAGAAGCAGCGCGGACCTGTCGTACTGCGCAGGTCGCGGCGGGTGGAGGCGTCCACGACCGACCAGCGGCTGCTCGACTCCCGGGGCAAGGGCGACTGGGTCCACACCGACCCGTGGCGGGTCATGCGCATCCAGGCCGAGTTCGTCGAGGGCTTCGGCGCGCTCGCCGAGGTGCCGCGCGCGGTCACCGTCTTCGGGTCCGCGCGCACGCAGCGGGACCACGCGGAGTACAAGCTCGGCATGGACATCGGCGCGGCGCTGGCCCGCGCCGGTTACGCGTCGATCACCGGCGGCGGGCCCGGTGCCATGGAGGCGGTCAACCGCGGCTGCTCCGAGGCGGGTGGGCTGTCGATCGGCCTCGGCATCGAGCTGCCGTTCGAGCAGGGCCTGAACCCGTGGGTCGACCTCGGCGTCAACTTCCGGTACTTCTTCGCCCGCAAGACGATGTTCATCAAGTACTCCCAGGCGTTCATCTGCCTGCCCGGCGGGTTCGGCACGCTCGACGAGCTGTTCGAGGCGCTGACCCTGGTGCAGACCAAGAAGGTCACCAAGTTCCCCGTTGTCCTGTTCGGACAGTCCTACTGGGAGGGTCTGTACAACTGGCTGCGGGACAGTCTCGTGGCCGAGGGCAAGATCGGGGAGAAGGACCTCGCGCTGCTGCACCTCACCGACGATGTCGACGACGCCGTGCGGGTGGTCGAGGAGGCCTACCAGGCCTGGGAAGAGGCACACTGAGGGTCCTGCCCGGCAGGTTTCCCCGAGGTCACCAATTGTGACCTCGGTGTATCGCGTCCGGCTTTCCCCCACACCCCGTGGCACGCTTGGGACGTGAGCACACTTCGCTTCGGCGGCCGGGAGGTCACCCAGGACCGCGCACTGGTGATGGCGATCGTCAACCGCACCAGGGACTCCTTCTACGACCGTGGCGCCACCTTCGGTGACCGGGAGGCGCTCGCCGCGGTGGACCGCGTGGTCGCGGAGGGCGCCGACATCGTCGACGTCGGCGGCGTCCGGGCGGGCGCGCACGGCGAGCACGTCGGCGCGGACGAGGAGATCCGCCGGGTCGTGCCGTTCGTCGAACAGGTGCGGGAGCGCTACCCGCACCTCGTGATCAGCGTCGACACGTGGCGGCACGAGGTCGGCCGGGCGGCCTGCGTCGCGGGTGCCGACCTGATCAACGACACCTGGGCGGGTGCGGACCCCCTGCTCGCCGAGGTGGCCGCCGAGTTCGGCGCGGGCATCGTCTGCTCCCACACCGGCGGCGCGACGCCACGCACGGACCCGCACCGCGTCCGGTACCTGGACGTGGTGGCCGAGGTCGTCGCCGAGCTGGTCGCCCGCGCGGAGCGGATGGTGGCGCTCGGCGTGCCCCGGGAAGGGGTGCTGATCGACCCGACACACGACTTCGGCAAGAACACCTGGCACGGCCTCGAGTTGCTGCGGCGGCTCGACGAGCTGGTGGACACCGGCTGGCCGGTTCTGATGGCGTTGTCCAACAAGGACTTCATCGGTGAGACGCTCGGCGCGGCGGTGACCGACCGGGTGGACGGCACGCTCGCGGCGACGTCCGTCGCGGCAATGGCCGGCGCGCGGGTGTTCCGCGCGCACGAGGTGGCCAGAACCAGGAAGGTGGTCGAGATGGTGGCGAGCATCCGGGGCACCCGCCCGCCGGCCCGATGCCTGCGGGCACTTGCGTGATGCACGACGACGCGCGCGCGTGGTTCGCGGAGCGGACGTGGCAGAGCCCGGCGTGGACGATCGAGGACCTGGTGGCGGCCAAGGGCTCCCGCACGGTCAGCGTGGTGCTGCCCGCGCTGAACGAGGAGGCCACGGTCGCCGACGTGATCGCGTCGGTGCGGCCACTCGTCGGCTCCCTCGTCGACGAACTGATGGTGGTCGACTCGGGTTCGACGGACCGCACGGTCGAGGTGTCGCTCGCGGCGGGCGCCAAGGTGGTGCGCCGCGGCGACGTGCTGCCCGAGCTGGAACCGGTGCCCGGCAAGGGCGAGGTCCTGTGGCGGTCGCTGGCGGCGACCACCGGCGACCTGCTGGTGTTCCTCGACTCCGACCTCGTCGACCCGGACCCGGAGTTCGTGCCGAGGCTGCTCGGCCCGATGCTGATGGACCCGGACGTCCACCTGGTCAAGGGTTTCTACCGGCGGCCCCTGACGGCCGAGGGGTCGGCGGGGTCGGGTGGCGGCCGGGTGACCGAGCTGATGGCGCGGCCACTGCTGTCGACGCTGCGGCCCGAGCTGACCGGCGTGATCCAGCCGCTCGGCGGCGAGTACGCGGGCACCCGTGAGCTGCTGGAGTCGGTGCCGTTCGCGTCCGGCTACGGCGTGGAGATCGGGCTGCTGCTCGACGCGCACGCCATCGTCGGGCTGGCCGGGATCGCGCAGGTCAACCTGGGCGTGCGGCGGCACCGCAACCAGCCGCTGCGTGCGCTGGGCCTGATGGCCAGGCAGATCCTCGGCACCGCACTGGCGCGCTGCGGCATGCTCCCGTCGCACGCGGGTGCGCTGACGCAGTTCGTGCAGGTGGCCGACGAGTGGCTGCCGGACACCTCCGGAGTGGTGGTCGCGGACCGCCCACCGATGCGGTCACTGCTCGTGCGGTGAGTTCTGTCGGTGGCGTATGACACCATCCCTCGGGTGACAACGGCACTGATCTACCTGGTCGTCATGATGCTCGTGGCGGCCGTGGTGTTCCTGCTGGCCTCGGTCGTCTTCGGGCGGGGGGAGGAGCTGCCCGCGCTGCCGCCGGGCGCCTCGCCCACCCGGCTGCCCTCGTCGGGGGTGACGGCCGAGGACGTGCGGAACGTCCGCTTCCAGCTGGTGGTCCGCGGCTACAAGATGTCCGAGGTCGACTGGGTCCTGCGCCGCCTGTCCGGCGAGCTGGAGGACTTACGCGCCGAGAACGCCGAGCTGCGGGAGCGTGCGGCGCACGGCGACGTGGACGCGCGATGACGGCCGCGCTGCCCGGCGCGGACGGGGTTCCGCGCTGCCCGTGGGGCAACTCGACCGAGGACTACGCGGCCTACCACGACACGGAGTGGGGCGTCGTGCTGCACGGCGAGGCCGCGCTGTACGAACGGCTCTCCCTCGAGGCGTTCCAGTCCGGGCTGTCGTGGCTGACGATCCTGCGCAAACGGGAGGGTTTCCGCGGCGCGTTCGCGGAGTTCGAGCCCAAGCGGGTCGCGGAGTTCGGTCCCGGCGACGTCGAGCGGCTGATGAACGACGCGTCGATCGTGCGCAACCGCGCCAAGATCGACGCGACGATCCGCAACGCCCGCGCCATCGCCGAGCTGGACACCCCACTCGACGACCTCCTGTGGTCGTTCGCGCCGAGCAGGCACAAGCGCCCGAAGCTGCTCTCGGACGTCCCGGCGATCACCGACGAGTCGAAGGCCATGGCGAAGGCGCTGAAGAAGCGCGGCTTCTCGTTCGTCGGCCCCACCACGGCCTACGCGCTGATGCAGGCCACCGGCATGGTCGACGACCACCTGACGAGCTGCTGGCGGGGCAGTCCGCCTCCCCGGGATTAACGGTGTCGGTCACGTCCCAGCGAACGATGCGGACAGCCGGTGGATTGGCTGAGCGCCGTCACGGTCCCCTGAGGTTCCTGCTGGTCGGCGCGAGACCCCGCCAGCCCTTTCCTCAGCCACGCGACAGCGGAGTCGCGTTCTGGGCGGCCGCGGCGAGCTGCCGGAACTCCGCCTCCTGCGCGCTGCCGGTGATCAGCACGACGACGCCGTCCAGGTCCGCCACCCAGGCGGGCTCGTCCCGGCGCCCTGGGTAGGTCGTCCAGGTCACGCCGTCGACCTCGACGGTGCCGTTCGCCTTCGGCGGTTCGGCCTGCCCGGTCTCCTTGGCGACGACCTCACCCGCGTCCCCGCCGGACTGGCTGAGCTGCAGGAACGCGCCCGAGGAGGTCACGTAGCCCACCCGCACGACCACGCTGGCCGTGGCGCCGGCACCCACGGCCGTCGTCGACGCCGAGTTGGGCCGCCACCCAGCGGGCACCCTGGGCTCGCGCACGGCGAACGCGGCCGACCTGGCGGCCCGCTCCAGCTCACCGGACGCGTCCGCGCTCGGCGCCGTCTTCGGGTCGACGGTCGGCCCGCCGGGGCTGAACGAGCAGCCGCCGTAGAACGCGAGCACCGCGCCGATGATCAACAGGAGCACGACCATCGCACCGATCATGTCCCGCATCCGCAGGCTGCCACGTGCAGGCTTGTCCGTCACGTACGCCATCGTCGCAAACCGCGGGAGACGTCCCTCACGCGCGCTCAGCGACCACGGCATCCCGAAGTCTGGGAGGATCGGCTGGTCCGTGATGTGCGCGACTGCGTTTACTGATCGCTCCGCAAGCTCCGCGATTCCGGGAGGACGGCATGACCACCACGACCCAGCCCACCAGCCAAGACCGCAGGCCGGAAGAGCCCGACCGCAACCTCGCGCTGGAACTGGTCCGGGTCACCGAGGCCGCCGCCATGGCCGCGGGCCGCTGGGTCGGCCGCGGTGACAAGAACGGCGGCGACGGCGCGGCGGTCGACGCCATGCGCAAGCTCATCGGCACGGTGTCGATGCGTGGTGTCGTGGTCATCGGCGAGGGCGAGAAGGACCAGGCGCCGATGCTGTACAACGGCGAGCAGGTCGGCAACGGCGAGGGCCCCGACTGCGACGTGGCGGTCGACCCGATCGACGGCACCACGCTGATGTCGAAGGGCATGCCGAACGCGATCGCGGTGCTGGCGGCCACCGAGCGGGGCGCCATGTTCGACCCGTCGGCCGTGTTCTACATGGAGAAGCTCGCGGTCGGCCCGGAAGCGGCTGACGTCATCGACATCACCGCCCCGGTCGCGGAGAACATCCGCCGCGTCGCGAAGGCCAAGCAGACCGACGTGTCCGACGTGACCGTGTGCATCCTCGACCGGGCCCGGCACGCCGACCTGGTCAAGGCGGTCCGCGAGGCGGGCGCCCGCATCCACTTCATCTCCGACGGCGACGTCGCGGGCGCCATCTCCGCCGCCCGGCCCAACACCGGTGTCGACATGCTGATCGGCATCGGCGGCACGCCGGAGGGCATCATCGCGGCGTGCGCGCTGAAGTGCATGGGCGGCGAGATCCAGGGACGGCTGTGGCCCAAGGACGACGCGGAGCGCGAGAAGGCCATCGACGCCGGGCACGACCTGGACCGCGTGCTGCGGACCGAGGATCTGGTAAGTGGTGACAACGCGTTCTTCTGCGCGACCGGCATCACCGACGGCGATCTGCTACGCGGGGTGCACTACCGCAGCGGCGGCTGCACCACCCAGTCCATCGTGATGCGCTCGAAGTCCGGCACCGTCCGGATGATCGATGGCTTCCACCGCTTGGAAAAGCTGCGTCGATACTCCACAGTGGACTTCGACCGGCTGGCCGAAGCGGCGGCGGAACAACAGATCCCGCCACTGCCCTAGAACGTCCACAAAGGACTACACCGACGATAGTAGGGAATTCCCCTCGGTCCTACTTTCGACGGTGTCTGGTTTCCGCGCAGGTCAACTACCTTCCGCTGATGTGCCCAGGTCGGGCACGGGGCAGTGGAGGGAGAGAGAATGCGGGCACGTTCTCTGGTCGTGGGCCTTCTCACCGGCGCGGCGACAGTACTGGCGGGAATGGGGACGGCGGCGGCCGACGAACCCGGTGTGACGCCGATGATCGTGGGTGGCGGCGACGCCGATCAGACCTACTCGTTCATGGTCTCCTTGCAGGACGGCGGCAGCCACTTCTGCGGCGGTTCGCTGATCAGCGCCGACTGGGTGCTGACCGCGGCGCACTGCGTGCAGGGCACGGCGCCGGAAAGTGTGGGGCTGCGGATCGGCAGCAACGAGTACGCCTCTGGCGGTGAGGAGGCGCAGGCCGCCGAGATCATCGTCCACGAGGGCTACGACGGCGTCTCCGCGGGCAACGACATCGCGCTGGTCAAGCTGGCCGCACCGGCCGCGTCGGCGCCGGTCGCGCTGGCGGGGGACGCGCCGGTCGGCACCGCATCGCGGCTGCTCGGATGGGGTCAGACCTGCCCGCAGCCGGGTGGCTGCGGCGCACCGGACTTCCTCCAGCAGCTTGACGTCTCCGTGGTCGACGCCGGTGACTGCACCGGCATCGACGGTGCGCTGGAGCTGTGCACCAGCAACCCCGGCGGCACCGCGGGCGCCTGCTACGGCGACTCGGGTGGCCCGCAGGTCGTTGGCGACGCCGGCGGCTGGCAGCTGATCGGCGTGACGAGCCGCAGTGGCAACGGCGACTCGACCTGCGCGACGGGCCCGTCGATCTACACGGACGCGACGTCCTACGCGGACTGGATCGCACAGCACACTGGATGATGTTTGGCCCGAAATGCCGCATTCGCCCGGCGAATGCGGCATTTCGTGTGTCACGGTTGGATCACCGTGACAACGCCGGGGTGGTCTGTGGCGTCTTCACGACATGCGCACGAGACTGTGGGTGGGCGTCGCGATCGCGAGCATCGGACTGCTGTCGGCGTGCGCGAGCACCCCAACCGCCGCGCCGAGCCCGACCACACCACCGGTGACGACGACCGCCACGACGCCGACCACCGTGCCGGCCGTGCCCATGCCGCCGCTGCCCAAGGTGGCGGCCGCGAACGAGACGATCGTGAAGAAGGCCCCGCCGCCACCCGCGGGCGTCCCGTGCGGCGCCGGGGTCGACGCGTGCATCGACCTGTCGGCGAACAAGACGTGGCTGATCAACGATGGCGCCGTGGCCTTCGGCCCGGCCCAGATCACGCACGGCCGCCCGGGCCACGAGACACCCCCCGGCACGTTCCACGTGGGCTGGAAGGACATCGACCACAAGTCGAGCGAGTTCAACGACGCGCCGATGCCGTTCTCGGTGTTCTTCAACGGTGGGATCGCGTTCCACCAGGGCAGCCTGAGCGCCCTGTCCCACGGCTGCATCCACCTGTCGCGGTCGGCCGCCGAGACGTTCTACAACGGCCTGGCAGTGGGCGACACCGTGCAGGTGGTCCCGTAGCAGTGCGCTGCTGCCGGGGCTGCGCCCCCCGGTTGCCACGCTACCCGCGACCACCGACAACCCCGGCCCGCCGAGGCGGAGTTGTCCACAGCATCCACAGCCATCCACAGCCCGGCGCTGCGCGCCCCGTCCCTGTCGGTCCCTGCCCGTACGCTGGCAACCGGGGGCCGGAGGCCGCCGCCCTGCGGCGGCGCCACACCACGATCGCCCCCACGTACGACACGACCATCACCACGGCCGCGAGCACCCGCGACACCACCAGGTACAGCACCCCGTCCAGGTACTCCGCGATGAACCCATCCGGGTCGCCGTTCCGCCCGCGCAACCAGTTCAGCTGGTCCGCCTCCCCGGCCTTAAAAGTGTTGGTTTCGAACCCAGCGCATCCTCGGACCGCAGGCGGTTAGTGGCTGGGTGCCGTCACGTTCCCCTGAGGTCACTGCTGGTCAGGCTCAGACCCTCGCACAAAGATCCGCGCCGGGGTTCTAGCTCACGTCGCTTGAATGGCCTGGGAACAGGTGTGCTTCCGGGTTGAGTGCCACCGCGATGTTGTTGACCGCCGTCGCCGCCTCGCCGAAACCGGTCGCGATCAGCTTGACCTTGCCCGGGTAGGCGGCGATGTCGCCGGCCGCGTAGATCAGTTCCCGTGCCGTCTTCATCGTGGTGTCGACGGCGACCGCACGCCGCGTGATCTCCAGGCCCCACGACTCGATCGGCCCGAGGTCGGCGGTGAATCCCAGTGCCGCCACCACGGTCTGCGCGGGCAGCACCACGGGCGCCGGGTCGGACGCGATCGCCAGCTCGACCTCGGCCAGCCCCCCGTCGCCGCCACGCAGCTCGGTCACCTGCGCGTCGGTGATGATCGGCACGCCCAGCTCCCGCACCTGCCGCACGGTCGCCGCGAACGCCCGGAACTTGTTGCGGCGGTGGACAATCGTCACCGACCGCGCGATGGGGTGCAGCGACAGCGCCCAGTCGAACGCCGAGTCGCCGCCACCGACGACGACCACGTCCTGGTCGCGGTGTTCCTCCAGCACCGGCACGAAGTGCACCATCCCGCGCCCGAGCCACCCGTCGCCGGCAGGCAGTGGCCGAGGCGTGAACTCACCCATGCCCGCGGTGATCAGGATCGCGCCGGCCCGCAGCTCGGCACCGTTGTCCAACCCGACCACGTAGCCGCCGCCGTCGGCTTCGGTGACCGTGCGGGCCTTGCGCCCCAGCAGGTACGTCGGCTTGAACTGGTCCGCCTGCTCGACCAGCGCCGACACCAGGTCGCGCCCGATGATCGTCGGGAACCCGGCCACATCGAAGATCTTCTTCTCCGGGTACATGGCCGTCACCTGACCGCCCGCTTCCGGCAGCGAGTCGACGATCGCCGTGGACAGTTCGCGGAAGCCCGCGTAGTAGGCCGCGTACAGGCCGGTCGGACCCGCTCCGACGATCAGCAGGTCAACCTCGGACGGGGTCACTACGGAACTCATACGCACCTACCCGGCGTGGTGGGAGAACGTGTCCGGCAACACCACAAGCTACCCGGGCGCGCGCCGCGTTGGGCGATCAAAATGGTTTCCATGACCGAGAATCAGTTCAGGATCGAGCACGACACGATGGGCGAGGTCAGGGTTCCCTCGGACGCGCTGTGGCGGGCCCAGACCCAGCGCGCCGTCGAGAACTTCCCCATCTCCGGCCGAGGTCTGGAACGCACACAGATCCGCGCGCTCGGCCTGCTCAAAGGGGCCACCGCGCGTGTAAACGAACGTCTCGGCGTGCTGGACGCCGACGTCGCGAAGGCCATCGCCGCCGCGGCGGACGAGGTCGCGGAAGGCCGGCACGACGACCACTTCCCGATCGACGTGTTCCAGACCGGCTCCGGCACGTCGTCGAACATGAACGCCAACGAGGTGATCGCGACCATCGCCACGCGCGCCCTCGGCCGCGACGTGCACCCGAACGACCACGTCAACGCGTCGCAGTCGTCGAACGACACGTTCCCGACGACCATCCACGTCGCCGCGACCGAGGCCGTCGTCCGCGACGTCATCCCGGCGTTGACGCACCTCGCCGAGGTCGTCGAGGACCGGGCCGCCGAGTGGGCCGACCTGGTGAAGTCCGGCCGCACACACCTGATGGACGCGGTGCCGGTGACGCTCGGCCAGGAGGCGGGCGCGTGGGCCGCGCAGGTCCGCTACGGCATCGAGCGCCTCACCGACACGCTGCCCAGGCTCGGTGAGCTGCCGATCGGCGGCACCGCGGTCGGCAGCGGCCTGAACGCGCCCGACGGGTTCGGGGCGGCGGTCGCCGATGAGCTTGCGCGGCTGACCGACCTGCCACTGACCGAGGCTCGAGACCACTTCGAGGCCCAGGCCTCGCAGGACAGTGTCGTCGAGGTGTCCGGTCAGCTCCGGGCCGTCGCGGTGGCGCTGTTCAAGATCGCCAACGACGTGCGCTGGCTCGGCTCCGGCCCGCGCACCGGGCTGGGCGAGCTGGCGCTGCCGGACCTGCAGCCGGGCAGCTCGATCATGCCGGGCAAGGTAAACCCGGTGATCTCCGAGGCCACGATGATGGTGGTCGCGCAGGTCATCGGCAACGACGCGGCGGTAGCGTTCGCGGGCACGCAGGGCAACTTCCAGCTCAACGTGATGCTGCCGGTCATCGCGCGGAACGTGCTGGAGTCGGCCCGCCTGCTGTCCTCGGTCGCGCGGCTGCTGGCGGACAAGGTGTTCGCCGGTGCCGAGGCCAACGCGGAGCGCATGCGGGAGCTGGCCGAGTCGTCGCCGTCGATCGTCACGCCGCTGAACCGCTACCTCGGCTACGAGGAGGCGGCGTCGATCGCGAAGGAGTCGCTCAAGGAACGCAAGACGATCCGCGAGGTCGTGCTGGCCCGTGGCCACGTCACGAACGGCAAGCTGACCGAGGCTCAGCTCGACGAGGCACTCGACGTGCTGCGCATGGCGCGCGGCGGCTGAGCGAGCCCGAGGGCACAACCGGTGGCGACCAGCAGCGCGCCGCCGGCCGCGACCAGCGTCAACTGCTGGCGCCCCAGCACCACGGCCGCCACGAGCCCGGCGACCGGCATCAGCCCGACCAGCACCCCGGCCCGGTCGGCGCCGAGCACCGACACCCCGGTGTACCAGCACCCGAACGCGACCGCGGTGACCAGCGTCCCGAGCACGACGATCGCGGCCACCTCCGTCGAGGTCGGCGTCGGCCACGCCCTCGTGCCGCCGAGGACCGTGGTCAGCACGGCCCCGGCGACCGCGGCGAGCACGCACGACCACATCGACGCCGTCACCGCGCCCAGCCGGGCCACCACTCCCACCCCGCCGAGCGTGAACGCCACCTCGCACGCCATCACCAGCAACGCGAGCGCCAGCCCCGGCCCGTGCCACGACCCGCCGCCGCTCAGCACGACCACGCCGAGCCCCACGACCGTGGCCCCGACCACGGCGTACGGCGACGGCCGCCCGCCACGCAACGCGGGCGCGGCCACCGCGAGCACCAGCGGCGACGCACCAAGCATGGCCGCGATGAAGCCGGGCGTCGCGTATCGCTGCCCCGCGAGGATCGCCGCGTTGAACCCGAGCATGCCGAACCCGACCATCACGCCCAGGCCGACCAGATCCTTCGCGGTCGGCACCGCTACCCGTCGCCCGGTCATGAGGAGCCAGCCGAGCAGCAGCACCGCGCCGATGCCGTAGCGAATGGCCTGCGCGGGCAGCACGGGGTAGCCGTCGAGCAAGCCGGTGACCGGCACAGAGGCCCCGACGAGTACGGAGGCGAACGCGGCGAGCCCCACGGCATGCCCGGCCCGGAAGGTGGTCTCGAGTTGCACGACCACACCCTCGCTGAATTATTGGTACATATGTAAGCTCCACTTCGATGAGTTCTAACTGGACCACTTTGCGGGAGTTGCTCCTCCCCGACGACGCGTCCGGCCGGGGCCGCGCCGTCGAGTCCGCCCTGCGCACAGCCATCCGCGACGGACAGCTCGCCCCGGGCCTGCGCCTCCCGTCGAGCCGCGACCTCGCCACCCAGCTCGGCGTGGCCCGTGGCACGGTGACCGCCGCGTACGGCCAGCTCACCGCGGAGGGCTACCTGACCGCGAAGCGCGGCTCGGGCACGACGGTCGCGACCACCTTGGCCGCCCCGGCACCGGTCCCACCCCCGGCACCCAGGACCCGTCAGTGGCGCTACGACCTGCGCCCGGGCCTGCCCGCGCTGAGCGAGTTCCCCCGCGCCGAGTGGGTGGCGGCCACCCGCGCGGCGCTGGCCGAGCTACCGGACGAGGCGCTGGGCTACCCCGACCCGGCAGGCCTGCCGGAACTCCGCACGGAACTGGCCGCGTACCTGGGCCGGGTCCGCGCGGTCACCGCGACCGCGGACGACGTGGTGATCACCCACGGCGGCGCGGAGGCCCTGTCGATGCTCGCGGCCGTGCTGCGCACACACGGCCACGACGCGATCGGCGTCGAGGACCCCGGCCACCCCGGTCAGGCGGCCCTGCTGCGCGAGCACGGCCTGCGCCCGGTCCCGGTCCCGGTGGACTGCGACGGACTGGTGGTGTCCGCGGTGCCGTCGTCCGTCCGCGCGGTCGTGGTGACGGCCGCCCACCAGTTCCCGCTCGGCACGACGCTCCACCCGGCACGCAGGCACGCGCTGCTGGCATGGGCTCGCGAGCACGACGGCGTGATCATCGAGGACGACTACGACGCCGAGCACCGCTACGACCGCCCCGCGTTACGCGCGATGCAGCCGATGGACCCGAACCACGTGGCGTACCTGGGAAGCGTGAGCAAGACGCTCGCGCCCGCCCTGCGACTGGGCTGGCTGGTACTGCCATCCGCGTTGCGCGCGAACATCGTGTCCCGCAAGCAATTGACTGATCTCGGTTGTTCTCCTCTCCCTCAGGCCGCGTTCGCGAGGCTGCTGCGTGGCGGTGGCCACGACCGCCACCTGCGCCGCACGCGTTCCGCCTACCGCCGCCGTCGTGATGCGCTGTTGGCGGCGGTGGCGGAACACGTGCCGGCATGGCAACCGATTGGCATCGCGGCCGGACTTCATGTTGTTCTCAGGCTACCTGCGGGGACCGACGATTCTCTTGTCTCGCAACGATTGGATGACGCAGGCATCCACGCACCCGCCCTGTCCGGCTACACGCAGTTGGGCACGTACCCCGGACTGGTGATTGGCTACGCCGCCACCTCACCCGATCGATTACGGGAAGCAGTAAGGGAAATCGCGGTCACTGTGCAATGAGGTGGGCGACGACGCAGCTGATGTTGTCGGGCCCGCCCGCGTCGTTGGCGAGCCGCACGAGCCGGTCGACGGCCTGCTGCGGTTCGTCGTCGGCGAGCACCCGCCGGATCGTGCCGAGGTCGAGCACGGTGTGCAGCCCGTCGGACGAGAGCAGATAACGGTCCCCCGCCTGGACATCCCGCACCTGCACACCGGGGCTCAGGTCGCCGGTGAGCGCCTTGAGGAGGATGGACCGCCTCGGGTGCGACGCGACCTCGTCCGGCGTCAGCTTCCCCTCGTCCACCATGGACTGCACCACCGTGTCGTCGTGCGTGATCTGGAACAGCTCGCCGCCACGCAGGAGGTAGGCACGCGAGTCGCCGATGTGGACGAGCCCGAGCTGCGACCCTTCCCAGATGAGCGCGGTGAGCGTGGTGCCGCTGTCGTCGAGCCCTTTCACGGCCGCACTGGCCCGGTGCGCGGCGTCGTCCATGGCGTTGAGGAGGTCGCCGACCGCGACCTGGCGGACGGCGTCGACGGCGGCCCGCGAGGCCCCGGCCCCGTGGTCCCCGAACCCGTCGGCGACGGCGAGGACCTTCTCCCCGGCGAACGCGAAGTCCTGGTTAGCGGCCCTGACCAGCCCCCGGTCGGTGCGAACGGCGTACTTGACGGCAAACGATGTGGACATGACGGCGCCCTTTCCGGACAGATACTCGACGAGGACGGCCGCGAGCTGCCGCTTGTTCTCGGTGTCGGCCTCCACCCCCTGCCAGTACCCGGCGACCGCCTGCGCGGCCTGCGCGGCCGGCATGCCGACCACGTCCCGGATCTCGGCGAGCGGCATCCCGATCCGCCGCAGCCAGGCCACGACCCGCGCCGTCTCCAGCTGGCCGGGCGAGTACCGCCGGTACCCGTTGAACGGATCCACGGCGGCGGGCCGCAGCAGCCCGAGCTCGTCGTACAGCCGCAAGGCCTTGGCGGACAAGCGGGACGCCCTGGCGAACTCGCCGATGGTGAGCAGCTCCACGATCCCTCCTCGTTCGGACCTCGTCAGCGTGGGCCTTGCCCCTTGGTCAAGGTCAACGCTTCACCCGCGCACGGATCGCCAGCACGGCCAGTGCGAGCAGCACCGGCCCGAGGAACCGCGCGACGAGCACGGTCCACTCGCCGGCTGCGGTCAGCTCCGTCCGATCGTCCCGGAACACCACGGCACCCACCGCGATCCGCGCCGCCATCCCGAAGTCCTGCCCCCACACGGTAAGCAAACCGGTGACCACGGAAACCACCACAACGAGCCAGGCCAACGCCCGTAAGGCCCGCTGCCCGTATCCGGAGAGCAACCAGTAGCACCAAAGAATCATCCGCTCGGCGAGAGACGACTCTTTCGAGTGCCGTCGGCACTCCATCTCCCCGTAGTAGAAGTCCCCCGCACCGGCCTCGTTCTTGCTGTCCTCCAACGACTTCCGCAACGCCCGGTACGTTGCCCCAACCCGGGCAGGCGGTTCCTTCCCCTCATCGGCCAGCATCCGCCGCCGTGCCCGCCACCGCGACCGCGGCCTGGCGAACGTCGTCCTGCCGTCGATGCGCAGCTGCTCCAACCGGTGCGCACCGAGGAAGTAGCAGTTGCTCAGATCGGCGTCGGTCAGCACCAGGTTGCTGACATCGCTGCCGGACAGCGAGGCCACCTTCGCCCCGTGGATCGTCGACGCGGCGCCGAAATAGGTGCCGTTCGCGTCCACCTCGCCGGTCGTCTCGAGCAGCAACCCGCCGTCGAACTGGGCGTCCACGAGCTCCACGTGCTCGGCCTCGATGTCCAGGGACACGCGGTTCGCGAACCACGTCTCCGCCAGGTCGACGTCCCCTGCCGCCAGCGGCCCCAGGTACGCCCTACCGGGGAAACGCGCCCCCCGAAAGGAGAGCACCGACGCGAACGCCATGCCGTCGAAGGAGGCCAGGTGACCGAAGTGGACGTCGCTGAAGCGCGCCACGCCCCTGACCTCGCCGCCGGTGAACGAGGCTCGTCCACTGAACCAGGCGTGGTCGCACCGCAGCTCGCCGAACATGAAGGCCCTGTTCTCGTGGTCCCGGAACCGGTAGACGATCTCGACCAGCTTCGCCGAGTCGACCGCGGCGCCACGCAGGTCGAGGTCGCCACCGGGCCGCAGCCCGGCCAGGTCCTCCGCGTGCACCAGGCACCGCCGCTCCCATTCGCTCTGCGCGCCCCGGCAGCCCTCCTCGGTGCACACCGGCCAATGCGGGTCGAAGTCCGGGCGGGGATCCTCAGCCGGCATCGCAGCTCCAGAAATTGTCGGTGGTCCGGTGCATGATGGCTGACGTGTTGCTGAACGACGTGGTTGCCACCTCCTCGGTGGTTTCCGCGACCCGATCCCGGTTGGCCAAGGTGGACGCCCTGGCCGACCTGCTGCGTCGTGCCGGCGACCAGGTCCGTGCCGTCGTCGCGTTCCTGGCCGGGACGCCGCTGCAGGGCCGCATCGGCGCGGGCTGGCGGACGCTGGTCAAGCTGCGCGCCGAAGCCGCCGACCAGCCCGGTCTCACGATCGCCGAGGTCGACCGCACCTTCGACGAGGTGGCCGTGACCAGTGGGAAGGGCTCCACGGCCCGCCGGAACGAGTTACTGGGCGCTCTGTTCGGCGCCGCCACAAAGGCCGAACAGGACTTCCTCTTACGCCTGCTCACGGGTGAGCTCCGGCAGGGTGCGCTCGAGGGCATCATGCTCGACGCCATCGCGAAGGCGGCTGAGGTCGGCAAAGAGACCGTCCGGCGGGCGTTCATGCTCTCCGGGCAGTTACCCGACACCGCCGCGGCCGCACTCACCGGCGGCGCGGCGGCCCTTGACACGTTCGGGCTCCAGCTCGGCCGTCCCATCCGGCCCATGCTGGCGTCGCCTGCCGAGAACCTCGAGGAGGCGCTCACGGGTGGCCCGTGCGTGGTCGAGTACAAACTCGACGGTGCCCGCATCCAGGTGCACAAGGACGGCGACGAGGTCCACGTGTACACGCGCACGCTGCGGGAGATCACCGCCGCGGTGCCCGAGCTGGTGGAGCTGGTGCGGAACCTGCCTGCCCGGCAGGTCGTGCTCGACGGCGAGACCCTGGCGCTCGCGGACGACGGCGGGCCGCGGCCGTTCCAGGAGACCATGAGCCGGTTCGGGGCGACCAGCGAGCGTGAGCTGCTGCTGCACCCGTACTTCTTCGACTGCGTGCACCTCGACGGCACCGACCTGATCGACGCGCCGCTGCGGGAGCGCAACGCCGCGCTCCACAAGGCGGTCGGCGACCTGGTGATCCCAGGTGTGCTGGAGCCGTCGCAGGAGGAGGCCGACCAGGTGCTGGCCGACGCGCTGCGGCACGGGCATGAGGGTGTGGTGGTCAAGGCGCTCGACTCGGTCTACCAGGCGGGCAGGCGTGGCAAGTCGTGGCGGAAGGTCAAGCCGGTCCACACGCTCGACCTGGTGGTGCTGGCCGCGGAGTGGGGGCACGGGCGGCGCACCGGCACCCTGTCGAACCTGCATCTGGGCGCCCGCGACCCGGATGGTGGCCCGCCGGTCATGGTCGGGAAGACGTTCAAGGGCCTCACCGACGAGCTGCTGGCGTGGCAGACCAGCGAGTTCCCGAAGTACGAGGACCACAGGGACGACTGGGCGGTGTACCTGAAGCCGCACCTGGTGGTGGAGATCGCGCTCGACGGGGTGCAGGTCAGCACGCGGTACGCGGGCGGCGTCGCGTTGCGGTTCGCACGCGTCGTCCGGTACCGCCAGGACAAGGAGCCACCGGAGGCCGACACGATCGACACCGTGCGCGCCATGCTGCCGAAGGGAGGAGCATAAGTACGCTCAGCACGTGCGCTTCTACTCGGACACGCCCCCGTTCGACCTGACCTACGACGACGTCTTCCTGATGCCGAACCGCTCCGCGGTGGCATCGCGGTTCGACGTGGACCTGTCCACGTCGGACGGCACCGGGGCCACCATGCCGGTGGTCGTGGCCAACATGACGGCCGTCGCGGGCAAACGGATGGCGGAGGCCATGGCCCGCCGCGGTGGGCTGGTCGTGCTGCCGCAGGACGTTGACCCGGCCGCGGTCGGCGACATCGTGGCATGGGTCAAGTCACGCCACCCCGTTTGGGACACGCCGCTCGTGCTGACGCCGGGCGACGCGGTGGCGGACGCGATCAACCTGCTGCCGAAGCGCGCCCACGGTGCGGTGGTGATCGTCGACGAGCAGGCCCGCCCGGTCGGTGTGGTCGACGAGGCGGCCTGCGCAGGCGTGGACCGCTTCACGCGGCTGAGCGAGGTCGCGGACCCCAACGTGCTGACGATGCCGATCAGCGCCACGCCCCGCGAGGTGTTCGACCAACTGGACGGCCGCAACGCCAGGATCGCGCTTGGCGTCGACGAGCAGGGCAGGCTGGCCGGGGCGCTGACCGGTGTGGCCGCGCTGCGCGCCGAGCTGTACCGCCCGGCGCTGGACGCGCGCGGCCGCCTGCGGGTGGCGGCGGCGATCGGCGTGAACGGCGACGTGTCCGGCAAGGCGCAGGCGCTTCTGGACAACGAGGTGGACACGCTCGTCGCCGACACGGCACACGGCCACCAGGAGAAGATGATCTCCGCGCTGAAGGCCGTGCGCGCGGTCGTGGACGCGGCGGGCAGGAGCATCCAGCAGCACGGGCACGGCGGCGTCGCCGTGGTGGCGGGCAACGTGGTCACCGCGGAGGGCGTGCGTGATCTGGTGGCGGCGGGCGCGGACGTGATCAAGGTCGGCGTCGGCCCCGGCGCCATGTGCACGACCCGCATGATGACCGGCGTCGGCCGACCGCAGTTCTCCGCGGTGCTCGAGTGCTCGCAGGCAGCCCGCGAGCTGGGTGCCCGCGTGTGGGCCGACGGCGGTGTGCGGCACCCACGCGACGTGGCGTTGGCGCTGGCAGCGGGCGCGTCGAGTGTGATGGTCGGCTCGTGGTTCGCAGGCACGTACGAGTCCCCGGGTGATCTGCTGCGGGACGAGCAGGGCCAGCCGTACAAGGAGAGCTTCGGCATGGCGTCGAAGCGCGCGGTGACCGCGCGCACCCGAAGCGACAGCGCGTTCGACCGTGCCCGCAAGGCGCTGTTCGAGGAAGGCATCTCGACGTCACGCATGAAGCTGAACCCGGCTGCCCCAAGCGTGGAGGACCTGCTGGACGCCATCTGCTCGGGTGTCCGCTCGGCCTGCACCTACACCGGCGCGACCACGTTGGAGGAGTTCCACGCGAAAGCGGTGGTCGGCATCCAGTCGGCGTCGGGCTTCGCGGAAGGCGCACCCCTGCCGCGCGGCTGGTAGCGGAAATGTCGGCCGCTGACCTGCGCAAACTATCTCTAGCTGGCGTCGGCGGTACGCAACGGGTACACACGAACGCCGCGTCGACCACGGCCCGCGCCTTGTCGTGGGTGCTGTCGAACAGGTGGCCGTAGATGTCGGCGGTCACCTTGATGGAGGTGTGGCCGACATACTCTCGGGAAACATTTCCGGGCCCAGTTCCGTGCCTTAGTCCCGCTCGGCGCCGTCTGGCCAGATCACGGTGACGGGCAGGCCGCGTTTACGTGCGGCGTCCACGACGTCGGCGGTGCCGCCGTAGCCGCCGGAGGGTCCGCCGTCCCATACTGCGACAAGCGCGTTGATCGTGGACAGCACGTGCTCGCTCGCAGCCATATAGGCGTCCCGGTTGGACTCGGCGAACGGCATGATGTGAACGTCATCGGCCTTGCCGATCAGCTCGTCGAAATCTTGAGCGTTGTCAGGCTTGACCTTCCGGTCCCGGTAATCGGCGGCTGGCAGTACAACTTCCACGGCACCGCCATATTCCAGTACGACACGGGCGAAGATCTGATCGGCGCCACGCGCAAGGCAGGTCACGCCGACGAGGTCATCCGATGCGTACTGTTCGAGAGCGGTACGGATTCAGAGCTGACAAGCGGAGCAGTTGCTGTGGTCAGATTGGAGTGTCCGGAGATACCGATGCGTGGCACGGATAGAGATCCCTTTCAGGTGGTGACCAGGTCTCGAATGGCGTTGCGGGTATCGCGAACTTCGGGAAGCGTGGCGAACGGCGAGGACTCGCGGTGAAAGTCGGCGAGCTTGACTCCGACCCGTCCGTTTGCCCACGTGCAGGCTATCGGGAGCGCTTCGTTTATCAAGTTTGCGGCGTCGCGGGTCAAACACCATTTGATCTCAAATGCCCAGGTCAGCGGGGCACCAACGAGCGAATGGACCGTTCAATCGGCCGATGCCGCCGTCAGGCTGCCAGTGCGTACTCCGCAGGCGGGCGGGACACGACCCGCACCAGTTGTCCCAGCACCACCAGTTCCGCGACGAACAGCAACCGCTGCAGCAAACCGCTCAGCTCGCCGAGTGCGTCCGGCATCGGGCCGAGGTGGCATGTCAGGAACAGCGCCAGCAGCACCGACGCGACCGTGGCCCCCAGGTACAACGCGCGTCGCCTCGCCACTCGCCTCGCCACCAGTACCGCCGTGATCGGCACGCAGAAGAACACGACCCCGGCCGCATACCGGTGGATCAGCGCGGACAGTGTCACCGACACCTCACCGAGGTCGGTCGGGAACACCGCCGCCAGCAACAGACCCAGCATCGCCAGGCCAAGCGACAGTTTCGGCAGCACACCGGGGAGCAACCCGCGCGCCGCCAGTCCGACCGCGACACCCGCGCCCGCCACGCACATCGCGAGCAGTGCGGCCGGGAACATCCAGCCGGCACCCGGCACGAACACGTAGTCGGACATCGTCGTGTCCAGTGGACTCATCTGTCCGAACGCGACGATGTTGAGCCCGCCCATCAGCAGCGCGGCGAAAACCAGCCCGGCCACACCGAGGAAGACACCGACGGGCGCCGGCCGCGGCGCGGTGAGGACCACGCCGCGGACCGGCAGCGAGCGGGCGGTGAGAGCCAGGTTTGCCATGGCTCAACGGTCTCGTTCCGACGACCGTCAAACCATCAGGGAAGCTCCCGAATCAGACCGGGGGTTACCCCTACCTACGCCCCGTGGTCCTCCAGCATCTCCGTCACGAGCGCCGCGATCGGCGACCGTTCGGACCTCGTCAGCGTCACGTGCGCGAACAGCGGATGACCCTTGAGCTTCTCGATCACCGCCGCCACGCCGTCGTACCGGCCGACCCTCAGGTTGTCGCGCTGCGCGACATCGTGGGTGAGCACCACCCGCGAACCGGTGCCGAGCCTCGATAACACGGTCAGGAGCACGTTGCGTTCCAGCGACTGCGCCTCGTCGACGATCACGAAGGAGTCGTGCAGCGAGCGGCCGCGGATGTGGGTCAGCGGCAGCACCTCGAGCATGCCGCGGTCGAGCACCTCCTCGATCACGGGCTTGCTGACGAGCGCGCCGAGCGTGTCGAACACGGCCTGCGCCCACGGCGCCATCTTCTCGGTCTCGGAACCCGGCAGGTAGCCGAGGTCCTGGCCGCCGACCGCGTACACCGGCCGGAACACGACCACCTTGCTGTGCAGGTTGCGCTCCATCACCGCCTCGAGCCCGGCGCACAGCGCGAGCGCCGACTTGCCGGTGCCCGCCCGGCCGCCGAGCGAGACGATGCCGATCTCCGGGTCGAGCAGCAGGTCGAGCGCGATCCGCTGCTCCGAGGAACGGCCGTGCAGGCCGAACGCCTCCCGGTCGCCGCGGACGAGCTGCACCTGCTTGTCCTTGGTGACCCGGCCGAGCGCGCTCTGCGACCCGGACAGCAGCCGCAGGCCCGTGTTCGTCGGGAAGTCGTCCGGAGCCAGCACGCCGAAGTCGATCAGCTCGGCGGCTCCGTCGCGGTACAGCCCGTCCAGCGTCTCTGTCGCGACGTCGAGGTCCACCATGCCGGTCCACCCGGACGGCGTGACCTCGTGCGCGCGGTACTCGTCGACGTCGAGACCGACGGACGCCGCCTTGATGCGCAGCGGCATGTCCTTGGTGATGAGCGCTACGCCCGGGGTGTGGGCGGCCATGTTGAGCGCGCACGCCAGGATCCTGGCGTCGTTGGTGTCGGTGCGGAACCCGGACGGCAGGACCGTCGGGTCGGAGTGGTTGAGTTCGACGTGCAGCGTGCCGCCTGCCGTGCCCACCGGGACGGGCGAGTCGAGCCGCCCGTGGCGTTTCCGCAGGTCATCCAGCAACCGAAGAGCCTCCCTGGCGAACCAGCCGAGCTCCGGGTGGTGGCGTTTTCCCTCCAGCTCGTTGATGACGATCAGCGGCAGGACCACCGCGTGCTCGTCGAAACGGGACATGGCCCATGGGTCCGACAGCAGGACAGAGGTGTCCAGGACATACGTCCGGCGCTGGTCGCCAGGGTCATGGGAAGAGGAATGCGAAGCACTCACGGCAACTCCTCGGCGAACGCGCACCGACGTCCGCGTGTTCCTCGAAGGGCCAGGCACCTCCCTGACCGGACGAAACGTCTGCGCCGAAGCGTCAGCCGCACCGCCCGTGAGGGCCGGGTGCCGGCCCCCTCGCGATCGTTGCCGTCACGACCAGGGCCTCCCGGGACGGAACGCGTGGGCACGACCCGTCACTTTGGACGCTACCCGTGGATCGCTGTCTCGGACAGGCAGCCACGCAGGTGATTTTCGTTTCGTGACCAGCGCCCGAGATCCACGCGAATGCCGGTTGCGCCCGATGACCCGACTACCCGGCGTGATCAACAGGCCCGTTCTGATCATCAGCCACCTGGGCGACAGCAACCGTCCACAAGCCCTGCTACCAGCGGCAAGACGTCAGCGCTTGATCACGCAGAGATCTGCGCGTAGTCGCTTCGGAAATCGAAAAGATGAATATCGCGGTTTTCCGTAACACGATTGAGTATTCGGCCACGCGCACCCAGGAAAACACCGATACTTTTGTTCCGACGGAGTGCGAATAACTAACCTCATGAGTTTCCCCATACCCCAATGTTGAAGGAGATGAAACGTGCTGAAGAAAGTTTGCGTCGTCGCCGCGGCCGCTATCGGCCTTTCGATGATCGCCCCGGCGGTCGCCAACGCGAGCCCGGTAGAACAGCGCAACCCGTGCGGCCCCTGCCAGGTGGACGAGGATGAGGAAGGTGACGGCGAGGGCGAGTACCCGACGTACTGGGACTGCGGCGGCTCCGGCGGCGGCCTGCTCGGCCACCACCCCCTCGCCATTCTGGCAGGCCTCTACATCGGTCTCGGCATCACGCACGTGCCGATCTGGCACCCGCAGGAGCCCTGCGACTGATTTACGCGGCAATCAACAACGGGACCCCGGTTTTCCGGGGTCCCGTTGTTGTGCTATGAGCCGAAACGCCGGTGGCGGATGGCGTAATCGCGCAACGCACGCAGGAAGTCGGTGCGCCGGAAGTCCGGCCAGTAGGCCTCGCAGAACCAGAACTCCGAGTGCGCCGACTGCCACAGCAGGAACCCGGACAGCCGCTGTTCTCCGGACGTCCTGATCACCAGGTCGGGATCGGGCTGGCCGGACGTGTACAGGTGCTCGGCGATGTGGTCGACGTCCAGGACCTCGACCAGCTCCTCGATGGTCTTACCCGCCTCGGCCTGGCTCTGCAGCAGCTTGCGCACGGCATCGGCGATCTCGCGGCGGCCGCCGTAGCCGACCGCGATGTTGACCTCCATGCCGTTGCGGTCCTCGGTGCGCCGCGCCGCGGCCGACAGACGTGCCGCGGTCTCGTCGGGCAGGATGTCGAGCGCGCCGATGATGCGCAGCCGCCAGTCGCGGCCCGGCTCGGCCAGCTCGTCGACCACGCCCTCGATGACCTGCAACAACGGCTTCATCTCGGACTCGGGCCGGGTGACGTTGTCGGTGGACAGCAGCCACAGGGTGACCAGCTCGACGTCGGACTCCCGGCACCAGCTGAGCAGGTCGGCGATGCGGTTCGCGCCGGCGATGTGCCCGTGCTTGACGTCGGTGAACCCGGCCTCCCGCGCCCATCGTCTGTTGCCGTCGAGCACCACACCCACGTGCCGGGGGTGGCGGCCCGCGGCCTGCTGGATGAGCCGCTTGTCGTAGAGGCCGTAGACGAGCTTCGCCGCGTTCTTGCGGAATTTCCGCCAGGCTGGTGTCACGTCCCCGCAGGGTACGCCGCCCGCTGCGGGTGGAGCACACTGGAAGCATGCGGCGAACCGACATCGACCAGCGCTGGCAGGACCTCACGGTGATCGAGCGGCTGGTGCACGAGTCACGCACCGTGGCGATCGTGGGACTCAGCGCGGACCCGGCGCGGCCCAGCTTCGGCATCGCCAAATACCTGGTGAGCGCGGGCCTGACGGTGTTCCCGGTGAACCCGGCGCTGACGTCGTGGCAGGGCCTGACCGCGTACTCCTCGCTCGCGGACGTGCCGGCGCCCATCGACATCGTGGACGTGTTCCGCCGCCCCGAGTACGTGCCGGCCGTCGCGGAGGAGGCGGTGGCGGCGGGTGCGGGGGCACTGTGGCTGCAACTCGGCGTGATCTCCCCCATGGCCGCCACGATCGCCGGGGACGCGGGTCTCGACGTGGTGATGGACCGCTGCCTCGCGGTCGAGCACCGCGAGGTCGTCGGCTGGTCGTGAGCCGGTTCACAGCGTTCTGAAGCATTACCTACGGTCCCGTAACCTGAGTTGCGTGCCAGCCACGACGTTGACCCAGCCCCCAGCCAAGCACGTGAAGCCGCGCATGCGCGGCGTGATCCACTTCTGGTCGTTCTGGGTGTCCCTGGTGCTCGGCGCGACCCTGATCTCGATGGCGGCGTCCACTGTGTCCGCCACCGCGGCGGTCGCCACGTCGATCTACGGCGTGACGGTGCTTGGCCTGTTCGGTGTGAGCGCGCTGTACCACCGGCGGTGGTGGGTGAGCCTGCGCGTACGCGCGTGGATGAAGCGCCTCGACCACTCGATGATCTTTATCTTCATCGCGGGCACGTACACCCCGTTCTGCCTGCTGGCGATGCCCCAGCCAACGGGCTACATCGTGCTGAGCGTGGTGTGGGGCGGCGCGGTGCTCGGCGTCGCGCTGAAGATGCTGTGGCCGAACGCCCCACGCTGGCTCGGCACGCCGATCTACATCGCACTCGGCTACGTGGCGGTCTTCGTGCTGCCGGAACTGCTGGCACACGCCGGTGCCGCGGCCCTGGTCCTCCTGCTGGTCGGCGGCGCGTTCTACACCCTGGGCGCGGTCTTCTACGCGACCCGCTGGCCCAACCCGTGGCCCACGATCTTCGGCCACCACGAGTTCTTCCACGCGGCCACCGTCCTGGCCGCGGCCTCCCACTACGTCGCGATCTGGCTCGCGATGTACCCGTAGCGGCGGCGTGGTCGTCCCAGTGGTTACGGGGACGACCACGGCCTCGCTACAGCTCCGGGCCCTTCGCGCGTAGGTCCTCGACCTTCGACATCGCGCCGCGCAGTTCCGACAGCCACTCGTCGGCGTGCTCGCCGACGAGCCGGACCGCCCAGGCCAGCGCCTCGGACCGGGACCGTGCGACGCCCGCGTCGACCAGCGTGTCGAGCACGAGCCGCTCCTCCTGCCGCAGCCGGGTCATCACCGGCACGGACAGGGTCGTGAACAGTTCCTCCGTGTTGCCGAGCTTCGCGCCCCACGCGACCTTGCGGCCGTAGCGGTGCTCGGCCTGGCGCGCGATCTCGATGCGTTCCTCGCGGGTGTCCTCGCGGAACCGGCTGATCCGGCCGGACTCGGCGGCCGCGCGGGCCGCGTCGTCGGCGAACTCGCCCTCCAGCGGCGGCAGCGTGCCGACCACGGTGATCTCTTCCCGGTCCACGACCACGACCGGCGACTCGGTGAACCAGCTGTCCGGCAGCCTGCCCGCGAACCAGGCGGACGCGTCGTCCGCCGACGGCAGGTCGGCCTGCTGCCAGCCGCCCCGGCCGGAACCCCGGCCACCAGGACCGCCCCAGCCGCGTCCCGGACCCCAACGGTGTCCTCTCGGTCCCATGTCGCACCTCCTGCTTACATGATTACATCGATACCGAGCTTACGGAAGGCTCCGGCCAAGAGGGTGGGTGTTCGCCGCGGGCGGACGGAGCGCGAACCGCCGCCTCGGCGGACGCGAACGGGAGACTCGCGGGTCACGCGAGCCGGACTCGCGAGTCGTGCCGGTTCAACTCGCGGGTCGTGCGAGCCGGACTCGCGAGTCGTGCCGGTTGGACTCGCGGGCCGTGTGGGTTGGTCTCGCGGGTCGTGTGGGTTGGACTCGCGGGGTTAGGTCAGGGCTTTGGTCAGGTCGGCTACCGCGGTTACCGGGCGGTCGCAGACGTAGCCGTGGCAGACGTAGGCCGCTGCGTTGCCGTCCACCAGTGGGCGGTCTGCCAGCAGCGGGCTCTCGTCCGGCTCTCCCACCAGGATCACCGAGCCGCCGGGGGCGTGGTGCAGCGCGGTTTCCCGCAGGGCCGCGCGGCAGGCGTCGTCAGCCGGGCCGACGATCGCGATCTGGAGCGGGCCCTTGGCCATCGCCTCCGCCACGCTCAGCCAGTGGCCCGCGAAGCGAGGTGCCCGCGAAGCCAGCTGACCCGCCCGCGACACCGCCTCCTCCGCGGCCGCGCGATAGCGGGCCGCGTCCGAGGGGCCCACCAGCGACGACGCGGTGAGCAGTGCGCCGGCCAGCGACGACGCGCCCGACGGGCTCGCGTTGTCGCTCGGGTCGGCCGGGCGCCACACCAGCGTGTCCGCGTCGTCGGCCGTGTCGTGGTACGCGCCGGGGGACTCCTGGTCGGCGAAGTGCGCGAGCGCCGTGTCCAGCAGCGATGTCGCCGCCGTCAGCCAGCGCTGGTCGGTCGTCGCCTGGTACAGGGCAAGCAGACCGTCGGCAAGGCAGCCGTAGTCCTCCAGCACACCGCCCGCCTCACCGACGACGCCGTCACGGGACGCGCGGCGCAGCCTGCCGTCCACCAGGTGCACCGACGTCACGAACTCGGCCGCCGTCACCGCCGAGGACAGCCACCTGGGCACGTCGAACGCGACCCCGGCCGCGGCGAGCGCGCCGATCGCGAGGCCGTTCCACGCGGTGATCACCTTGTCGTCCCGCGCCGGCTGCGGACGCTCCACCCTGACCTCGAGGAGTTTGCGGCACACCTCGTGGAGGCGCTCGTCGTCGCCGGGTTCTGACAGCAGCCGCAGCGTCGACGAGCCGTGTTCGAACGTGCCTTCCGCCGTGACCCCGAACAGGTCCGCCGCCCACGGGCCGTCCTCCGCGCCCAGCACCTCGGTGAGCTGCTCCGGGGTCCACGCATACGTCAGGCCCTCGATGCCGTCGGTGTCCGCGTCAAGCGATGCCGCGAACCCGCCAGCACCGGTGCGCAGCCGGTGCAGCAGGAAGTCCGCGGTCTGCTGCGCGACCACGCGATACCGCACGTGCCCCGTGCGCAGCGCGAGCCTGGTGTACAGGCTCAGCAGCAAACCGTTGTCGTACAACATCTTCTCGAAGTGCGGCACCACCCAGCCCGCGTCCACGCTGTACCGTGCGAACCCGCCGTCGAGCTGGTCGAAGATGCCGCCGGAGGCCATGGCCTTCGCCGTGCCCTCCACAATGGACAACGCTTCGACCGAGCCGGTGCGTTCGTGGTGGCGCAGCAGGAACTCCAGCACCATGGACGGCGGGAACTTCGGCGCGGTACCGAAACCACCGTTGTGCCGGTCGTACTCGGCGAGCATCGCCGCGGCCGACGACGCCAGCACCGCATCGTCCACGGCGGACAACGGCAGCGCCGCGGTCTGCTTGCGCAGCTCGGCGACGATCCGGCCACCAGCCTCCCGCACCTCAGCGTCACGGGACCGCCACGCCTCGTCGACCGCGCCGAGCAACTGCCGGAACGACGGCAGGCCGGGCCGCGGCGTCGGCGGGTAGTAGGTGCCGCAGTGGAACGGCTCGCCGTCCGGGGTGAGAAAGCACGTCATGGGCCAGCCGCCCTGCCCGGCCATGGCCTGCGTCGCTGTCATGTAGACCGCGTCGACGTCCGGCCGTTCCTCGCGGTCCACCTTGATGTTCACGAACTTCTCGTTCATGACCGTGGCGGTCTCGGCGTCCTCGAACGACTCGTGCGCCATCACGTGGCACCAGTGGCAGGCCGCGTACCCGACCGACAGCAGGATCGGCACGTCCCGGCGCCGCGCCTCCTCGAACGCCGAGGGCGACCACGGCCACCAGTCGACCGGGTTGTCCGCGTGTTGCAGCAAGTACGGACTCGTCGCGTGCGCCAGCCGGTTCGCCATGACACCAGCCTCTCAAACGCCAGCTCACCCCGCGCGCCGCGCGCGCAGGGCAGCGTCACCGCCTACGAGGCTGGACGGGGCACTAGCTCTTCTTGTCCTCGGCGGGAGCGTCCGCCTCTTCGGCCTTACCCTCGGCGGGCTCGGTAGCCGCCGAGGACTCCGCGTCCTCGGGCTCCTTGTCGAACGACGCGGGCACCTTCTTGAGGTGCTTGGTCATCGAGCGGACCAGGAACGCGACCGCGATGAAGAACAGCAGCAACACCAGTAGACCGACCGGCGACGACTTGCCGAAGTCCTCGCCACGCCCGCCCGGCTCGTTCGGCTGGGAGGGCTGCGCGACCACGGCGGTCGTCTGCCAGTCGGCCTGCCGGTAGACCGAGTCCGGCCCGAGAAACAGTGGGCCGGAACCTGAAGTCATGCGCTTACCTTCTCCGTGATCCCCGAGAACAGGTCGTCCTCGGGCAGTGTGGTGTCGACCAGGGACCGCACCAGCTCGTAGTCCTCGTACGGCCAGACCTCCCGCTGGACCTCCAGCGGCACGATGAACCAGCGGCTGTTGGGGTCGATCTGCGTCGCGTGCGCGAGCAGCGCGGCGTCCCTCTTCTCGAAGTATTCCCCACACTCGACGCGCGTCGTTATCCGGTCGGCGACATCGCCCTTGTCCTCGTCCCAGTCCTTCAGCCACTCGGCGTACGGGGACTCGAGACCGCGGGCGAGTAACGCCTCGTGCATGGCCTTGAACCGCTTGCGGGAGAAGCCGTGGGAGTAGTAGAGCTTCAGCGGCGTCCACGGCTCGCCTGCCTCCGGATGGAGGTCGGGGTCGCCTGCCGCGTCGAAGGCCGCGACCGACACCTCGTGGCAGCGGATGTGGTCGGGGTGCGGGTAGCCGCCGTTCTCGTCGTAGGTGATGACGACGTGCGGCTTGAACTCGCGCATGAGCTTGACCAGCGGCGGCACCGACTCCTCGAGCGGCACGAGCGCGAAGCAGCCCTCCGGCAGCGGCGGCTTCGGGTCGCCCTCCGGCAGGCCCGAGTCGACGAAACCGAGCCAGTGCTGCCGGACGCCGAGGATCTCCGCGGCGCGGGCCATTTCCTTGCGCCGGTACTCGATCATGTTCTCGATCACTTCCGGCCGGTCCATGGCGGGATTGAGGATGTCACCCCGTTCACCGCCCGTGCAGGTCACAACCATGACCTCGTGCCCGTCGGCCACGTACTTCACCATCGTGGCGGCACCCTTGCTCGACTCGTCGTCGGGGTGTGCGTGCACCGTCATCAGACGCAGCTTCTCAGCCATGACCCTTCGGTTCCTCCCTGAACGTCCCCCGGAGTCACCCGCCCTCGGCGATGAGCGGATACTCGGCTCGGACATACGAACCACTCCGGCGGGGTGCATTGTTCCCGCCGGGTCCGACATTTTGTCCTGGAGGCCCGAGGATGACCGCCCCCGGTAGCACGATGCTGGAGGACCGCTACGGCACCAAGCCGCGGCGCGCCACCAAGCGGACCTACTGGGTCATCGGCGCGATCGCGCTGGTCGTGAGCGGTGTGGTGGCCTGGATCGCCTACCAGAACCTCGGGACAGCTGCCATCGAGACGCAGGCCACGAGCTTCTCGAACCTGCCGGACGACCGCATGAAGCTGACGTTCGACATCACCAGGGACACGCCGGAGCGGCCCGCGGTGTGCATCGTGCGTGCGCGGGTGCTCGACGGCAGCGAGGGTGGTCGCAGGGAGGTGTACATCCCCCCTGGCGCGGGCACCATGACCATGTCCACGGTCATCACGAGCAGCGGCGAACCGGTAACCGCCGATGTGTTCGGGTGCTCCTATCAGGTGCCGGCATATCTGTCCACGCACATGCCGCCAACAGGGTGAACTAGACCGCCTCCCTCGGCATATCAGGATAAAACGGACAAGCCAATCCCGGCATCCGTGGTATTCTGACCTACCTGCACGGCCCCCTTGGCGGGCCGTGTTTTTCCATTCCGGGTGTCCGCCGCCCACCCGGGACTACCGCCCCGAATCCACGGGATCCGGAAGTATTGACGAGGAGTTGGTGACCGTGAGCGACACCCAGGTGACCTGGTTGACCCAGGAGGCCTACGGTCGGCTCAAGCAGGAGCTCGACGAGCTGATCGCGAATCGCCCGGTACTCGCCGAGAAGATCAACACGAGCCGCGAGGAGGGCGACCTCAAGGAGAACGGCGGTTACCACGCGGCCCGTGAAGAGCAGGGGCAGAAGGAGGCGCGCATTCGCCACCTCCAGGAGCTCCTGCGCAACGCCAAGGTCGGAGAGGCGCCCAGGAACGACGGCCTGGCCGAGCCAGGGAAGGTCCTCACCATCCGGTACGAGGGCGACGACCAGGACGAGAAGTTCCTGCTCGCCACGCGCGAGGAGGGGGCAGAGGGGGAGCTGGAGGTGTACTCGCCCGAGTCGCCGCTGGGGAAGGCTCTGCTCGGCGCCAAGGAAGGCGAGACGCGCTCCTACGAGCTGCCGAACGGGTCCACGCAGAAGGTGACTCTCGTGAAGGCTGTGCCTTACTCGGGCTGATCCCTCGGGACCGCTGGGGACAGACGTCTGTTGGGTGTGGGGCTTGGGCCGGCGATGCCGGCCCAAGCCCTTCGCCGCGTCTCAGGTACCCGCGACCTTCTCCAGCAGCGGGCGGACCCGGGACGGGACCGGGGTCGACAGGGCGATCGACGTCGAGGTCCTGCGCACCCAGCTGACGTCCACCACCTCGTCGATCACCCGTTGCAGGTCGGCGTTGGACTTCGCCACCATGCGGACCAGGAGATCGCCCTCGCCGGTGGTCGCGTGGACCTCGCAGACCTCGTCGATCGCACGCAGGCGTTCGGTCACCTCGGCGCGCTTGCCCTGCGCTATCTCCAGCACCGCGAACGCCGTCAGGCCGTAGCCCATCGCCGCGAGGTGGACCTCCGGCGGGAACCCGGTCAGCACACCCCGCTGTTCGAGGCGGTCCATCCGCGCCTGCACGGTCCCCCTCGCCACACCGAGCCGCCGCGAGCACTCCAGCACGCCGAGCCTCGGTTCGTCGGTGAGCAGCAGCAGCAGTTCGGCGTCCAGCCGATCGATCTCCGACACTCCACGCGCCTCCTACACATACTGCTCATCTTGTCCGCCAACTGTGGCTGACATCCGTGCAGATTGTCCAGCAATTCTAGCCACTGTTGCGCAGACTGCCCTGTCCGAACGATGCTGCGATCACCGCCGCACCACCGGGAGGACGACATGACCGACACCATCGACGACGTCACCTTCGACCAGATGCGCCAGCTCGTCGGGCTGGTCGACTACGACGAGTCGAAGGACCCCTTCCCCGTGAAGGCGATGGACGCCATCGTCTTCGTGGTCGGCAACGCCACGCAGACCGCGTGGTTCTACCAGGCCGCGTTCGGGATGACGCTCGTCGCGTATTCGGGCCCGGAGACCGGGCAGCGCGGCCACAAGTCGTTCGTGCTGAAGGCCGGTTCGGCCCGGTTCGTGATCAACGGCGGCGTCGCCCCCGACAGCCCACTGCACGACCACCACCGCAAGCACGGTGACGGGGTCGTCGACCTGGCACTCGAGGTCGCCGACGTCGACCAGTGCATCGCGCACGCCCGCGCGCAGGGCGCGACGGTCCTGGAGGAACCGCACGACGTCTCCGACGAGTTCGGCACCGTGCGGCTGGCCGCCATCGCCGCCTACGGCGAGACCAGGCACACGCTCGTCGACCGGTCCCGCTACTTCGGCCCCTACCTGCCGGGGTACGTCGAGAAGGCGGGGCGCCCCCGCAAGCGGCTCTTCCAGGCCGTCGACCACTGCGTCGGCAACGTTGAGCTCGGCAAGATGGACTACTGGGTCGAGTTCTACAACCGCGTGATGGGCTTCGTGAACATGGCGGAGTTCATCGGCGACGACATCGCCACCGACTACTCCGCGCTGATGTCGAAGGTCGTCTCCAACGGCAACCACCGGGTCAAGTTCCCGCTGAACGAGCCGGCGATCGCGAAGAAGAAGTCGCAGATCGACGAGTACCTCGAGTTCTACGCGGGCGCGGGCTGCCAGCACATCGCGCTGGCCACCAACGACATCATCGGGACCGTCACGGCCATGCGGGAGGCGGGGGTGGAGTTCCTCGACACCCCCGACTCGTACTACGACGACCCCGCGCTGCGGGCCCGCATCGGTGAGGTGCGGGTGCCGATCGAGGAGCTGAAGCGCCACCGGATCCTCGTCGACCGCGACGAGGACGGCTACCTGCTGCAGATCTTCACGGCCCCCATCGGCGACCGGCCCACCGTGTTCTACGAGCTGATCGAGCGGCACGGCTCGCTGGGCTTCGGCAAGGGCAACTTCAAGGCGCTGTTCGAGGCCATCGAGCGCGAGCAGGACGCCCGCGGCAACCTCTGACCCGCAGCGGCGGGCGTCCGCGTCACACGCCGAGCGGGGCGCCGTCGCAGCAGTTGGCCTTCATGTGGCAGTGCGGGCACAGCCACCTCGTGGAGATCGGGTCGAACTCTTTCCCACAGAAGTCGCACGGCATGACGGCACCGTACGACGTCTCGCGCCGCAACGGTTCGAGGCGCGTCGGGTCGGGCAGGATGGCGCCATGCCGACCTACGTCGCGTTCCTGCGGGCCATCAACCTCGGAGCGACCCGGAAG
>NZ_JBARWZ010000298.1:0-42778 GCF_049647105.1 Actinophytocola sp.
ACGTACAGCACCCGGCGGGTCCATGGCCCGAGGAGCCTGCGCGGCCACGTGCCTGCCCGCCCCGGCACCGCACCACGCGGGTCGTCAAGGAGCACCACGCCCGCGAGCGCCACCACCAGCAGGATCAGCGCGAGCGTCCACAGCGCGGCGGGCAGCGGCTCGGCGGGCATCGTGAACGGGCCGCCGAGGGGGAGCAGCGCGACCGTCGCCAGCGCCGCCACGAGGTGCAGCGCGCGCAGCGTCGGCGTGTCGGGGTCGGCGACCAGGTTCGAGCCCGGCAGCTGGACCCGGGCGTTCGGCGGCGTCGGCGGCGGGTTGCCCGGCGTGGCACCGGCGTCCACCTCCCACGCGACGCAGGAGATGCGGTGCAGCACGTAGATCGTCAGCAGCACCGGCACGAGCCCGATCGCCTGCCGCACGAGGTAGGTCTTCCGCAGCCAGTCCGGCACCGTGCCCGCGAGACAGGGCGAGCCGGGGGCGAGGCACTGCGCGGCGACCAGGTCGAGGCTCACCACCGCGGCCTGCGTCACCAGCAGAACGGTGAGGAGCACCGCCGCGAGCCGCAGTAGCGTCCGGCACGCGACGCCCAGCCCGCGCGCCACGCCGTGCCCGCTGGGGATCGGCGGCAGCATCCAGTGCGCGACGTTGGCGAGCGCGAACGGGAACAGCAGGGCCCACGCCGCCTTGGCCCAGCCACCCGAGGTCATCCCACCCCAGGAGTAACCCTCGACTACTCTCGGTATCGACTGCCCCTCGGCACGCAGCATCGGCCCCGGTGCGGGCCGCAGCAGCCGGTCGGCGGGCTGGACGATCCGGCCGAGCCCGTCGCCAGCGACGTCGACCGCGGCGACCGAGGAAACCAGTGACTCCGGCCTGGTGCCCATCACGCCGTGCACACGCAGTTCGACCACGCGGGTGTCCGGCCCAGGGGGGAACAACCAGGTCCTCCTTCTCGGCTCGACGACCACTCCAGTCGTTCCATTGAGGGCAACGGTAGTGTTCTGGAGGCAATTCAGTTTGGAGGATGCAGGGGATGACCGCAGTAAACACCCAGGACGAGACCGTTACCCGATACTTTCGTACGGTTGGCGACCTGGACTTCGCGGTGGCAGATCTGTCGCTGGCCGAGTTCGGGCGCAAGGAGATCCGCCTCGCGGAGCACGAAATGCCGGGTCTCATGGCCTTCCGGCGTGAGTATGCCGAGGTCTACCCGCTTCGTGGCGCGCGGGTTTCCGGCTCACTGCACATGACCGTGCAGACCGCTGTCCTCATCGAGACGCTGGTCGCGCTGGGCGCCGAGGTGCGCTGGGCGTCCTGCAACATCTTCTCGACGCAGGACCACGCGGCCGCCGCCGTCATCGTCGGCCGACACGGCACGCCGGAGGAGCCCAAGGGCGTCCCGGTGTTCGCGTGGAAGGGCGAGACGCTCGAGGAGTACTGGTGGTGCACCGAGAAGATGCTCACCTGGCCGGGCGGTGTCCTGCCGAACATGCTGCTGGACGACGGCGGCGACGCGACCCTGCTGGTGCACAAGGGCACCCAGTACGAGGCCGCGGGCGTCGTGCCCCAGCCCGAGGACAACGACCCCGAGGAATGGAAGATCATCCTCGAGACGCTGCGCAACTCGCTTGCCGCTGACAAGGAGAAGTGGACGCGCACCGGCCAGGAGATCATGGGCGTCACCGAGGAGACCACCACCGGTGTGCTGCGGCTGTACCAGCTGGCGGCCGCGGGTGAGCTGCTCTTCCCGGCGATCAACGTCAACGACTCGGTCACCAAGTCGAAGTTCGACAACCGCTACGGCATCCGCCACTCCCTGGTGGACGGCATCAACCGCGGCACCGACGTCCTCATCGGCGGCAAGGTCGCGGTCGTCTGCGGCTACGGCGACGTCGGCAAGGGCTCGGCGGAGTCGCTGCGTGGCCAGGGCGCTCGCGTCATCGTCACCGAGATCGACCCGATCTGCGCTCTGCAGGCGGCGATGGACGGCTACGACGTGCAGCGCCTCGAGGACGTCCTCGACCGCGCCGACATCATCATCACCACGACGGGCAACAAGGACGTCGTGATGGCCGAGCACATGGCCAAGATGAAGCACCAGGCGATCCTGGGCAACGTCGGCCACTTCGACAACGAGCTCGACATGGCGGGCCTCGCCCGCTACCCGGGCATCAACCGGATCAACATCAAGCCGCAGGTCGACGAGTGGGTCTTCCCGGACGGGCACTCGATCATCGTGCTCTCCGAGGGCCGCCTCATGAACCTCGGCAACGCGACCGGCCACCCGTCGTTCGTGATGTCGAACTCGTTCTCGAACCAGGTGATCGCGCAGATCGAGCTTTTCACCAAGAACGAGGAGTACGACAAGGAGGTGTTCCGGCTGCCGAAGAAGCTCGACGAGAAGGTGGCCCGGATTCACCTCGAGGCGCTTGGTGGCCAGCTGACGAAGCTGTCCAAGGAGCAGGCCGAGTACATCGACGTCGACGTCGATGGTCCGTACAAGTCGGACCACTACCGGTACTGATCTCTTTCGCAGAAGACCGGCCCCCGCAGAGCGGGAGCCGGTCTTCTGCTTGCTCGGCTAGTGGAGGGTTTCGCCGCGTTCCAGCATTCCGATGAACTTTTCGATCCTTCTCGCGCGGGTTTCCGGGCGTTTGGCCTCTCCGACGCGGTAGAGGATGGCGTAGCGGTTCTGGCTGGTCAGCGTCGTGAAGAACGCCGCCGCCGCCGGGGACTCGGCCAGTGCCGCTGCCAGGTCGTCCGGCACCGTCGAGCCGGCCGGGCCCGCGTAGGCCGCCTCCCAGCGCCCGTCGGCCTTCGCCGCCTCCACCTCGCGCAGGCCGCGGGGGAACATGCGGTCCTCCGCGATCAGACGTTCCGCTGACGTTCGGTTGATCTTCGACCAGCGGGAGCGGCGGGTTCTCGGCGTGAACTTCTGTACGAACCACTCGTCGTCCACGCGGCGGGCGGTGCCGTCGATCCAGCCGTGGCGCAGTGCCTCCTCCAGGGCCTGGTCATGGTCGACCGACTCGATGCCCGTGCCCTTCTTCGCTATCCGCAGCCACACGCCCGGGGTCTCCGCGTGCTTCTCCAGCCAGGTCGCGAACTCCTGTTGGCCCGCGAAGGCCAGCTCGGGCAACTCACTTGGCATGCAATCCGATCCCCTTGCCGGACGAGTGCGTGAACGTCAGCCGGTCGGCGGTGATCTCGTACGTCACCTCGTCCCGCAGCGCGTCCGCGACCGCCTTCTCGCCCGCCATGATCTCAGGTGCGCACGCCATCAGCGTCGACGCGCCCGGCGTGAAGGTGATCGTGTCGCCCGCGATCGTGTACTCCGCCGTGTAGCCGTTGCAGTGGGTCTCCGCCACGACCTTCTTGCCGTCGAACACCAGCGTCACCTCGGGGGCACCCGCGGGCATGCTCGACGCGACGTCGCCCTCCAGCGTGGTGTCCAGCGCCCACGTCGTGCCTTCCAGATCGGGCTTCGTCTTGTCCTCCTCGGCCATGTCGAACATCGTCGTACCCGTGCGGATCGTCAGGCGGCCGTCGGTCAGCTCCCACTTCGGGGTCGCCGCCAGCACGCTTGCGACGAAGTCATCCTGGTCGTGGCGGGGCTTGTCGCAGGCCATGTCCGTCGTCGACAGGCTGCCGCCCTCGATGGTCAGTGTGCCGTCCGCCGTGTCGACCGGGCCCTGCATGATGTTGCAGCCCGCCCGCGCGATCAGCTCGCCGTCGTCGGTGAACTCGACCGACAGCTCCGTCTTCGGCGCCAGCTGTCTCGGTTCGCCGTCCTCGGTGAGGGCCATCGCGAGGAACGTCTTGCCGCGCAACGGGTCCGTTTCCTGGCTCAGTGTCTGTTCCTGGACGGCAGGCTGCGCACCGCAACCCGCCAGGACCAGCAACGACAGCACCGCGACGATTCTCATGTATAAGGGACGGAACCGGCCACCCGTGGCGTTGCACGTCACTACACTCCGGCGACGTGGTGGTCTGTGATCACGTCGAGGGGGTGGTCAGCTCCCCACAGGGGCCGTTCTACGGAGCACTGGCCCACGGCTACGCTTGTGGCGCCCACACCCCCGTGCACGTCTCCCGCCCGTGGAACGCGCTGGACGACCCCGTCCACGACTACACCGGGAACCGCGAGTCACTCGCCGACAGCTGGGGGGTGACGACCGAGGAGGACTGGTCCCGGCAGGTCGAGTACCTGCTCGGCGGCATGAACGTCGGGCCGGAGGTGGACGTGGTGCTGAACGTGCGCCGCATGGTGCTGCGCCAGCAGGGTCACTATGACCTGCCGACCTGGCAGAACGCGGTCCGCAAGTGGGCGCGGTGGCAGCTGAGGAAGGAACCCGCCGAGGTCGACGAGATGGTCCACCTCGCGGGCGTGGTCACCCGGTACGAGTCGCGGTTCCGCACCGACGGCCTCCTGCCGCACGACGGCATCGTCACCAGCGTCTTCGGGTACGACTTCGGCCGCGCCGTCAACATGGCCCGCTGGGGGTTCGGTGGCCGGTTCTGCGACTACCCGACCGCCGAGCGGATCGTCCTGCGTGCCGGGGAGCTGTGCCGCCAGCACTACACGTCGTGGGCCGACTTCAGCGCTGGCTACGCGCTCGGCAGCGTGATCCGGTTCGACGAGGAGAAGTACGGCCACCTGTACGCCGCCGTGCGCGGGCCCCACCGGCTGCTGGTGGCCGACCGGACCAGTCCCTGGTGGCACGTGCCGTTCGCATAAGGTGCGCCGGGTGGGACGACTGATCGTGATCGAGGGCATCGACGGCGCGGGCAAGCGCACCCTGACCGACGCGCTCGAGCGTGCGCTCGGTGGACGGGTCGCGCGGCTCGCGTTCCCGCGCTACGGCGTGGACGTACACGCGGACCTGATCCACGACGGCCTGCACGGCAGGCTCGGGCCCTTCGGCGACGAGGTGTACGGCATGGCGATGCTGTACGCGCTCGACCGCAGGGGCGCCGCGGCCGACCTGCGTGCCGCGCTCGACGCCCACGACTACGTCCTGGTGGACCGCTACGTGGCGTCCAACGCGGCGTTCGGCGCCGCCCGGCTGCACCAGGACGCCCGAGGCGAGTTCGTGCGCTGGGTCCGGGACATCGAGGTCGACCGGTTTCGGCTGCCGGTGCCCCACGCGCACCTGTTGCTGCGGGTCGCGCCGTCGGTCGCGGCCGAACGCTCGGCGCGGCGTGCGCTCGCCGAGGCCGACCGAGGGCGTGACACGTGGGAGGCCGACGACGCACTGCAGGCCAGGGTCGCCGCGGTGTACGACGACCTGGCGGCCGACGGGTGGTTCGCGCCGTGGCACGTCGTGGACGGGACCATCGCGCCCGACGCGGACGAGCTGGCCAAGGTGCTGGCCGGGTAGCCGCTACGGCGCGCCGACGAGATCCCCGCCCCAGCGGGCGATCTCGGCGTCGATGTCGAGGCGGGCGATCGTCGGGTTCGCGGCCATCTCCTCGGTGATCCGGTCCCTCGGCACGAACCACGAGACCTCGAACTCGATCCCGTCCGGATCCTTGCTGTACAGGGACTTGGAGACTCCGTGGTCCGACGAGCCGACCAGCGCGCCTGCCTCGGTGAGTTTCTCCGCGAACTCGGCCAGCTCCGGTAGCGTGCCGACCGACCACGCCAGGTGGTACAGGCCGATACCCTCACCCGGCTTCACCCCATTGTCCCGGGCGCCGAAAAGGCCCAGGTCGTGGTCGTTGTCGGACTCGGCGGCACGCAGGAACGCGGCGGCCGGCATGTGGTGGACCACCGTGAAACCGAGGATCTCGGTGTAGAAGGTGACGCTGCGTTCCACGTCGCGCACGTAGAGCACGGCATGGTTCAGTCTTCGGATGCCCATTGTCCGCACCTCCACGCGTCTGAAGTTCAAGCTTCAACAATAGATGGCCGAGACCGCCTGAGGGGTCACAACCTCGGTTTTTGTGCCGCGAACTCCGTGCTTGGCGTCACTCGGAGTGGGGAAACCGGATGAACCGACCGGGTCTCGCACGAATGGGCTTCCCGAAGTGCGACGATGTAACCATGAAGGCACGTGTGCTGGTAGTGGACGACGACCCGGCCCTGGCCGAGATGCTGACCATCGTGCTGCGGGGCGAGGGCTTCGACACCGCGGTGGTAGCCGAGGGCAACCGGGCGTTGCCCGCGCTGCGCGAGCTCAGGCCCGACCTGGTCCTGCTCGACCTGATGTTGCCCGGTATCAACGGCATCGACGTGTGCAAGGCGATCCGCGCCGAGTCCGGCGTGCCGATCGTCATGCTGACGGCAAAGAGCGACACCGTCGACATAGTGCTGGGCCTCGAGTCCGGCGCGGACGACTACGTCGTGAAGCCGTTCAAACCGAAGGAACTGGTGGCCAGGGTGCGGGCGCGCCTGCGCCGCACCGACTCCGAGCCTGCCGAGATGCTGTCCATCGGTGACCTCACGATCGACGTGCCTGGCCACGAGGTCACCCGGGACGGTGTCGCCATCCAGCTCACGCCGCTCGAGTTCGACCTGCTCGTGGCCCTGGCGCGCAAGCCGCGCCAGGTGTTCACCCGCGAGGTGCTGCTCGAGCAGGTCTGGGGATACCGGCACGCGGCGGACACGCGGCTGGTGAACGTCCACGTTCAGCGGCTGCGGTCCAAGGTCGAGACGGACCCGGAACACCCCGAGGTGGTGTTGACGGTACGTGGGGTGGGTTACAAGGCTGGTCCCCCGTGATCGGACGGTGTCCATGAGCGGAGCTCGCGGCGCGAATCGTCGGTGTCCAGGCAGGTTCGGCGCCCGAGGAGGGTGCCGGGGTAGTGGAGCCCGCGGAGCGTTCCGGCGCCACGCGGCGGGCGAGGAGTCGGTGTGAAGCGGTCCTTCCGCGCGGTCGCCCGTCACGGCGCCCGCGCGGTCGCGTTCGGGCAGCAGCGCGCGGTGTACTTCGGTGAGTTGTGGCGCCGCTCCCTCCAGGTGCGGGTCGTGGTGTCCACGCTCGCGTTGTCCTCCGCCGTGGTGTTCGTGCTGGGCATGGTGCTGCAGAACCAGATCACCGACCGCCTGCTCGAAACCAAGGAGAAGGCTGCGATCGCCGCCACCCGCGACGCGGTCGTGGTGGCGCAGCGCCAGCTGTCCGGGATCAACTCGGCGGTCGACGACGTGCGTCCGCGCCTCACCCAGGCGCTGAACAAGCTGACCAGCTCGACACCGAACACCGACACGGCCAGCTCGTCGGCGGGCTCGTTCGAGCCGGTGCTGGCGAGCACGCCGCCGATCGCCGCGGACGACGCGGCCATGATCAGCGCCGGGCCGTACGGCGACGTGCCGGACAGCCTGAGGCACTTCGTGGAGAACCGCAGGCTCGCGGTGCAGATCCACACGGTCGACCGGCCGTCGGGGCGAACCACGTTCCTGATCGTCGGCGCGCCGTTCGGGTCCGCTCAGGAACCGATGCAGCTCTACATGCTGTACCCGCTGACCGCGGAGCAGTCGACGATCGGCGTCGTGCAGAGCACGCTGCTGGTCGGCGGCCTCGTGCTGCTGCTGCTGCTCGCGGGCATCGCGAACCTCGTGACGCGCCAGGTGGTCCGCCCGGTGCGCAGCGCCGCGCAGGCCGCGGAACGGTTCGCGGGCGGTGAGCTGGACGAGCGCATGGTCGTCGTCGGCGAGGACGACGTGGCACGGCTCGCCCAGTCCTACAACGAGATGGCCGAGAGCATCGAGAGACAGATCCGTCAGCTCGAGGAGTTCGGCTCCCTGCAGCGCCGCTTCACCTCCGACGTGTCCCACGAGCTGCGCACCCCGCTGACCACCGTGCGGATGGCCGCCGACGTGCTGCACGCGTCGCGGGAGCAGTTCCCGCCCGGCCTCTCCCGCTCCACCGAGCTACTGGTCGACGAACTGGACCGGTTCGAGTCGTTGCTCGGTGACCTGCTCGAGATCAGCCGCCTGGACGCCGGTGTCGAGGAACTCGTCGCCGAGTACGTCGACGTGCGCCCCATCGCGGTCCGCGCCGCGCAGGCCGTCGCCACGATCGCGCGCAACGCGGGCACCGAGATCATCCTCGACCTGCCGGACGAGGAGGCCGCCGCCGAGGTCGACTCGCGCCGCATCGAGCGGATCCTGCGCAACCTGCTCGCGAACGCGGTCGACCACGGCGACGGTCACCCGGTGCGGCTGCGTATGGCGGTCGACGACAAGGCGCTCGCCGTGACGGTCCGCGACTACGGCGTCGGCCTGCGCACCGGCGAGGCCGGCCTGGTGTTCAACCGCTTCTGGCGCGCAGACCCGTCGCGCAACCGCCACACCGGCGGCACCGGCCTCGGGCTCGCCATCAGCCTCGAGGACGCTCGCCTGCACGGCGGCGGCCTCGACGCGTGGGGCGAGCCCGTCAAGGGCGCGTGCTTCCGGCTCACGTTGCCGCGCCACCAGAGCGTCAAGTACACCGACAGCCCGCTGCCGCTCCCACCGCTGGACGCCGACATGCCATCCTCGGACATCGAGCCCCGCGAGGGTGACGCCGTGCGGGTCACCGTCGCGACCGCGTCCGAACCCGAGACCGCCGAGCCGGCTCTGGGGCCGCCGGCTCCCGTCTGGGAGGAGGCCAGATGAGACGACGCCTGTACGCCGCGCTGCTCGCGGCCGCGGTGCTGGTGCTCGCCGGCTGCGCCAACATCCCGGAGGAGTCGACACCGCACGCGGTGCGCGACGATCAGCAGCTCATGCCGGAGGCCGCCGAACGCCCGCCGACGCCGAACCTCAACGCCTTCGACCTCGTGCGCGAGTTCGTCAAGCGGTCCGGCAACCCAGAGGCCGCCGCGATGTACCTGACGGACAAGGCCAAGGAGCGCTGGCCCGCCGACAGCAAGCCCTACGTCGTCGACGACACGTTCAGCACCGTGCCCATGTCCAACGACGACCAGAAGCAGTCCGGTGGGGACCAGGGCGGCGTCGAGTCCGGGCGTGTCGTCGTGGTGCTGCGCGTGACGCAGATCGGCAGGCTCGGTCCGGACAACGCGTTCATCCCGCGGATCGGCAACCCCGAGTTCCGGGTCGGCGTGATACGCGAGAACGGCCAGTGGCGCATCGACGCCCCTCCTGACGACGTGTACGTGCCGTACTCGTACTTCAAGACCAGCTACCGCGCCGTCACCGTGTACTACTTCGACCCGGACCTGCGCATCACCGTCCCTGACCAGCGCTACGTGCCCGCCACACCGGCCGCCGGCCTGCCGGACCGCGTGATCAAGGTGCTCCTGTCCGGCCCGTCCGACTCGATGCGCCGGTCGGTGGAGTCCCCGCTCGACGATGTCGGCGCACGCACCAACGTCGTGCCCGACGCGGACGGCACGCTCGTCGTGGACCTCAATCCGCTCGGCTCCAAGACGAAGGAGCAGCGCGAGAAGATCGCCGCTCAGATCGTCCTGTCGCTGCAGACCGTCACGTCCAGCCGCCTCCGCATCAAGGGCGACAACGAGGACCTGATCCGGGGCCACGGCGACTGGCGGCTGTCCGACATCAAGCCGTACGACACCGCCACCAAGCCCGGGTCGGATCAGCAGGGCCTGCTCGTGTCCGGTGGCAAGCTCCGCACGCTGCAGGACGGCAAACCCGTCCCCGGCCCCTCCGGCGACGGCGCGTACGACATCGTCAACGCGGCCCAGTCCATCGACGGCGAGCAGCTCGCGGTCGTCACCAGGGTCGACGGCAGGCTGCGCCTGCGCGTCGGCCGCTACGGCGACGCGCTGCAGGAGGTCGCGCTGGACGCGGCGACCATGTCGAGACCGACGTGGCGCGTGTCCACCGGCGACGACCAGGACGCGAGCGAGGTGTGGACCGTCGAGGACGGCAACGTGGTCCGCGTGGTCCGCTCCGGCGACGAGACGTGGCAGTCCGTCGAGGTCAACGCGTCGGCGCTGAACGAGAACTTCGGCTCGATCACCGAACTGCGTCTCTCCCGCGACGGCACGAGGGCCGCGATCGTCACCAGCCGAGGCTGGGTCGTGCTCGCCGCCGTCGTGCGCGACAAGGACTCGGTCAGCCTCGCGCTGCCCCGCACCCTGTCGCCGACGATGATCGTCAACGCCGTCGGCGTCGACTGGCTCAACCAGCACACCCTCGTGGTCGCCACCCGCCAGTCGCAGATGCCGGTGGTCAACCTGACGCTGGACGGCCTCACGATCGACAACTACGACCCGAACAACCTCCAGTTGCCGGTCCGCTCTGTCACCGCGGCCCCGGACCGCGAGATCGTCGTCACGGACAGCGCCGCCGTGTCGGTGGTGTCCGGCCTCGGCCAGGTGTGGCACCGCCTGCAGAACGGCCAGGGCCCGAGCGCGATCCCGTTCTACCCGGGCTGACAGCTAGTCCGCCTCCCCGGCATTCACAGTGTTGGTCTCGACCCAGCGCATCCTGCGGACCGTGGGTGGTTGGCCCTAGGTGGCGGTGAATGCCAGAACTGTCACCTCCTCCGCTCCTCCATGGCGCAACGCCGCCACGCAGGCGGCGGCCGTCGCGCCGGTGGTGATCACGTCGTCGAGCAGGATGGCGGACCGGGGGGCCGGGCCCGTGCACCGCAGCCGTCCACTCAGGTTCGCCACCCGCTCGTCCTGGTCGAGGCCCACCGAGTCCCGTGCCCGGCCCGACAGCCGCAGCACCGGCGCCACCGCGGCGCGGTGGCCCGCGTGGACCAACGCGGTGGCACAGGCACGCGCCACCGCCGTCATGTGCTGGCCGTAGCGCGCGCGGGCCGCGGCGGGCCGGGACGGCACGGGCACCACGACGTACGGCCCCGCCCTGATCGTGGGCAGTGCGTGCGCGAACGCCCGGCCCAACGGCACGGACAGCTCGCGACGCCCCTTTTCCTTGTACGCCAGCACAAGCCGACGGGCGGCGCCCTCGTAGCCCGCGAGGGCGAACGCGGCGGCACCGAGGCCGGGGCGGGGCACGGCGCGCACCTTCAGCGCACCCGCGCACTCGGTGCACCAGGCGGTCGCGGGGGTGTCACAGCCCGCGCAGCGGTTGGGCAGGACCAGATCAAGTATCGAACGCATGGTCGACATGATGCACCACGGCACCGACAGAGCCCGCGCCCCGGACGGAGGAACCCAGGCTGCGGTGGGTGGCCCGGTACGGGTGTTTCAACAGGTGGGAGAAGGTGCATACCCCCTTCCGAGTGAACTTGTCCTGGGAACTCCGGGCGATCGAAGATCGTTGGTCGGATATGCGGGGCACGGGTAGTCGATCTTCGAGGTAGGCGACCGTGCCTGGTCCGGCTGGCGGAGCGCGACACGCGCGACCCGCCGGCGAGTTCCGGTGCGCGAAAGGGGGCGACGTTGCGCTCAGTAACCCCATCAGAACGCACAATTTCCCCCTGCGAGGGGGCTTTTGCAAAGGCACAACGCGAGATAACGTCTCGGCATCAGCTTTCCCGGTTTTCGCAGGGAGGAGGCGAGTAGCCATGCCCCTGGCGCCGGTGGGCCGTTGAGGTGGGGAGCCCCTCAAGCCTTCCTGGAGAGTCCAGATTCCGGCGCCGTAGTTCGCTCACTATCTCGCTGTTGGCGAGGGAGGTTGTGTATGGACATCGTCGTTAAAGGCCGCAACGTCGAGGTGCCCGATCACTACCGAGTGCACGTCGAGGAAAAGCTGACCAGGCTCGAACGCTACGACCGCAAGGTAATCCGGTTCGACGTGGAGCTGTTCCACGAGCCCAACCGCCGGCAGTCGAAGAACTGCCAGCGCGTCGAGATCACCGGCAAGGGCCGGGGCCCTGCCGTACGCGCTGAAGCATGCGCGGGCGACTTCTATGCCGCGCTCGACGCCGCCGTCACCAAGATCGAGAACCGCCTCCGCAGACTGCACGACCGCAGGCGCGTGCACTACGGACGCAGGGGCCAGACCTCCGTCGCGGAGGCCACCGCCCAACCCACCGACCTTCCCGCGCTGCCTGCGACGAACGGTCGTGCGCAGACCGCGGTGCTGCCCGCCAGAACCGAACAGGCCGTCGGCCTCCCCGAGGTGCCGGTCCAGCGCTGGGAAAGCGCTGAGGAGGACAACCTCCCCGGCCGGATCGTCCGGGAGAAAGAGCACCCGGCCAAGCCGATGACCGTCGACCAGGCTCTCTACCAGATGGAGCTGGTCGGCCACGACTTCTTCCTCTTCCATGACGCCGACGCCGACAGGCCGAGCGTCGTCTACCGCAGAAGGGCCTTCGACTACGGCGTGATCAGGCTGGTCTGACACGAAACGCGACAAGCCCCTGGGTAACGGACCCGGGGGCTTTCGCGTGTGTGTGGGCGAGAAGCCTGCCGAGGAGGCCCCGGCGGGGCCTGAGAAGGGTCGAGAGCGAAGACCGACGAACCGGTCTAGCCAGCACGGTTCGGGGACGGCCTACGATAGGGGGAGGGTGAGGCCGCTCTCTCCCTGACATAGGCGCGCAACAATCCAGCTAGCGAGGTTGAACCTGATGGTGCTGTCCCGGATTCTTCGAGCGGGCGAGGGCAAGACGCTCAAGCATCTGAAGCGGATCGTCGACGAGGTCAACGGCCTGGAGGACACGGTCATCGACCTGTCCGACGTGCAGCTGCGCGCCAAGACCGACGAGTTCCGCAAGCGCTACGAGGAGAGCCGCGACACGGACCTGCCTGCAGGCGAGACCGACGAGGACGCGCTGGGTGACCTGCTGCCGGAGGCGTTCGCGGTCATCAGGGAGGCCGCGAAGCGGGTCCTGGGCCAGCGGCACTTCGACGTGCAGATCATGGGCGGCGCCGCACTCCACCTCGGCAAGGTGTCCGAGATGCGCACCGGTGAGGGCAAGACCCTGACGGCGGTGCTGCCCGCCTACCTGAACGCGATCTCCGGCAACGGCGTCCACGTCGTCACGGTCAACGACTACCTGGCGAAACGTGACGCCGAGTGGATGGGCCGGGTGCACCGCTTCCTCGGCCTCGAGGTCGGCGCGATCCTGTCGGAGATGACCCCGCAGCAGCGCCGCGAGGCCTATCGGGCAGACGTCACCTACGGCACGAACAACGAGTTCGGCTTCGACTACCTGCGCGACAACATGGCGTGGAGCCTGGACGACATGGTCCAGCGCGGCCACAACTTCGCCATCGTCGACGAGGTCGACTCCATCCTGATCGACGAGGCGCGGACGCCGCTGATCATCTCCGGTCCCACCGACCAGAACTCCCGGTGGTACACGGAGTTCGCGCGCATGGCGCCGAACATGAAGAAGGACGTCCACTACGAGGTCGACGAGCGCAAGCGCACCGTCGGCGTCACCGAGCCGGGCGTCGCCTACATCGAGGACCAGCTGGGCATCGAGAACCTGTACGAGGCGGCCAACACGCCGCTCGTCGGCTACCTCAACAACGCGCTCAAGGCGAAGGAGCTGTTCAAGCTCGACAAGGACTACATCGTCCGCAACGGCGAGGTCCTGATCGTCGACGAGTTCACCGGCCGCATCCTGGCGGGCCGCCGCTACAACGAGGGCATGCACCAGGCCATCGAGGCCAAGGAGAAGGTCGAGATCAAGGCCGAGAACCAGACTCTCGCCACGATCACCCTCCAGAACTACTTCCGGCTCTACGCCAAGCTGTCCGGCATGACCGGTACGGCCGAGACCGAGGCCGCCGAGTTCCAGGGCACCTACAAGCTCGGCGTCGTGCCCATCCCGACGAACCGGCCCATGGTCCGCCTCGACCGCTCCGACCTCATCTACAAGACGGAGGAGGCGAAGTTCGAGGCGGTCGCCGACGACATCGCCGAGCGGCACGAGAACGGCCAGCCGGTCCTGGTCGGCACCACCTCGGTGGAGCGGTCGGAGTACCTGTCGAAGCTGCTGGTCAAGCGCCGGATCCCGCACAACGTGCTGAACGCGAAGCACCACGAGAAGGAGTCGGCGATCGTCGCCGAGGCCGGCCACCGGGGCGCGGTCACGGTCGCGACGAACATGGCCGGTCGTGGTACCGACATCGTGCTCGGCGGCAACCCGGACCACGTGGCCGAGAACCGGCTGCGTGCACGCGGCCTTGACCCGATCGAGACGCCGGAGGACTGGATCGCGGCGCTTCCCTCGGAGCTCGAGAAGGCCAAGGAGGACGTCAAGGCCGAGGCCGAGGAGGTCCGCGAGGCAGGCGGCCTGTACGTGCTGGGCACCGAGCGGCACGAGTCGCGGCGCATCGACAACCAGCTGCGTGGCCGCTCCGGCCGTCAGGGCGACCCGGGTGAGTCGCGGTTCTACCTGTCGCTGGGCGACGAGCTGATGCGGCGGTTCAACGCGGCGTTCGTCGAGCGCGTCATGGTGACCATGCGGGTGCCGGACGACCAGCCGATCGAGGCGAAGATGGTCACCAGGGCCATCAGGAGCGCGCAGACGCAGGTCGAGCAGCAGAACTTCGAGATCCGCAAGGACGTCCTCAAGTACGACGAGGTCATGAACCGGCAGCGCAAGGTCATCTACGGCGAGCGCAGCCGCGTCCTCCGGGGCGAGGACCTCCACGACCAGGTCGAGAACATGATCGTCGACGTGGTCACCGACTACGTGCGGGCCGAGACCGGCGGCGGCTACTCGGAGGACTGGGACCACGAGAAGCTGTGGACGGCGCTGAAGACGCTGTACCCGATCACGCTGAAGTGGGACGACCTCGTCGACGAGGCGGAGGACGACGGCAAGGACCTCACCTCGGAGTACCTCGAGGAGATCATCGTCGCCGACGCGAAGCGCGCCTACCGCCACCGCGAGGCGGAGATCGACGCCAAGGCGGGCCCGGAGGCCATGCGGCGGCTGGAGCGGCAGGTCATGCTGTCGGTGCTGGACCGCAAGTGGCGCGAGCACCTGTACGAGATGGACTACCTCAAGCAGGGCATCGGCCTGCGGGCCATGGCGCAGCGCGACCCGCTGATCGAGTACCAGCGTGAGGGCTTCGACATGTTCGCGACGATGCTCGAGGCGCTGAAGGAAGAGTGCGTCGGCTTCCTGTTCAACCTGCAGGTCGAGCAGCCGGAGCCGGAGCCATCCGACGCCGCGTCGCTGCCGTCGGCCGCTGACCGGGTGGCGCGGGCACAGCGTGCGGCGCAGGCCGCCCAGGCAGCGCAAGCCGCGCAGGCGGCCCAGGCCGCGGCGGCGGAGGAGAAGATTCCGCCCGCGCTTCGCGGGAAGGGGCTCGGGGCGCCTGGCGGTCAGCAGAAGCTGACCTACAGCGGTCCCGCCGAGGGTGGCGGCGTCGAGTCGCGGAACAACCGCAACGGGCGCGACGACGACGATGACGCCGCCGGTGGCAGCGGGACGCGTCGTGAGCGTCGTGCGGCCGAGCGTGCCGCGCAGAAGAAGGGCAAGAAGGGCCCTCGCCGGTAGATCTTTCGCAAAGCGCCCTCATCGCCGGGACCGGCGATGAGGGCGCTTTGGCGTGGGCTACTACAGCAGTTCCAGCAGGAACGGGAGTTCCTCCGGGGAGTACCAAGCCAGCTCGTGGTCCTCCGCCTCCCCGAGCGCGAACTCCGCGTCGCCGTCGCCGAGGTCGGCCTGGTCCACCACCGCCGCCGCGGCTCGGACGGGGGTTTCCGCGTCCGAGGTGTCCAGGTGGACCGCCGCCACCTGTTTGAGTTGCACCGGGCCCGCAAGGCGCACGACCGCGTAGTCCAGGTCCGGGCGGAGGGTGGCGCCGTCGACGTCCGCGGAGACCACGGCTCGTCTCGGCAGCACCAGTTCCGGATCCTCTTCGAGCTCCGCCGCCAGCAGGCGGAGCGACGCGCGAGACGCTTCCAGCATGGCCGCGTACTCCAGCTCCTCCGACGACCCCGATGCGTAGGACTCGCGCAGCATCGGTGTCAACGCGAACGCCGTGCCGCTCACCGCGGACAGCTCACCCGCGGCGTTCAGCGATCGCAGCATCAACACCGTGGCCGGTATGTAGACCCTCACCGTGCTCCCGTTCCCTCTACGGCGGGCAAGGCCTAGATCCTGACACACCGGTGACATGCGATGCTCTCGCCGTGGACGGCCAATCACCCAAAGACCGGTTCGTGACCGTGTTCGGGCGCAAGCCCGTGCTGGAGGCGCTCGCCGACCGGGGGCTCGACGTGGACAAGGTCATCCTCGCCGACAACGCCCGTGGCGCCGCCGCCAAGGAGATCATCGACGCCGCGGGCGTGCGGTCCGTGCGGGTCGAGCGGGCCAGCGCGCATCGCGTGAAGGTGCTGGCGGGCAACGGGAAGCAGGACCAGGGTGTGCTCGCCGACGTGGTCGCGCCACGCATGCGCCGCCTCGGTGACGGGCTTGCCGCGCGGCCGGCGACGGTGCTCGTGCTCGACGGGATCACCACGCCGGCGAACGTCGGGATGATCCTGCGGACGGCCACCGCCGCGGGTGTCGAAGGGATCGTCGTGCCCCGGCGTGGCGTGGCGAGCATCGACCCGCTGGTCGTGAAGGCCTCCGCCGGTGTCGCGTTCCACGCGCCGATGCTGCGCTGCTACACGGCCGAGGAGGCGTGCGCGGCGCTCCGCGACGCCGGTTACCCGCTGTACGCGCTGGACGGCGCCGCCCGTCAGTCGCTGTTCGGCGCCACGCTGCCGCGGCGGGCCGCCTATGTGCTCGGCGGGGAGACCGCGGGGGTCAGTCCTGAGGTCCGCAAGCACGTCACGGGCCTGGTCTCGATCCCGATGGCGGGTGGTGTGGAGTCGCTGAACGTCGCCAGCGCGGCCGCCGTGCTGTGCTTCGAGCTGGTGCGTCGGCACGGTAAGTGACCGGATCACCCCTTGGGGTGGTTCCTGTCCGAAATGGACGGTCCGGTCTCTCAGTAGGGCATGACCGTTCCCGCTCTTCCCTACGGCGAGCCAGGCCGTCCGCGGTTCCGGCGGCTGCCGGACTACGAGCCGGACTACGAGCCGGGCGATGAGGACGGGCCACCCGCGCGGTGGTCGAGCCTGCGTCCCGCGACCGGCCCGCAGCTGCGCCTGGTGCCACCCATGGCCGGGGCGGATGGGCCGCCGGTGTCCTCCGCCGCGCTGGCCCAGGTGCTGCGGCGGGTGCTGGAGGTGCTGGACGGCAGGCGCCCGGTCGGTCAGCTGCGGTCGCTGCTGCCGGACGTGGCGTTCGAGGCGCTGCTGACCAGGTTGCGGACGGCGTCGCCCGGGAGCAGGCACGCACTGCGGAAGCTGCGCACGTGCTACCCGACCACGACGACGGCGGAGGTGAGCGCGGTGATCGGGCTGTGTGGCCCGTCGGGGCAGGAGCGGGTGGTGGCGGCCGCGGCGCGGTTCGAGAGATACGACGACCGGTGGCTGTGCACGGTGCTGAGGTTCGTGTGACCGATGACCAGCGGACGCCTCACGCCACCAGCACGATCTTGCCCGTCGCCTTTCCCGCGATCAGGAGACGCAGGCCTTCGGCGGCCTCGGTCATCGGCAGCCGCTTGTCGATCGGCGGGACCAGCCAGCCCTCGGCCACCAGCCGGTACACCTCGGCCAGTGCGTGGTTGAACGCCGGCCCCGCCTTCACGTAGTAGAACGACGCCCGCCTGCCCCGCGCCTTGCCGAGCGGCTTCGCGAGCCACCACGACGCGAACCGCCGCATGGTCCGCAGGTACGGCACCAGCCAGTGGTTGTTGTCGTGCAACGTGGTGGCGCTGCCGTAGTTCACCAGGATCCCGCCGTCGGCCAGCAGGTCGTAGGACACCTGGAGGCTGTCGCCGCCGAGGTGGTCGAACACCGCGTCCACCCCACCCGGCGCCAGCTCCAGGACCCGCGTCGCCACGTCCTCGGTCCGGTAGTCGATCGGCGTCGCGCCCAGCGCGCGCACCGCCTCGTGTTTCGCCGACGACGCCGTGCCAAGCACCGTCGCGCCCGCCGCCACCGCGAGCTGCACCAGCAGCGTGCCGACCCCACCCGACGCGCCGTGCACCAGCACCGTCTGGCCTGGCCGCACCTCGGCGGTCTGGTGCACCATCTGCCACGCCGTCACCCCGTTCATCGTCGCCGCCGCGGCCACGCCCGTGTCCAGGCCGTCCGGTACCGGCACCACCCGGCCGGCCTTCACGACGACGTGCGTGCGCCACGCGCCGGTCACCATCAGCGCCGCCACCCGGTCGCCGACGGCCACCCCGGACACGTCCGGCCCCAGCGACGTGACCTCGCCGACCAGGTCGTAGCCCGGCACGAACGGGTACTTCGGCTGCATCGGGTAGCGGTGGCTCAGCATCTGCACCTCCGCGAAGCTCACGCCGCTCGCGAGCACCCGCACCCGGACCTCGCCGCGACCAGGCTCGGGGGCGTCGGTGTCGGCGATCCGCAACTTCTCCGGACCACCCCGGTCGGTCAGCACGATCTCCATGTCCAGCTCCTCTGTTAGAACATCTAACACAAATTAGAGCTTGTTAGAGCCGACCTGTCAAGTGGACGGCGCGCGGCCTGTCGACGGCGTGACACTATGGCTGTACATCCGCCGAGAACGGTCACAAGCCGTCCGACATCCGAGGAGGCGAGCCAACACATGGACGCCGTTTCGTCCGTGCCCGAGCCGGTCAACGAGCCGGCGCGCGGCTACGCGCCGGGCAGTGCCGAGCGCGAGTCGTTGCAGCGCAGGATCGCCGAGCTGGAGGGTGAGCGGCACGAGCTCACCATGACCATCGGCGGGGAGCGGCGGATGGCGGGTGGCGACCCCATCGACGTCGTTCAGCCACACGACCACCAGCACGTGCTCGGGGTGTCCGCGCAGGCCACCGCCAAGGACGTCGCGGATGCCGTCGCCGCGGCGAAGCAGGCCGCCCCGGCCTGGCGCGAGCTGCCGTTCGACGAGCGGGCCGCGGTCCTGCTGCGGGCAGCCGACCTGCTGGCCGGCCCGTGGCGCGACACCCTGAACGGCGCGACGGTCCTCGGCCAGTCCAAGTCCGCGCAGCAGGCCGAGATCGACGCCGCCTGCGAGCTGATCGACTTCTGGCGGTTCAACGTCTCCTACGCGCGCCGCGTGCTCGAGGAGCAGCCCCAGTCCAGCCCCGGTGTGTGGAACCGGTTCGACCACCGGCCGCTCGACGGGTTCGTCACCGCGATCACCCCGTTCAACTTCACCGCCATCGCGGGCAACCTGCCCACCGCGCCCGCGTTGATGGGCAACACGGTCGTGTGGAAGCCGTCACCCACCCAGCAGCTCGCCGCGCACCACACGATGCGCCTGCTCGAGGCCGCGGGCCTGCCGCCCGGCGTGATCAACATGGTGACCGGCGACGGCGCCGAGGTCAGCGAGGTCGCGATGACCGACCCGGACTTCGCCGGCCTGCACTTCACCGGCTCCACCAAGACGTTCCGGCACCTGTGGCGCCTGATGGGCGAGCAGCTGGACACCTACCGCTCGTACCCGAGGATCGTCGGCGAGACCGGCGGCAAGGACTTCGTCGTCGCGCACCGCTCCGCCGACCCGGCCGCGGTCGCGATCGGCCTCGTGCGCGGTGCTTTCGAGTACCAGGGCCAGAAGTGCTCGGCCGCGTCCCGCGCGTACATCTCGCGTTCGCTGTGGGAGGGCGGGGTGCGTGAGCGGCTCGTCGACGTGACCAGGACGCTGTCCTACGGTGACGTCACCGACTTCAGCCACTTCGGCGGTGCGGTCATCGACGCGCGTGCGTTCGCCAAGCACAAGGGCGTGCTGCTGATGGCGTCGGCGACCTCGACGCTGGAGGTCCTGACCGGCGGCACCGCGGACGACTCGGTGGGCTACTTCGTCCAGCCAACGGTCCTGCTCGGCTCGGACCCGACGAACGACGTGTTCACCACCGAGTGGTTCGGCCCGATCCTCGCGGTGCACGTGTTCGACGACAACGACTACGGAAAGATCCTGGAGCTGGTCGACTCGTCAACGCCGTACGCGCTGACCGGTGCGGTGTTCGCCACCGACCGCGCCGCCGTCGAGGAGGCGCACCGCACGCTGCGGTTCGCGGCAGGCAACTTCTACGTCAACGACAAGCCGACCGGCGCCGTCGTCGGCCAGCAGCCGTTCGGCGGCAGCCGAGGCTCCGGCACCAACGACAAGGCTGGCTCGATCTACAACCTGCAGCGGTGGGTGAGCCCGCGCTCGATCAAGGAGACGTTCGTCCCCGCGACCGAGCACGGCTACCCCCACATGGGCTAGCTAGTTCACACAGGGCACGCCGTCCGAGGGCGGCGTGCCCGCCAGCCCGGCCACGAACTCCCGCACCTGCGCCGGGTCGGCCTCGAGCGCGAGCCCCTGCGGGGTCTCGATGTCGGTCGGCCCGGTCGGGATGGTGCCGACGTGCAGCGAGGTCGCCCCCGCGAGGGCCTGCACGAACCCGAGCAGGTCGAACCCCTCGTCGGTTTCGACGGCGTTGTGCACCGCGTCGAGCAGGGTGCCCAGGTCGGCGTCCGGCAGCTTCGTCGCCAGGCCCCGCAGGAACGCCTGCTGCCGCACCACCCGGTCCAGGTCGCCGTTCGGCAGCCCGTGCCGCTGGCGCACGAACGCGAGCGCCTCCGAACCGCTGATGACCTGCTCACCCTGCGGGAAGGCGGCCCCGGCGTACTCGTCCTCGGTCGCGGCCAGGAGGCAGACCGGTACGCCGCCGACCGCGTCCGCGACCGCGGCGAGCGCCGACATGTCGACGATCGCGAGGTGGTCGATACGCACGCCGGTCAGGCTGGTCACGGCCTCGACCAGCGGACGCTTGCCGTCCGTCACGTAGATCTGGTTCAGCTTGGACTGCCCGGTCCACGTGTCCCTCGGGAGCGAGACCAGGCTGACGCCGCCGTCGGCGTGGGTCTGGGTGAGCACGACCGTGTCGGTGTTGCCACGCGTGTCGACCCCGACCACCAGCACGCTCGTCGGCGGCGCCGCCTGCTGCCCGTTCTGCTGGTCGGCGACCGGTGCGGTCGGGGTGCTGCGGCGGAACACCTCGGGCACCACGAACGCGGCGACCGCGACGACGACCGCCACCACGGCCGCGGTGGCGAGCACGAGCCCGTACCTGCGCCGCGGCTCACCGCGCAGGGCGTCGAGGACACCGCGGCCGTCGGCGGCGCGGGCGGCCTGGTCGGCGAACGCGTCCCGGATGAGCTGTTCTGTGCGGTCGTTGTTCATGAGTAGGCCTCGCTCACGTGGTTCTGGTGGGCGGCGCGCAGGGTCGACAGGGCGCGGGAGATGTGGCTGCGGACCGTGCCTGCCGAGCAGCCGAGCAGCTCGGCGATCTCGGCGTCGGTGCGGTCCTCGTAGTAGCGGAGCATGAGGGCGGCGCGCTGCTTGCGGGGCAGGATGGCGATCCGCTTGCGCATGGCGTCGCGTTCCGCGTAGCTCGTCGCCGGATCGGCCGTGGGTGTCCCGAGCGCGTCCAGCATGCTGTGCGAGACCGCGCGTGCCGCTCTGCGCCGCCGCCAGGAGAAGTACTCGTTGATGATCATCCGGCGGACGTAGGAGTCCCGCCCCTGCAACTGGCCGATGTGCGACCACTTTCGTTGTGCCCGCAGGAGCACCTCCTGGACCACGTCCTGCGCGAGATGGGGATCGCAGGTCAGCGCGGTCGCGAACCGCAGGAGGCGGTCGAGCCGGTCGACCACGTACTGGTCGAAGCTTTCCAGCACCACGACTCCGTTCTGTTCGTTGACGGTCGCCGGTCAGAACGTCGCGGGGTGGCCGGTTTGTTGAGTCCGTTCGCCGATTCGGCGGATCCGTGAACGTGGCCGAGGCAACCGGGCAAGAGTAAGACGGCGTACTGATCACTAGTGCCCCGTCAAGGCGAAGAGGGCACGTTTCTCCTCGGCCCAGGCGGCCGCTGGCGGCGTTGCGGGAAAGCCCAAGTACAACCCGGTACGAGCGGCTCTCCCGCGCCTTGCCAGCGACCACCTGGATCCGCGGACAAACGACCCACTTCACCTTGACGGGGCACTAGCTGAAGCGGCAACCGGTGAGGTGTTGCCGTGTTCAACCTGGAGGGCTGATGATCCACAAACGGGCTCGGGTGGGCCTGCTCGCCGCGGCGATGGCCGCGAGCGTGGCGGTACCCACGTTGGGGGCGGCCCATGCCGTCGCGGCACCCGGCACGGCGCCGGGTGGGCCGACGGTCACGTTGCTGACCGGGGACACGGTCACCGTCGGCGGGACGCACGGGGCGCGGGTGCGTGCCGCCGAGGGGCGCGAGCACATCTCGTTCTACACGCGCAAGGACACCCGAGGCGACACGCATGTCATCCCGGAGGACGCGGTCGCCCTGCTCTCGCAGGGAAAGCTCGACCCCCGGCTGTTCGATGTGACCGAGCTGGTCCGCGCGGGGTACGACGACGAGTCGCGGGCGACGTTGCCGTTGATCGTGGACTTCGCGGGTGCGACGCCGAGGGCGGCGGGTGCGCGGGTGAGCCGTGAGCTGCCCGCGATGAGTGCGGCCGCGGTGTCCGCCGACCGGTCCGCCGAGTTCTGGCCGACCGCCCGGCGGGCCGACAAGGTGTGGCTGGACGGTCCGGTGAAGGCGAGCCTCGACTACTCGGTGCCGCAGATCGGCGCACCGGACGCCTGGGCCGCTGGCCACACCGGTGAGGGCGCGACCGTCGCGGTTCTCGACACCGGTATCGACGTCAGCCACCCAGACCTGTCGGACGCGGTGGCGCAAGCTGAGAACTTCACCGACAGCGACTCCGAGGACGACCGGTTCGGGCACGGCACGCACGTCGCCTCGATCATCACCGGCAGCGGTGCCGCCGACGGCGGCAGGTACCGGGGCGTCGCGCCGGATGCCAAGCTGCTCAACGGGAAGGTGCTCAACGACAACGGCGGCGGCATGGAGTCGTGGATCATCGCCGGGATGGAGTGGGCCGCCACCGGTGGCGCCGACGTCGTCAACATGAGCCTCGGTGGCGGGTTCCCCAGCGACGGCTCCGACCCGATGTCGCAGGCGGTCAACCGGATCACCGCCGAGACCGGCACGTTGTTCGTGATCTCCGCCGGCAACTCCGGGCCGGGCGACGAGTCGGTCAGCAGTCCTGGCGCGGCCGACGCGGCACTGACCGTCGGTGCCGTGGACCGGAACGACCAAATCGCCGAGTTCTCCAGCCGTGGCCCGCGCTGGGAGGACGGGGCGATCAAGCCCGACATCACCGCGCCGGGCGTGGACATCGTCGCCGCCAAGGCGAAGAACAGCATCATCGGTGACCCGGTCGGCGACAACTACCTGTCGCTGTCCGGCACGTCCATGGCCGCGCCGCACGTCGCCGGTGCCGCCGCGATCGTCGCCGCGCAGCACCCGGACTGGGCCGCGGACCAGCTCAAGTCGACGCTCATGGGCAGTGCGAAGCCGAACGACGAGCTGACCGTGTTCGAGCAGGGTGCCGGCCGGGTCGACGTCGCGGCCGCCACCACGGCCACCGTGTTCGCCTCACCCGCGAGCCTGAACAACGGCGTCGCGCAGTGGCCGCACGACGACGACCAGCCGATCGCGAAGACCCTGACCTACACCAACACCGGCACCGAGCCGGTCACGCTGGACCTCGCCGCCGACATCACCGGGCCGGACGGATCGCCCGCCCCGCAAGGGATGTTCACGATCGGGTCGCCCCAGCTGACCGTGCCGGCTGGCGGGCAGGCGAGCACGACCGTCACCACCGACACGAAGGTCGGCACCGAGGACGGCATCTACAGCGGCGTGATCACCGCGACCGGTGGTGACCGCGCGGTGCGCACGCCGGTGGCCGTTAACCGCGAGGTCGAGAGCTACGACGTCACGGTCAACTTCGTCGACCACGACGGTGCGCCGACCGACCTGTACTTCTACCGGTTCGTGGACGTCAACAACCCCAAGGCATATCTGCCCTTCGACCCGTCCGGCACGGTCGTCGTGCGCCTGCCGAAGGGTGAGTTCTACTTCGAGGCGACGATCCAGAAGGAGGTCGGCGAGTACGACTACCTCAACGCCGAGTTCGCCGAGCCCGCGTTCGTCGTCACCGGCGACGCCGAGCTGACCGTCGACGCGCGCGAGGCCAAGCCGGTCGGGTTCACCACCGACAGGCCGAACGCCAAGGCGGGCAACGCCTTGTTCCAGTTCGCGCTCGAGACCGCGTGGGGTGACACGGGTACGACTGCGTTCCTCCCCAGCTTCGACGACTTCACCATCAAACCGGCCACCACCACGAAGAAGGACAGGTTCTCCTTCACCGCCGAGGAACGGAAGGCGGAGAAGAAGGGCGAGGTCTTCGAAGGCTCGTACCTGTACAACCTGCGGCACACCGAGAACGGCACCGTGCCCGCGAACCTGTCGTGGCGCGTCAAGGACCGCCAGCTCGCGAAGGTCACCGGCAAGTACGCGGCGGCCACGCCGGGCACGATCGGGATGCGGGAACAGTTCCTGCCGATCTCGCTGCCCTCGACGCTCACCGAGTACTACACGCCGGACGTGCCGTGGGACGCGACGTTCTTCGAGACGGCCGATCCCGAGGTCTGGCCGCCCATGTCGATCGTTTACCAGATCGAGCAGAAGACCTACCGGAAGGGCAGCACCACCACCGAGAACTGGAACCTCGGCGTGTTCGGGCCCGGGTTCCCGCTGAGCCCGTACGCGGGCGACTTCGCGGGCAGGCTCGGCGACGACACCCGCTTCGACCTGCCGCTGGGCACCGGCCAGGGCCGGGGGCGCGCCGGTTACGCGCCCGGCGAGGGCAGCACCACGCTCCTGCGGGACGGTGAGGTGATCGCCGAGGAGCCCTACCCCGGTGGCCTGCAGGCCTTCCTCGCGCCGGAGCGGGCGGAGTACACGCTGCGCACGACCACCACGCGGCCCGCGCCCGCACGCCTGTCCACGCAGGTCAGTGCGGAGTGGACGTTCGCGTCCGAGCACAACGGCGGGGTGGACCCGGTCTTCCTGCCGCTGCTCGCGGTGCGGTTCGCCCCGGACCTGGACGACCACAACGCTGCACCGGCCGGGAAGCGGTTCACGATCCCGGTTTCCGTGCAGCGCAACGGTTCGAGCGAGCCGGGCCGGGTCGGCACGCCGGTCGTCGAGGTGTCATACGACGATGGCAAGACGTGGCAGGCTGCCAAGGTCACCCGTGACCACGGTGCGTGGAAGGCGAAGGTCGACCACCCGGCGGGCGCCGAGTTCGTTTCGCTGCGGTCGGCGGTGTCCGACCGGGACGGCAACGCGCAGACCCAGACCGTGATCAGGGCATACGCGTTGAGGTAAGACGGATGGCAACGCCGCCCGCCATACTGGAAGGGATCGGACCCGACCACGAGGGGGCGGCGTTGCCCACCATCGATGTCAACGGCACGAAGCTCGGCTACGACGACACCGGCGGACCCGGCCCGGCCGTCGTGCTGAGCCACTCGTTGTTCTTCGACCGCACCATGTTCGCCGAGCAGGTGGCCGAGTTCGGGCGCCGCTACCGCGTCGTCAGCTACGACCACCGGGGGCAGGGCGGCAGCGCCAGGTCACCGTTCGTCGACATGGACACCCTGGCTGGGGACGCGGCGGCGCTGATCACCGCGCTCGACCTGGGGCCCGCGCACGTCGTCGGCAACTCGATGGGCGGGTTCGTCGCGTTGCGCCTCGCCGCGCGACAGCCGGAGCTGGTCCGGTCCGCTGTCGTACTGTCCACCTCCGCCGACGAGGAGGGCCGGGTCGAGAACTTCCAGGCACTGCTGGAGTTCGCGCGCACCGCGGGGATCCCGGAGGCCACCGATGCCTTGCTGTACACCATGTTCGGCGACACCACCCTCGCCGACCGGGTGGCGCTGCTGGAACGGTGGCGGCGGCACTTCGCCGCGCTGGACGAGTCGATCCTCATCGCCGCCGAGGCCGTGATGCACCGCAAGGCCGTTCTCGGGGAGCTGGTCGGCTGCACGGTGCCGCTGCTCGTGCTGTCCGGCGCCGAGGACCACGCCTACTCGCCGGAACTGTCGCAGCGAATCGCCGACACCGCCGCGAACGCCCAGCACGTCACGATCCGAGGGGCAGGGCACTCGCTCGCCGTCGAGCAGCCGGTGGTGGTCAACGACCTCATCGCCGACCACTTCGCCGCCACGTAGCACCCAGCGCGATTGAGAACGCCCCCGCCGGATTCGGCGGGGGCGTTCCGGGTGTCGGTTGTGTCAGCCGATCGGCATCTTGGCGATCTCACCGGCGGGCGGTGCGGTGATGTCCACCGGCTTGCCCCAGTCGGTGTAGTCGACCTGCATCTTCACCGGCTCGGTCTTGCCGGTCGCCGGGTTCGGCGTTGGCGTGTCCATGGTGACGCGCGCGGGCAGGTCGTTCTCGTCGATCCACACCTCGACCGGGAAGTCCGTCATGCCGGACTTGATGGCCTGGTCCATGGCGGCCTTCAACGCCGGGTCTTCCTGGTTCGCCGCCATCTTCTTGACGTCGACGGCGATCGTGTAGTGCGTGGTCGGCTTGCCGTTGAGCTCTTCTTCCTTGGTGTCGGTGATCTCACCGGCCTTCTCGAACTGCTCGAGCGTCGCACGCGGGTCCGCGTTCTTGCTCACCTGCTCGGTGATGCCGCCGAGCGCCTTCGAGATCGGGTTGTCGTCGTTGGTGTCGATCTTCAGCCACGGCTTGCCCGGCTCCAGCTCCTGCGGGAGCTTGAGGTAGAAGACGTCGTCCAGCAACACCATCGACATGCTGCCTTCCGGCGTGGTCACGTCCATCGACATGGCCGCGGTGTCGGCGCCCATCTTCATGTCGCCCTCACCGGACAGCTGCTGTCCCCCGGCACCCGCGGTGATCTTCATGTGCGCGGTGTCCGTCTTGGAGGTCTGCTCACCGATGGACTTGGCCAGGTCGGCGAGGCTCGCCGCCGCGACAGAGCCGCCCCCGTTGCTGTCCCCACCCGAGTTCGACGCCGAACCCTCGGATCCGCCGTTGCCCCCGCACGCGCCAAGCGTCAATGCCAACGCGAACGCGGACAGGGCGATGCCTGCCTTTCGCATACCAGATCTCTCCCTTGATCAATGTGCGGACAGGGTAGCCAGGATGGACCTGTCCTATACGCCGAGTGCGCAAGCAATTTCCCCTGCCTCGACCACTGAGACGGGCTTGCGCCGGTTCGGTTCCATTCGCGCCGTGTCGTGCTCGCCACCCGCGAGCCGGCCCTAGTCGGCGTACTCCTCCAGCCTGGCGCGGGAGGCGAGCAGCCTGCGCAGCGACTCGAGCCTGCCGGGCCGGGCCCGGCCTTCCTCGGTGATCCCGTCGAGCATGCAGTCCGGGTCCTCGGGCGGGCCGAGGTGGCCGCAGTGCGCTGGGCATTCCTCGACGGGCTCGACGAACTCGGGGAACGCGGCCACGATGTCGCCCGGTTCGATGTGTGCGAGGCCGAACGAGCGGATGCCCGGTGTGTCCACGACCCAGCCCCCGTCCGGCAGTGGCAGCGCGACCGCCGTGGTCGAGGTGTGTCTGCCCTTGCCGACCGAGCTCACGGCGCTCACCGCGCGGAACGCGTCCGGCACCAGCTTGTTGACCAGGGTCGACTTGCCGACACCGGAGTGGCCCACGAGTGCGGAAACCTGGTCGGTCAGCCGTTCGCGCACCTCGTCCGGTTCCTGGTCGCTGCGGGTGACCAGGAACGGCAGCTCGAGGTCGGCGTAGGCCTCGATGATCTTCTCGGGGCTCGCGAGGTCCGACTTCGTAAGGCACACCACGGGTTTCAGGCCGCCCGCGAAGGCCGCGACGAGGCAGCGGTCGATGAAACCGGTGCGGGGCGGGGGATCGGCGAGCGAACAGACGATCAGCAGCTGCTGCGCGTTCGCGACGACCACCCGCTCGAACGGGTCGTTGTCGTCGGCGGTGCGGCGCAGGACGCTGCTGCGGTCGGACACCCGCACGACCCGCGCGAGGGTGTCGGGACGGCCGGACGTGTCACCCACGATGTCGACGAGATCGCCGACCACGATCGGGGTACGGCCCAGCTCACGGGCACGCATCGCGATGATCTGCTGGTCCGGTTTGGCGTCCAGCGCGCACGTCCACCGGCCGCGGTCCACCCCGACCACCATCGCGGCGCGTGCGTCGGCGTGCTCCGGCCTGCGTTTGCTGCGCGGCCGGGTGCCCTTGCCTGGACGTACGCGGACGTCCGTCTCGTCAAGGCGATCCCAGTCCGACTTGTGACCGCGCCTGCTCATGCGGCCATCACCGTTGCGCCCCGAGCATGCCCGCCCACATGGCGGGGAAGTCCGGCAGCGTCTTCGAGGTGGTCTCGATGTCGTCGACCTCGATGCCGGGCACCGCGAGGCCTACGATCGCGCCGGCGGTCGCCATCCGGTGGTCGGAGTAGGCGTGCCACAGGCCCGCGTGCATCGGCATCGGCCGGATCGCGAGGCCGTCCTCGGTCTCGGTCGCGCCGCCGCCGAGCGCGTTGATCTCGGTGGCCAGCGCGGCGAGCCGGTCGGCCTCGTGGCCGCGCAGGTGGGCGATGCCGCGCAGCACGCTCGGGCTGTGGGCGAGCACGGCCAGCGCGGCGACGGTCGGGGTCAGTTCGCCCACGTCGTGCAGGTCGACGTCGATGCCCTGCAGCTGGTCGGGGCCGTGCACCGTCAGCCCGGCGTCGTCGCGGGTGACCGTGCAGCCCATGCGGGCCGCGATCTCGCCGAATTTTTCACCCGGTTGGGTAGTGTTCGTCGGCCAGCCCGGCACGGTGACCGAGCCGCCGGTCGCCGCCGCGGCGGCCAGGAACGGCGTCGCGTTCGACAGGTCCGGCTCCACCACCCAGTCGCGGGCCGCGATCGGGCCCGGTGCCACCCGCCACACGTTGGGCTCGGTGTCGTCGACGGTCACCCCGGCCTCGCGCAGCATCCGCACGGTCATGTCGATGTGGGGCAGCGACGGGACGGGTTTGCCGTCGTGGTGGACGGTCAGCCCCGCCTCGTACCGCGCGCCTGCCAGCAGCAGACCTGAGACGAACTGTGAGGACGCCGACGCGTCGATCGTGACAGAACCACCGGCGAGGCCGCCCTTGCCGTGCAGCGTGAACGGCAGCGCGTCACCGTCGATGGCCGCGCCCAGCGCCCGCAGCGCGTCGAGCACCGTGCTCATGGGCCGCTCGCGAGCCCTCTGGTCACCGTCGAAGTGGATCTCGCCGTCGGCGATCGCGGCGGCGGGCGGCACGAACCGCATGACCGTGCCCGCGAGCCCGCAGTCGACCCTGGCCGGGCCACGCAGACCGGGGTGCGCGGCGACCACGACCTGGTCACCGCTGTCGTCGATGGGCACGCCAAGCGCCAGCAACGCGTCGATCATCAGGCGGCTGTCACGGCTGCGCAGCGCGCCGGTCAGCGTGCCGCCGCGTTCGCTCAGCGCGGCCAGCAACAGCGCCCGGTTCGTGATCGACTTCGAACCCGGCACGGCCACGGTGGCGCGGACGGGGGCGGTCGCGGACGGCGCGGCCCAGGGCTGTGTCATGCGTGCATGATCCCGCATGTCGCGCTGCGCGGTGCAGACTGTCGGTGGGCCATGCCACCATCCTTTCCAGGAGGTGATCGAGGTGTGCGGGAGATACGCCGCCACGAAGGATCCGGCCACGCTGGCCGCCGAGTTCGACGCGCTCGACGCGACCGAGGACCACGCGCCCGCCACGGACTACAACGTGGCGCCCACCAAGGACGTGGTGGCGGTCGTGCAGCGGCACCCGCGTGACGAGGAGGGCAACCCGGACCCGTCGACCACCGTGCGTAGCCTGCGGGTGATGCGCTGGGGCCTGGTCCCGGTGTGGGCGAAGGACCTGTCCATCGGCGCCCGGATGATCAACGCGCGTGCCGAGAAAGCGGCCACGACCTCCGCGTTCCGCACGTCGGTGGCCAAGCGGCGCTGCATCGTCCCCGCGGACGGCTGGTACGAGTGGCGCCGGGACGGCAAGGTCAAGCAGCCGTTCTTCATGACCAGCCCGGACGGCCACAGCCTCGCGATGGCCGGTCTCTGGTCGGTGTGGCGGGATCCGGCGGCCGAGGACGGCCCCCCGGTCGTGAGCGCCGCCGTGCTCACCACCGACGCGATCGGGCAGCTCGCGGGCGTACACGACCGGATGCCGCTGCTCATGACGCCGGACAAGTGGGCGGCCTGGCTCGATCCGGACGTCGCCGAGGTCGACGAGCTGCTGGCCACGCCGCCGCCGCTGGACCTGGTGGAGTCGCTGGAGCTGCGGCCCGTGTCCACCAAGGTCAACAACGTCCGCAACAACGGCCCCGAGCTGCTCGAACGGGACGAGGAGAAGACCGACCTCACCCTGTTCGACAATCCGTCATGACCACGCAGACGATCGACACCCCGCACGGCCCGGCCCGCGTGGAGCTGCACTGCGCGCCGGAGGGGCGCGCCGGGCTGTTGCTCGGGCACGGCGCCGGTGGCGGTGTCGGCGCGCCCGACCTGGTCGCGGCCACCCGTGGCGCGACCGCCGCCGGCGTGCACGTGGCGCTGGTCGAGCAGCCCTACCGGGTCGCAGGCCGCCGCGCACCCGCCCCGGCCGGACAGCTCGACACGGCGTGGCTGGCGGTGGCGGAGCGGCTGTCACACGAGTGGTTCCACGAGTTGCCCCTGGTCTTCGGTGGCCGGTCGTCCGGTGCGCGGGTGGCCTGCCGCACGTCCGAGGAGGGGCTGGCCGTCGCGGTCCTGTGCCTGGCGTTTCCGGTGCACCCGCCGGGCAGGCCGGAGAAGACCCGGATGCCGGAGCTGAACGGCGTGACAGTGCCCACGTTGGTGATCCAGGGCGAGTCCGACCCGTTCGGCATGCCGGACCACGGGCACCACCGCGAGATCGTCGTGATGCCCGGTGACCACTCGCTGAAACGCGACGCCAAGGGCCTCTCGCGGACCGTGGAGGAGTGGCTTGGCCGGATCCTGCGCCCCCTCGACTGACGGAATGTCCTGGGGGAATCCCCTGTTGTACGTGAGGTGCTGACTCAGACCCGCCGCGTATCCTCACAGGAGTCCCATGCGATACCGATGATGGGACAGTTCCTACTGGAAGGGAGCACGGTGCCGAGCACCGAAACCCAGCCAACCCCCCGGGCTGAGACCGAGCAGGAGCGGGCGGAGCGCTTCGAGCGCGACGCCATGCCGCTGCTGGACCAGCTGTACTCCGCCGCGCTGCGGATGACGCGCAACCCGGCCGACGCCGAGGACCTGGTCCAGGAGACCTACCTCAAGGCGTACGCGGCCTTCGCCTCGTTCTCGGCCGGTACGAACCTGAAGGCCTGGCTCTACCGCATCCTCACGAACACCTACATCAACGGGTACCGGAAGCGGCAGCGTCAACCTCTGCAGTCCCCGACCGACGAGATCACGGACTGGCAGCTCGCGCAGGCCGAGTCCCACACGTCGTCCGGGCTGCGGTCCGCCGAGATCGAGGCGATGGACCGCCTGCCCGACAACGACGTGAAGGAGGCCTTGCAGCAGCTCCCAGAGGAATTCCGGCTCGCCGTGTACCTCGCCGACGTCGAGGGCTTCGCTTACAAGGAAATCGCGGAGATAATGCACACGCCGATCGGGACGGTGATGTCCCGATTGCACCGCGGCAGGCGGCAGCTTCGCGACCAGCTGGCCGGGGTCGCGCGTGACCGAGGGTTCATGCGGTCGGCCAAGCATGAGGTGAACGGATCATGAGTTGCGGCGACGCCCACAAGACCGACTGCTCGGAGGTGTTGTCCGAGGTGTGGCTCTTCCTGGACCACGAATGCGATGACAAGCGCCGTCGGCTGCTGGAGCAGCACCTCGACGAGTGCAGTCCCTGCCTGGAACAGTTCGGCATCGACGAGCATCTGAAGGTGTTGCTCGCCCGCAAGTGCGGTGGTGAGCACGCCCCCGACTCCCTGAAGCAGCGTCTCCGCGACGAGATCAGGAAAACCGTCGTGGACCAGGGCGGCGTTCCGGTGCAGAACAAGTCGGACCTCCCGTAGCTCCCTTTGTCGACTCTCTCTGATCTCCTCGCGGAGCACACGAAGCTGTCCGGTGGCGAGGTCGACCACCTCCAGATGGTCGTCGCCGAGTGGCAGCTGCTGTCCGACCTGTCCTTCGCCGACCTGCTCATGTGGGTCCCGGTCGGCGAGGGCGCCGCGCTCGAGGAGTTCCTGTGCGTGGCCCAGGCCCGCGCGACGACCGCACCGACCTCGCATCCCGAGGACGTGGTCGGCAGCCGGGTCGTCGTCGACGAACATCCGCAGCTGCGCAGGGCCATGATCGAGAGAAGGGTGTGCCGCGAGGAGGACCCGTCGTGGTATCTGGGCGTACCGGTCCGCCGCGAGACCATCCCGGTCACCTACGACGACCGGGTCATCGCGGTGCTGTCCCGCGAGACCGATCTCGCGGTGCCGAGGGTGCCGTCGTCGCTGGAGATCGCCTACCTCGGGATCGCCGCGGACCTGTGCCAGATGGTCGCGGACGGCAGCTTCCCGACCTCCGAACCCGCGGCGGACGTGCACACCTCCCCGCGCGTGGGTGACGGGCTCATCCGGCTCGACCCGACGGGCGCGGTGGTGTTCGCGTCCCCGAACGCCCAGTCGGCGTACCACCGCATGGGTCACCCCGCGGACCTGGTCGGCGTCCGCCTGGCCCCGCTGACCAGAGGCCTGATCGCCGACCCGTTCGACGCGACGGAGATCGCCCAGCGCGTTCTTGCCGCACTGGATGGCCAGCCGTCGATGCGCGCGGAGGCGGAGTCGGGCCGGGGCGCGGCGGTGCTGTTCCGAGCGCTGCCACTGCGGCCGGGCGGTAAGGCAGCGGGTGCTCTGGTGCTGGTCCGCGACGTGACCGAGGTCCGCCGCCGGGACCGGGCGCTGATGTCGAAGGACGCCACGATCCGCGAGATCCACCATCGGGTGAAGAACAATCTGCAGACGGTGGCCGCGCTGCTGCGCCTGCAGTCCCGCCGCACGGCGAGCGAGGAGGCCCGCGCCGCGCTGGGCGAGTCGGTCCGCCGGGTGGCGGCGATCGCGATGGTGCACGAGGCGCTGTCCACGTCCGTCGACGAGCGGGTGGACCTGAACTCGTTGGTGGACAAGGTGATTCCGGTGGTCGGCGACGTGGCGGTGGCGGAGAACCACGTGCGCGTGCGCCGCACGGGCCAGTTCGGCGTGGTGGCCGCGGAGGTTGCGACGCCACTGGTGATGGTGCTGACCGAGTTGGTGCAGAACGCCGTCGAACACGCCTACCCCGCGGGCGCGAGCGGCGAGGTGGTCGTATCAGCCGAGCGCTCGGCGAGGTGGCTGGACGTTCTGGTCACCGACGATGGCCGCGGCCTGCCGAGGGGTTTCTCGCTGGAGCGCTCGAACGGGCTGGGCCTGCAGATCGTGCGCACGCTGGTCGAGTCGGAGTTGCGGGGTTCGCTGTCGTTGCGCCGCAGGCAAAGGGGCGGCACGGAAGCGTCGCTGCGTGTCCCACTGTCCCACCGCCGCTGACGCGAGGGCGGCCGTCGGCCCCCCGATTCCCAGCGTAGCGGCGGCCACCGACAATTGCGCTGGTCAGGGCGGGGTTGTCCACAGCGGACAGGATTGTCCACACCCCGGCCGAACAGGGCAGGAATTGTCGGTGTCGCCTCGTAGGCTGGTAATCGGGGGCCGGCGGCCGCCCCCGGACAGACAAAGGCCCGGTGCCTGTTCGGCACCGGGCCTTCGGCAGCTCTGAGTACTACGTTCAGACGTTGCTGCGAGTGCGGGTCCGCGCATTGCGGCGCTTGAGCGCACGGCGCTCGTCCTCACTCATCCCGCCCCAGACGCCCGCGTCCTGACCGCTCTGGAGCGCCCAGGTCAGGCAGTCGGATGCGACGGGGCAGCGATGGCAAACGGCCTTCGCCTGAGCAACCTGCAAAACAGCCGGACCACTAGTTCCCACGGGGAAGAACAGCTCGGGGTCCTCGTCACGGCAGGCAGCGTTGTGGCGCCAGTCCATTTCTACTTGCTCCTCGCTTTGGGCGCGTTCCGGTGCGCCTCTAGTCGTCAAGCCGGTCGTTGGGGTGCTTGTGAATGCTTTCACGAACCAGCCATATGTCAAGACCTCTTCATCACCGAGTGCGTGAACTCACCCGAAAGCGCGACGTCAGAGGCTTGCGGCTGCGTTGGGCAACAATTTGATCACAGGTGCATCTCGTGGATCACCACTCTGGGTCGCCTCCATTCCGACAACGGAAGGGCTACCCGACGACCCGCAGAGCATGCCTCACAGACGTGATTTCAACGCAGGTCCGCTCCCCGATGAGGTCGCCGTCGCACTGCACGCGAACGGGTACCTCACTCGTGATCCGCATGCCGGGGACGTCGTCGTGCCGGAACAGTCGCCGCCCTCGGGTCTCACCCTTCCGGCTGATCGCCTGACGGAGGTGCCGGGCAACTGTGGGTAAAGCCAGGCTGCGCAAGGCGAAAACACCCAGCCCCGCGTCGAACCCCGTGCCGCGGTTGAGGTGGATCGGCCGGGCGCCGAGGTAGGTCCACGGGTCCGTGTTGGACACGAACACCAGCCGCAGTCCGGTGGCGGGCTCCATGCCGGGAATCTCGACGGTCAGCTGCGGTTGCCCGTGTGCAGGCCTGAGGTACTGCGTGAGCGCCACCCGGGTGTACAGCGCCGGGCTCGCCTTCTTGCCGCGCTTGCGGTCCACCTCGGCCACGACGTCGGCGTCCCACCCGACGCCCGCGCTGAACGTGAACCAGCGAGGCGCCTCGCCGGGGGAGCCCGACTCGACCCTGCCGAGCCCGACCCGCCTGCGTGTGCCGCTCTCGAGCGCGTGCAGCAGCTGGTAGGTCGCGTCGACGGGGTCGCGCGGCAGCCCGAGCGACCGCGCGAACACGTTGGCCGACCCGCCGGGCACGATCCCGAGCATTGGCACCGAGCTGCTCGGCCCGCTCGCGAGCAGACCGTTGACGACCTCGTTGACCGTGCCGTCACCCCCGTGGGCGACCACCAGGTCGGCGCCGTCGACCATCGCCTGCGCGGCCGCCGCCATGGCGTGGCCGCGGTAGTCGGTCTCGAGCACGTCGAGCTTCACCTGGCTGGCCAGTGCGTGCGCCAGCACGTCACGGCCGGCCGCGGTGGTCGCGGTCGCCTTGGGGTTAACCACCAGCACTGCACGCATAACCGCAGGGTAGCTACGATCCAGTGCGTCTGTCCGTCCCCGCTCCTGGAAGGCCGCCCGTGCGCATCGAGACCGACGCCCCGAAGACGGTCCGCGGCGCGGGTCTGCTGGTGGTTCTGCAGGGTCTCGTCGGCGTCGTGTTCGCGGTGGCGCTGCTGATCAGGGCGCTCTCCGGAGCGGAGACCATCAGCAACCTGTACGGCCAGGCCGCGTACTTCGTGGTGCTGGGTGGCGCCGTGCTCGGCTGCGGAGTCGCGCTGTTCCTGGGCAAACGCGGTGTTCGCGGCCCGATCACGGTGATCCAGATCCTGCTGCTCGGCGTCGCCTGGTACGCGATCGGCCCGTCCGACCGGCCCGGGTACGGCATCCCGGTGGCGGCGGTGTCCGTGCTGGTCCTGAGCCTGCTCTTCAACGTCAAAGCCCGGGTGTGGGCCGAGGACCGCGCGGGTCTCGACGAGGATCCAGACTAACGGCGGGTAGTGGATCCATCTCGAACAAGTGACCCTTTGAAGGTCCTTGTCAGCCCCTGCTCCGCGGTCAAGAGCCGCGGTTTTCGAGGTGATCTGCATGCGTATCGGTCGTGTCGGGGCGGCCCTCGCGGGTGCGGCGTTAGCCGCGCTCGGTGTCCTGGGTGGTGCGACGGCGAACGCCGAAGTGCCCACCGGGAACGTTGGGCCGACGATCATTGACGGCGGCAACGCCACATCGGGTCCGTGGGCGGCACGCTTGTTCGTGGACGGCCAGGAGAACTGCTCGGCGACGATCATCGCGCCGACGTGGATCCTGACCGCGCAACACTGCGTGGCCGGCAGCGGGACCTACACCTTCCACATCGGCAGCCTGGACCAGACCCAGGGCGAGCAGGCGACGGGCGTCGCGATCCACACGCACCCGTCGGCCGACCTGGCGCTGGTCGAGCTGGACCACGCGGTGAGCGCGACCTACGCGCCGCTGGGCAACCCGGACGCGGTCGAGGTCGGGGAGACCGTCCAGGTCTACGGCTGGGGTGCCACGTGCACCGACCGCCCGGAGATCGAGTGCCAGTCGCAGCTGCTGAAGGTCGCGAACGTCGGGGTCAGCTCGGTGAGCTGCTCCGACTACCTTGGCGGCACGGCGGTCTGCGCCAACCGCATCGACGGCATCACCGCGGGTGGTGACTCCGGTGGCCCGATGTTCGCCACCGCGCCGGACGGCTCGTACGTGCAGGTCGGTGTCGCGTCCACCAGCGACCGGCAGTCCTTCACCGCGTACGGCAACATCACCGTCTACCGCGACTGGATCGCCGGTCTCGCGGGAGTCTGACAGAGCACGCGAGGGCACGAACGCCGCGCCGGGCGCCCACCCGGTGCGGCGTTTCCCTTTGCCAGGCCACCGCGTCCACATCGGACGGACGGATCAGCGGCGCCTCAGTCGTGGGGGAAGTCCCGTTCCGGCAACGGTGGCACGTTCAGCCGCTTGATCTGCGGCACGCCGCGCTCGTCGCCCAGCACGGAGATAGCCGCCGCGTCCAGTGCGAAGTGGACGCCCGACGTCGGCGCCAGTCCGAGCCACGTCGCCACCAGTACGCGGCTGAAATGCCCGTGCCCCACCAGAACCACGTCGCCCTCCGGCAGGAGCGCACGCACTCGCGACAGGATCGCCGACGCCCGCGCGCCGACCTCGGCGCCCGACTCCCCGCCAGGGCACGGGTGCGTCCATACCGTCCAGCCCGGCACGGTTTCGCGGATCTTCGGCGTCGACTGGCCCTCGTACTCGCCGTAGTCCCACTCCGCGACGTCCTCCGTCACCTCCGTGACCGTCAGGCCTGCCAGTTCCGCCGTCCGCATCGCACGCTGCCGCGGCGACGACACCACCAGCGCCAGCGGCTGGTCCTCACGCAGGCCCGCGAGCATCGAACCCGCGTCCCGCGCGCGCCGCTCGCCGTTCGCGGTCAGCGGGATGTCCGTGCGGCTGGTGTGCTGCCCGCTGCGTGACCACTCGGTCTCGCCGTGGCGGAGCAGGTACAGGAGTCCGGTCATGATCTACAGTCTCGCTTCCCGCGTGGCGATCCGCTCCATGTGCCGCTCGCCCAGGCGCCCAGCGCGACCAACGACAAACGGCGCCGACTCGTGCGAGTCAGCGCCGTTTCGACCGGGGTGAGACCTCAGGCCTTCTTGGTCTCCCAGAAGATCTTGTCGATCTCGGCGATGTAGTCGAGGAGTTCCTGGCCCTTGGCGGGGTCCATGGAGCCCTTGGTGCCGGACGCGCCAGCGGCCTTCGTCGCCTTGTTGACCAGCTCGTGGAGCTGCGGGTACTTCTCGAAGTGCGGCGGCTTGAAGTAGTCGGTCCACAGGACCCACAGGTGGTGCTTCACCAGCTCGCTCCGCTGCTCGGCGATGAGAATCGCGCGGGTGCGGAACTCCGGGTCCTCGTTGTCCTGGTACTTCTGCTGGATCGCTTTGACCGACTCGGCCTCGATGCGGGCCTGCGCCGGGTCGTACACGCCACAGGGAAGGTCGCAGTGTGCGGTGGCTTCCAGGCGTGGGCCGAGAATGCGCGACAGGAGTCGCATCTTTCCTCCTGAACAGGTTGACGCTCCGACGCACCGGACACTACTCCCGGCATGCTGGTCGGACACGACGGAGGTGATCGAGTGAACCCGCTGGGGTGGCTGCCCTACCGGCGCATCCGGGTGCGCGGGCCGTCCATGGCACCCACACTGAAAGACGGCGACGTGGTGCTGGCACGCAACCGCCGGAACCCTCGATCGGGTGATGTGGCAGTGGTCACGTGGGTGGCGCGGCCGGGGCAGTTGTCGATCAAGCGGGTCGCCGGGGGCGACGCGGGCGGCTGGCACGTCGAGGGGGACAACGCGAACGCCAGCACCGACTCACGCGAGCTGGGACCGGCGCTGGTGCACGGCGTCGTCGTCGCGCGCCTGTGGCCTCACCCGAGGCTCCTCAGCTCCCGGTAGCGCGCCAGGCAGTCCTCGTACCGGGGGAGGAGGCCGGCGGACTCCGCTTCCGCGAGGGTCGGGGCGGAAGTGTCCTTGTCGGACAGCAGCAGCTCCAGGTCGGTGGGCCACGGCAGGTCGAGTGCCGGGTCCATCGGCGTGATGCCGTGCTCGGCAGGCGGGTTGTACGGGGTGGAGCACAGGTAGGAGATCACTGTGTCGTCCTCGAGCGCGACGAACGCGTGGCCGACGCCCTCCGGCACGTACACGGCGAGGAAGTCGACGGGATCGAGGCGCACGACGTCCCAGACGCCGAACGTTGGCGAGCCGGTGCGGATGTCGAACACGACGTCGAGGAAGGCGCCCGCGGGGCAGTACACGTACTTCGCCTGTCCCGGCGGTACGTCCGCGAAGTGCAGGCCACGCACGCTGCCGCGCCTGGACCTGCTGTGATTGCTCTGCGCGAGCCGCAGCGGGTGGCCGACGGCCTTGGTGAAGGCCGCCCCCTGGTACGGCGACACGAACACGCCGCGCTCGTCCGGGAAGGACCTCGGGGTGAACTCGAACACGCCTGGGATCTTGAGCTCGCGAACCTCCATGTGACGGAGGGTACGCGACAGCCACGAGCCGCCCTGTCTACACTGTGGGATACCGCAGCGTCCGCGGTCGCTCGCTCTACAAGAAGCGTGCGGTCGACGTGCCCGGCCTGGTCCCACCGCATCGGTGCACCCAACCGATGTTCGACCACGCCGCGATCGAGCGGAGCCAACCTGCCAGAGCCATGGCTTCCGCACGCCCCGCAGGAGGGACGCAATGACCGCCGTGAACGACCCGCTGGCCACCGACCTGAACACGCCCGTCGACAGCCCTGTCACGGACGCTGAGATCTTCCGTGCCCACGAGGGCGGCAAGCTGGACATCTCGGTACCGCGTTCGATCACCGACTCGCGTGCGCTGTCCATCGCCTACACCCCCGGGGTGGCGAAGGTGAGCCGTGCGATCGCCGAGGACGCCTCGCTGGTGCACAAGTACACCTGGACCTCCCGCCTCGTCGCCGTCGTGAGCGACGGGACCGCGGTGCTCGGCCTCGGCGACATCGGGCCGAGGGCCTCGCTGCCGGTCATGGAGGGCAAGGCAGCACTGTTCAAGACCTTCGGCGGCCTGAACTCGATCCCGCTGGTCCTCGACACCACCGACGTGGACGAGATCGTCGAGACCCTGGTGCGCCTGCGGCCGTCGTTCGGCGCCGTGAACCTCGAGGACGTGTCGGCGCCGCGCTGCTTCGAGCTGGAGAAGCGGCTGATCGAGGCGCTCGACTGCCCGGTCATGCACGACGACCAGCACGGCACCGCGATCATCCTGCTGGCCGCGCTGCGTGGTGCGAACGCGGTGCTGGACAAGCCGATCGGCGACCAGCGGATCGTCATCGCCGGTGCGGGTGCGTCGGGTGTGGCCTGCGCGAACATCCTGCTGTCGGCGGGCGCGGGCGACGTCACCGTGCTCGACTCGCGCGGCATCCTGCACGAGGGCCGCGACGGCATGAACCCGGTGAAGGCCGAGCTCGCCACCCGCACGAACTCCGCCGGGCTGCGTGGCGGCACCGCCGAGGCCATGCGGGGCGCCGACGTGTTCGTCGGGCTGTCCGGGTCGACCGTGTCCGAGGAGCTGGTCGCGTCGATGGCCGGTGGTTCCGTGGTGTTCGCGCTGTCCAACCCGGACCCGGAGATCCACCCGGACGTGGCACGCAACCACGCCGCGATCGTGGCCACCGGGCGCAGCGACTTCCCCAACCAGATCAACAACTCCCTCGCGTTCCCCGGGGTGTTCCGTGGCGCGCTGGACGCGGGTGCGCGGCGCATCACCGAGCACATGAAGCTCGCCGCGGCGGAGGCCATCGCGGCGGTCGCCGCGGAGGACCTGTCGGCCGACTACATCGTGCCCAGCGCGGTGGACCCGCGGGTCGCGGCGGAGGTCGCCGCGGCTGTCGCCCGTGCCGCCAAGGAAGACGGGGTAGCCTGAGCACCGGCGGGAAGATCGGCGGCTGCGCCCGACCCGCCGGCATGCGGGTGGAAGGATGGGCGTGGTGGCCGAGCATGTCGTACGTGCCGGCCCGCTCCCTGGCGAGCGGCTGACCGGTGGTTCAGCCCTGCCCTCCGGCCCGCAGCCACGGGTGGACATCGTCAGCACCGGTCAGGAACATGCCTCTCAGCTGCTGGAAGGCGCGGAGCGGATCGCCGAGCTCGGTGTCTGGAGCATCGACCTCGAGACGAAGAAGGCGTACTTCTCCGACGGCGTGCGCAGGCTGTGCGGACTGCCGGACACCTGCACGGTGTCCGACGCGATGCGCCTCGTTTTCGCCGATGACCAGGCGGTGCTCGGCGAGTTCCGTGCCCGCCTGGTCACGGGAGCGGAACCGATGCCGATCGAGGCCGAGCTACGGGACGTGACCGGCGAGCGCGTGTTCCAGATCCGCGCGCAGGGCGAGTTCGACCAGCACGGCGCCATGATGCGCGCGACCGGCACCGTCCAGGACGTCACCAAGCTCCGGATGGCCGAGCAGCGGGTCACCCAGGACCGGCGGCTGTTCGGGGACGCGCAGCGGGTCGCCAGAATGGGCACCTGGGAGTGGAACATCGAGACCGGCGAGTGCATCTGGTCGACGATGCTCTACGAGCTGTTCGGTGTGGATCCGAGCACGCCGATCACCTACAACGACTACCTGAGCCTCGTGCACCCGGACGACCGCGCCTGGGTGGACCAGCGGTGGCGGGACCTCGCGGCGAGTGGGCGGCCCATCGAGTGCGAGCACCGCGCGGTGCTGCCGGACGGCTCGTGGCGGGTGTTCCGCTGCCGCGGCGACGCGCTGAACGCCGAGCGGGGCCGGTCGATCATGATCGGCACCGCGCAGGACGTCACCGAGCAGCGGTCCACCGAGACCCGCATGATGCGCTCGTCGCAGCGATTCTCCGACCTGGTCGCGATCGCGCCGGTCGGCATCGGGCTGTTCGACGAGTCCGAGCGGCTGGTCGACGCCAACGACGCGCTGTGCAGGCTGCTGCAGATGGATCTGGAACGGTTGCGCGGCACCGCGGCCGCCGACCTCACCCACCCGACCGACCGCGGTGAGTCGTTGCTCGCCGGCGCGTCCCGGCGCAACGGTGACACCCGCGCCGGGCAGCGGGTGCTGGTGACGGCGTCGGGCAAGACCGTGTACTGCGAGCTGAGCGTGACCGTGTCGGTGGCCGACGACGGCAACCGGTTCTGGCTCGTGGTGTTCTCCGACGTGACCGAGCGGCGCAGGGCCGCGGAACGGCTGCGCTACCAGGCCACGCACGACGAGCTGACCGGCCTCCCCGGCCGTGCCGCGTTGAACGAGCTGCTCAACCAGCTGCTCGGCGGACCGGACGCGGACAAGGTCGCGCTGTTGTTCTGCGACGTCGACAACTTCAAGCGGGTCAACGACTCTCTCGGCCACGACGTGGGCGACGAGCTGATCACCGCGCTCGCCCGGCGGCTGGAGCGCGGGATGCCGCCCTCGTGCACGGCGGGCCGCATGTCCGGCGACGAGTACGTGGTGATCTGCTCGGACGTCGAGGAGGTCGGTGGGGTCGAGGCACTGGCCAACCGCGTCGCCCAGTTGTTACGCGCGGCGGTGCCGGTACGCGGGCAGCTGCTGCGGGTGTCGGCCACGATCGGCGCCGCGACGCCGACCGGGCCGGAGACGTCCGCAGCGGACCTCCTGCGGTTCGCCGACGCCGCCATGTTCAACGCGAAGCGGCAGGGCACGGGCCGGGTGCAGCTCGCGAGCGAGGCGTTGATCGCGTCCGCCAACAGTCAGATGATGCTGGAGGGCCAGCTCCGCGACGCGATCACGAACGACGGTCTGGTGCTGCACTACCAGCCGGTCGTCAGTCCGGACGGGACGATCATGTCGGCGGAGGCACTGGTCCGGTGGCCGCACCCGGAGCGCGGGATGCTGCCGCCGGGCGAGTTCCTGCCGGTGGCCGAGCAGGGTGACCTGCTGCGTGAGCTGGACCGGTGGGTGCTGCGGACCGCGCTGTGCGAGGCGTCGAAGTGGCCGATGATGGCCGGCGCCGTGCTTGGCGCCGGGGTCGGGGTGGCGGTGAACCTGGCCGGTCTCGTGCCGGGCGACCCGGAGTTCACCGACATCGTGGCCGCCGCGGTCGCGGAGACCGGCATCTCCTGGGACCGCGTGGTGCTGGAGCTGGTGGAGACCTCGCTCATCGACCTGCCGTCCCGCACCCGTGACGTGATGACCGAACTCGCCGACCGCGGCGTGCGGTTCGCCGTCGACGACTTCGGCACCGGCTACTCGTCGCTGGCGCGACTGAAGGAACTGCCCGCACAGATCATCAAGATCGACCGCGCGTTCGTGTCCGGTGTGGCCACCGAGGCCGCGGACTTCGCGGTGGTGCGCGCACTGGTCGACATGGCACGGGCAATGGGCCGCACATGCGTCGCCGAAGGCGTGGAAACCGACTCCCAGTTCCACGTACTGCGCAGCTTCGGCGTCGAGGCCTACCAGGGCTGGCTACTGTCAAAACCCCTCCCCGCAAAAGAGTTCCGCGAACTCCTCCGCATGGGCCCAGTCCACATCCCCCGAGGCTCCTAACCCGCGAGTCCACGCTTCGGAACCCGCGAGTCTTCGATTGGGAACCCGCGAGTCCACGGTTCGGAACCCGCGAGTCTTCGGTTCGGGACCGCCGAGTCTTCGGTTGGGAACCCGCGAGTCTTCGGTTCGGGACCGCCGAGTTGGTGGTTCGCGTGCTTTGCTCGCGCGTTCTGAACGGCAAACTCGCGGGTCCTGAACCGTGGAC
>NZ_JBARWZ010000299.1:0-56849 GCF_049647105.1 Actinophytocola sp.
TCGGTCACCAGCACCAGCAGCGGGCGGCGGCGCGGGTCGCGCACCGCCTCGACGCGGACGACCTCGGCGACCCGGCCCAGTGCCTCGGCGAGGGGCGTGCGCCCGCCCGCCGGCAGCTCCCGCAGGCGGGTCACGGCCACCTCGACCGACCCGGTCGGCGGCAGCACGAGGTCGGCCGTCCCGCCGCGGAACGTGACCAGGCCGACCTTGTCGCGGCGCTGGTAGGCATCGGTGAGCAGGGACAGGATCGCGGTCTTCACCGCACGCATCCGGTTGCTGGCCGCCATGGAGCCAGAGGCGTCGACACAGAACAGCACCTGGTTCGACTCGCGGCCCAGCTTGACCGGGACACGCAGATCCTCGGCGGCCAGCAGGAGCCTGCCAACGCGCCTGCCGCGCCGGTGCTGGTGCGGCGCCGCCGCGCGGAGCGTCGCCAGCAGGTCCATCGTGCCGGTCGGACCGACAGGGCGTGCCGCACCGACCCGCCTGCCGGTGTCGGTGCGGGCCGGGGACCGCCTGCCGGCCTCGCCCCGGCCGACGCCGGGGACGGTGAACAGGCGTGCGCGGTAGGGCTCCCCGACCGGTGCGGTGGTGGCCGGCTGCCCGGGGCTCGGCTGACCGTTGGTGGCCGGTCCCTCGGTGTCGGCCGGTGGCGGGCTTTCCCGGTCGCGCCCACCAGGATCGTCCCCACCGGCAGGCGGGTCCGGCTCCGGGTCCGGCTCTGGCTGGTCGAGCAACTGGTCGAGGTGGTCCTCGTCCAGACCTGGCGCGTCGAACGGGTTGCGGCGCCTGCGATGCGGCAGCGCGAGCCTCGCGGCGACCTTGAGATCCGCCGAGGTGATCGAGGTGCGCCCCTCCCACGCGGCGTGCGCGGTGGCGGCCCTCGCCATCACGATGTCCGCACGCATCCCATCGACCTCGAACGCGGCGCAGACCTCCGCGATCCGCAACAGCGTCGCCTCGTCCAGCTCGACGGCACCCAGCAGCGCGCGGGCCGCCACGATCCGGTCCCGCAGGCGTGCCTCGTCGGCGGCGAACCGCGCGACGAACGCGTCGGGGTCGGCGTCGTACCGGAGGCGGGAGCGCACCACCTCGGCACGCTGCCGGGGGTCGCGGGAGGCGGCGACCTCGACGGTCATGCCGAAGCGGTCGAGCAGCTGCGGGCGGAGCTCGCCCTCCTCCGGGTTCATGGTGCCGATCAGGACGAACCGCGCGTCGTGCGCCACCGAGACGCCGTCGCGCTCGATGCTGACCCGACCGGTGGCCGCGGCGTCGAGCAACACGTCGACGAGGTGGTCGTGCAGCAGGTTGACCTCGTCCACGTACAGGATGCCGCGATGCGCGCCGGCCAGCAGGCCTGGCTCGTACTCGGCGACGCCGTCGGCCAGCACGCGCTGGAGGTGCAGCGAACCGAGCACCCGGTCCTCCGTCGCGCCGACGGGCAGCTCGACCAGCCGCACCGGCCGGGTCTCGACGGGTGCGCCGGTGGGGAAGGGCCCGTCCGGCGACACCGGCGCCGGATCGTTCGGGTCGGTGGAGAACCGATCGCCCGCGATCACGTCGATCGGTGGCAGCACCGCGGCGAGCGCACGGACGGCGGTGGTCTTCGCGGTGCCCTTCTCGCCACGCACGAGCACCCCACCGATATCGGGTGCGACCGCCGCGAGGAGGAGGGCGAGAACGAGGTCGTCGGAGCCGACGACAGCGGACAACGGGTACTGCTGTGGCATTCGGGGCTCCCGCTCTCAGTGCCAACGAGCGACGGACGCGGGGCCGCGTCCGTCGTCAGGCGCCGAGGCCGGTCTTCGGACTTCCCGGCTCGACGTCCGGGTCACCGCAGCGGGCCCTGTGCCGGATTCTCACCGGCTTCCCGATTATCCCCGCCGCGCGGTCGACTCGACCGGCACGGCACGGGCACCTCGGACCTGTCCTCGCAGCATAACCCGGCGCGCGGTGGTGGAAGGACGTGCGCTCCGCCGCCAGGACGCCTGTAGCGTGTCCTGCCGTGATGCTGCACGTGGTCGGGATCGGCGCGGACGGCTGGGCTTCGCTGGCGGAGCCGACCCGCGACCTGGTGGGGTCGGCCCAGGTCGTACTCGGTGCGCCCCGCCAGCTCGGGCTGCTCCCCGACATCGACGGCCAGCGACGGGTGGTGTGGCCGTCGCCGCTGCGTGACCGGCTCCCCGGCCTGCTCGCCGAACTGACCGATCAGGCCCCGGTGGTGGCTCTCGCGTCCGGTGACCCGTTGGTCGCGGGCATCGGGACGACGTTGCTCGACCTGCTCGGCCGGGAGTCGGTCATCGTGGTCCCGGCCGTCTCCTCCGTGGCCATCGCCCGCGCCAGGATGGGCTGGCCCGCCGAGACGGTCGAGGTCGTCCGCGACCCCGGCGCGGTGGTGCGCCACCTCGCGCGGGGCCGACGGCTGCTCGTGCTGTCGCGGGACCGGCACACCCCCGCCAGGGTCGCGCTGGCGCTGACCGAACGAGGCTTCGGGGCGAGCAGGTTCACCGTGCTCGCCAACCTGGGCGCGGATGACGAGTCCGTGCGCCAGTGCGACGCCGCCGACTGGACCGGGGACGCGCCCGCTCTTCACGTGCTGGCGATCGCGTGTGCCGGTGGTCCCGCACACGGTCTGCTCGCCGGTCTGCCGGATGACGCGTTCGAGCACGACGGCCAGCTCACCAAGCGGGATCTGAGGGCGGCCGCGCTGGCGCGGCTCGCGCCGCAACCGGGAAACCTGCTGTGGGACGTCGGCGCGGGCGCCGGGTCGGTCGCCATCGAATGGCTGCGTGCCCACACCACCTGCCGTGCCGTCGCGGTGGAGCGGGATGCCGCCCGCGCCGCCCGCGCCGCCCGCAACGCCGGCCGCCTCGGGGTACCGGGCCTCGACGTGGTCACCGGCGCGGCACCCGACGCGCTGGCCGGGCTGCCCGTCCCGGACGCGGTGTTCGTCGGGGGCGGCGCGACCATCCCCGGTCTGCTCGACACCTGCTGGTCGGCGCTTTCGGCCGGTGGCAGGCTCGTCGTGCACGGGGTCACATTGGAGACCGAGGCGGTGCTCGCCGGCGTCCACCGCGAGCGCGGTGGCGAGCTGACCCGGATCTCCGTCGAGCACGCCGCCCCGCTCGGCGGGCTCACCGGCTGGACGCCCGCGCGGACGGTGACGCAGTTGGCGGTGACGAAACCGTGAACGTCGTGCACTTCGCCGGTGCCGGTCCAGGGGCCGCGGATCTGCTGACACTGCGCGCGGTCGAGTTGCTGAAGGCGGCCGATGTCTGCCTCTACCCTGGCACGTACCTGGACCGCGCGGTGCTCGGCCACTGCCGGGACGGCGCTCGGCTGGTCGACACCCAGCACCTCGACCTCGACGAGATCGTGGCCGAGCTGGTCACCTCACACCGGGCGGGGCTGCGCGTGGTTCGCCTGTGTTCCGGTGACCCGTCGGTGTATTCGGCCCTGTACGAGCAGACCCGTCGCCTCGACCATGCAGGCGTGCCGTGGGACGTGACACCGGGCGTGCCCGCGTACGCGGCGGCGGCGGCACGGATCGGGCACGAGCTGACCGTGCCCTCGGTGGCGCAGTCGGTCGTGCTGACCAGGACCCGGGCCAGGTCCACCGCGATGCCGCCGGGAGAGACCCTGGCGGCCTTCGCCGCGACCGGCGCGACCCTGGTGCTGCACCTGGCGATCACCCGCACCAGGATCCTGACCGAGGAACTGGCCGGGCTCTACGGGCCGGACTGCCCGGTCGTCGTGGTCGCCAACGCTTCCCAGCCCGCCGAGCTGGTACTGCGCGGCACCTTGTCCGACATCGCGGACCAGGTGGAGACCGCGGCGCTGCGGCAGGCCGCGGTGATCATGGTCGGGCCCGCGCTCGCGGTCGGCGTGGCGGGTGCCGATTCCTACCTCTACGACCCGGCCAGGGACCGTGCGACCAAGAGGGCGCGCGAATAGGGCATGGCGACGGGCATCCACCGACCCTAATCGCGCGCCCTCTAGCGTCAGTCCTCGACGTAACGGGGAGTCCACGCGCGGCCCGCCTGGCTGACCCGCGTGCTGCTGGCGCCGACGATCAGCAGACAGCGCATGTCGACCGACTCCGGGTCGAGACCGGCGAGGGTGGTCACGGTGAGGGACTCGCCCTGCCTGCCGATGTCCCTGGCCACGATGACCACGGTGGCCGGGTCGCGGTGCGCCAGCAGGATGTCACGCAGGTCGCCGACCTGGGTGGTGCGTGTGCGGGAGCGCGGGTTGTAGACCGCCAGCACCAGGTCGGCCTCCGCCACGGCCCGGATGCGGCGTTCGATGACCGGCCAGGGTTTGAGGCGGTCGGACAGGCTGAGCACGGCGAAGTCGGCGCCGATCGGGGCGCCCGCCCGCGCCGCCGCGGCCTGCACCGCGCTGACCCCCGGCACGACGCGGACGTGCACGCCGGCGAAGGCCGGGTCCTCCGCGGCCTCGAACACCGCCGACGCCATGCCGAACACCCCGGCGTCCCCGCCGGACACCACGGCCACCCGCTCACCGCGCACGGCAAGGTCGAGCGCGAACCTGGCCCGCGCCAGCTCGACGGTGTTGCCGGAGGCGTGCCGCCGCAGGCCCGGCCGCTGCGGCACGCGGTCGACGTAGGGCGCGTAGCCGACGACGTGGTCGACCTCGGCGAGCACGGTCGCGGCCTCCGGGGTGAGCCACTCGTCGGCGCCGGGGCCGAGCCCGACGACCACCAGCTCGGCGGTGGTCGGCGCGGGTGGGGGCGCCGCATCGGGGTCGTCGTAGCGGCGGCGCCCGGCGTGCGTGTCGCCGGGCACGACGACCAGCGAGAAGTACGGCACCGCATCGGGGTCCACATCGGACACCGGGAGCCACCGCTGCTCGGTCATCGACGCGCGTTCTACGTACCAGGCGTCGGCCAGCCTGCCCGCCTCCGCCAGCGCGGCACGCACCGAGGGGAAGGTCCTGCCGAGCTTCATGATGATCGCCGCGTCGGTGTCCGCCAGCCTGCGGGCCAGTTCTGGACGCGGCAAGGTCCCCTGTAGCACGGTGAGCACGTCGGTCTGCCTGGCCAGCGGTGTCCCCAGCGCGGCCGTCGCGGCGCCGAACGCGGGCACGCCGGGCACGACCTCGGTACTGAAACGCTCCTTCAGCCGGTCGTGCACGTACATGTACGAGCCGTAGAACAGGGGATCGCCCTCGGCCAGCACGACCACGTCCCGGCCGGCCACCAGGTGCGCGGCCAGCCGCCGCGCGCAGTCCTCGTAGAAGTCGGCCATGGCGCCCGCGTAGCCGCCGGGGTGGTCGGTGATGCCGGTGGTGACCGGGTACTCCAGCAGCTCCTCTGTGACGCCGGACCGGACGTACGGGTCGGCGATGCGCCGGGCGTTGGAGCGTTTCCTCGGCCCCTGGTGGTAGGCGATGACGTCGGCGCGCCCGATGATCCGGGCCGCCTTGATCGTGACCAGTTCGGGATCGCCGGGCCCGAGCCCGACGCCGTAGAGCCGCCCCGGGGTGGTCACTCCCGCTCCTGCGCGAGTGCGTTGAGCGCGGCGGCGGCGAGTGCGGAACCGCCGCGCCTGCCGTGCACGGTGAGGAACGGCACGTCGGTCCCGTGTTCGGCCGCGAACGACGCGAGTGCCTCCTTGGACTCGGCGGCGCCGACGAAACCGACCGGCACGCCGACGATCGCGGCCGGTGGGGGAGCGCCGTCGGCCAGGAGCTCCAGCAGGTGGAACAGCGCGGTGGGCGCGTTGCCGATCGCGACGACCGCGCCCGCTAGCCGGTCGCCCCACAACGAAACGGCGGCGGCGCTTCTGGTCGTGCCCCATGCCGTGGCGAGGTCCGGTACCCGCTCGTCGCCGAGGAGGCAGCGGACGTCGTTGTCGCGGGGGAGCCGCGCCCTGGTGACCCCGGCGGCGACCATGCGCGCGTCGGTGAGGATCGGCGCGCCGGCCAGCAAGGCGGCTCGCGCCGCCGACACCAGCCCCGGGTGGACGACCAGTGCGGCAGGCAGGTCGGTCTGGCCGGTGGCGTGCACCATCCGCACCGCCAGCTTCTCGGCGTCGGCCGGCAGGTGCGACAGGTCGGTCTCCGCGCGGATGATGGCGAACGACTCGGCGTAGATCGCCGCGCCGTCACGGATGTAGCCGTAGCGCGGCGTGGGCGCCGCGAGCTCACCGGTCGTCATGCGGGCTCCTCCACCACGATGGTTCGCCAGGGGGTGACGACGAGGCCCGCCGCACCGGAGAGACGTTCGGCCAGCGCTCGCCGCACCAGCCCGTCCTGGACGGCCAGCACCTCGACGGGCCGGCCGCCGGACCCGAGGTACCGGCCGGGCGGCGTCGGGCCGGACTCGACGGCGGTCGCCGGGTCGCGCGGGGCGCCGGTCCTGAGCACCGCCGCCGGGTCGGACAGCTCGTCGACGTGCCAGCAGGCACCCGGGCCACGGCCGCGCACCCGGATGAACTCGCCTGCGAGGTCGACCAGGTCCGCCGCCGCCCGGCCGACCGGGACGACCGGACCCCACCCCGCCGTCCCGGCACGCAACTGCGCCCGTGTCGCGTCCACCGCGACCAGGCCGAGATCGAGGTCGCGCCGGGCGACGTCGCCTCGGCCGTCGTCCAGCACGAACAGGAACCGGCCGCCGAGCGAGGCCAGCGACGGGTCGGCCGTCAGCGCATCGTCGAGCGCATGGACGACCGGCCGCAGGTCCACCCGGCCGCCGAACAGACCGGTCAGCGGCGAGACGAGGATGTTGCGGACCAATTCGTGCGTGCGGGACGGCAGCAGCCCCGCGTCGGCGATCGCGTCGACCAGGCCGAGAGGGACGCCGCCGACGGCACGCGGCTGGATGCCACGCAGCTGGAGATTGGCCCGCTTGGTGAGCAGCACCGTGCCGTCGCCGTACCGTTCCGCGGCGTCGACCACCCGGAGCAGGGCGTCGGCGCTGAGCCGGCCGCCGGGGACGCGGAGCCGGACGATCGCGCCGTCCTCGGCCACCCAGGGACGGAACACCCCGGGGCAGCGGTCGGCATGGGTGCGTGCGGCCACCAGGCCATCGTGCCACCTGGTGCGTGCCACCATGACGTCATGCCCGCCGACGAAAACGCAACGGACCCGGCACTGACCGGGCTCGGCCCGTTCTTCTCGGTGTGTCGCGAGGCCGGGCCTGGTTCCTGGCGGCCGCTGCGCGACCTGCTGGCCCCGGCGGTGCTCGCGGAGCGCGTTCAGCACGTCCGCGCCGCGCTCACCCGACTGTCCGGTGTGGACATCGAGCGACGGGTCGCGGCGTCCACGATGTCGCTCGGGCTGTTCGCGCGGCTGGTCTCACCGGTGCTCGCCGCCGGTGTCCTCGGCGTGCCGCTGCCAAGGCCCACCCTCGACGACGCGTGGTGGCAGCCCGTCGAGCAGGGACCCTGGCAGCTCGCGTTGACCGGTCCGGAGACGGCACCGCTGGTGGCGGACCTGCTCACGGACGTGCTGACATCGCTCGCGGACGCACTGGCCCAGCAGTACGCCCTGTCCCGCCAGGTCCTGTCGGGCAACATCACCTCCGCCGTCTTCGGCGCGGCACGCATGGTCGGCATCGCCCGCCCCGACCTCGCCCCGGCCGCCCGCGCCGCCGCCGAGGGCCTGCTTGCAGGCCCGCTCGCGGGCACCGGTGAGCTGCGCGAGGACTTCGTCCGGTCCTCCTGCTGTCTCTACTACCGGATCCCCGGCGGCGGGTACTGCGGCGACTGCGTGCTCGCGGCTGGCGTGCCCTCTTCGCCTTGACGGGGCACTAGTCTGGGGTCGGAGTCCAGCGGCCGCGGACTCGGGAACCCGGTGCGACTCCGGGGCGGTTCCGCCACTGTGTACCGGCTCATCCCAGCCGGGCAGCCAGACACCGACCGCGGCCACACCTGCCGTGCGGGGCGAGAACCCCGCGAGGAGGAAACCGCATGCCTGTCGTCGCGTTGCTCTCCACCTCCGACACCGACCTGTTGTCAGCACGCGGGTCCGGCGCCCGCTACCGCTGGGCGAACCCGGCGCGCCTCGACCTCGCCGACCTGCCGTCGGTCGTCGACGACGCCGACGTGGTCGTCGTGCGTCTGCTCGGCACTCCCGAGTCATGGCGCGAGGGCTTCACCACACTGCGGGAGCGCGCCGTGCCCATGGTGGTGCTCGGTGGCGAGCAGACCCCGGACGCGGAGCTGATGCGCCTGTCCACCGTGCCCGCCGGCATCGCCGCGGACGCCCACCGGTACCTCGCGGAAGGCGGCCCCGCCAACCTGGCCCAGCTGCACGCATTCCTGTCCGACACCGTGCTGCTCACGGGCGAGGGCTTCGAACCGCCGGTGACCGTGCCCCTGTGGGGGATCGCGGACCGCGAGCCGGTCCAGGACGACCTGCCCAGGATCGGGATCCTCTACTACCGGGCGCACGAGACCAGCGGCAACACCGGGTTCGCGCACGCACTCGCCGACGCGGTCGACGCGACGGGGGCGGCTGTCGGGGTGCCGATCTTCTCCACCTCGCTGCGGTCCGCGCCGGACGCGCTGTACGCGGCGCTCGGCACGCTGGACGCTCTGGTGGTCACGGTCCTCGCGGCTGGTGGTGTCACGCCGTCCGGGGCGAGCGCGGGCGGTGACGACGAAGCATGGGACGTGGCACGCATCCGCGCGCTCGACATCCCCGTCCTGCAGGGCCTGTGCCTGACCGCGGGCCGCGCGGAGTGGCTGGCCTCCGACGAGGGGGTGACACCGCTCGACTCGGCGAGCCAGATCGCGATCCCCGAGTTCGACGGCCGCATCATCACCGTGCCGTTCTCGTTCAAGGAGATCGACGTCGACGGGCTACCGCGCTACGTGGCCGACCCAGAGCGCTGCGCGCGCGTCGCGGGCATCGCGGTCGCGCACGCGCGCCTGCGGCACACACCGGTGGCGCAGCGGCGGATCGCGCTGATGCTCTCCGCGTACCCGACCAAGCACAGCCGCGTCGGCAACGCGGTCGGCCTGGACACCCCGGTCTCGACGGTGCGGCTGCTGCGCCGCATGCGTGCGGCCGGGTACGACCTCGGCGACCTGCCGGTGATCGACAGCGCCATCGAGTCCGCCGACGACACCGAGGCAGGCGACGCCCTCATCCACGCGTTGATCGCGGCGGGCGGCCAGGACGAGGAATGGCTGACGCAGAGCCAGCTCGACGACGCGCACGTGCGCATCCCGGCGCGGGACTACGCCAGGTGGTTCGCCGACCTCGACCCCGCGCTGCGGGATTCGGTCACCTCGGCGTGGGGGCCGCCGCCGGGCGCGCTGTTCGTCAACGACGCGGGCGAAATCGTGCTCGCCACCATCCGGTCGGGCAACATCGTGCTGCTGATCCAGCCGCCACGCGGGTTCGGGGAGAACCCGGTCGCGATCTACCACGATCCCGCCTTGGCGCCGTCCCACCACTACCTGGCCGCGTACCGCTGGCTGGAGCACGGTTTCGGCGCGCACGCGGTCGTGCACCTCGGCAAGCACGGTTCGATGGAATGGTTGCCAGGCAAGAACGCCGCGCTGTCGGCGGCCTGCGCCAGCGACGCGGCCATCGGCAACATTCCGCTCGTGTACCCGTTCCTGGTGAACGACCCTGGTGAGGGGGCGCAGGCCAAACGCCGCGCCCACGCCACGATCGTCGACCACCTGGTGCCGCCGATGGCCCGCGCGGAGAGCTACGGCGACATCGCCCGCCTGGAACAGCTGCTGGACGAGCACGCCAACATCGCGGCGATGGACCCGGCCAAACTGCCCGCCGTCCGCGCCGAGATCTGGACGCTGATGCAGGCCGCGCACATGCACCGCGACCTCGGGCTGGCGGACCGCCCGGACGACACGGAGTTCGACGACTTCATCCTGCACGTTGACGGCTGGCTGTGCGAGGTCAAGGACGCGCAGATCCGCGACGGCCTGCACATCCTCGGTCAGGCACCGGCCGGCGCCCAGCGCGTGGACCTGGTGCTCGCGATCCTGCGTGCCGGCCAGGTCTGGGGCGGGGAGACCGCCGCCGTGCCGGGGTTGCGCACGGCGTTGGGGCTCAAGGAGGGCACGGAGCGGACCAGCGCGGTGGATGCCGTCGAGGCGCGGGCCCGTGCGCTCGTCGAGGCGATGGAGGCAGCGGGCTGGGACCCGGCCGCCGCCGGTGGGCTCCACGACGATCCCGAGGTCGTGCGGGTACTGGTGTTCGCGGCCACCGAGGTGGTGCCGCGCCTGGCACGCACCACTGACGAACTCGACGCGGTGCTGCACGCACTCGACGGCGGTTACGTCCCGGCGGGCCCGTCCGGCTCGCCGCTGCGCGGGCTGGTCAACGTCCTGCCGACCGGCCGCAACTTCTGCACCGTCGACCCGCGCGCCGTGCCGTCGCGGCTGGCCTACGAGACCGGTGTCGCCATGGCTGACTCGCTGCTGGCCCGCCACCTCGAGGAGACCGGCACGTACCCCGCGTCGGTCGGCCTCTCCGTGTGGGGTACCTCGGCCATGCGGACCTCGGGCGACGACGTGGCCGAAGTGCTGGCACTGCTGGGGGTCCGGCCGGTGTGGGACGAGGCGTCCCGCCGCGTGACCGAACTCGCCGTCGTCCCGCTCGCCGAGCTGGGCCGCCCGCGCGTCGACGTGACGGTGCGTGTCTCCGGCTTCTTCCGCGACGCCTTCCCGCACGTGGTCGGGATGCTGGACGACGCGGTCCGGCTGGTCGCCGCGCTCGACGAGCCCGCGGAGCAGAACTTCGTCCGCGCCCACGTCCGGACCGACCTCGCCGAGCACGGTGACGAGCGCCGGGCGACCACGCGGATCTTCGGCTCCGCACCGGGTTCCTACGGCGCGGGCATCCTGCAGGTCGTCGAGTCCGGCACCTGGCGGGACGACGCCGACCTCGCCGAGGTCTACACCGCGTGGGGCGGCTTCGCCTACGGTCGTGGCATGGACGGTCGCCCGGCCGCCGACGACATGCGTGCCAACTACCGGCGCATCCAGGTCGCCGCGAAGAACATCGACACCCGCGAACACGACATCGCCGACTCCGACGACTACTTCCAGTACCACGGCGGCATGATCGCGACGGTTCGCGCGCTGACCGGCGCCGATCCGCTGGCCTACGTCGGTGACTCCACGAGCCCGGACGCGGTCCGCACCAGGACACTGCAGGAGGAGACCAACCGGGTCTTCCGGTCGCGGGTGGTGAACCCGCGCTGGATCGGCGCGATGCAGCGGCACGGCTACAAGGGCGCGTTCGAGCTGGCCGCGACCGTGGACTACCTGTTCGGCTTCGACGCAACGACCGGCGTCGTGCACGACTGGATGTACGAGCGGCTGGCGCGCGAGTACGTGCTGGACGAGACCAACCAGGAGTTCATGCGCAGGGCCAACCCGTGGGCGCTGCGGGGCATCGTGGAGCGGCTGCACGACGCGGCGGACCGGGGACTGTGGGCCGAACCGGATGCCGAGGTGCTGGCCGAGATGCGGGCGGTCTACCTGTCGATCGAGGGCGATCTCGAGGACGGCGCGGGCACGTGACGCGGCGCGTGGTCCTCATCGGGATCGGACCCGGCGACCCCGGCCAGGTCACCATCGAGGCGATCCGCGCGATGAACGACGTCGACTTCTTCGTGGTGACCGAAAAGCGGCGCCCTGGCGGCGACCCGCTCGCCGCCGCTCGCGCGGCACTGCTCGCGCGTCACCTGATCGGTGACCCGAAGCTGGTCGTCGTCGAGGACGCCGAGCGGGACCGTACGGTCGCAGGCACCGCGACCGCGGCGGGTTACGAACGGGCCGTCACCGACTGGCACGCGGCACGAGCCGCCCGCTACGCCGCCGTGCTGGCCGAACACGATGGCGACGCGGGCTTCCTGGTCTGGGGCGACCCAGCCCTCTACGACTCGACGATCCGGGTGCTGGCACGTGTGGTCGACGTCGTCGACGCCACCCTGGCGGTCGTGCCGGGCGTGTCGAGCCTGTCCGCGCTCGCCGCCCGCCACCGCATCGTGCCGCACGGCATCGGCGAACCACTGCACATCACCACCGGTCGCCGTCTCCCGGCGGCGATCGCGGAGGGACAGTCCAACATCGCGGTCCTGCTCAGCCGCTCTCTCGACGAACTCCGCGCCGTCGAACCGGCCGGCTGGCTCATCTGGTGGGGCGCGAACCTCGGCGCACCGAGCGAACGCCTGGCAGCCGGGCCACTCGCCGACACCCTCCGCGTGATCGAGACCGCCCGCACGGCCGCGAAACAGGAAGCCGGCTGGGTGCTGGACATCTACCTGCTCCGCCGCGAACGGTGACTCGCGACGGGATCAGGCGTGGAAACCGAACGATGCGACAATGCCGAAATTGGTGGACTTGTTCCGGAGCTTGGTGACCACGAAGTCGTCATACAGACCGGGGGGCACCTCGGTGTCGATCCTGACGCGGACGCCGACGAAGACCGGAAATGTCAGACCGGTGAGGTCGAGTTCCACCTTCTTGCGGTTCTGGTCCGCGCTGGTGATCCGTTCGGTCGCCAGGACCTGCTCCACCGAGTGAAAGGGCTCGTTCGGGTCCGGCACGAAGGCGGTCACGGTGATCAGATGGCCAGGGTAACCGGTGAACGTCTCGACGTTCTCGGTGCGCAGGATCAACGCCGTGGCATCGGCCGCCGCAGGGTCCGTCTTCTCCAGGGTGATCGGCAGTTCGAGTGCGAGGCCGGAGTACGGGGTGTCACCATAAATGCCCGGTTCGTCGCCAAGATGAATCCTGCCGTCCCAGACCAGTTCCGATTGGTTGCTGAGCATTCTGTTCCCCTCTTCGGCGATTTCGGCGTGCCGAGGTGTAGATCGGCCGTTCGGCCCGGCCTGTTACACCCCGGAATACGTCCTGAATTTATGATCATGAGGCTTTTACGGGCAGCGTCGGCAACAGCGCTCTGGCGCGCGCCGCGGTCACCTGATCGGTGCTGTAGACGGCAAGCATCTCGAGGGCCCGCCGGGCGTCGGGGTCGCCGGTCTCGGCCGCGGTGATGACCGCCTGCTCACGCGCGACGTCCGGGCTGGTGTCGTAGCCGACGATGGTGAGCGGCATCCGGCGCCAGTAATACGCGAGCGGATCACCCTGCCCGCCGTTCGGCCAGGTGCGGTAGATGTCGTCCCACGAATTCCCTTCTTCGAACTCGAGACTGCCGGGGCAGACCGGATCACTCCTCGGCTGGTAGCGGCAGTCCGCCGAGATCCTCAGCCGGGGACCGGCGTTGCGGCTGCCGCTGTGCACCGTGAACGCGGTGAAGATCACGACGTCGCCAGGCGCCATGGGTCCGGTGTGGACCGTGGAGGCGTCGGCGTCGGCTTCCCAGCCAACCATCGCGTTGTTGCTGAGCCGCATCGGGAGCAGTCCAGAGCGGTGCGAGCCGGGCAGGACCGCCAGCGCGCCGGTCTCCGGAGTGACCGGCACCAGCGGGGTCCAGACGGTGAGTTGCCGCTTCGAGCCCTGGGAGCCAGGAAAGTCCTGGTGCCAACCGGTCTCCGGGGGTGTGGCCGGGCCCCACGGGTGCACGACCCGCAGGACCTTGCGGGGATGGACCAGGACCGGCTCGTCGTACAGGCCCGACAACAGGCGCAGCAGCGCGGGGGCGTGCATCAGTGCGTGGAACTCGCGATCGCGCCACATCTGGTCGTGTACCGCGACGTAGTCAGGGGCGGGCCAGCACGAGAACGTGCGTCGATCCACCAGTGGGAGCCCAGGGCCGTCGGTGGGCAGGAGCCAGCCGGCGGCCCCGGCCAGCGTCAAGATGTTGTCCCGCACCGAGGTGACCTCGTGTGCAGGCAGCAGGCCGCGCACATGTAGATAACCGTTTTCGGCGAGGCGGTCGGCCAACGCGCCTGAATCACCGAGCAATGACGTGGAGTCCGTGAACGGGACAGCGTCCATCGCAGCCTCCCCGGTGCGAACGACTTCTCGTGACTCCTCCGGCCGACGTAATGGTACTGCCGCGCGCTCGGAAGGGCGGGACTTGCGCGCCGAATTTACCCGGTCGGTGACCGTGGCGGATCGATCTTGTGATTCCCGCGTCCGCTTTCTCGGGCGATGGATCCTGTATATACTCCCGAGTCTGGAATCGACCGCCGGGGGTGTTGCGCATGGCGCATCTTGGCCATGATGCTGTGCGCGGTTCGCTGGCGGGAGGGCGGGGGGACACGACCGGGATCCTCCCGGTCGTGCACAGTCACGCGAGCACCTGGCACGACGGCGGAGTGGCCGTGGTGACCACCGACGGGGAAATCGTGGCCCTCGCCTCGGAGCGGGTTGGCGACCGGTACAAACACCAATGGAACTCGGGGCTGGCCTACCGGCATCTCGGCGAAATCGACAGATATGCCGGATCCTTCAACGGAGATCATGACTATCATATCGACAATTCGACCGGACTGGTGGCTTCCGACCACCATTTTTACCACGCCGCCAGCACGTTCTTCGGGTCCGGCTACGACGAGGCCGCGGTACTGGTCCTGGACGGTCAGGGTGAACTGGACGGGCACCTGGCCACCACGACGATCTGGCACGGCACCGGGTCGGACCTGCGGCTGGTCGAGGAGCTGAACCCGTCGTCAGGACTGTTCGCCGCGGAGTCGATCGGCCATTTCTACACCGCGGTCGGCGCACTCGCGGGCATTCGGGAGCTCTATGCCGAGGGCAAGACGATGGCACTGGCGGCCTACGGTCGGCCGTCCCCGCTGCTGGACCTCCTGCGGAGATACGCATCGACCAAGGCGGACGGGACCTACAGCGTCGCACCGAGGTTCGTGCGGGCCGTCCTGGCCAACACACTGGGCCGGGAGTTCTTCGGGTGGGAGTCGGTGACACCCGAGGACCAGGCCGTGTGGGACGAGTTCGTGGCGGCACGCGGCGGCCCGCCGGGGGACGCCCGGCATGCCGTCACCCAGGCGGACATGGACATGGCCTACGCGGGCCAGACGATCCTGGAGGAGATCGTGCTGGGCCTTGCGGTGCGGGCCGGCCGTCTGACCGGGGCCACGCGGCTCTGTCTGGCAGGCGGCGTGGCGCTGAACTGCGTGGCCAATGGGCGTGTCGCGCGGCATGCCGGATTCGACCAGGTCTTCGTCGTACCCGCGCCGGGCGACGACGGCCAGGCGATCGGCAAGGTGCTGGTGGAGATCAAGCGGCTCGGGCTGCCCGTGGACACCACCATGCACACGGCGTACTACGGGCCGGAGTACCCGGCGTCGATGGTCGGCGAGGCGTTGCACGCGGTCCGGTCGCGGGTGCGGTTCTCCCGGCTCGACCAGGACGCTCTCCTCGCCGAGGTCGTCGACCGGCTCGACCGAGGGGAGGTCATCGGCTGGTACCGGGGTCGTTCGGAGCTCGGCCCGAGGGCACTGGGCCACCGCAGCATCCTCGCCGATCCGCGACGGCCGGACATGCGTGACCACGTCAACTCGGCCATCAAGGACCGGGAGTGGTTCCGTCCGCTGGCCCCGATGGTGGTCCAGGAACGCGTGGGGGAGTTCTTCGAACTGGACCAGCCAAGCCCGTTCATGACCTTCGCGGTCCCCGTTCGTCCCGAACAGCGCGCCGTCATCCCCGCCGTGACCCATGTCGACGGCACCGCACGTGTCCAGACCGTGAGCCGGGAACAGGACGAGGTCTGCCACCGGCTCCTGTGCCGGTTCGCGGAACGGACAGGAGTTCCGGTACTGCTCAACACGTCCTTCAACCGGCGTGACGAGCCGCTGGTCGAGACGCCTGCCGACGCGCTGATGTCATTCCTCGCGATGCCGCTGGACGCGCTCGTCATCGAGGATCACCTCGTGACGAAACGGGCGACCGGAGACCGTGGGTGAGCACGGACGAACCGGCGTGGCGGGTGCTGCTCGACTACATCCGTCCCTTCAGGACCAGCCTGCTGTTCGGTGGGCTGCTGAGCATGGCCACGGCTGCGACTGGGCTGGCACTGCCCCTTGTGGTGCGGGAGCTGATCAACGGGCTGACGGCGGAGCGCGTCGTCACCGGCCTGCTGGTGGTGATGGGCGCGCTGGTGCTCGGCCACGCGGTGATCGGCGCGGTCGGCACCTACGTGCTGGAGCGCACGGCTGAGTCGGTGGTGCTCGTCGCCCGGCGGCGGTTGGTGTCGCGGCTGCTGTGGCTGCGGATTCCCACCCTGGACCACACCGAGCCGGGTGACCTGATGTCGAGGGTCACCGCCGACACCACGTTGTTGCGCGAGGTGACCACCCGCTCGGTGGTCTACGGGATCACGGGCGTGCTGACGCTGCTGGCCACGATGACCATGATGGCGCTACTGGACTCCACGCTGCTCATGGTGACCCTGATCGTGCTCTGCGTGGCACAGGTGGTCCTCGGTTTCGTCGTACCGCGCATCGCCAGTGCCGCGAAGCACACACAGGAGTCGGTCGGTGCGATGAGCGCGGCGATGGAACGCGCACTGGGCAACCTGCGCACCATCAAGGCGTCCGGTGCAGAGGAACGCGAACGTGACCGGCTGTACGACACGGCGCTGGGCGCGTGGATCGGTGGGGCGCGGGCCGCGAAATGGCACGCGGTGGCAGGCAGCACCGGCGGCCTGGCGCTCCAGTTGTCCTTCATCATGGTGCTCGGTGTCGGCGGCGTGCGCGTCGCCTCCGGCGATATCGACGTCGCCACGTTGGTCGCGTTCCTGCTCTACCTGTACTACCTGATGCCACCGATACGGGAACTGACACACGTGGCCAGCCAGTACCAGGTCGCCGCCGCGGCGGTCGCACGCATCCGGGAGATCGAGGCCCTCCCCGCCGAACCCCACACGCCTCCCTCGGCGCCGCCACGACCCTGCACCGCGCCGGCGGCGGTCGTCTTCGACCAGGTGCGGTTCCGCTACCGTCCTGAGCTTCGCGAAGTGCATCACGGCGTGAGCTTCGGGATACCGGCCGGTGGCATGACCGCCTTCGTCGGCCCTTCCGGTGTCGGCAAGACGACCGTGTTCTCCCTGATCGAACGGTTCTACGACCCGGACTCCGGACGGGTCCTGTTCGACGGAACCGATGTGCGGGACCATCCACTCGCCGAGCTGCGCGCCGCGATCGGGTATGTCGAACAGGACGCCCCCGTGCTGGCCGGCACTCTGCGTGAGAACCTGCTCTTCGGCGCGCCGGACACCTGCCGCACCGAACTCGCGGAGGTCCTGGCCGTCGCCCGGCTCACCGCCATGGTGGCCCAGCTGCCCGATGGACTGGACACGGCGGTCGGGCACCGAGGTGTCAAACTCTCCGGCGGCGAGCGCCAACGCGTGGCCATCGCCCGCGCGTTGCTACGCCAGCCGCGGCTGCTGCTGCTCGACGAGGTCACCTCCCAGCTCGACGCGGTCAACGAGGCCGCGCTGCGGGACACGATCGCCGACATCGCCAGCACGACCACCGTGCTCGTCGTCGCCCATCGCCTCTCGACGGTGACCATGGCCGACCGGATCATCGTGATGGAGGCAGGCCGTGTCCGCGCTGTCGGCACCCACGCCCAGCTCGTGTCAACGGACCCCGTCTACGCCGACCTCGCCGCCACCCAACTGATCGCCACCACCTGAGCTCTGGTGCGGCGCGCAGTTGGTGGTCAGTGCGATCCTCGGCGCCGAACGGGGGTCCGGTTTCCGGTGCTGCCCCGGGTCACGAGCGAGACGGTGCTGACGATGTGTTCCGGGGCGGCGTTGTTGTCCTCGAGCTGCCTGCGCAGCAGGCGCAGCGCCTCGGCCACCATTGTCGGGCGATCGGGGTCGATGGTCGTCAGGCCGGGGGCGAGGTGCGCAGAGATGTCCAGGTTGTCGAACCCGACGAGCTGGACATCGTCCGGAACGCGCAACCCGGCATCGTGGAGGCCGGCCATGGCGCCGATCGCCACCTCGTCGGTGACGGCGAAGATGCCGTCGATCGCCAGTCCGGCGGCCAGCACCTCGGTGATCGTGGCTCGTGCCTCCGCGATCGAATAGTCGTGGAGTGGAATCGCGAGGTCGGGACGGGGGTCCAGGCCCGCGTCGGCGAGCGCGCCGGACCAGCCGTTCGCGCGATAGGTCGCCATCTCCTGGCGAGGTGCGGTGAGTTTGCCGCCCAGCACCGCGATTCGTCTCGCGCCACCGGTGATCAGATGCTCGGTGGCCAGTCGCGCTCCGGCGACGTTGCCCATCTGGACGCGGTGGTAGCGGTCTGGCACGTCCTGCTCGCCGAACAGCACGATCGGCAGGTCCGGATGGATCCGGTCGAGGTCGGCCATGTCCAGTCCGACAGCGCCGAGCAGGACACCGTCGTACTGCTGGAGCCGGGCGAGTGAGAGCGCGGAGAGCTCGCGTTCACGGCTCGCGCCCGACTGTTCGACGACGAGGTGCATGCGGTCCACCGCCAGTGCGTCCGAGATCAGTGACGCCAACTCGCCGTAGTAGTGCAAGTCGAACCTGGGCACGATCAGGCCGACCGTGCCGGTCCGCCCCGATCGAAGGCGCCGGGCGGTCAGGTTGATCTCGTAGCCAAGCCGGTCGACGACTCCCAGTACGTGCAGTCGAGTGCCGGCCCCGACGTTCGACCTGTCGTTGAGCACGTTCGACACGGTCATCACCGACACGCCGGCCTCGCGTGCCACGTCGCTCATCGTGACGGTGCGTCGTCCCATGGCGGTCACTCTCTCTCAGCCCCGGGTGCGGGACCTGGGTATCGGTGTGTGTCGAACAGTCACGAAACGGCGACGATGCGCCGTGTTCGCCTTGACGACGGGGTGCCGAGTCACGACGCTGTCCGGTCGAAAGTATATCGATAAACTACGAAAGTTTCGTAATTCACGCGTGCGGACACCGTCATCCGGAAGGCGACATGACGACTACGGCGATCATCAATCTGGACATGCCTGGTCCGGTCATCTCCCGGCATGTGTACGGCCACTTCGCCGAGCACCTCGGCAGGTGCGTCTACGGCGGCTTCTGGGTGGGCGAGGACGCGAAAGTTCCGAACATCCGCGGCATCCGCGCGGACGTCGTCGACGCTTTGCGGGCACTGCGGATCCCGAACCTGCGGTGGCCGGGGGGCTGCTTCGCCGACACCTACCACTGGCGCGACGGCGTCGGGCCGCGCGAGCGGCGGCCGAGGATGGTGAACAGCCATTGGGGCGACGTCGTCGAGGACAACTCCTTCGGCACCCACGAGTTCCTCGATCTCTGTGAGCTGTTGGGCGCGGAGCCGTACGTGTCAGGCAATGTCGGCTCCGGCTCGGTGCGGGAGATGGCCGAGTGGGTCGAATACCTCACTCGTGCTGGCGACTCGCCGATGGCCGCGTTGCGCCGGGCACACGGGCGGGACGAGCCGTGGCGCGTCCCGTTCTGGGGAATCGGCAACGAGGCCTGGGGGTGTGGCGGCAACATGCGGGCGGAACAGTACGCGTCCCTGGCCCGCCACTACTCGACGTTCGTGCGTGACCAGGGCGACAACAAGGTCTACCGGATCGCCGTCGGCCCAAGCGACGGCGACTACGAGTGGACCGAGACCATGATGCGCTCGTTCGACGACCTGGCCGCCGATCCGGTCGCGCCATCGGCTCCGTTTCAGGCGCTGTCGCTGCACTACTACACGATGACCGGTTCCTGGTCGGACAAGGGCGCGGCGACCCGCTTCACCGAAGACGAGTGGTACGGCGCGTTGTCCCGCGCCTCACTCATGGAGGAGTACCTCACCCGGCACAGCACGGTGATGGACCGCTACGACCCGCACCGCAAGGTCGGGCTTGTGGTCGACGAATGGGGCACCTGGTGGAACGTCGAGCCAGGCACCGATCCGGGGTTCCTGTACCAGCAGAACACGTTGCGCGATGCCCTGGTGGCCGCGGTGCATTTCGCCGGTTTTCACCGGCACGCCGACCGGGTGGTCATGGCCAACATCGCCCAGACGATCAACGTGCTCCAGGCGGTGCTGCTCACCGACCCGGATTCCGGCGTGCTCGTGCGCACGCCCACCTACCACGTGTTCGAGATGAGCACGGGCCACCATGACGCGGCGTCGCTGGACGTCCACCTCCGCGATGTGCCGACCGTCGAGTCGGACGGGCGGGATCTCGGCCTCGTCTCGGTCACGGCGTCGACCAAGGGCGACGGCGCGCTCGTCTCGCTGGCCAATCTGGCCATCGACTCCTCGGCCGAGATCGTGCTCGACCTGCGCGGGCGCACGGCACGGTGTCGCGGCGCGCGGATCCTCACCGCATCGACGCCCGCGTCGCACAACACCCCGCGAACTCCGTCCGCCGTGGCACCCGCCGCGTTCGACGGTGTGCGCGAGCATCCGCGCGGCCTGCTCGTCGAGTTGCCGCCGCACTCCTACCTCACAGCCGAGCTCCAGCTCACCTGACCCGCCGCGATGCGGCATCAACCAAAGGAGTCGTCAATGATGACACGCAGGTACCGCGCCAGGACGCTGGGCGTCCTGGCGGGCACGATGGCGGCAGCCCTCGCGCTGTCGGCCTGTTCGTCGGGGCCGGAAGCCAGCGACTACAAGGAAGGCGATCAGTACACCCTCACTGTCTGGACCAACTACACCGGCGAGGCCGGTCTGGCGTGGTTCGACGGCGTGGCCAAGGAGTTCGAGGCCTCGCACGAGAACGTCACGGTCAAGGCCCAGCACATCCAGAACGAGGAGCTGGACGGAAAGCTCCAGACGGCGCTGAACTCCGGTGACGCACCGGACATCTTTCTGCAGCGCGGCGGCGGCAAGATGCGGGACATGGCCGAGGCGAAGCAGCTCCTCGATCTCACCGGCAGCTCGGCCGATTCCCCTGAGCTGCGTGAGAAGCTTGGCGACGCGCCGTACGAAGCGCTCACCGTCGACGGCAAGCTGCTGGCCGCGCCGCAGCTGGTGCAGCCCGGTGGCATCTGGTACAGCAAGGATCTGTTCGAGACGGCAGGCATCACCGAGATCCCGAAGACGGTCGACGAGCTGGCAGGCGCGATCGACAAGCTCAAGGGCGCAGGCATCACCCCGATCGCGCTCGGCGGCAAGGACGCCTGGCCCGCCGCCCACTGGTACTACTTCTTCGCGCTACGCGAGTGCTCGGCGGACATCCTCGAGGCGACGAACGAGTCGCTGGACTTCTCCGACCCGTGCTACGAGAAGGCGGCCAAGAACATCGTCGACCTGGCTGCCCTCAAGCCGTTCAACGAAGGCTTCCTGAACACGTCCGCGCAGCAGGGCGCCAGCAGTTCGGCCGGTCTGCTCGCCAACCACAAGGCGGCCATGGAACTCATGGGCAACTGGGAGCCCGGCGTCGTCAAGGACCTCACTCCGGACAAGCAACCGCTTCCCGACCTCGGTTGGTTCCCGTTCCCGCAGGTGGCGTCCGGCCAAGGCGACGTGAACGCGCTCATGGGCGGCAAGGGCGGATTCTCCTGCTCGGCCAGTGCGCCGAAGACGCTGTGCGGGGATTTCCTCGCGCTGATGAACTCGGAGAAGAACCAGGAGAGCTTCTACACCGCGTTCGGTTCGATACCGCTGCACGTCGACGCCCAGGACGTGGTGAAGAACGACTACGACAAGCAGATGATCGAAGCCCTCAACGAGGCGACCTACGTGTCGGACTTCCTGGACACCAACTATGGCCAGAAGGTCGGCACCGTGCTGAACCAGGCGGTCGTGGAGCTGCTGACGGGGAAGACGGATCCCGCGGGGTTGGTCAAGGCGATCACCGAAGCAGCCGACCGGAAATAGGGACTCGACCACATGGAGACAGCCGCGCACGCAGACCGCGACGTGCCGGACAGTGCGCGGGCCGGGGACGGCGCCGATGCCCCGGCCCGCGGGTCGGCTCGGCGTCGTCGCGTGCCATGGCGGCGGTGGGCGGAGATCGCGCTGCTCGCCGGCCCGGGGGTCGTCGTCTTCGTCACGTTCGTGATCGTGCCCGTCTTCATGGCCGGGTACTACGGCTTCTTCGAATGGAGCGGATACGGGGTCCCGACCGAGTTCGTCGGCCTGCGCAACTACGAGCTGATCCTCACCGACACCGCGTTCCTCGATGCGATGTCGCACAACGGGTTCATCCTGGTCATGTCGCTGATCCTGCAGGGGCCGGTGGCCATCGGGATCGCCCTGCTGCTGAACCGGAAGATGCGTGGGCGTTCCCTCATCCGCGTGTTGATCTTCGTCCCGTACGTGATCTCGGAGGTCATCGTCGCGATCGGGTTCAGCCTCATGCTGCACCCCACCGGTGCGATCAACGACGTGCTGGACCGGATCGGGCTCAGTGGCCTGACGACGGACTGGCTCGCCGACCCGGACGTCGCGATCTGGTCGCTGATGCTGATCCTGGTGTGGAAGTACATCGGGTTCGCGGTCATCCTCATGCTCGCCGGCCTGCAAGGGATCCCCGACGAGCTGCGCGAAGCGGCCGCGATCGACGGTGCGTCGTACTGGCAGACGCAGTGGCACATCACGCTGCCGCTGCTCGGTCCGACCATCAGGATCTGGGCATTCCTGTCCATCATCGGCTCGCTGCAGGTTTTCGACCTGGTATTCGTGATCTGGGGTCAGTACGTGGCCGACACCGCCGGGACCTCGACGATGGCGACCTACATGGTGGCCAATGGCCGGACTTCCGGCGAGTACGGCTACGGCAGCGCCGTCGCCGTGGTGATCTTCGTGATCTCGCTCGTGATCGCGCTCATCTACCAGCGGTTCGTGCTGCGCCGCGACACCGAGGGCGCGCTGACTGAAGGTGTGGCCTGATGTCCACTGCTGTCGCATCCGGCAGGACCACTCGCGGGGACGGGACGGTGGTGACCGGGCGAGCGAGCCTGACCGCCTACCTGGTCGCGTTCACCCTGGTCGGCCTGTGTCTGGCGCCCGCCGTCTACATCATTCTGGGCGGGTTCCGGACGAACTCCCAGATCATCCAGTCGCCGGCCGGTCTACCGGACCCCTGGGAGGTCGGCAACTACACTGGGCTACTGGCCGGCGAGGTCTTCTGGCAGCAGCTCATCAACTCGGTGATCGCCGCGATGGGCACCACGGTCGGCGTCGTCGTGCTCGGTCTCATGACCAGCTTCGTGATCGCCCGCTATCCGTTCAAGGCCAAGCACCTGATGTACTCGCTTTTCGCCGCGGGACTCATGTTTCCCGTCACGGTGGCGATCACCCCGCTCTACATCATGGTGCGTGACCTCGGACTGACCGACACCCTGGCCGGGGTCATCCTGCCGCAGATCGCGTTCGCCATGCCGACCAGCGTGATCATCCTCGTGCCGTTCCTGCGAGCCATCCCGAAGGAGCTGGAGGAGGCCGCGCTCATCGACGGGGCGAGCCGACTCGGCTTCTTCGTCCGGATGGTGGTCCCGCTGTCCCTGCCCGGCGTAATAACCGTAGGGATCCTGGCCTTCGTAGCGAGCTGGAACAGCTATCTGCTGCCACTGTTCCTGCTCAGCGACAACGGCTTGTACACCCTGCCGCTGGGAGTGCAGGCGTTCGCATCGCAGTACTCTGTGGACACCGCGCGCGTGCTGGCGTTCGTCTCGTTGTCGATGATCCCCGCACTCGTCTTCTTCTCCGTCTTCGAACGCCGCATCATCAGCGGCCTGACGGGGGCGGTGAAGGGGTGAGCACGGTGTGGGCCATGCTGACTGTGGAGAACGGTGTGACACCAGAATCGTGACGGCTCCGTTGGCGGCCGCGGCGGCGCGCGCCTGGCGTGCGAAAGTCTCGAACAGATCGTGCTCGGCCGTGGGCTCGCCGCGCTGGTCCGATCGGCAGGTTCTTCGCGGGGCATCCAGAAGGTGGCCGGCCGGGGCGGACTGAAGGGCTCCGCTCCGGCCGGCCACGCGACGTCCCACGATCCGGTAGGGCCGGACGGTCGCGGGACACCAACGCCACCGCCGTGTGAGGTGGCCTTGGTCTGTCCGCCGTGTCTCAGCGGTGTCGCCGCGTCGCCCTGACCGAGGCCTGCCAGGCGGCCTGCCACGCGGCGGCTCCCGCGACGGCGGCGAGCGCGGTCACGGCGACCAGAGTCCGCCGCTGGGACGCCTGCGGCGCCGGTGCGCCCGGTGCCTCCGACGCAGGGTGGTGCCGTCGCACGGCGTCGGCGAGGGTCCACAACCGGTGCAGTTCGCGCAGTTCCCCCTGCGAGGCTCCGCATTCCATGGCGAAGTGCCGGAGCGGGTCGAAATCGGCCGGGACGCTGGCGCCCGAGCAGTAGCGGTGCAGTGCAGAGCTGCTGACCCTGCTTCGTTTCGCGAGGGCCTCGTAACTCCTGCCCCTGCGAGTCTTCAAGGTTCTCAGGAAAGCCGCGAACCGCTGTGCATCGACATTGATTGTCATCATTCCCCCTCGTATCGTCCCATCGGCGAGAACATCCCCACCCCGTCCCGGCGGGGCGACATATATGCAGTTCAGGCCGATTGAACTATCCCCGCGTCCCATGTTAGCGGAAGCCCTTGCCGGTCCGGAAGATTTCGCGCATTCTTTTGCGGTGTCCGTCCGGAGAATTCGATCAACGGACGGGGGCAAAGAGATCGCAAATTCTGGGGAGAAATCATGAGGAAAACTCTTGTGATGACGGCCGTCGCCGCGTCCGTCCTGTCGGGAATCACGTTGGCGGCACCTGCGAGCGCGGTCCCGAAGGCGCCGCCGAGCGAGGTCGGCGCGATGCACGCGTCGTGCGGGACGATCGGCCCGAACCGCGATAACCGGGTGGACGCGGACGCGCCGTCGGGCGGCGCGGCCAACCAGCGCAGCGGCACGTCCACCAACTGCACCATCCTGGGGGTGCTCCAGCCGACCGACGACGCCCTCTACTTCTGCTGGACGGAGGGCAACGACGGCTACACGTGGACCTACCTGCGCAACCAGCGCACCGGGGTCCGTGGCTGGGTCCGCGACAACCTCCTGGACGGCTACGGCAGCGACGACTACTGCGGCTTCTGACCGCCGCGAGTCAGGCGTCGCGCACCGCGGCGGGCCACTTGACGGGTGGCCCGCCGCATCGGGGCGCGGGCATCACCAGCGTCTGCCGACGAATGCGGCACCGCACGATGACCGGTTTCGGGCGTGTGGTGCTCATGCACCGCGTCGCGGGTGGCAGCCGGGCCGCTGTTTCCCCGGGTATCAGGCGCGGCGTCCGGGCGCACTACGCGTTCCCGTTGCTCCCGAGGCGCGTAAGTCCCTCCCGTGCGTGGGTTTCGACGACACGGCACCGATGTCGCGTGTGATCGCCGGTGCCTTGTCCACCCAGGGTGTCGCATGAGATAGCGAGGAAGCCGAAGAGGAAGCAGATCAGCACGAGCGCGAGGTCCGACGGGATGAGCGGTCTCGATGCCGCCTGCCGCCGGATCGCGCAGCGCAGCGCCGTCGCGCTCGGTGGCGACGTGCCGAACGCGTTGACGCCGTGGGCGGGGAACCTGGACATCATGACGGCCGCCGCGGCGCGTGCGGGCGAACTGATGGCGTGACCCGATGACCGAGGCCGTGCGCATCACCGACACGACACTGCGCGACGGCAGCCACGCCATGGCGCACCGGTTCACGATCGACCAGGTGCGTGCCGTGGTCACCGCGCTCGACGACGCCGGCGTGGAGGTCATCGAGGTGACTCACGGCGACGGCCTCGGTGGCTCGTCGTTCAACTATGGGTTCTCGGCCGTGCCGGACGTGGATCTGGTCGCCGCCGCGGCCGAGACGGCGAGGCGAGCACGGATCGCGGTGCTCCTGCTGTCGGGCGCAGGCGCGGGCAACTCGCCGACCGAGGTGCTGGCCGCCGCCTTCGCGAAGATGGGTGTACCCACCGGACTTGACCTGCCGGCACTCCTCGCCGCGGCCGCCGACGTCGCGCTCCCGTTCATCCCCCGGCTCCCGTGGGCAGAACGCGCCGCGATCGGGCAGGGCTACGCCGGTGTCTACTCGTCGTTCCTGCGCGACGCCGAACGCGCGGAGGAACGCTAGGGCGTGCCCGCCCACGAGATCCTCCGCCGCGCCGGCGAGGCAGGCTATGTCGGCGGCCAGGAAGACATGATCATCGACATCGCGGTGCGGATGGCCGCGGCGAGCGGACGCCCCGGCCTGTGAGAGCTGGAAACCCGCTCAGGACGGCGCAGGCGAGGTCCCCCCGAAGCGGCGGTGGACACTTCTCCCAGCCGACGGTCCGCACGGCCGGTCAACCTCCGTTGACGGAGAAGCCCTGCTGGTTGCCGTACTCCACGAGGGCGTCCTGCCAGGTGCGGAGCCCGGCGTCGAGGTCGGTGTTGTTCACGTACGCCTGGCCCGCGGTGTCGCTGAAGATGGTTTCGGCGTAGAGCTGGTAGGGCAGGTACTCCCAGCCGGCCGACACCTGGGTGGCGGCGGTGGTCAGCACCTCGTTGATCTTCTGCCCGCCGAAGTAGGGCGAGGAGAACTCCCGGAACTCGCTCGACTCGAGGTCCACCTTGGTGGCGGGGAAGCCGCCGCTGGCCAGGAAGACGTCGATGCTGCTCTGCTCGTGGTCGAGCCAGCGAACGAACGCCGCGGCCAGGTCCGGGTTGGCGCTCTGCTTGAGCACCGACTGGGTGCTGCCGCCGTGCTCGGCGGTGGTCGGCTCGCCGTCGTAGGTCGGGATCGGGGCCACGGCCCACTTGCCGGCGGCGGCCTGCACCGACTCCATCAGGATGCCCGGCATCCACGCGCCGGCCACCACCGTGGCGATGGTCCCGTCACCCAGCGCCCGGTACCACTCGTCGGTCCACCCCGTTATGTTCGTCACCAGCCTGCCCTCGATGAGCTGGTTCCACACGGCGGTCCACTTCCGCGTGCCTTCGTCCTGCAGGTTCACGCTGACGTCGCGGTCACCCTCGGTCCGGAACGGCCGGCCGCCGGCCTGCCAGATCAGGCTGGTGGTGAAACCGGCGTCCCCGGCGTCGGAGGCGATGAACTTGGCCGGGTCCGCTGCGTGCAGCTTCCGTGCCGTGGCGACATAGTCGTCCCAGGTCCTCGGCACAGTGAGGCCGTGCTGGGTGAAGACCTCCTTGTTGTAGAACAGGGCCATGGGGCCGGAGTCCTGGGGCAGGCCGTAGATGCTCTCGCCGACGTGGACCGATTCCCAGGTGGAGGACGTGTAGTCGTCCTCGAACTCCTCGAAGCCGTACCCGGAGAGGTCGGCCAGCGACTCCTGCAGGGCGAACTGGGGCAGCGCGCGGTACTCGATCTGTGCGACGTCCGGGCCGCCGCGTCCAGCCTTGACCGCGTTCTGCAGGGCCGTGTAGTGGTCCTCACCGGTCCCGACGTTCACGAACTCGACGTCGACGTTCGGGTACTCCTTCTCGAACGCGGCGGCCTGCTCCTTACCCGACGGTGTCCAGCTCCAGTAGGTGATCGTGCCGCCCTTCTCCAGCGCCGCGTCCAGCGCCTCGGGAGAGGCGTCGCCGCCGGATGCGTCCTCGTCGGCCGAACACCCCGCGAGCAGCACGGCCAGCGAGGTCGCCACGGCCGCGGTCACCTTGGCGCGGCGCCAGGTTCGAGACATGAGAGTTCCTTTCGCGACAGTGTGCGAGTGTTACTGCTTGACGCTGCCCGCGCTCAGCCCATCCTGCCAGAACCGTTGCAGGAGCAGGAAAGCGGCAATGAGCGGAACGATCGTGAGCAGCGAGCCGGTGATCACGAGGTGGTAGATCGGCTCCGCGCCGGCACCCCGGCCCTGGCCGCTCCACTGGTTCAGCCCCACGGTCAGCGGAAACCACCTCGGCTCGTTGAGCATGATCAGCGGCAGGAAGTAGTTGTTCCAAGTGGACACGACAGTGAACAACGCGACGGTCACGATGCCGGGGACGAGGAGCCGCAATCCCACGGAGAAGAAGATCCGGATCTCGCCGGCACCGTCGATCCGCGCCGCCTCGACCAACTCGTCGGGCACCGCGTCGGTGGCGTAGACCCAGATCAGGTAGAGACCGAACGGGCTCACCAGCGACGGGATGATCACCGCCCACGGGGTGTTGGTCATCCCCATCGCGCTGAACATCAGGAACGTCGGCACGGCCAGCGCGGTGCCGGGAACCGCGATCGCGCCGAGGATGACGGCGAACACCGCGCGGCGCCCGGAGAACCTGTACTTGGCGAGCCCGTATCCGGCGGCGGTGGCCAGCAGGGTCGCCCCACCCGCGCCGGCCACCACGTAGAGCAGCGTGTTTCCCAGCCACCGCAGGAAGATGCCGTTGTCGTAGGTGAACGTCTCGGCGATGTTGGCGAACAGTGCGAACGAGCCCCCGAACCACAAGCCGGGCGAGTCGAACAGGGCCGCCTGGGACTTGGTCGCGTTGATGACCAGCCAGACCAGCGGAACCAGTGTGTAGACGAGATAGACCGAGGCGACGACGGTCAACACCATCGACTTGCCGGCCACCAGGTTCCCGCGCGCCGCTGTCCGTCGCATCACATGCCTTTCCGCGCGCCGCGCAACTGCACCACGTACGCGATGACCGCGGTGATGACACCCATCACGATCGCGACGGTGGCCGCGTAGTTGTACTGCTGACCGCCGAAGGACAGGTAATAGGCGTACATGTTCGGCGTGTAGTCGGTCGTGAGCACGTTGGGTATCAGCGCGCGCAGGATGTTCGGCTCGTTGAACAGCTGGAAGCTGCCGATGATCGAGAAGATGGTCGCGATCACGATGGCGCCGCGCAGGGCGGGCAGTTTGATGCTGAAGATCGTCCGGAACGGCCCGGCGCCGTCGATGGCGGCGGCCTCGTACAACTCGCCAGGGACGACCCGCAGCGCTGAGTAGAGAATGATCATGTTGTAGCCAACGAACTCCCAGGTGACGATGTTGCCGATCGAGGGGAGTGCCCAGGTCAGGGACAGGGGCCGGATCGCGTCGGTGCCGAACAGGCCGTTGAGGTCGGCGGCGAGCCCGAAGTTGGTTCCGTAGATGTAGCCCCACATCAGGGTGGCGACCACCGCCGGTACCGCGTAGGGCAGGAAGATCACGATCCGGAAGAAGCCGGTCGCGTGCAGCCGGGCGCTGTCGATGGCCAGCGCCGCGATCAACGCGAGCACCAGCATGATCGGCACCTGAACGGCGAGGAAGATCAGCACCCGGAAGAAGCCACTCCAGAACCGGGTGTCGGAGAAGAGCCGCACGTAGTTGTCCAGGCCGACGAAGGTCGTGTCGCCGAAAAAGGCCTGGTCCTGGAACAGGCTGAGCTGAATGGCGTACCCGATTGGCGCGAGAAACGTTAGCGCGAACACCACCAGAAATGGTCCGACGAAGATCCACCCACGCCGATCAAGTCGCCGACTCGGTTCGCGGGAGCGGCCGGTGGTCGGACTCGACACCATTGTCGTTCCTCGCAGTGAATGTTCACGTTAACATTTAGCGCGAAGATACCGCGTCGACCTCACCATGTCCAGAAACAGAAGGTTCCGGTCGTCGGGGAAGCCGTGTTGTTCGTGCGGGGCGGCGTTCAGAAGGTCCAACCGTCCTGATGTCCATGTGCCGCACCCGGCCTCTCACACGCCGCTGGCGAGCACGGTGAACGGTTGCCTGGTCGTGTTCGGGTCACCCTCAACCAGGTTGGAAGAATGCGAGCATCATTCGGGCGGCGTCCGGCGTCATCAGCAATTCCTGCATCTCGCGGACGACCGGGCGGCAGTGGCTCATGCCCCGCCTGCGGCGACCAGACTGTCCACTGTGGCGTGTCCGGCGTTGGCCGCACCGCTCACCGTTGGCCGAGTGTGACTCGCACGGTCTCGGTGTCGCCGCCGCGCCTGAACGTCACGGTGACCTCGTCACCGGGGGACAGCGAGGCGAGCACCTCGTTCAGCTTTGTGACGGTCGGCGTGTCGGTGTCGTTGATCTTCGTGATCACGTCGCCTGCCTGGATGCCGGCATCGGCGGCCGCCCCACCCTGGATGGTTTCCACGACGCCGACGCCGATCAGGTTGGACTCCCCGTCGGCCACGGTCCTGACGACGATGTCGAGTGCTGCCCGGCCGGAGTCGGTCACCCGCCCGTCCCGCACGATCTGGTCGACGATCCGCTTGACGGTGTCGCTGGAGATCGCGAACCCGATGCCCGGCGCGGCCCCGCCCAGTTCCTCGTCGGTGGCGGCCAACGTCGGGATGCCGATCACCTCCTTGTCCATGTCCACCAGCGCGCCGCCACTGTTGCCGGGGTTGATCGCCGCCGAGGTCTGGATCATGTCCGCGATCGTGGTGGCGGGCGCGGTCGTCGTGGCCGGTTCGGTGACGGTCCGGCCGAGCGCGGACACGATACCGTTGGTCACACTGGCCGAGAGGCCGAGCGGGCTGCCCATGGCGAGCACAAGCTCGCCGACGGCGAGATCTCCCGAGTCGCCGAAGCTCGCGGGTTCGACGGGTAGGTCACCGTCCACTTTGATCACCGCGAGGTCGTCCGGCTGGTACGTGGCCACCAGACTCGCGGTGACCGGGTTGCCGCCGGTCGCGAAGGTGACGGTGAAGGTGGTCTCCGCCCCCACCACGTGCGCGTTGGTGACGATGTGCCCGTCGTCGTCGTACACCACACCGGAACCGAGGCCGCCGGCGGTGTTGATCTGCGCTATCGAGGGCAGTACGTCACGCACCACCTCCTCGAAGGTCTCCGCGGTCGCGGCAGCACCCACCGGTACGCCGGTGGCGGTGTTCCGCGATGAGTTGTCCGAGTCGCCCGATGTGCACCCGCTGAGCAGGACGCCGGCACAGACGCCGCACGCCACGACCCGAATCAACCTACGCATGTCGCGCGTCCTCCCGGTATGGGCGCTGTAGGGACCAGACTCATCCCGAACCGGTCGAGCCGCAGCGGAGGAGCGGCGATTCCACTCGAAGAGGCGACGGCGGAGCGGGAACGAGACCACGAACGGGGAGTGCTGTGAACCGTCCTGAATGGATGGTCATGGTCCGTCCACACCGCCAGGTTGCGGGTCGGTGCTCGGGTGCCGATAGTGGAGGTCATGGACTTGGCCGATCTTTACCGGGACCTGCACCAGCATCCCGAACTCGGGTTCACCGAGAAGCGCACCGCCGGTGTGGCGGCACGGGAGCTGCGTGCCGCCGGGTTCGAGGTCGGGGAGGGTGTCGGCGGTACCGGCGTGGTCGGTGTGCTGCGCAACGGTCCCGGCCCGACGGCCTTGCTGCGGGCGGACATGGACGCGCTGCCGATGGCGGAGAAGACCGGTCTGCCCTATGCCAGCACGGTCGTCGTCGACGGCACCCCGGTCGCGCACGCGTGTGGGCACGACGTACACGTGACGTGTCTCGTCGGAGCGGCGCGGAAACTGTCGGCCGACCGGACGACGTGGAAGGGCACCGTGATCGCGGTCTTCCAGCCTGCCGAGGAACTCGGCAGCGGGGCCGACGCGATGGTCGACGACAACCTGTTCACCCGCTTCGGCCGCCCCGACGTGGTGCTGGGCCAGCACGTCGCCCCCATCCCGGCCGGCGTCGTCGGCCTGCGTGCCGGCCCGGCGTTCGCCGCCTCCGACTCGGTACGGCTCACCCTGCACGGCCGGGGCGGGCACGGCTCCCGCCCGGAAGCCGCGGTGGACCCGGTGGTGATGGCCGCGGCGGTCGTCATGCGGCTCCAGACCATCGTGTCGCGCGAGACCGCGGCGGCCGACACCGTCGTGGTCACCGTCGGCGCGATCCACGCCGGCACGGTCGCCAACATCATCCCCGACGACGCAGAGCTGCTGCTCAACATCCGGACCTACGACCCGGCCGTGCGGGAACGCACCCTCGCCGCCATCGAACGCATCGCGCGAGGCGAGGCGGCCGCCGCCGATGCGCCGAAACCACCCGAGATGACCGTGGAGTCGGGCTTCCCCGCCGCGGTCAACGACCCGGACGCGGTCGAACGGACCCGCGCCGCGCTCGCCACGGCCGTGCCGAGCGTAGTCGATCCGGGCGTGGGCACCGGCAGCGAGGACGTCGGCGTATTCGCCACCTCGGCCGGCGTGCCCCTGGTGTACTGGCTGCTCGGCGGCGCGGACCCGGCGGCGTTCGATGGCGCCACCTCGCAGGAGGAGATATTCGCACGAGTGGCGAAGCAGCCGGCCAACCACTCGCCCCTGTTCGCCCCGGTCATCAGCCCCACCCTCGACCTGGGCACCGCCACACTCACCGCCGCCGCACGGGCCTGGCTACCCGCCACCGCATGACGCGGCCACCGTGAGCCAGCACAACAGTGCGGGTCGAGCCAGCCGGGGTGAGTCAGGACGCTGGTCAGGGCGCCAGGTGGCGGGTGAACCAGTCCGTCAGCGCGTCGTCGACCAGCGTCGTCGTCGGTCGTTGCGGTGCCGGTGCCATTCCTGGTTCGTCGGCCAGCGGGTGGGCAAGACCCGGCACGCTGACCAGCTCCGCGTGGGGGGCGCGCTCGGCCAGAGCGCGTGCGTCCTCGTGGAAGGCGGGGTGGTCGTCCTGGCCCGTGACGACCAGCAGCGGTGTCCTGAGTTCCTTCGCCCGTGCCACGAAGTCCAGGCTGTCGGCCAATGCCGTCGTGTCGGGGTCCCACCGGTAGGTTCGGCCCAGGTTCGTGTCGATGAGGTCGACCAGGCTTCGGGCTCTGATGGCCGGGTTGACCAGTGCCGCCGCGGCGACCGGGATGTCGCCGACCAGGACCCGCAGTGCGACGAGGCCGCCGAGGGAGGCGCCGACGATCCCGGGCGGCGCGTCCGTGATGGGGAAGGTCGAGCGCAGGGCCGCCAGTGCCGAAGGGAACTCCGCCACCGCCCGGCCGGTCAACCCGTCGCCGAAGGCGCGGAGGGTGTCCTGCCTGGCCAGGTCGACCACCGCGGTCATCGAACCGTCGACCATGCGGGTGCCGCACATCGGCAGGCCGAGATGCACCCGCCAGGCGGGCACGCCGGTCATGGGCAGCGCCGCCGCGAAGGCAGCGTCCGTGCGGGGCGCGTCCAGCATGTGCCAGGTCAGTACCAGCGGTGCGGGGCCGGCGCCATCAGGTGGCAGAGCGGTGTAGGGAACGCCGGCCGCGACTCCGGTGATCGTCATGGGCGCCACAGTAGAACGCGTTGCCGGGCGCCTGAACTGATTCCGCTGCGGGCGTAGTGCCCTCACCCGCCGTCGACGTCGGCGCCCCGACCCGGTGTGGTCTGTTGTGTGGTTGCCCGGTCGAGACCGCGGCGCCCGCCGTGTTTTCTCTGCCTCCCGGTCTTCATCGGTGCGCGGACACGGTGTACCGGTCGGACAGGGCATCGTGCGTGCTGACCCGGAAACCGTGTCGTGTCAGGGTCTCCATTGCTTCGTCGAGGTGGCCGGCGGTTTCCGTGCCTGGTGCGTCGTGCACCTCCATGGCTACCTGCCTCACCAGTCCCCAGTGCCTTTCGTCGATGCCGCGTAGCACGTCCAGTTCGGCGCGCTGGACGTCGATCTTGAGCAGGTCCACACGGTCGATCCCACGCTCGTCGATGACCGATGACAGCCTGCGTAACCGGCCAGGATGGGTGACCGGCCGGAGCCGAAAGGCCAGGATCTCGTCCAGGTGTTCCACCATGTCCGGGTCGATCCCTGGCTGCGACCGGACCTGGCGGCGGACGGCTTCCTTGTCCCCGTCCGGGTCCGCGTAGGCGCTCAGTGTCGACATCGTGGTGTAGCCCGGATAGTAAGTGAACGAGACGTCACGCTCGGCATCGGACAGGCCACACGAGAAGACCTCGGCAGGCACGCCGAACTCGGCGATGTTCTGCCGCAGCTTCTCTGCCAGCGGTAGTAACGGCTCGAACGCCAGCACGGTCGCGTCCGGCGCTTCGGCGTGCGCGAACAACGTGAACATGCCGATGTTCGCGCCGGCATCCACCACCACGGCGCCCGGCGGGATCGACAGGCCACCACGCAGGTACGCCCGCGCGCCGAAGATCTCCTCGTACAGGAACTTTGTCTCGTGCGGGTTCACCCCGTGTACCCGGCTGAGGTCGAATGTGGCCGCCGTCATGCCGACATCGCTACCAGCACCCGCCGAGGGCCGGTGAACGGGCGGCGGCCGTGTGCGACCAGCACGTTGTCGATCACAAGCAGGTCGCCCTCCTGCCAGTCGACGTCCACCGCGAGTGCCAGGCCTCGGTCGCGGACCTGCGTCACGTACTCGGCCGGGATCGGGGCGCCGTCGGCGAACGTCACCGACTGCGGAAGTTCGTCCTCGGGTAGCGCGTCGCGCAGGGCGATGCCCACCTCGTCGTCCAGCGCGGCCGGGTGCCACTGGTCGGACTGGTTGAACCAGACCTCGTCGCCGGTCACCGGGTGCGTGGTGGTCGACGGCCGGACCTGGATCACGCGCAGTCCGCCGTCGGCCTTCCATTCCCACGACGCGCCGGCGTCGGTCAGGAACGCCTCGACGGTGGTCCGGTCGCCGGTTTCGAAGGTGTCCTGCCAGCTCTTGCCGAACCCGCGCCCGCCGTGCATGTTCTGCATGTATCGCACGCCGCCCCGGTACGCGTCGCGTACCTCAGGGTCCAGCGACGCCAGCCATGCCGCCGCGTCGACCACGGGGGTCGCCCCACCGGCCGGTGCGGCCTGCTGGCAGTAGAACAGAAGCCGTGCCGGCCAGGCGTGCGAGTAGGACAGTTCGTTGTGCATCGAGATGGTGAACTCGGCCGGGTACTCGGTCGAGGTGTACAGGTTGCTCCCGACCTTCGTACGCGGTGAGTTGCCGTGCACGTAGGCCAGCCGCGTGGACAACAGTCGGTCGATCACCTCGTCCAGCCGATCGGCGCCGAGCCCGAACCCGCGGCACACCAGCGCCTTGTGCTCGAGGATCAGCTTGTCGATCACGTCCGTCTCGGCCACCGCCGCCAGCAGGCCCGCCTCGGTCGCCTGCTGTTCCACCGAGTCCGGCGTGATCACCAACGGAGCCCAGCTCATGACGCGTCCTGGTGCTTGCGCAGGCTCAGCGGGCGCATGTCCGTCCACACCTCGTCGATGTAGTCCACGCACTCCTGTTCGGTGCCGGTCATGCCCGCTGCCCGCCAGCCGCCCGGCAGTTCCCGGCCGTCGGGCCAGATCGAGTACTGCTCCTCGTGGTTGATCACCACGGTGAACCGGTCAGAATTCATGCTGTCACCCTTTGTTGGATCAGGTCCTTGTCCTTGAGCACCACCGGATCGGGGATCGCGTCCGGTAGTTCGTCCTCCAGCAACCGCACCCGGCGGTTGCGCCACGCGGCGACACCGGTCAGCCCGGCAAGCACGCCGGCGGTCATCACGAGCCACGCCATGCCCCGGCCCGGGAGCCCCGAGGCCTGCGCGAGTGGCTCGAAAACCCCGGAGATCAGTGGCCCGGCAAGCACGAAGCCGACCGGGACCATCAGCCAGCTGATCATCATGTTCGCCGCGAACACCCGGCCCTGCAGGTCGATGCCGACCTTCGTCTGCACGATGGCCGCCCAGTGGACGTTGAGCACCGCGGTGCCGAACCCCATGCCGAAGAGGCCAAGGGCGGGGAACACCGGGTGCGGGGCGAGCCCGAGTACGACCATCGACCCGCCGATCAGACCGAAGCAGCCGAGAATGCCCGTGGTGCGCCGCCGGAAGCCGCCCCACACGCTCATCACCACACTGCCTGCCACCAGGCCGACGCCGCCCGCCGACATGACCAGGCCGAGCATGGGCACCGACCCGAGTTCCAGCACCAGCGGGGTGGCCACCACGTTGACGATGGCGAACATGAAGTTCAGCACCGAGGTGAACACGATGATGCCGAGCAGGCCCGGCCTTGCCAGCAGGTAACGCCAGCCGCCGGTGACCTCCTTGCCGAACGGCTCGTCCCGCTTGCGGAACATCCGGTTCGGGAACCGGACCATGACCAGCGTGACCATTGCGAAGCCGAAGGTCAGCAGGTCGATGACGACGATCCCGGTCAGCCCGATGCCGACCGCGAGCGCGCCACCGAGCATCGGCGCGAGCACGTTCCCGGTCGCGCCACCCAGCTGGGCGAGGCCGTTCGCCTTGCCGTAGTACCGCTTCGGCACCAGCTGGCTGACCGCGGCCCGGTACGCCGGTTGCTGGAACGCCACGGCCACCGCGCCCAGCGCGACCAGCGGATAGATCTGCCAGTTCCGCAACGTGTCCGTCCACAACAGACCGACCAGGGACAGCGAGGTCACCGCGGAAAGGCAGTCGGCCGCGATCATGATCTTGCGCCGGTCGAACCGGTCGGCCACGGCCCCGGTGATCGGGGCCAGCGCCACCGCAGGCAGCAACGCCATGACGCTCACCAGCGCGAAGAGCGACACCGACCCGGTCTGCTGGTATACCCACACGCCGAGCGCGAAGGTGGTCAGCCCGGACCCGATGAGCGACGCGAACTGGCCGAGCGCCACGAGCAGGAAAGCCCGCATGTCCGCCGGTGGCGGCGGCCCGACCGGGGCGCCAGGACCTTCGTCGATCAGCGCCGCGAGCTGGCCGGCCTGGTGCTGGTGGAAGTAGTGCCCGGCGTTCGGGATCACATGCAGGGACACCGAATCCGAGAAGTGCGTCCATTCCGACGTGCGTTCCTGGTACAGCTCGGTGGCCCGGTCGCCGTCGCCGACCACGACCACGATCGGCGCGTTCAGCTTGCGGAAGCCGCCGCCGTGGAACGCGTCGGTGTAGAAGTCCTCGCCCGCCTGGGTGTCCTCGGCGAACACGCGCATCAGGAAGTCCTGGTCCTGCTGGTCGAGTACCTCGGTGAACAACCCCGTCGCCCGCAGGAACTCCATCGCCCGCCGCTTGGACATGAACTTCTGCATCGGCATGAGCTTGCGCAGGAACTGGTGGACCTTGCCCGGCATCCTCGGCGCCGGGAAGTGCCCGCCGATGTACACGCGCACCAGGTCGACGCCCTCGTCCTCGAGTCGCCGGGCGATCGCCATGGTCATGGCGCCGCCCATGCAGTGGCCGTAGAGCGCCATGGGCCCGGTGACCTTGGTTTTCACCTCGTCGACCACCCGCTCGACCAGGTCGTCGAAGGGAATGACCGCCTCGGTCTGGTTGCTCAGGTCGTGGCCGGGGGGCTCGATCGCGAACAGCGAGAGGCGTTTCGGCAGCGCCGTCGCGAGTTCCTTGTAGTTCAACGCGCCGCCGGCCGCCAGCGGCACGGCGACGATCGACAGCTCGGCCTGCCGCGGGCTGGTGAGCTCGTGCAGCACGCCTCGTGCCCTCGGCGTGGCGCCGCCGACGTGCGCGCTGAACGCACGGACCGTCGGGTTGGTGAACAGGTCCATCACCGTCGCGGGCACGCCGAGATCACGCACCGCGCGCAGCGCCTTGAAGGAGTCGCCACCGAGTTCGAAGAAGTCGTCGTCGATCCCGATCGACGGCACGCCGAGCAGCTCCGACCAGCGTCGCACGAGCATCGTCTCGAAGGCGTCCCTCGGCCCGGCGCCGGACGGCTCCGCCGTCGGCCTCGGTGGTGCCGGCAGCGCCTTGCGGTCCACCTTTCCGTTGGGGGTCAACGGGAAGGACGGCAGCGTGACGAAGGCCGATGGCAGCATGTAGTCGGGCAGGCCGGCGCGCAGGTGCGCACGCCACTGCCCGGTCTCCGGTTCGTCCGCGCCGGGTGCCGGTGTCACGTACGCGACGATCGCCTTGTCCGCGCCATCGCCACGCACCACCACGACCGCCTGGCCGACTGCCGCGTGCCCGGCGAGCCTTGACTCGATCTCGCCGAGCTCGATCCGGTGGCCACGCACCTTCACCTGGTTGTCGTCGCGCCCCAGGAACTCCAGGCTGCCGTCATCGCGGAACCGGGCGAGGTCACCGGTGCGGTAACGACGGCTGCCAGGGGCGCCGGACGGATCCGGCACGAACTTCCTCGCCGTCTCGGCCGGCCTGCCGAGGTAGTCCCGCGCGAGGCAGGCGCCACCCAGGTACAGCTCGCCCGGCACGCCGACCGGTACCGGGCGCAGCCGCTTGTCGAGCACCGCCGCGGTCACCCCGGACAGGGGCCTGCCGATGGTGATCGGGTCGGCACCATGGCCGATCTCGGCCATGGTCGCCCAGATCGTCGCCTCGGTCGGGCCGTAGAGGTTGTACAGCCTGCCCACCAACGGGACAAGCTGCCGTGCGAGCGCGGCAGGCAACGCCTCACCGCCGCACACGGCGGTGAGGCAGGCCAGCCCCGCCCAGCCGTCGGACACCAGCAACTGCCAGGTCGCCGGCGTCGCCTGCAACACGGTCGCGTGCTCCGCGACCAGTAACGCCGCCAGGTCCGCCGGGTCGTGGGCGACCTCGCGAGTGGCCAGCACGACCCGCGCGCCGCAGATCAGCGGCAGGAACAGTTCCAGCACGGAGATGTCGAACGCGACCGTGGTCACCGCGACCAGCGAGTCGGAAGGGCCGATGCCCAACCTGTCACGCATGCCGTGCAGGAAGTTGACGACCGACCCGTGCTGGACCCGTACGCCCTTCGGCACACCGGTCGAGCCAGACGTGTAGATCACGTACGCGAGGTCGTCACCGCCCACGGTGGGCGGTTCGGCCGCCGGTGCGGTGTGCTCGTCATCGGTGAGCAGGACCCGCACGTCGAACTCGCGGTACTTCGCGGCCACCTTCCGCTCGGTCAACAGCACGGCGGTGCCGGAGTCGGCCAGTACGTGCCGTTGCCGCTCGGCGGGGTAGTCCACGTCCAGCGGCAGGTACGCGGCACCGGCCTTGAGCACGGCGAGCAACGCGACCGGCAACGCCACCGATCGCTCCAGCGCGACCGCGACCAGTGACTCCGGCCCGACGCCCACGGCGGAAAGCGACGCGGCGACGCGTTCGGCGCGGTCGTCGAGCTCGCGGTAGGTCAACGACGTCGATTCGCAGGTCACCGCGACCTGGTCCGGGGTCGCGAGCGCCTGGCGCCGCACCAGTTCGTGGATCGGGAGGTCCGGTGGCGAGTGCTCCTCGGCGCTCGCCACCGGCCGCGACTCGGCCTCGGTGAGCAGGTCGATGTCGTCGAGCGTGCTCGCCGGGTCGTCGGTGACGGCCGTCAGCACCCGCTCCAGGTGGCCGAGCATCCTGGCCGCGGTCGGGGCGGCGAACAGGTCGGTGTTGTACTCCAGACGGCACTCCAACCCGCCGTGGGTGTCGACGACGATCAGGCTCAGGTCCAGCTGCGACACCCCGAGGTGCACGGTCCGGTGCGTGGTCGACGCCCCGGTGAGCGCCAGCCCATCGCCAGGAGTGTTGAGCAGGTTGAACAGCACCTGGAACAGTGGGTTGCGGCTGGGGTCCTTGCGGGGGTCGAGTTCCTCGACGATCCGCTGGAACGGCGCCGCCTGGTGGGCGAACGCGCCGAGTGCGGTGGCCCGCACCGCGGCCAGGTGGTCGGTGAACGTCGCGGAGCCGTCGACCTGGTTGCGCAGCACGAGCGTGTTCAGGAAGCAGCCGATCGCGCGTGCCTGCTCGTCCCGGGTGCGCCCGGCCACGGGGGAGCCGACGCAGATGTCGGTCTCGCCGGTGTACCGGTAGAGCACCGTCTGGAGCGCGGTGAGCACGGTCATGTACATGGTGGCGCCGTGGCCGCTCGCGAGCGTGCGGAGCCTGCCCGTCAGTTCCGGGTCCAGCACGCGGGTGACGATGGCGCCGTCGAAGGTCTGCACCGGCGGCCGGGCGCCGGTCGCCGGCAGGTCGAGAGCCGATGGCGCACCGGTCAGCTGCTTGCGCCAGTAGTCCAGATCGGACACCAGGTAGTCGGACTCCGCGCAGTCGGCGTACTGCACCGGCGGGGTCGTCAGCGGCGACGGCCGACCGGCGCGGTAGGCGTCGTACAGCGCGCCGAGATCGGCGTGCAGCACCGAGAACGACCAGCTGTCGCACACGATGTGGTGCAGGCACAACGCGAGTACGTGGTGCCCGTCGGCCACCCGCAGCAGGCTGAACCGGAACAGTGGCCCCTCGGTGAGGTCGAACGGTTCGCGCGCACCCGCCCGCAGCACGTCGTCGATCCGTGCCTCGGGGACCTCTGTGACGGCCAGGTCGACCGGCATCTCCTCGCGGATCACCTGCAGTGGTTCGCCGTCGGGCGCGGGGAACACCGTGCGCAGTGCCTCGTGCCGTTGCACGACGTCACGCAACGCGTTGTGCAGTGCGGTCACGTCGAGGTCGCCGCGCACGTCCATGGCGTTCAGCACGGTGTAGGCGGCCGGCTGCCCGTGTGCCTGGTCGAGGAACCACATCCGCCGCTGCACCGGCGTCGCCGGCAGGGGGCCCGTACGTCGCGCCTGCGCGGGTGCGGCCGCCGGGTGGTCCTGTGTCGCCGCCGCGGTCATACCGCGCAGGGTCGGGTGCTCGAACACCGCCTCGAGCGGCACGGTCATGCCGAACCGGGCCCGCAGCCGGGCCACCAACTGGGTGGCGAGCAGCGAATCGCCACCCAGCTCGAAGAAGCCGGCCGTCGGCTTGACGTCCCGGACGCCGAGCAGTTCCGTCCAGACGGCGGCGATGCGCGACTCGTCATCGGTCAGCCCGGTCCCGCGCGTCACCGGCACTCCGGCATCCAGGGTGCTGGCCGAACGGGACGCGCCCGCCGCGATCCAGAACCGCTCGCGCTCGAACGGGTAGGTCGGCAGCGGTACGCGCCGCCCTGGTGCGCCAGCGCCGAACGCGGCCCAGTCGACGGTCGCGCCTGCCACCCAGAGCCCGCCGATGCCCGACAGCAACGTGGTGGTGTCGTCGGTCTCGGTGGCGTTCGCGCGCATCGTCGGCACCGCGTCGCCGCCGCCGCGCCGGATCAGCTTGCTCAGCGTGGTGCCGGGGCCGACCTCGGCCGCGATCAGCCCGGCCCGCACGAGTTCGGTCGCGCAGTCGGCGAAGCGGACCGGTTCACGTAGGTGTGCCGCCCAGTAGTGCGGGTCGGTGGCCTGTTGTTCTGTGATCCACGTGCCCGTGGTGTTGGACAGGTACGGCCGCCGAGGTGCGTGCCAGGTCACCCGGCGTGCCTCGGCCAGCAGGCCCGCCGCCGCCGGTTCGACCATTGCCGAGTGGAACGCGTGCGAGGTACGCAGCCACCGGCAGGCCGTGTCGCGGTCCTTCAGTCGCCGCGCGACGGTGTCCAGTGCGGCGCGCGGGCCGGCGAGCACGCACGCCGACGGACCGTTCACCGCCGCCAGCGACACGTCCGGACCGAGCAGGTCGACGACGTCGCGCTCGGGCAGCGCGACCGCGAGCATCGCTCCGCCAGGCAGATCCTGCATCAGCCTGCCGCGGGCCGTGACCAGGCGCAGGGCGTCCTCCAGCGAGAACACCCCCGCCAGGCACGCCGCGACGTACTCGCCGATGCTGTGCCCGGCGTAGGCCACCGGGGTCACGCCGCGCGCGATCAGTTCGCGGGCCAGCGCGTACTCGGTGACGAACAACGCGGGCTGGGTCAGCCAGGTCTCGTCGAGGTCGAGACTGTGTTCGTCGACGGGCCGGCCGTCGGAGTGGATGGCGTCGCGAAGGTCGACGCCGAGCAGTGGTCGCAGGGTCGTGGCGCAGGTGTCCACGACGTCCCGGAACTCGCCGGGTTCGCGGTACAGCCCGGCGCCCATGCCGCGGTACTGCGCGCCCTGACCGGGGAACACGAACGCGACGTCCCGGTCGGCGCCGGTGCGGGCGTCGTCGAGCCCGCGCAGGGCGTCCACCGCGGACTCACGGCCGCCGGTGACGAACCGGCGCCATGGCAGGCGGGTCCGGCCTTGCCGCAGCGTCGCGGCGACGTCCGCGAGGTCGGTCGACGTCGTCGCGAGATGGTCGGCCAGCCTGGCCGACATCGCGTCCAGCGCGCTCGTCGTCTTGGCGGACAGCACAAGCAGTTGCGGTCGGCCGGACCGCTGTCGCGGCTCTGTCCTCGGCGCCTGCTCGACGATCACGTGGGCGTTGGTGCCACCCATGCCGAAGGCGCTGACCCCGGCCCGCAGCGGCCCGTCCGCGACCCACGGCACGGGCGCGGTGGTGAACCGGAACGGGCTTGCCGCGAAGTCGGCGGCCGGGTTGGGCGTCACCAGGTTGACGCTGGGCGGGAGCACCCGGTGCTCGATGGCGAGGACGGTCTTGATCAACCCGGCGATGCCCGCGGCGGCGTTGGTGTGCCCGATGCTGCCCTTGACCGAGCCGAGCACACAGAACTCCGTGTCCTCGGTGCTTGTCCGGTATGCCTGGGTCAGTGCGCTGACCTCGATGGGGTCGCCGAGCGCGGTACCGGTGCCGTGGGCCTCGACGTACCCGATCGAGCGGGCCGGGACCCCGGCGTCGGCCAGCGCGTCGCCGATCACCTCGACCTGACCTTCGACGCCGGGTGCGCTGAACCCGGCACGGGCGGCGCCGTCGTTGTTCACCGCGGAGCCACGGATGACCGCACGGATGGGGTCACCGTCACGAAGGGCGTCGGCCAGCCGCTTCAGCACGACCGCCCCGACGCCGCTGGAGCCGATGGTGCCGCGCGCGTCGGCGTCGAAGGGCCGGCAGTGACCGTCCGGCGACACGACACCACCAGGGTCGTACCGGTAGCCGCGGCGCTGCTGCGGGTCGATGCTGGCCCCGCCCGCGATGGCGACCTCGCACTCGCCCGCGATCAGGGCGCGGCGGGCCATGTGCACCGCGACCAGACCGGTGGAGCACGCGGTGTTGACGTTGATGCTCGGGCCACGCAGGTTGAGCTTGTAGGACACCCGGATCGGCAGGAAGTCCTTGTCGGTGGCCAGTTGCAGCTGGTAGTCACCGACCGCGCGGGCGATCTCCGGCGCGGAGGCGATGTTCTCGGTCAGGTAGACGCTGCGGCTCACGCCCGCGAACACCCCGACCTTGCGACCGCTCTGTTCCGGCGCGTAGGCAGCGGTTTCCAGTGCCTCCCAACAGCATTCGAGGAAGAACCGGTGTTGCGGGTCGAGGATCTCGGCCTCGCGCGGGCTCATCCCGAAGAAGGCGGCGTCGAACCGGTCGATCCCGTCGAGCACGGTGCCCGCTGCGACGTAGTCCGGGTCGGTGACCGCGGCAGGGTCGGCGCCGTCGGCGATCATCTCGTCGATGCCGAACCGGCGGACCAGGTCGGTGCCACCGGCGATGTTGTCCCAGAACTCGTCCGGGTTGGTGGCGCCGGGGAAGCGGCAGGCCATCCCGATGATGGCGATGTCGCCGGTGCCGACCGTGGCCGGCGGTGTCGCTACCTGCGCGGTTTTCGGGGCGGGTGCCGGCTCGCCGAGGAAGGCGGCCAGCGCGCTGACCGTCGTGTACCGGAACAGGTCGGTGACCGTGAACCGGTCGCCGACCTCCTCCTTGAGGAGCCGGTGCATCTTCAACAGCAGCAACGAATGCCCGCCGACGTCGAAGAAGTTGTCGTGCGGGCCGACCTGATCCCGGCCGAGCAGCTGACACCAGATCCGCGAGATCACCTCGGTGAGACCGGCCGCGGGCGGGGGCGCCGGCTCGTCAAGGAACCCGGCCAGCGCGCCGACCGTCGTGTACTGGAACAGGTTCGTCACGCTCAGCCGGTCGCCGAACTCCGCCTTCAGCAACCGGTGCATCTTCAACAACAGCAACGAATGCCCACCGACGTCGAAGAAGTTGTCGTGCGGACCGAAGTTGCCGTGACCGAGCAACTCGCGCCAGATCCGGGTGATCATCTCCGCGACCCGGCCAGCCGGGGGAGTCGCGGACACCCGTTCCTCCGGCGTCGGCAGGCCATGGTAGTCGACCTTGCCGTTCGCGGTCAGCGGCAGCGCGTCGAGGAACACGAAGTTCGCGGGCACCATGTACATGGGCAGTGTCGAGGCAAGTGCCTCCCGCAGCACGGTTTCCGAGCCGGACGACACGACGTACGCGACCAGACGGCGATCGCCGGGTTCGTCCTCGCGGACCCGCACCACGGTCGCGGTCACCGACGGCTGCGCGGTCAGCGCGTGCTCGATCTCGCCGAGTTCGATCCGGTACCCGTTCAGCTTGACCTGACGGTCGATGCGGCCCAGGTACTCCAGCGTCCCGTCCGGTCGCCTGCGCACCAGGTCCCCGGTCGCGTACATGCGCCGCCCGTCACCGGCGAACGGGTCGGGCACGAACCGCTGTGCGGTCAGGCCCGGCCGGTTCAGGTAACCCCGGGCCACGCCCGCGCCACCGACGTACAACTCTCCCGGCACCCCGGCGGGCAACGGCTGCAACGCACCGTCCAGCACGTACAGCCGTGCACCGGTGATCGGCCTGCCGATCGGCACCGGCCCCGCGTCCGGGAAGTCGGCGGGCACCGTGTAACCGGCGCAGCCGACGACGGTTTCCGTTGGGCCGTAGTGGTTGTACAGCTTCGTTTCCGGTGCGTGTGCACGCCAGAACCGCAGTCGCTCGGCGGTCAGCTGTTCGCCGCCGACCACGATCGCCCGTACCCGTCCGGCCGCCCGCGCCGGGTCCAGCTGTCCGGCGAGCAGGTCCAGGTGCGCGGGCGTGATCTTCATCAGGCCGTACGGTTCCCGCCGCTGCGCCAGCAGCTCACCGAGCGCCGCCGTGCCGTCCCGGCCATCGGGCAGCAGGTGCACCCCGTGCCCGGCGAGCAACGGCACCAGCAGGCTCGTCACCGTGATGTCGAACGCCGCCGACGAGTGCACCGGCGAGCCGCCGTCGAGCGGGTAGTTGCCCCGCGCCCAGCCGATGTAGTTGGCGACGCCGCGCTGGGTGACCAGCACACCTTTCGGCTTGCCGGTCGACCCGGACGTGTAGATCACGTACACCAGGTCCTCAGGGCCGGTGACGGGCGGCTCGAACGGTTCGGCGGCACCGGGCCAGCCAGGGTCGTCGACATCGACGACCGCGCCCGCGAAGACGGAAGTGGCGCGCTGACCCGCCAGAACCAGCGCGGGCGCGCAGTCCTCTCCGACCCAGCGCAGCCGTTCGGCGGGATGGGCCGGGTCCAACGGCAGGTACGCCGCGCCGGTGCGGGCCACCGCGAGCATCGCGACCACCTGGTCGATCCCGCGGTCGAGGCACAGGGCGACCACATCGCCCCGGCCGACGCCCCTGGCACGGATCGCCCTCGCCCACTCGTCGGTCGCGACGGCCAGTTCCGCGTAGGTCAGCGCGCGGTCGCCCTCGGTCACCGCGACCTCGTCCGGCACCCGGGCCACCGCGGCCGCGAACAACTCGGTCAGCGACGGCGAGTCCGGCGGCTCCGGTGCGCCGATGCCGGGCGTCACCTCGTCGTCGGCGACCATCGGGAGTGTGTGCACCGGCCGGTCCGGCCCGGCGACCGCGGCGCACAGGAGCGTGCCGAAGTGCCCTGCCAGCCCGCGGATCGTCGCCTCGTCGAACAGGTCGGTGCTGTACTGCCACCACGTCTGCCCACCACGGATGATGAGGGTGAGGTCGGCCTTCGTGGTGTGGTCCTCGGTGGCCACCGTCTCGGCCGCGACGTCGCCGAAGTCGGGCAGTGGCGCTTCGCCCTCCTCATAGGCGAAGCGCACCTGGACCAACGGGCTCCTGCCCGGCTGACGCCGCGGCCGGACCGCCTCGACGACGTGCTCGAACGGCAGGTCCTGGTGCTCGAAGGCACCCAGCATCGCCTCGCGCACCCGGTCCACGACGGTGCCGAAGTCCGGCCCGCCGGCAAGGGAGGTCCGGATGGCCAGCGTGTTCAGGAAAAGCCCGACCAGTCCCGTGGTCTCCTGCCGTTGCCGGTTGGCGATCGGGATGCCGGTGAGCAGATCGGTCCGGCCGGTGTAGCGGCCGAGCACCACCTGGAACGCGGCGAACAACACCATCGCCCTGCTCGCCGTGTGCCGCTTGCACAGGTCCGCGAGCCCATCGGGGATCGGCAGGTCAACCGACAGGATGGCGCCCGCGTCGGACTGGGTCGCCGGGCGCACCCGGGTGGTCGGCAGGTCGAGCACGGTCGGCACACCGTCGAGGGTCTCGCGCCAGTACGCCAGCTGCCGGTCCCGCTCGGGGCCCGCGAACCGTTCCCGTTGCCACACCGCGAAATCCGCGTACCGCAGCGCGGGCGCGGCGAGCACCCGGTCGCCGCGGTAGATGGCGCCCAGCTCGGTGATCAGGATGTCCATCGACCGCGCGTCCGTGGCGATGTGGTGCACGCTCATCGCGAGCACGTGGTCCACCGGGTCGAGCCGGAACAACCTCGCCCGCATCGGCGGGGCGGTGGTCAGGTCCATCGGGCGGGCCAGTTCCTCGGCGAGCCGCGCGGACAGCTCCTCCGGACGCACCTGGTCGACCGGCAACGGCACGTCGCCTGGCTCGGCGACGATCTGTCTGCCCGCGTCGTCGCCACCGTCGTCGCCGGTGTAGATGGTGCGCAGGCTGTCGTGCCGGGCGGCGAGCGTGGTCAGCGCACGCCGCAACGCGTCGACGTCGAGCGGGCCTCGGAGCCGGTACACCAGCGGCAGCAGGTACCGCGTGGACCCGGGCGACTGCTGCTCCAGGTACCACATCCGCTGCTGCGCGAACGACATCGGCGCGGGGCCGGTGCCACCACGCCGCGGGATCCGGTTGGCCGCAGGGGTTTTCGACACCAGCGTCCTGCGTAACGCGGACAGGTTGATCGGGGTGACGCCGTCTTCCACACTCATGCCAGTTCTCCCGCGCTCGCGCCGACCAGTGCCGCCGCCGCCGTCTCCACAGTGGTCCCGTGTTTCCCGCGCAACCACGCCGCCAGCTCACCCGGGGTGTGGTGGGTGAACAGTGCTCGCACCGGCACCGCGACGCCGAGTGCCTCCTCGAGCATCGCCACGAGCCTGGTGGCGACCAGGGAATGCCCGCCGAGGTCGAAGAAGTCGTCGTCGACGCCGACCGCGTCGAGGTCCAGCGCTTCGGCGAACGCGGCGACCGCGACCGCCTCCAGTGCGGTCCTCGGTGGCGTCGCCGTGGTCGCCACGACGGGAGCGGGGAGGCTCCCTCGGTCGAGCTTCCCCGTTGCGCCACGCGGAAGGGTGGTCACCGGCATGATCACCGACGGCACCATGTACGCGGGTAGCCGCTCGGTCAGCAGTTCCCGTACCGACGCGACCAACCCGGCCGACTCCTCGGCGAGCACGTAGCCGGTCAGCCTGCCCGTCTCCCGGTCGTACACCGCGGCCGCCGCCTCGACTGCCGGGTGCTCGGTCAACGCCACCTCGATCTCACCGAGTTCGACACGATGGCCGCGGATCTTGACCTGGTCGTCGGCGCGGCCGACGAACCAGAGCACGCCGTCGGCGTCGCAGCGCGCGAGATCGCCGGTGCGGTAGAGCCGTTCCCCGTCGATATCGGGCACGAACCGCTGCGCCGTCTGGCCCGGGCGGCGCAGATACCCTCGGGAGACCGCGTGTCCGCCGACGCAGAGTTCGCCGACGACCCCGGTCGGCACGACAGCGCCGTTGGCGTCGAGGACCTTCACGCGCACGCCGGCCACGGGGGTGCCGATCGGCGGCAGCGGCGGCCAGGCGGCCGGATCCTCCGTCAGGGTGTGTGCGACCACGACATGCGTCTCGGTGGGGCCGTAATGGTTGTGCAGCCTGGCCTCCGGCATGGCACGGAACATCGCGACGAGGTGGTCGTTGACCTGCAGCTGCTCGCCCGCGGTGATCACGTCCCGCAAGTCGGTCGGCACCTTCGCGGTGCGCGTGCTGGTCACGGCGAGTTCGTTGAGTGCGACGAACGGCTGGAACAACCGCTCGATCCGAGCCGAGCACAGGAAGTCCAGCAACGTCACCGGATCCCGGCGCACCTGGTCGTCGACCATCACCACCGTGCCACCGGCCGCGAGCGTGCAGAAGATCTCCTGAATGGACACGTCGAAGGTCAGGGGGGTGAACTGCAGAACCCGCGCGGGTGCGCCAAGTCCGCCGTCGGTGGCCTGCCAGTTCAGCAGGTTCACCAGCGCTCGGTGCGGCATCGCGCAGCCCTTTGGCTTGCCGGTGGAGCCCGAGGTGTACAGCAGGCAGGCCAGGTTCTCGGCGTCCACGGCGACCGACGGCGGCCGGTCCACGCCGGCTGGCACATCGTCCATGTGGACCACATGGGACAGTGCCGGGGTGATCCCGTCGTGGTGCGAGCCGTCGGTCAGCAGCACGGTCGCGTGCCCGTCGGCCAGGATCATCGACTGTCGCGCGTGCGGGTCCGTGGTGCTCAACGGCAGGTAGGCGCCACCCGCCTTGAGCACACCGAGGATACCGGCGACCAGATCGAGGGTGCGCTGGACATGGATGGCGACCGGCACGTCGGGTCCGACGCCAAGGCCGGTCAGCCGGTGCGCGACGGCGTTCGCCCGCCGGTCCAGCTCGGCGTAGGTGAGCCTGACCCCGTCGCATTCCACCGCGACGGCATCCGGGGTGCTCGTCACCTGCCGCGCCACGAGCGTGTGCAGGCACTCGACCGGTTGCGGGACAAGGAAACCGAGCTCGTCGTGACCGAGGGGGAGCTGCGACAGCCGCACACCGGGGTCTTCGGTCACCGCGCGCAACGCGGCCTCGTAGTGCGCGAGGATCCGTTCTGCCGTGGCCGGGTCGAACAACTCCGTGGCGTACTCGGCGGTCAACGTCGGCCTGCCGTAGGGGAAGTTGACGTTCATCAGCAGGTCGAGCTTGGCCATGCCGTTGTCGGCTCCTGGGCCGAGGCTGACCGTCAGCTCGCCCGCCGTCACCGGCGTCACCGTGTCCTGCACGACGAACATGGTCTGGAACAACGGGTGCGTGCTCAGGTCACGGTCGGCGCCGACGCGTTCGACGATGCGCTCCAACGGCACCTCGCTGTGCCGGGTCGCCGCGAGCAGCACGTCCCGGACCCGGCCGAGTAACTCGTCGAACGACGGATCGGCGGACAGGTCGGTGCGAATCGGCAGGGTGTTCACGAAAAAGCCCACCAGCGGAGCCGAATCCGGGTCTTCCCGGCCGGCCGAGGCAATCGCCGTCACCAGGTCGTCCTGGCCGGTGTAGCGCCGCAGGACCGCCTGGAACACGGTGAAGAGCACCATGAAGTTCGTCGCGCCCCGTGCGCGGCTGAGCCGTTCGATGGCCTCCCACAGGTCAGCGGGCACTACGCGGTCCATACGGGCGCCGGTGTTGCCGCGTTCGACCGGTCGAGGCCGGTCCACCGGCAACGTCTGCGCCGAGGGTGGTGGCTCGAGAAGCCGCTGCCAGTAGGCGAGACCCTCGTGCAGCGTTGTCTCCGCGCGCCCGGCGTAGCGGCGTGCGATGTCCTGGTAGGACACGTCGACCGGCGGCAGCGGCGACGGGCGCCCGGCCGCGAACGCTCCGTACAGCTCCGCGAGCTCGTGCACCACCACCCGCGCGGACCATCCGTCGAAAGCGATGTGGTGCACGGCGCACAGCAACTCGTGCCTGTCCTCTGCCAACCGCAGCAAGCCGAACTTGATCAAGGGCGGCAGGCCGAGGTCGAACGTGGTGCCGGCGAACGACGTGATCATCTCGTCCCGCGCGGTCGATGGCGCGGCGAGCAGGTCGACGTAGGGAAGGTCGGGGTGCACGTCGTCGACGACGAGCGGCACCGGGCGACCATCGCGGGTGGTGAATCCGGTGCGCAACGGAACGTGGCGGCGCACGATCTCGCGCACCACCGCCGCCAGCGTGGCACGGTCCAGTGGCCCGGTGAGCCCGAAGACCATCGCCTCGGTGTTGCGTGCCGTGCCCGGTTGCAGTTGTTCGGTGAACCAGAGTCGAAGCTGTGCGGAGGACACGACCTGGTCGTCCGCGACCGGGGTAGCGGTGACAGTGGTGCGAGGCAGACCGTCGACGACCTCGGCCAGAGCGGCAACGGTCCGACTGCTCAGGATGTGGTGCGCGCGGACGGGCTTGCCCAGCTCCTGCTCGATCCGGGTCGCGATGCGCATCGCCATCAGCGACTGGCCGCCGAGCGCGACGAAGTCATCGTGCACGCCGAGGATGCCTTCCCCCAGCTCCGCGCACCATAATCGAATCAGCGCGTGTTCGGTGGGGGTACTGGCAGCGGTCACGTCGTCGCCGGTCCTCGGCGGCGCGGGCAGTGCCTTGCGATCCACCTTGCCGTTCACGGTCACCGGCAGCTCGTCCAGCACCACATAGCGGGCAGGCACCATGTACTCGGGCAACGCGGCGCGCAGGTAGGCGGCGAGGTCCGGCTCGGCGCCCGGCTCGAGCGCGACGTATCCGACCAGCTCCTTGTCCCCAGGCTGATCGTCGCGGACCAGCACAGCCGCCTTGCGCACCTGCGGGTGACCGTTGAGCACGGTCTCGATCTCGCCCAGCTCGATCCGGAACCCGCGGATCTTCACCTGGTTGTCGACGCGGCCGAGGAAGCCGAGGTGTCCGTCCTCGCGCAGCTCGGCCCGGTCGCCGGTCCGGTAGAGCCGGGCGCCGCCGCCACGCGGATCCGGCACGAACCGTTGCGCGGTCAGGCCCGGCCTGCCGAGGTACCCTCTGGCGAGTCCGGGGCCGCCGAGGTAGATCTCGCCTTCCTCCACCGGGTCGAGGTGCTCGTCGAGCACGAGCACCTCGGTACCGTCCACAGCGGAGCCGATCGACGGCAACCGGTCACCGGAGTCCGCGGCAGGCACCTCGGCGAACGTGGACATGATGCTGCACTCGGCGGGTCCGTACTCGTTGACGAACCGGAACGGCAGCCCGGGCGGGGTGAACGTGGTCAGCCGGTCACCGCCGGTGCGCAGCACGCGAACCGGGGTGACCGCGGGCCAGTCCAGCTTGACCAGAGCCTCGCCGACCGCCGTGGGCACGGCGCAGTGGGTGACACTCCGGCGGATCAGCCAGTCCCGTAACGCGGTCATGGAGCCACGGTCGTCCTGGCCTGGGACGACCAGCGCACCACCGCTGGCCAGGGTCCGCCAGATCTCCAGAATGCTGTAGTCGAACGCGGGGCTCGCGAACAACGCGACCCGGTCGCCCGGTCCATGCCGCCACGCGCGCGCGGACCACGTCGTCGTATTGCTCAGCCCGCGGTGCGGAACCTGCACACCTTTCGGCCGCCCGGACGACCCCGAGGTGTAGATGACGTACGCGATCTGCTCCGGATGGGCGTCGTGGGTGAAGCCGTTCGCCGGCCGTTCGGTGAGGTCCGGCACGAGTACGCGGGGCAGGTCAAGGTGCCGGTCCGCGACCACGGCGACGACGTCCGCTTCGGCCAGTGTCGCGCTGGTGCGCGGGATCGGGTCGGTCGGCAGGATCGGCAGGAAGGAACAACCCAGCTTCAGCGCCGCCAGTTCCCCGGCGACGAGCGTGGCGGAGAGGTCGGCGACCACGGCGACGATGCGGCCTCGCGCGGCGCCCATGGCGGCCAGCCGGCCGGCGAGCGCGTCCGCGGTGGCGTTGAGGTGCGTGTAGCTGAACGAGTCGGTGGCGGTGAGAACGGCGGGTGCCTGCGGGTTTTCCCGCACCCGGTCGTCGAACTCACGCAGTACCGATGGCTGCCCGGCCGTCAGACCGTCCGTTACCTCAGTCGGTGCAACCACGGTGGAACCTCGCTCTTACCAGGGACAGAGGGCAGGGTGGATCGTCGCGTTTGATGTCCTGAGGCAGAACACGAGTTGGAATGCTCAGCACCGCGAACTTCCTGCCGCTGAAACCTTACGCACGCAGGTCGTGTCGAGCGGCCGTTTCGCGAACTTCTCCCGCTTGACGCCGTAGGCCAAGTCGGTGGAACGGAGGCCTTCGTTACGTGTAGACCTGCGCGAAAACGATCGTCGAGCCGACGGCCAACGACAGTACGGCACGGACAGTGTCAGTGTTCTGCGCATTCGGTGACGAGGGCCTTCATCCTGGTCATGGACCCATCGGTACTGGTGGGCGTCGTGCAGCATGGTCGACCGCGATTGCGACTGTCAACGGCAGTTTACAGGCACAAATGAGGACCACGCGGTGCGAGGGAACCTGATCCTCACCCCGATGCGGTGTCGTCGACCGCGAGGGAATGCATGACCTGCGCATGGAATGTGCGGGGCGAGCAACCTGTCTACCCACCATGCGGCGGTCGGGTAGTGGGCCGTCCGCCGGGTCGTGGTGCGTCTGATCGGGACAGTGCAGTGATCCGGTTGGCGAGATTCTGTATGAAGTTCTTGACGTGTAAGGGTTTTGCTGCCTGGTGTCGGCCGTGTCGCTGTACGTGATGGTTCCCGGGTGTACGTACCACGAAACCGATCACGTCGACCTGCTTGATGGTTCGGGACACGTTGGCCGAAGACTACGGCCTGACCACAGCCGAGCACGGGACGTATTGGGGCGAATGGCCACCGCCGGGTTGCTGAGTCGAACCGGGGCACCCGGTGCGTCCTGTCGACTGCCACCACCTCGGCGGCGATGACCTTGCGAGGAATGCCGTTCAGCCCGCCCGGCGTACTGCCACGACAAGCGCGCGGTCGGTGTTCTCGATCTCTTCTATTCGTTGTCTGACGTAATCACTCGCTACACCACTGGTGCCGATCCAGCCGTCCTTGAGGAGGTCAGTGAACGTGGTGTCATTTAGGTATCGCATTCATCGTCGACCTCTTTCATGCGCTAGTTGCTTGACGGCCTGCTCATCCGGACGATAGGCCCATTCTTCACCGTTCTCTGCGCGCATCCTCTTATATTGGAGCAACACGTAGTTGCCGTGAGTCTCGTGGTAATGGATTAGATCCATGCCGAGCTGTGTTTCCAGGTCGCGGCGGTCTGACATGTAGACCCACAGAAGCTGATTTCTTTTAGCAAAATACCCCCGACCGACAACGATGGTGATGCCGGGGACCAGTCTCCGAAGACGCGGTGATCGTGCTCCAGTTGTTGTCTCTCGAATGATGAACGGAGGTTGTGGTTCGCCCTCGGCGGCGGGAACGAACGCACGGACCACAGCGGTAGGAGCCTTCGTCGCGGTCTGAGATTCTGCCGTGACAAGTACTGTCACGCGACTGGATCGCAGATAGCGAACCGATCGCCCAGGTTGGGGGGCTGGAACGCCGAGCCTGCACCCTGGATCACTGGCTGGTGACAGGACTGGCCTCGTGTAACTCTCTGTAGTCGCGAACGAATCGGTCAGGACCAGCGTTGGTGCTGTAGCGGGCCGCACGTCGCTGGCGGCGCAGTACCGGGTGGCTGCCGGTCTGTACGCGCGATCGCCTCTGCGGTAGTTGCTCGTGGTGTGTGGGCAGGTCGGTGGCGGCGAGCAGGGCATCGAGTTGGTGTTCCGTGAGGGTAGTTGCGTGTGGGCCGAGGAGGGTTCCGTCGGCATGTAACCGATGCGAGCGAGCGTGACGGTTTCGGGGGTGGCGGGCGACGCGTCGCCCGCGTGCGGGATCAGAGATTGGCGGTCAAGATCCCTGAGTCACGACGGTGCCGATGAGGCGTGCCATGTCGAAGTGTGACCGCTGTGGGGCAGCGCGGCACGCCGTCCCGGATTCGTTCTCCGGGCTGACGTTGGCCCATTCGTGCGGCGTATCGCCCGATGATCGCTGCACCTGATGGCGGAGCCGGTTGCTCCGGGCGGAGCAGATTGTCCTGCCCGGATTCGGTGGCGATGTGCGTTGATTCCCTGGTCTCACGTGTCAACCCGCTGATCGTATGAAACAGGAACCGGTTCGCGTAAAAACGGTGTTAGTCAAATGCTCATGCACTGCGATTAAGAAAGTGTTGAATCGCCTGTTGTGAGGGAAATGGTGCGATTTGCGCGACGGGCATGCGTTGCGTATGGCGCATGCCGGGAATCGGCGGCGGCGCAAGGGGGACTGTAACCGCATGTCAACGCGCTGCCCGCACCCTTCGCGAAAGCTATTACCCGAGGATAGACAGACTGCGAAAAGAGTCAACGTGATCCACGTCACATAATTTTCGGGTTGTTGTCCGGCTTTGACATCCGCAAGATGGGAGCCGATGGGCGGCCATTGGCTGGGTCGCAATTCGACCGATAACCACGTTCTCCGTGTGTCGAAAATCGGCACACGGTAGTTGCCTGCCCAAAAACAGCGGAGGGAGGTGAATCAGACATGCCAGTCGAGACGTTCCACGACTCCATTCTCGATGGTGAGGAGGCCGAGGCCGTGCTCGCCGCCTTCGAGGAGGAGGACGAGTGAGCCGGGCTCGTCACCTGACGAGCTCCCGTGAGTGAGCCGGGGCGCCCCGCGCACTCGCCGGTGGCGGGTCGGCTGTCGCCTGCCCGCCACCCCCCGGACTTCCGCTAGGAGGCACATGACGACCGCCCCCGCTGATTCGCGGCGTGCCGTGACCAACCTGCGGCTGCTCTGGTCCGGGCAGCTGGTGAGCCAGGTCGGCAGCGAGGTCACCAAGCTGGCGCTGCCGTTGTACGCGCTCAGTGCGCTGCAAGCCACCTCCGGCCAGATCGGCCTGCTGCGCGCCGCCGCGTTCGCGCCGGTCATGGTCGCGATGCCGCTCATCGGAGTGTGGACCGACCGACTGCGGCGCAGGCCGGTGCTCATCGCGGTCAACACGGCGCAGGCGGCCGTGCTCGCTCTGCTCGCCATCGTCGCGTTCAGCGGTGAGGCCGGGCTGTTCGTGCTCGTCGCCGGGGTTGCGGTGCTCGGTGTGCTCGCACAGTTCGGTGAGGTCGGCTACCCCGCGCTGGTCCCCTCGGTCGTGGAGGACGGGGACCTCGCCAGGGCCAACGGCAGGTTGTTCGGTGCCCAGTCGATCGCCGAGTCAGCGGGCCCTGGCATCGCCGGGGTGATGCTCGGATGGGTCGGCCTCGGGTGGGTGCTGGTCATCGACGCGCTCAGCTTCCTCGTCGCCACGATCACCCTGATGAGCATCCGGGTGGTCGAGACGGTGCGCGACCGGGCCGAGCGTCACCTGCTGCGCGAGATCACGGTGGGCCTTCGTGTGGTCATGGCACACCCGGTGCTGCGCGCCACGATCGCCACCGCGACGACGTACAACCTCCTGGACTCGGCCGCGACCACCGTGTTCCTCGTGCACGCCGCCAACAACCTTGGCATGTCCGTCACCCAGATCGGGGTGGTGCTCGGTTGTGGCAGCGTCGGCGCGATCCTGGGCAGCTTCGCGTCGTCGAGGTTCGCGTCGGCACTCGGCATCGGCCGGGCCATGACCCTCATGCAGGCCGCGGGTACGATCCTGCCGTTCGCGCTGGTCCTGCCCGGCGACGCGGGCTTCGGCTCGGTCGCGCTGTGCACCGCCGTGTTCGTCGCCTGGTGCTTCTCCATCGCCGCCTACAGCGTGCAGTCGCTCAGCATCCGCCAGTCGGTCACGCCGCAACACCTCCTTGGCCGGGTGATGGCGGGCAGCTGGGTCTTCGTGCTCGGTGCCGTTCCGATCGGCGCGCTTCTCGGCGGCGCGGCGGGCAACGCGTGGGGTCCTGGTACCGCACTCGTGGTCTTCCTGCTCGCGCTGCCGCTGTCCCTGGTCGTGCTGGCGACCTCAGCGGTACCGAGGATCACGGCACTGCCCAAGCCCGACCCGGCCTTCTGGGAGCGTCATGGCTGAGCGGATGGAGACGACCACTTTCACCGCCGAGGTGTCCTCGGTTCCGCTCGTCGCCGGGTGCTGGTCGTGGGGCAACCGCCGTACCTGGGGGTACGGGTCGCGGTTCTGCGACGCCGACCTGCGCGCCGCGGTCGAGGCGCTCGGCGCGCACGGCGTGCGGTGCTATGACACCGCCGAGGTCTACAGCGGCGGGCACGCCGAACGGCTGCTCGGCGAGTTCGCGGACGGGACCGCGGTCGTCTCGACGAAGTTCTTCCCCTACCCGTGGCGCCTGACCAAAAGCCAGTTCCTGCGCGCGGTCGCACGCAGCGGTCGCAGGCTACGCACCGACCGTGTCCACCTCTACCAGATCCACCACGAGCCACCGGCCCCGCTCCTGCGCCGCTGGGCCGGGTACCTCGCCGCGGCCCGTCGCGCCGGGCTCGTCGAGTCCATCGGCACGTCCAACCTGTCCGCGGCCGGCCTGTGCGCGACCGTCGCCGAACTGGCCGAGCACGGCGAGCGGGTGAGCACGCACCAGGCCAGGTACAACCTCTGCGACCGCCGCGTCGAGCGCGACGGGGTCGCCGACGTCTGCCAGGCCGAGGGCATCGTCCTGCTCGCGCACAGTGCCCTCGGTCAGGGCCTGCTGTCCGGGCGCTACCGGGCGGGTGACGTCATGCCCGGCCGCAGACCGCTCAACGAACAGGTGCTGCGCCAAGCGGATCCGGTGATCCAGCTCCTGATCCGGTACGCCGACCGGCTCGCGACCACTCCGGCGGGCGTCGCGCTGGCGTGGTTGCGGCACCAGGGCGCCGTGCCCATCGTCGGTGTGCACGACCGGCGTCAGGCCGAGGAGGCCGCACGGGGCCTCGGCGTGCGGCTCACCGACACGATGGCGCAGCGCCTCGACGCCGTGACCCGGCCGTGGCGGGGGAAGTCGTGACCGCGGCCGAGGATCGTGCGGAACTGCGCGACCGGCTGCTGCGCGTCCTCGGCGGCGTGCCGGCCACCCCGGCGCCGTCACAGTCGCAGATGCTCGCCGCCGCGGCGGCGAAGGACGGGCTGTCCCCGCACGTCGACCTCGTCGCCGCCCGGATCACCGGGCCGGTCGACATCGCGGCACTGCGCACCGCACTCGACGCGCTGGTCGCCAGGCACGAGATGCTGCGCACCCACTTCGTGTTCTCGCCGAGCACGCTGATGGTGGTCCGCCCGCCGGAGCGGGCACAGCTGACGGTCGAACCGATCTCCGACCTGACCGAGGCGGGGGCGCGGGCCGCCGCGCTCATGGCGACCCCGGCCGACGTCGGTGCCTCGGCACCGCACCGGGCGTTGCTGCTTTCCCTCGACGAGTACACACACGTCCTGCTCGCACCGCTGCCGCACCTCGTGTCCGACGAGGTCTCCCACGGCATCTACCTGCGCGACCTGGCCGCCCTGTACGCGGGCGCGGAGCTGCCCCCGCCCGGCCGCTACCGCGACCACGCCGCGGCCCAGGCCGCGGCACTCGCCGACGGTGCCGCCGTGGCC
>NZ_JBARWZ010000300.1:0-34346 GCF_049647105.1 Actinophytocola sp.
ACGACACGCCCCGCCAGCTCGCCGTCCTCGCCGACGCCGGGGTCGTCGACGCGGGCGGCCGCGGGGTCGTCGTGCTGTTCGACGCGCTGCTCGCGGTCCTGACCGGACAGTCGGCCGCGCTCGCCGCCGCACAGCGTGTGACCGAGGAGCGGGTGGCCCGCCCCCGGGAAAGCTCGCTCTACACCTCCCGTGAGTCCGGTTCGGACGCCTTCGCGTACGAGGTCATGTACCTGCTCGAACAGGTCGCCGACGACCGCGCCGCCGAGGGGCTGCGTGACACGCTCGTCGGCCTCGGCGACTCCGTCTCCGTCGTCGGGGACGGTGCCGGGCTGTGGACCGTGCACGTCCACTGCAACGACATCGGCGGCGCCATCGAGGCGGCCGTCGACGTCGGCAGGCCGAGGCAGATCCGGGTCGCCCGGTTCGCCGACGCGCCGTCGCATGAGGCGAGCCGGTACGCCAAGGACCGCGCGGTGGTCGTGCCGTCGCGCAGCACCGAGTTCGCCGACCTGCTGATCAGCGAGGGCGTCACCGTCTGCCGGGTGGACGGGGACGGCGACGAGGTTGCCCACCGCCTGCTCGAGGCCATCACCGGCACTGGTGCCGCGCACGTGACCGTGCTGCCCGCCGACCCCGCGCTGGTCGAGGCCGCCGACGAGGCCTCCATCCGCGCGGTCGCCGCTGGTCAGGACGTCGTCGTCGTGCCGTGCGCGTCGCCGGTGCAGGTGCTGGCCGCCGTCGCCGTGCACGACCCGCGCCGCCGCGCAGGCGACGACGTCGTGGCCATGGCCGAGTCGGCCGCGGCCACCAGGCGCGGTGAGGTCGTGGTGGCGACCGAGGCCGCGATGACCTGGATCGGGGCGTGCGAGGCCGGCGACGTGCTCGGCTTCGCCGACGGCGAGGTCCTGCTCATCGAGCCGGGCCCGCCCGACGTCGCGGCACTGGACCGCGCGGCGACCGGTGTGGTGGCGCGCATGCTGACCGTGGGCGGTGAGCTGGTCACGGCGCTGCTCGGGGCGGATGCGCCCGACGAGCTGGCCACGGAGCTCGAGGACTACCTCCGGCGCGTCCACCCGGAGACCGAACTGGTGGTCTACCAGGGTGGGCAGCGCGACGCGGTGCTGGTGCTCGGCGTGGAGTGAGCACGGTCGCCTTTCGCTGGCGTTCCTGTCGGGGGCAATGTTTACAGTCGGTCGTATGCGGATCGGCGAACTCGCGAGCACGGCGGGCATCACCACGAAGGCGCTGCGCTACTACGAGGAGCGCGGGCTGCTCGACGCCCCGCGCAGGACCAACGGCTACCGGGACTACGACGAGTCGCACCTGCGGGTCGTGCGGGAGATCCAGACGCTGCGCGAGATCGGGTTCGCGCTCGAGGACACCCGGCCGTTCGTGGACTGCCTGCGTGCAGGCAACGAGGAGGGTGACTCCTGCCCGGACGCGATCGCCGTCTACCGCCGCAAGATCGCCGAGGTAGAGGCCTACCTGACGCAACTGAACGTGGTGCGTGCCGAGCTGCGGGCCAAACTCGCGGACGCGCGCACGCGAAGGGGAGAAGGGAACTGACATGGACGCGGTGACAGAGGCGACGTTCGACGCCCGCGTGCTCGGGCACGACAAGCCGGTGCTCGTCGAGTTCTGGGCGACGTGGTGCGGGCCGTGCCGCATGGTCGCGCCGGTGCTGGCGCAGATCGCGGCGGAACGGACCGACCTTGACATCGTGAAGGTGAACTACGACGAGGAACCGGCCATCGGGCAGCGGTACGGCGTGATGGGCCTGCCGACGATGCTGCTGTTCTCGGGTGGGCAGCCGGTGCGGTCGATCGTCGGCGCGAAGCCCAAGGCGAAGCTGTGGAGCGAGCTGGACGAGGCGTTGTCGGTGCGGTGACGGCCGGGGCTGCCCACGATTGTCGGTGCGGCGCGACATAATCGCATCGATGCTCTCCATGGACAGCAAACTCGAGGCGGCGGTGGGCGCCAAGTCGGCCAAGGCGCTGGCCGGCGCCCTCGACCTGCACACCGTTGGTGACCTGGTCCGTTACTTCCCGCGCCGGTACGCGGAACGCGGGGAGCTGACCGACATCGCCGGGCTGGAGATCGGCGAGCACGCGACCGTGATGGCGCGCGTGCAGTCGTTCAACGAGCGGCGGATGCGGCAGCGGTCCGGCTGGATCAGCGAGGTCGTCATCACCGACGGCAGCCGCACGCTGGAGTGCACGTTCTTCAACCAGCGCCACCACAAGCGGGCGCTGACGCCGGGCACCAACGCGTTGTTCGCTGGCAAGGTGTCGCGGTACCGGAACAAGCTGCAGCTCACCAACCCCGACTACCAGCTGCTCACCGAGGAGACCGAGGGCGACGCCGCCGACACGGCCGACACGGTCGAGAAGTTCACCGGGCTCATCCCGGTGTACCCGGCCGCGGCGTCGATCCAGTCGTGGCAGATCGCGAAGTGCGTGCGGCAGGCGCTGTCGATGCTCGACGTGATCGAGGACCCGATGCCAGAGGAGCTCCGAAGGCGCCGGGGCTTCGACAACTACGACGAGGCCATCCGCAAGATCCACATGGCGTCGGACTGGCCGGGCGTGCAGGTCGCCCGCGCGCGCCTGAAGTGGGACGAGGCGATGGCGGTCCAGCTCGCGCTCGCGCAGCGGCGGCAGCGCGCGGTCGCGCGCCCCGCGCCGGAGTGCGAGCACCGCGACGACGGGCTGCTGGCCGCGTTCGACAAGCGGCTGCCGTTCACGCTCACCGCTGGCCAGCAGGAGGTCGGCGCGATGGTCGCGGCCGACCTCGAGCTGGCGCACCCGATGAACCGGCTGCTGCAGGGCGAGGTCGGGTCCGGCAAGACGATCGTGGCGCTGCGGGCGATGCTGCAGGTCGTGGACGCGGGCAGGCAGGCGGCCATGCTCGCGCCGACGGAGGTGCTCGCCGCGCAGCACGCCAGGTCGCTGCGGTCCATGCTCGGCGACCTGGCGATGGCGGGCGAGCTGGGTGCGGCGGACGAGGCGACGCGCATCACGCTGCTGACCGGTTCGCTGCCCTCGGCGCAGCGCAAGCAGGCGTTGCTGGACGCGGCGAGCGGGGCGGCGGGCATCGTGGTCGGCACGCACGCGCTGATCCAGGACACCGTGCAGTTCGCGGACCTCGGGTTCGTGGTGGTCGACGAGCAGCACCGGTTCGGCGTGGAGCAGCGGGACGCGCTGCGCACGAGGGCGGGGGAGAACAGCAGCCCGCACGTGCTGGTGATGACGGCGACGCCGATCCCGCGCACGGTCGCCATGACCGTGTACGGCGACCTGGAGACCTCGTCGCTGCGGGAGCTGCCCGCCGGGCGGTCACCGATCAGCACGTCGGTGGTGCCCGCCGAGGAGAAACCGGCGTGGCTGGACCGGGCGTGGCAGCGGATCCGCGAGGAGGTCACCGCCGGGCACCAGGCCTACGTCGTGTGCCCGAGGATCGGCGACCAGGAGTCCTCGGAGGACGTGTCCACCGGCGACGAGGGCCGCCGTCCGCCGCTGGCGGTGGTCGAGGTGGCGGAGATGCTCGCGGAAGGCCCGCTGAAGGGCCTGCGCCTCGCGCTGCTGCACGGCAGGCTGCCCTCGGACGACAAGGACGCCGTGATGCGTGCCTTCGCCGATGGCGAGATCGACGTGCTGGTGGCGACGACGGTCGTCGAGGTCGGTGTGGACGTCCCCAACGCGACGGCCATGGTGATCATGGACGCCGACCGGTTCGGGGTGTCGCAGCTGCACCAGCTGCGTGGCCGGGTGGGCCGGGGCAAGGCGGCCGGCGTGTGCCTGCTGGTGACGGAAACCCTTGGCGGCACGGCGACCCGTGAGCGGCTGGACGCCGTCGCGTCTACTTTGGACGGCTTCGAGCTTGCGCGGGTGGACCTCGAGATGCGCAGGGAAGGTGACATTCTCGGGGCGACCCAGTCGGGTAAGCGGTCGGCGTTGAAGCTGCTTTCTCTGCTGCGTGACGAGGAGCTGATTGCGCAAGCGCGGGCGGAGGCGCAGGAGTTGGTGGCGGGATCGCCGGATTTGGTGGAGTTTCCCGGATTGGCCACCATGGTCGCTTCGTTGGTTTCCGGTACGAAGGCCGAGTATCTCGAAAAGGCCTGACAATAATTACCTTGATGTAATTCAGGTCTTTCGAGGCATCGAATACGACTTGCCGGGCCTTGCCGCATGCGAAAGCCCCCGTCAGGCGAGTGCTGACGGGGGCTTTCCGCGGTCTTACTTGCCGTTCACCTGAGCCTTCGGCTGCTGCTGAGGTTGCGGCTGCGGGGCGGGCGCGGGCCTCGGTGCCGCTGCCTTCGTGGCGGCGGCGAAGTGGCGCTTCGCGTCCTCCAGGATCGAGAACGTCGTGTTGACGTGCTCGGACACCCTGCGCTCGTAGTCGTCGGCCTGGCGGGTGCGGTCCGCGGCCTCGGCCAGGCGCTGCTCCGCGTCCTCGACGATCTTCGCCGCGCGGATCTTCGCGTTGGCCTGCTGCTCGTTGAGCTGCTTCTCGATCTCGGTGCGCTTGGCGGTCAGCGCCTTGTCCGACGCCTGCGCGCGGGAGTCGGCGTCGGCGATGGTCTTGTCCGCCTGGCGCTGTGCCATCGACTCGAGCTCGGCCAGGTTCTTCTCCATCCCGGCCTTCTTCTCGGCCAGTGCCCGCTCCTGCTCGTCGGTGCGGCGCTTGGCCTCCTCGATGATCTTGGTGGCCTGCTGCTGCGCGGCCTGCTGACGTGCGGCGATGTGCTTCTCCGCCTCCGACTGCTCGGACGCCACCGTCTCGCGGATCTTGGCTGCCTCGACGTCGGCGTCGCCGACGATCTTCGCCGCGCGGGCCTTCGCAGCGGACTCGCGCTGCGCGATCTGCTGGTCGGCCTCCGCGCGCTCGGCGGCGATCGTCTCGCGCAGCTTCGTGGCCTCGCGCTCCGCGTCGCCCGCGATCTTGGCCACCCGGTCCTTCGCGACCGCGGCCCGCTCGGACAGCTCCCGCTCCAGCTCGACCCGGCGCTGGTTGAGGGCGCTCTCGGTCTCCTGCTCAAGGGAGGCCCGCTTCTCGGCCGCCTTCTGGTCCATGAGCTCACGCTGCTTGAGCGCGTCCGCGTCCCGCTGCTCGCGGCGCTGCTTGGCCTCAGCGTCCAGCTGCCCGATCCGGGTCTCGTTGGCCTTGGTCGCGCGCTCGATGTCGGTGCGCGCCTCGGCCATCAGCTGCTCGTGCTCGGTCGCGTTGCGGGCACGGAGCTGCTCGTACTCGTTCTCGAGCGTCGCGTGGTTCTTCGCGTACTCGGCCTCGAGCTTCTTGCGCCGCTCGGCCAGCTCCGCGGTGATGGCGTCCTGCTTGGCCTTCTGGTCCTTGGCGTAGCCGGCCACGTCCGCCTTGACGCTCGCGACGTACTCGTCAGCGCCCGCCTTGGTCTGCCCGACGTAGGTGTCCGCGTTCTTGCGCGTCCCCGCCGCGTGCTCGTCGGCGTCGCGCCGCGTCTTGGCCGAGTAGGCGTCCGCCTCCTCCCTCGTCGTGGAGGCGTGGCCGTCAGCCTTCGCGCGGGTGGAGTGGGAGTACTCGTCCGCGTCGGCTCTCGTCGACCGGTCGTAGTTGTCGGCGTCGCGCTTGAACTCGGAGATCTCCTCCTCGGCGAGCTGCCACATCAGCCGCTGGCGCTCCGACATCGCCTCGGTCGACGTCGGGTTCACGGTGATTCTGTGCAACTGCTCCTTAGCGTCCAGTAACTGCTGCTGGGCGCTGCCGAGAGCCTTGGTCAGCTCGGCGACCTTGGCGACGGCCTCGTCGCGGCTCTTCGTGACATGGCTCAGGTCGAACGAGAGGCGCGTGACACGCTCGTTGACCTGGCGCGGGTTGTAGCCGCGGAGGACAGTGTCAAAACGGGGGACGCGGAGATTCGCGTCGGACTCACCATCGGCCATGTCGCCACACTTTAGATGGTCCCCCTGCCGGGGCAACCCGGCAGGAGGGTGATAAGCCGCCGAAGACCATCCCACCACGTCGAGCGCGGGATGGTGTTCGGCGGACTAGTCCGCCTCCCCGAAATTAAAAGTGTTGGTATCGACCCAGCGAATGTTGCTGACCGTGGGTGGTTGGTGGCTGGGTGCCGTCACGTTCCCCTGAGGTCACTGTTGGTCGGGCCCAGACTCTCGCGCAAGGATCCATCGGACAGGTCCTATTCAGCCGCGTGGCAGTACCACGGTGGGCAGTCGCTCGGTCGAGTGTTCATCAATTGGGGTGGTCGGTGACTCCGGGTCACGTCGGATTCGGCTTGGCCACCAGTTCGCCCTGCCGAGCAGTGTCATCAGTGACGGCAGCACCAGCACCCGGATGATCATGGCGTCGATGAACACGGCGACCGCGAGCCCGACGCCCATCTGCTTCATCTCGTTCAGCGACAGCGTCGCGAAGATCGCGAACACCGACACCATCAGGATCGCCGCCGACGTGACCACCCCGGCCGACCTGCTGATGCCGTGTGCCACCGCGTCCCGGGTGGACAACCCGCCGCGCGCCGCCTCGCGGATCCGGCTCACCACGAACACGTGGTAGTCCATGGACAGTCCGAACAGGACCGCGAAGAGGAACAGCGGGATCCACGCGACGAGCGCACCGTTGGACCGGAAGTCCAGGATGCCCTCCGCCCAGCTGTGCTGGAACACGAGCGCGAGCGTGCCGAACGCGGCCGCCGCCGACAGCGAGTTGAGGAACAGCGCGGTGAGCGCCACGACCAGCGACCGGAACGTGACCGCCATGATCACGAAGGTCAGCAGGAGCACGAAACCGATGACGATCGGCATCCGGTCGGCGAGGTTGTCGGTGTAGTCCACGTTCTCCGCGATCCCGCCGCCGACCGCGTGCTCGGCGCCGCTCACCGTCCCGACCGTCGCGGGCACCAGCGTCGTGCGCAGCGCGTCGAGCGAGTCCGCTCCCTCGTCGGTGCCGACCCCAGCCGTCGTCGGCACGTGCAGTGTGGTGACCCGGAGGTCGGCCGACACCTTGATCACCGGCGTGTCGACGTTCGCGAACAGCGGGTTGTCCTTGGTGCGTCCGGACAGGTCGGTCAGCGCCGCCCGCACCCGCTCCGCCTGCGCGGGTGCCGCCCTCACCGCGATCACGTGGTTCGTGCCCTCGCTCGGGAACGCCGAGGTCAGCCGGTCGTAGGACCGCATGACCGGCATGCTGCGCGGCAGGTCGGACTCGCTTGTGGACTTCAGCTTCATGTCCAGCGCGGGCAGCGCGAGCGCGCCGAGCGCCGTGACCGACAGCAGCAGCGTGACCAGCGGGAACCGCAGCGCGGGCCGCAGCAGCTTCGGCCACACCCTCGGCGGGCCCGCGCGGTTGGTGAGCCGCCACAGCAGCGGGACGCGTGGCCGGTCGACCCGCTTGCCGAGCTTCGCGAGCAGGGCGGGCAGCACGGTCAGCGACCCGAGCACGGCCACCGCGACCACGATCACCGAACCGGTCGCGAGTGACGCGAACACCGCGTCGTTCGCGAGGTACAGCCCAGCCATCGAGACGATCACCGCGACGCCGGACACCACGACCGAGTGGCCGGACGTGGCCGCCGCGATCTCCACGGCACGGGTGTGCGACGCGCCGTCGCGCCGTTCCTCCCGTTCCCGTTTGAGGTAGAAGAGCGAGTAGTCGACGCCGACCGCCATGCCCATCAGCACGACCATGCTGCTCATCGACTCGACGGCGGGTACGAAGTGCGACGTCAGCGCGGCGAGGCCGAACGCGGCGCCGACCGAGGACATCGCGAGCAGCACCGGCACCCCCGCGGCGATGATCGCGCCGAACGCGATCAGCATGATCACGAGCGTGACCGGCACGCTGATCATTTCGGCCTTCAGCAGGTCGTCCGCGACCTGGTCGTTGATGCCCTTGTTGATCGACGCGCCACCGACCTGTGCCACCAGGACGTCCGGGTGGTCGCGCTGCACGGCCGCGGTCGCGTCGAGGAGCGTTCCGACGCGGTCGCTCGCGCCGTCCGGATCGCCCGCCATGGTGACCGGCACGAGCAGCGCGGTGCCGTCCCGGGACGGCACCGGGTCGCCGACCTCCTCGACGTCCGCCAGACCGGACAACCCGCGTGCCGCGTCGTCGGCCGCCGCTTCCGCCGCCGCCATGTCCAGCCGCCCCGAGCGGGCGGTGATGAGCACGTTCTCCTCCGCGTGCTCGCCGAAGTCGCCATCGTCGACGATCGTGGTGGCGCGGCCGGACTCCCCGATGGCCATGTCCGCGCCGGTCGCCTCCGTGGTGCCTGCCCACCCGCCCGCCGCGAAGCACACGGCGACGAACACCACCCACATCCCGATCGCGCGCCACGGGTGTTGCGCGCTCCACCTGGCCACGCGGACCGTTGCTGCTTGCCTGCGCACGTGCGTTCCTTTCCTTGTATCTCAACAGGTCCGATGGTTTCGGAACCGGTGTTCCCGCACACGGGTGCGCGCCCCCGGACCGGGGGTGAGGCCAGCCCTACCGCCGCATGGCAACTGGTGAAGCTTGCTCACGTATGCGTGGTCGCGTAACGACTGGGGTATGAACCTGCGCAAGCTGTTAGCGAAAGTCGGGGTCGCGTGCCTGCTCGGGACGTTGTGGGCGGCACCCGCGAACGCGGAGCCCGAGCGATTCGGGGACTACATCGTGGTGCTGAACGGGGACGCGGCTGCCTTCACGCACCGGTTCGCCTCCGTTACGCACGTCTACTCGTCCGCGCTGGACGGGTTTTCGGTGCGGTTGAGCGAGAAACAGGCGGCCGCGCTGGCCGGTGAGTCCGGTGTGGACGCGGTCGTGCCGGACACTCCGGTGCGTGCCATGGGAGAACAGCTCAACCCGCCGTCATGGGGGCTGGACCGGATCGACCAGCGTGACCTGCCGCTCGACGGCAAGTACCGCTACCCGAACGAGGCGCCGAGCGTGCACGCCTACGTCCTCGACACCGGGGTGCGGGCGACGCACGCGGACTTCGGCGGCCGGGTGCTGCCGGGCCACGACTTCATCGACGACGACGCCGACGCGAGCGACGGCAACGGGCACGGGACGTTCATCGCGGGCATCATCGGCGGCACCGTGTACGGCGTCGCGAAGCAGATCAAGATCGTGCCGGTGAAGGTGCTCGACGACACGGGCGCCGGTTCGATGGCCGACGTCATCGCCGGCATCGACTGGGTGACCGCCAACGCCGTGAAGCCCGCGGTGGCGAACATGAGCCTCGGCGGATCGGCCAACGCGGCGCTGGACACCGCCGTGCGCAACTCGATCGCGTCCGGCGTCAGCTACACCGTCGCGTCCGGCGGTTCGGCGACCGACGCGGGGAACTTCTCGCCCGCGCGGGTGACCGAGGCGCTGACGATCGGGGCGAGCGGACCGAACGACTGCCTGTCCTCCAGCACGAACTACGGGTCCGTCGTGGACATGTTCGCGCCTGGCGTGAACATCATCGGCCCGTGGGCGACCGGCGACACGGCCACAGCGACGCTGTCGGGCTCGTCCCTGTCTGCACCACACGTCGCGGGCGCGGTGGGGATCCACCTGGAGACCAACCCGACGGCCACGGCGGCGGACGTCCAGGCGGCACTCGTCGCGGCGTCCACACCGGACCGGCTGTGCAACGTGCCCCCTGGCACGCCGAACCGCCTGCTGTACGTCGGCTAGACCCGGCTTCGCGGGTGGCATGCCCGAGAGACGCTTTCGGGACGGGCGAGCGTCCCGAAAGCGTCTCTCGGGCATCGAAGCGCCCTGCTGACCAGCGGGAGAGCAGCCCTGTCAGGCCCGTCACGTGGGACATACCTCCCGACAGGCGGGAACCCCCGGTAACGTTCCCGGAAGTTCCCGACCCCCTGGCAGGAGGTACGGCATGTTCCGCAAGGTGCTCGTCGCGAACCGCGGCGAGATCGCCGTCCGGGCATTTCGCGCCGGATACGAGCTGGGAGCCGGCACGGTCGCCGTGTTCCCGCACGAGGACCGCAACTCGGCACACCGCATGAAGGCCGACGAGGCCTACGAGATCGGCGAACCCGGCCACCCGGTCCGCGCCTACCTCTCCGTCGAGGAGATCATCAAGGCGGCGCGGAAGGCGGAGGCCGACGCGGTGTACCCGGGCTACGGCTTCCTGTCGGAGAACCCGGAGCTCGCGCGGGCATGTGAGCAGGCGGGCATCACGTTCGTCGGCCCGTCCACCCAGATCCTCGAGCTGACCGGCAACAAGGCCCGCGCGGTCGCCGCCGCCAGGGAGGCGGGCATCCCGGTCCTGAAGTCGTCGCCGCCATCGGCCGACCTGGACGAACTGCTCGAAGCGGGCGATCAGCTGGGCTTCCCGCTGTTCGTGAAGGCCGTCGCGGGCGGTGGCGGGCGCGGCATGCGGCGCGTGCTGGAGCCCGGCGCGCTGCGTGAGTCGGTCGAGGCGGCCATGCGTGAGGCCGAGTCCGCGTTCGGCGACGCGACCGTCTTCCTCGAGCAGGCCGTGGTCGACCCGCGCCACATCGAGGTCCAGATCCTCGCCGACGGCGATGGCAACGTGATGCACCTGTTCGAACGCGACTGTTCGGTGCAGCGCCGCCACCAGAAGGTCATCGAGATCGCGCCCGCGCCGAACCTCGACCCGGAGCTGCGCGAGCGGATCTGTGCCGACGCCGTGGCGTTCGCCCGGCACATCGGCTACCGCAACGCGGGCACCGTCGAGTTCCTGCTGTCGCGGGACGGGCAGCACGTGTTCATCGAGATGAACCCGCGCATCCAGGTCGAGCACACGGTCACCGAGGAGGTCACCGACGTCGACCTGGTCCAGTCGCAGCTGCGGATCGCGAGCGGGGAGACGCTCGATGACCTCGGCCTGTCACAGGACACGGTCCGGCTGCGTGGCGCCGCGCTGCAGTGCCGCATCACCACGGAGGATCCGGCCAACGGGTTCCGCCCGGACACCGGGAAGATCAGCGCCTACCGCTCGCCGGGCGGTGCTGGCATCCGGCTCGATGGCGGCACCGTCTCGCCGGGCACCGAGATCAGCGCGCACTTCGACTCGATGCTCGTGAAGCTGTCCTGCCGGGCCCGCGACTTCCCGTCGGCGGTGGCCCGTGCCCGCCGCGCGGTCGCCGAGTTCCGCATCCGCGGTGTCTCAACCAACATCCCGTTCCTGCAGGCGGTGCTGGACGACCCGGACTTCATCGCGGGAATGGTCACCACCTCGTTCATCGAGGAACGGCCGCACCTGCTGACCGCGCGCAGCTCCGCCGACCGCGGCACCCGCCTGCTGTCCTACCTGGTCGACGTCACGGTCAACAAGCCGCACGGCGAGCGGCCCAACATCATCGACCCGGCCGAGAAGCTGCCCGAGCTGGAACTGGGCACGCCGCCTGCCGGGTCGAAGCAGAAGCTCGACGAGCTCGGCCCGGAGGGCTGGGCACGCTGGCTGCGGGAGTCGAAGTCGGTCGGGGTCACGGACACGACGTTCCGTGACGCGCACCAGTCGCTGCTCGCCACCCGCGTGCGCACCAAGGACCTGGTGACCGTGGCGCCGTACGTCGCGCAGATGACGCCAGAGCTGCTGTCGGTCGAGTGCTGGGGCGGCGCGACCTACGACGTCGCGCTGCGGTTCCTCGCCGAGGACCCGTGGGAGCGGCTCGCCAAGCTCCGCGACGCGATGCCGAACCTGTGCCTGCAGATGTTGCTGCGTGGCCGCAACACCGTCGGCTACACGCCGTACCCGACCGAGGTGACGGCCGCGTTCGTGGACGAGGCCGCGGCGACGGGCATCGACATCTTCCGCATCTTCGACGCGCTCAACGACGTCGAGCAGATGCGCCCGGCCATCGAGGCCGTGCTGTCGAACGGCAAGGCGGTCGCGGAGGTGGCGCTGTGCTACACGGCGGACCTGTCCGACCCCGGCGAGCGTCTGTACACACTGGACTACTACCTGAAGCTGGCGGAGCAGATCGTCGGCGCGGGCGCGCAGGTGCTGTGTGTCAAGGACATGGCGGGCCTGCTGCGCCCGCCCGCCGCGCACCGGCTGGTCACCGCGCTGCGCAAGGAGTTCGACCTGCCGGTCCACCTGCACACGCACGACACCGCGGGCGGTCAGCTGGCGACCTACCTCGCCGCCATCCAGGCCGGGGTGGACGCGGTGGACGGCGCGTCGGCGTCCATGGCGGGCACCACGTCGCAGCCGTCGCTGTCGGCGATCGTCGCGGCCACCGACCACAGTGAGCGGGAGACCGGCCTCAGCCTGGCGAAGGTGTGCGACCTCGAGCCGTACTGGGAGATCGTGCGGAAGATCTACGCGCCGTTCGAGGCCGGGCTGCCCGGGCCGAGCGGACGCGTGTACACGCACGAGATCCCGGGTGGGCAGTTGTCGAACCTGCGCACGCAGGCGGCGGCGCTGGGGCTCGCGGACCGGTTCGAGGAGATCGAGTCGACCTACGCCGCCGCTGACCGCATGCTTGGTCACCTGATCAAGGTGACCCCGTCGTCCAAAGTGGTCGGTGACCTGGCGCTGCACCTCGTCGGCGCGGGGGTGGACCCGAAGGAGTTCGAGGCCGACCCCGGCCGCTTCGACGTGCCGGGTTCGGTGATCGGCTTCCTGCGCGGCGAACTTGGCGACCCGGCCGGTGGCTGGCCGGAGCCGTTCCGCACCAAGGCGTTGAAGGGCCGCGCGCCCGCGCCGGAGCCGCCAGGACTGTCCGAAGAGGACAGGTCCGGGCTGGTGGACGACCGGCGCGCGACGCTGAACCGGCTGCTGTTCCCGGCGCCCGCCGAGGAGTTCGGTGCGCACCGGGAACAGTTCAGCGACACGTCCGTGCTGGCGAGCAAGGACTTCTTCTACGGGCTGCGGCCGCGCATCGAGTACCCGGTCGACCTGGAGAAGGGCGTCCGGATGCTGATCGAGCTGGAGGCGATCGGCGAGGCGGACGAGCGCGGCGTGCGAACCGTCATGGCCAAGCTGAACGGCCAGCTCCGCCAGACACAGGTGCGGGACCGGTCGGTCGCGTCGGACGTGCCGGTGACCGAGCGCGCGGAAAAGGGCAACCCGGACCACGTCGGCGCACCGTTCGCGGGCGTGGTGACACTGCAGGTAGCCGAGGGTGACACGGTCGAGGCGGGCGACACGGTCGCCACGATCGAGGCCATGAAGATGGAGGCGTCGATCACCGCGCCCAAGGGCGGCGCCGTGGCACGCGTCGCGATCGGGTCCGTGCAGCAGGTGGAAGGCGGCGACCTGCTCGTGGTGCTGAGCTGAGGCCGCAGTGGATCAGGCGTCGTAGCTGTCGGAGGCCATGCGGACGGCTTGGGTGGACAGCGGCCAGCTGGATCCGGTCGCGTTCGAGCGGATGGCCGCGTACGTGGACGACGCGTGCGAGCAGACCGGGGTGGACATGACGCCACCGGCCTGACGGACGCAGCAGTGCGCCCCCAGAACCCGAGAGGGCTCTGGGGGCGCAGGTCCTGCAGTGTGTTCAGCGGGACAGGTGGTCGTCTCGCACAGCGGCGATCAACGACTGCCACGACACCTCAAGGTGAGGGCCGCCCGGGTTCTTGCTGTCGCGGACGGCGCCGAGCGTGAGCTCGACACAGTTGCCGTTCGTCCCGCCGCTGCGGCTGGACTTGCGCCAGCGCACCGTGGCGCCGGACGTTTCCGTCATGGTCGCTCCCCTTCCTGCTGTGCCCAGGTCTATGCGTTCACGGGGCTAACCAAGCAGTGCGCCCCCAGAGCCACCAGTGCTCTGGGGGCGCGCAGTCATGCCGGGGGTCAGCGGGTGAGGTTGCCTGCCTTCACCGCAGCCACCAAACCGGACCACTGAGCGCGCAGCTCCGGCCCGGTGGGGTTCTTGCTGTCGCGCACCGCGCCGAGGTTGTTCGCGAGTTCGACGCAGTTCGACTCTTGCCCGCTCCGGCTGGATCGCCGCCAGCGCACCGGTTCCTTCATGTCGTTGTCTCCTTGATGACATCACCGATGAGCTCCAGCGATTCCGCGGGGCCCATCGCCACTTCCTCGCGCAGTACGCGAGCGTTCTCTCGATAGGCCGCCACGTCGGCCTCGTTGAACAGGAATGCCGACGCACGGTCCGCCTCGACGTGCACCATCGCTGGCGCCTTGTCGAACTCGAGCAACTCGAACGGTGCGAGCAGTCCCGGCCGCCACCCGATGGTGCGGGCCGGGATCACCTGGATCGTGACCGCAGGCAGCTCGGCCATCCTGAGCAGATGCTGCAACTGGGCGCTCATCACCTCGGCGTCGGCGATCGGCTGGTACAGCGACTCCTCCCCGAGTAGCGCCACGAACTCAGTGGGGTTCCGCCGCGTCAGGACATCGGCGCGAGCGAGGCGCATCGCTACCCGCGTGTCCGCACCGGTCGCGTTGCCCATGATCGCGCGGGCGTAGTCCCCGGTCTGCAGTATGCCCGCGATCAGCTTCACAGGAGCGACGTCGAGTGGCTGCCGTTCGTGCTCCTGGCCGGGGTGGTCTTCGGACTGATCGGCCTGGTCGCCTACGCGGCGAGGCGGCAGCCATGAACCTGCTCGTGTGGATCCTGGTTGAGGTGGTGCCACCGCTCGCGATCCTCGGGGCGCTGGCGCTCGCCGTGCAAGTGGCACTCAACCCGCCGCGCCCGCGTGTCCGGCACTTCCGGCGCCGCAACCGACGGTGGCTGAAGAAGCTGCGGAAGCGGGAACTTGACCTTCGGGACAGCCGTGTCGCCCCCTGGCGTCCCGAAGTGGGCAGCGCAACTCCCCCTCGCGCGCTGCCCCAACGGGCCGGGGGTGATGCCGACGGCCGCGTCGTACCCGTCACATCACCTCCGGCCCCCTCCGCCCTGACGGGCGCGACCGGCCCCCGACCTGCCGCGCCCGTCAGGCCCCCTCACGGAGGCATGTGATGGGTAGACACTCCGACCCTGCCTGGCCTGGTGACCTGCTGTGGCGGCAGTCCCCGTGGAACCACTTCGTACACGCCTTCCCGCAGATGGGGGAGATCTCCTCGGCGGCGATCTGTGACCACTGCGCGCCAACCTCACGGCTGATCGACCCGCTGCCGGGAGGGAAGCCATGCCTGGCGTGCCTGCTCCTACATGGCGGGGATCTCGCCGACACGCACGAGGAGCGGGACCGGTGGACGTGACCGCCGTGCAGGTGACGTGGCTGGTCGGTGACGAGATCCGGGCCGCCCGCCACCTTCGCACCCTCGACCAGCGCCGATGCCCGGACATCCGGGCGGCGGGGCCAGACCCCGGAGCGTGCGGTGGCCGGACCAGGTGTGCGGCCTGCCGAGCGGCACGAGACGATGAACCCGACGACGGCGACAGCAACGGGAGGCCCGGTGGTGGACGTGGCAACGATGGCGCCGCCGAGGCTGCGCTGGGACGAGCTGCCCGAGACGGTCCGCGCGGCGGCGGAGTCCGCGCTGGGCGCGGGCGTCGCGAGCGACGTCACGCAGGCCGGGGGATTCTCGCCGGGCCTGGCGTCCCGCCTCGTGCTCGACGACGGGCGGCGGGTGTTCGCCAAGGCGATCAACACCGCGCGCAATCCGCGCTCACCAGGGTTGTACCGCCGCGAGATCGAGGTGATGGCCGCGCTGCCCGAATCGGTGCCGGCACCCCGGCTGCGGTGGAGCTTCGACGACGGCGACTGGGTGATGCTCGTCCTCGACGACGTCGAGGGCACGATCCCTGTCCAGCCGTGGGACCGGCGGGAGTTCGCGCGGGTGCTCGCGGCGCTGGAAGCGCTGTCGGACGCACTGACCCCGGCCCCCATCACCGCGATGTCCATTGTGGACGACCTGGCTGAGAACTTCCGTTCCTGGCACACCATCGCCGACGACCCGGCATTGACCGGACGGCTCGACCAGTGGACACAGGCGAACCTGGCGCGGCTGGTCGAGCAGGAATCCGGCTGGGCCGCGGCCGCCGCGGGCGACACGCTGCTGCACGCCGACCTGCGGGCGGACAACCTGCTGCTCACCGCCGACGGGGTGATGGTGGTGGACTGGCCCTACGCCGTCACTGGCGCCCGCTGGGTGGACGCGCTGCTGTTCCTGCCCTCGGTGGCCGCGACCAGCAGCATCGACCCCGAGCAGGCATGGACCGGGTTCCGCCCAGCGCGGGATGCGGACCCTGACGCGGTGAACGCGGTGCTCACCGCAGTGGCCGGGGACTTCCTGTACCAGTCGATGCTGCCCGCCCCAGCGAACCTGCCGACCCTGCGGGCACACCAGCACGAGAAGGGCGCCGCGGCGCTGGCCTGGCTGCGGGACCGGATCAGCTGAGCCCGTAGTCGCGCAGCCCGGCCAGCCCGAGCCCGATCAGGTACTCCGTCTCCGGGCCGCGGTTGCCGTGGTGGTGCCATTCGGCGAGCGCGCCGAGCAGCTCCATCGCCGCGGCCGCGCGGGCGAACGCGCGCAGCGCGACCCGCTCGACCGTGCTCAACGGGACCTCGGCGGCGGCCGAGTACAGCTCGGCGATCGTCTCCACCCGCGTCGGTAGCGGCTCCGGCGAGCCGTGGGTGAGGTTCGCGGCCATCACGGCGAGCTCCTGTACCCGGGGAAACCGGTTGGCCACGGCGAAGTCCAGCACGCTCACCGCGCCGTCCGCGCCGATGAGCACGTTGCCCTTGGTCAGATCGGCATGGATCAGCACCACCGGCAGCACCGCCCGGTCAACGCTGGCGGCCTCTTCGAGGGCCTGGCCGACAAGACGGGACTGCTCGGTGTTGAGCACGTCGCGGAGCTGCCCGGCCAGCGGCGCCAGGTTGGTAATGGCCCACGGGTCGAACACGAACTCCAGGTGCGCGTCGATGGTGTGGATGGCCGCGGCCTGCTCGACGATCCCGGCCAGCTCGCTTCGGCTGGGCGCACGTCCCCGGTCGTAGATGGTTTGGCCGGGGACGAAGTCCATCACCAGCACCTGGTGCTGGTGATAGGAGAGCACTAGGGCACCGTGGGCGTCGCGGTGCAGCCGCGGGTGGCGGACTCCGACGGCGTGGGCGGCGGTTATGAGCCCGGCGGTGCGCGCGGCGATCCCCGCCGCGCGACCGGGGGCGAACACCTTGACCACCACCCGCGCGGCCGCGGTGGTGACGTCGACGTTGCAGTCCTCGTAGCCGGTGGTCAGCACCGAGAAGGACGCGATGTCGCCGAGTGCGAAGGCGTCGGCGACGTGCGCGAGCAGAGCGGCCAGGTCGGTGCCGACCCGTGCGGCCGGGCCGGCGAGCCCGGTCACGGCGCTTCCGGCAGCGGGAACGGGATCACGTCGCGCAAGGCGGCGGCGCCGGTCACCGTGAGCAGCAGCCGTTCCAGGCCGATGCACAGCCCACCGGCGGCGGGCATGTTCCCCGCGAACACCTCCAGCCATTCCGCGTCCATGGTCGCGGCCTCCGACGACAGGATCCGGTCGCCGTCCGGGGCGAGGCGGTGGCGCAGTTCGGCGGCGTCGGCGAGTTCGGTGTAGGCGGTGGCGATCTCGCGGCCGCCGATGACCAGATCCCATTTCTGCGCCAGGCGCTCGTCGTGGCCGCAGGTGGCCGCCAGCGGTGACGGCCCGGCCGGGAAGTCGGTGTGGAAGGTCGGGCCGAGGGTGGCCGGTTCGACGAGGCGGTCGTAGAGCTCCAGAGCGATCTCCTCGGCGTCCGCGTCGATGCGGACTGGCACCTGGTGCCGCTCGGCGAGCCGCCGCAGCTCCGCGGCAGGTGTGGCGGGGTCGACCGGGTGGTCCAGCGCGGTGCCCAGGGCGGTGTGGAACGGCACGACCGCCCAGGCGTCCGCGAGGTCGACGACCTGGCCGGTGCGGGTGCGGATCTCGGTGCCGCCGTGGACCGCGCGGGCGGCGGTGGTGATCAGGTCGTAGGCGGTCCTGCGCAGTGTCGTGTAGTCCGCGCCGGCCTGGTAGAGCTCGACCAGGCTGTACTCCGGAGAATGCGTGGGATCCACGGGTTCGTCGCGGAAGGACCGGCCGATCTCGAAGACCCGCTCCATACCGGTGGTCAGCATGGCCCGCAGGTGCAGCGGCGAGGACCTCAGGTAGATGTGCGGATCCAGCGATGTCGTCTCGGTGCGGAACGATCGGCCCGGAGCCGGGCGACTGCGTTGCAGCAGCGGCGTGTCGACCTCGACGTGCCCGCTGTCGTGCAGCGACCGACGCAGCACGTCGACCACGCGGGACCGGGCCGCCAGCACGTGGCGGGCGGCCGGGACGGTGCGCAGCTCGGCGTAGCGGGCGGCCAGCGACCCGGCCGGGCGAACGTCCGGGTGGTCGCGGTCAGTGCGTTCGATCATCACGGTCTCCCTGGTCGAGGGCAGGTCCGGGCCGGTGGGCGGGGTGCGGCGTATGTCGAGGGTGACGCAGTGGAACCCGCCGCCCAGGACCCGCGCGTGGCGCAGCGTGTGCGGCACGACCTCGACGCCGCGGCGGTTCAACGCCGCGATCAGGTCGTGCTGGGCGGCGTCGACGATGGCCAGGTCCGGGCGGACCATCAGCAGGTTCATTCCGATCCACTCCGAGGACAACGGGCTCGCCGTCGCCACCGGGGCGGTGGCCATCGGCGGGCACCACAGGTGCTCCCACGACCGCAGCGGATCAGGCAGCATCGCCGGGTCGGTGATCCGGGCGGGGTTGAGCAGCACCAGGCCGGGCCGGATCAGGCTGATCGTCGAGTCGATGTGGGTGTGCGGGTAGACGCCCCGGATCGGGTGCACCCGGTAGTCCCCGAGCGCGGACAACGTCGTCTGTAACCAGCGATATCCGAGCTCGTTGCCGGACCCGGACACCAGGTAGAACAGGTCGCGACCGCAGCGCAGCACGTTCGCGGCGTCGAACACCGGCTCCGTCTCCCCGAGCACCGGGCGGCCGGTGTCGTCGAGCAGGTAAAGCTCGTCGAGCAGCTGCGGGGCCGGGGCGGCGATCCACGCCGACCCGGCCAGCATCCGCTCCTGGAACAGCGCGCGCAGCCCGGCCAGCTCGAACATCCGGGCCCGCATCGGGCTCGGCGCCGCGATGATCGTCGACCCGACCACCAGCGCCAGATCCCGCGGGCAGTAGGAGTAGAAACCGCGGCTGCGCCAGTGCGGCGTCGCGAAATTCGCCTCGTGGGCCACCGGCGCCGGGCGGTGCACGGTGGCACCCAGCCCACGCAGGATCTCCGCCAGTGCGTCGAGATCCTCCTCCGCCTCGGCCAGTACCCGCGCTGGGAACGCGCCCGTGGCGATCCCGGCCAGCTCGGCGGCGGTCAGGTCCGGGTAGAGGTTCAGCCACGCCGACCGGTCCAGGACGGGGATGCGGGCGCCTACGGCGGTGCCGACGATCACCTCGGCCAGCAGGCTGAATTCGTCGGTCGACCACACGGCCCGAGGCCGGATTCGAGGCGGGGCAACGGTTTTGGCGGTGACGGCGGGGGCGTTGAACAACGACACGACCTTCCACGAGACGGACACTGACAACGGGGCGTGGAACGGGATCAGGGCAGGGCGCGGGACGCGCCGCGGCGGCGGTGCTCGCGCTTGGAGGCGCAGACCATCGTGCGCAGCAGCCACCGGTCGGTGCCGTCGTAGCGGGGCCGGAACACGGTGCGGCCGTGGACGATCCGCCGGTTGTCCGCGATCAGCAACTCGCCCGGTTCGAGCACGTGCGCCACCGCCGCGGCGTCGACCGCGTCCGCCAGGGCCTTCAGCGCCGTAGCCGCGTCGGCGTCGGCCGGATCGGCGGGACGCTGGTAGACCGCGTCGAAACAGATCTCAGGATCGCCGGGCGGGCCGGACAGCACCGCGGCCACCGGCAGGTCGGGGGTCGGGTCGGCGCCGTGCGCGATGTCGGGTTCGACGACGAACCGCGGCTCGCGCAGCACCCGCTCGACCTCGGCGGGCAGCGCCAGCGCCCGCGCCGGAGCGACCAGGGTTTGCGCGGCGGGCTCGCCGCGCAGGCACAGCAGACCGAAGAAGTCGCAGCGCGCCTCGGTGAACGCGTCCTCCACGTGCCAGGCCAGCACGGTGTCGCTGCCCTCGCTGGTCTGCGCGTCCTCCTGGCCGGGTACCGGGGTGACGTGCTGGACCAGGCGGCCCTCGTACAACGAGGCGAACGTGAACGGCTCACCCATCTGCGATGCCACCGCCAGCAAGATCAGCGCGGCGGCATCCACGTCCGGGCCGAGCGGGGCAGGGGTCGTGGTCCCCGGCGACGGCGGCAGACCGGCGACATCCGGGAGCAGACCGCGCACCAGCAGCGTGTTGTGCACCGACCCGTGATTGCCGTAGCGGTGCAACGCCCGCACCAAGCTCGGCGGGAACGCAGTCACCAGGCCGGCAGCACGCTCCGCTTGGTAGGCGGCGTTCTTGCCGGGCTCGCCGGCCGCGCGCAGCGCCGCGATATGGATCCGCGCGGTGTCCTCGCCGGTGAGGTCGACGATCCCGCCGACATCGAGCTGATCGAACACCTCGTTCTGCGACACCAGACAACGATAAGCACCCGCACCGACACTCTGGGCTCACCAACAGTGGGCCATCCCGGTGATCTTCCAGCCGCGGACCAGCGTCAACGCACCAGGAGCCTGGCGAGATAGTCGGCGGGCTCGCGCTCGTCCTCGACCAGAAGCAGGTCGTCGTCCAACTCCTGCAGCGCATCCACCGGATCGACACCATCCAGCGCGGCAAGGTGAAGCTGCCACGCGAGTCGACCGAACAGGTTGTCGGCCACAATCCGGTCAGCGACCGCAGCCGGGAGCACCGCCCGCACCGCCTGCGCGCACGCCGCCCGGCGGCGTGGTCAGGCGGGTGCCGCCGCCAGCGCCTGGCTCAGCGCCGAGGAGAAGACCTCCGCCGGTTGCGCGCCGGACACCCCGAACTTGCGGTCCAGCACGAAGAACGGCACGCCGGTCGCCCCGAGCAGGCGGGCCTCGCGGATGTCGTCCTCCACGTCGGCGGTGTACCGGTCGCCGGTCAGCGCCTCGCGTGCGCCATCGACGCCGACGTCCTCGCTCAGCCGCACCAGTGTTTCGACGTCGTTCACCGTCTCGCCCTCGACGAGTTGCGCACGCAGCAGCCGCTCGTGCATCTCGCCGCCGAGGTTCTGCGTCTTCGCGTGCTGCGCCAGCCGGTGCGCGTCGAACGTGTTGACCATGACCGCGTGGTCGTAGTCGAAGTGCAGGCCCTCCACCTCGGCCAGCTGTGTCACGTGCTCGGTCATCCCGCGCACGTCACTCGCGCCGAACTTCTGCGCCAGCCCCTCGTACACCGGGATCGCCTTGTCGCGCGGGAATGTTGGGTCGAGCTGGAAGCTGCGCCACTCCACCTCGACCGGGTGCTCGAAACCGGCCAGCGCGGACTCGAGCCGCCGCTTCCCGATGTAGCACCACGGGCACACGATGTCGGACCAGACCTCGATCTTCACAGCCCGCAGCTCCCGTCCTCGCACACCGGCACGTGCTCGTCCCCGAGCGTCACCAGCACCGGCACGTCCCCGGCCTCTGCCACCTCGTCCATGAACACACGAACAGCGCCACGGCCGAGGGAATTCCGCGTTCAGCCCGATTCGGCATCGGGTACACAGTGGACGGTGCCCGTCATGGCATCACGGCCACTCGGGTTCGCTCGTCAGCACCGTAAGGCGCTGGGTCGCGCGGGTCAGCGCCACGTACAGCGTGCGCGGCCCGGTCGTCGACTCTGCCACCAGCTCGGTCGGCTCGACCAGCACCACCGCGTCGTACTCGAGGCCCTTCGCCTCGATGCCGTCGACGACGTTCAGCCGGTCGTCGGTGATCTCCGCCAGCGCCGCGCGGGCCTCGTCGAGCCTGCCGGCCGCGGTGATCACGCCGACCGTGCCGTCCATCTCGTCGAGCAGCTGCCGGGTCGCGAACCGCAATGCGTCCGCCAGCTCCGGCGGGTCGATCACGCGTACCGACGGTTTCACGCCGGTGCTGCGTACCGCGTGCGGCAGCTGGTCCGGCGTCGACACGTCGGTCACCACCTGCGCGGCCAGCTCGAAGATCTCGGCCGAGTTCCGGTAGTTCGTGCGCAGCTGGAACTGCCGCCGCTGGGTACGCGGGCCCACCGCCGACACCCTGGCCTGCTCCGCCTCTGGCGGGTCCGGCCAGGACGACTGCACCGGGTCGCCGACGATCGTCCAGCTCGCGTACTTGCCGCGCCGTCCGATCATCCGCCACTGCATGGGCGACAGATCCTGCGCCTCGTCGACCACGATGTGCGAGTACTCGTCGTAGTGCTCGGCACGCCGGGGGCCCGGCGTCCAGCCGTGGTTCTCCTCGGCGGCGGCCGCCCGGATCCGGCGCCGGTGCCGCTTCGGCGGCGGCCCGAGCAGCAACCGCAGTTCGTCGAGCAGTGCCACGTCCGCGACCGTCGGCCCCGCGTCCTGGTCGGCCCACGACGCGGCGAGCGCGTCGATCTCGGCGGGCGTGAGCGCCCGGCCAGCGGCCCGCCGGAGCCGGTCGCGGTCGGCGAGCAGCCGCAACGCCTCCCACTCGGTGAGGATCGGCCACCACACCACCACGAACCGGTGGAAGTCCATCCGCTCACCGAGTTCGGTGATCAGCTCGTGCCGGTCGAAGCCCATCTCGTACGAGTCGGCCCTGCGCCACAGCGCCTCCAGCAGCGCCTCCGCCGCGTCGACCCGCGACTGGTTCGGCGGCCGGTTGATGCCGGCCACCGCGCGTCGCACCTTCGCGAGGTCGTGCGAGTCGAGCTTCAGCACCTGACCCTTGAAGGTGATGCGCAGCTCGGCGGGCGCGTCAGGGGGCGGCTCACGCAGTGCCCGCTTGAGCACCCTGCGCATCCGCAGCGAGCCCTTGACCTTGGCCACCTCGGCCGAGTCGATGCCGGCCGCGCGGACGCCGTCGAGCACGTCGCCGAGGGACCGCAGCTCGACGGTGTCCTCGCCCATCGACGGCAGGACCCGCGAGATGTAGGAGGTGAACGCGGGCGATGGCCCGATGACCAGCACCCCTGCCCCGCCCATGCGGCGCCGATCCCGGTACAGCAGGTACGCGACCCGGTGCAGCGCCACGGCCGTCTTGCCGGTGCCGGGGCCACCGGTGATCTCGGTGACACCCTTCCACGGCGCGCGGATCGCCTCGTCCTGCTCGCGCTGGATGGTGGCGACGATGTCCCGCATCCGGTCGCCGCGTGCCCTGGTCAGCGACGCCATCAACGCGCCTTCGCCGACGACCGCCATGCCGTCCGGCCGCTTCTCGGGCACCAGCAGGTCGTCGTCGATGTCCACAACGGACTGGCCGGTGGAGCGGATGACCCGGCGCCGCACCACGTTCATCGGATCCTCGGCGGTGGCCTGGTAGAAGGCCGCGGCGGCGGGTGCCCGCCAGTCGGTGACCAGGTTGTCGAAGTTCACATCCCGGATGCCGAGCCTGCCGACGTACATCGTCTCGCCGTCGGTGTCGTCGAGGCGGCCGAACACCAGTCCCTCGTGTTCCGCGTCGAGCGTGCGGAGGATCTGTGTGGCGTGGCGCACCATGACGTCGCGCTCGAACAGCATCGCGGCCTGCTCGAAGATGGCCTCGTTGCGCGCACCGTGGGCAAGCTGGTCGCCGCGTCTGCGCATGGCCTCGGCCTCGACGCGCATCTCGTCGACGCGCTTGTAGACGACGTCGACGTGGACCTGTTCGACCGCGATCTCGGTCTGCCTGTCAGAGGTGTGCGACACGCACCGCTCCCGTGAGTGCCAGCGTGTGGGTGGGGAAGAGCGAGCCTACGCGAATTGCGTGGGCAAGGTGGCGGCCGCCTGGATCAACGAGCCCTGAGACCATGGCATGGTGATGGCACTGTGACGAGGATCGTGGCGGGCAGGGCGGGCGGGCGGCGGCTGGCCGTGCCGCAGAAGGGCACCCGGCCGACCTCCGACCGCGTCCGTGAGGCCCTGTTCAGCGCCGTCGAGTCCGCTGTGGACCTTGACGGGGCGCGGGTCCTCGACCTGTACGCGGGCAGCGGCGCGCTGGGTCTCGAGGCACTGTCCCGGGGAGCGGACGCCGCGGTGTTCGTCGAGTCGTCGTCCGGTGCGCTCGCGGTGCTGCGCAAGAACGTCGCCGCGGTCGGGCTGCCCGGGGTGGTCCGGGCGGGCAAGGTGGCCGCCGTGCTCGCCGATGGCACCGACGAGCCGTTCGACCTGGTCCTCGCCGACCCGCCGTACGCGGTCGAGGATCTGAGCGGTGAGCTGGGCCTGCTCGTGTCGGCGGGGTGGCTCTCCGAGGGATCGGTGGTGGTCGTCGAGCGGTCGCGGCGGGCGCCGGACGTCGAGTGGCCAGCGCCGCTGGAAGCCGTGCGGATCAAGCACTACGGGGAGACCTCACTGCACTGGGCGCGCTGGCCGTGACGGGCGTGACCAAGACCACCGTCGGCAGGTCGCCGCAGGTGAGGGCTGATACCGTCCGCGCATGAGGCGTGCCGTCTGCCCCGGTTCCTATGACCCACCCACCAACGGGCACCTGGACATTCTGGAGAGAGCGGCCGGCATCTTCGACGAGGTCGTCGTGGCCGTGCTCATCAACAAGAACAAAAAGGGCCTGTTCACGGTCGAGGAGCGGATGGAACTGCTCGCCGAGACCGTCAGCCACCTCGGCAACGTGCGGATCGACGCGTGGCACGGGCTGCTGGTCGACTACTGCCGCCAGCACGAGATCCAGGCCATCGTGAAGGGCCTCCGCGCGATCAGCGACTTCGACTACGAGTTGCAGATGGCGCAGATGAACCAGCAGCTCTCCGGCGTGGAAACCCTCTTCATGCCGACGAAGCCGCTCAACAGCTTCCTCTCCAGCTCCTTGGTCAAGGAGGTCGCGACGTACGGCGGCGACGTGTCGCACCTGCTCCCGAAGACGGTGCACCGCCGTCTGGTCGAACGCCTTTCGGAAGACGCCGGTAAGCCCTAACGCAGCGGCAGCTTCATGCCAACGTGGGTCGGGGCGAAGCCGAGGCGTTCGTAGAAGCGGTGGGCGTCCTTCCGGCTGGCGTCCGTGGTCAGCTGGATCATGGCGGCGCCGCGTTCGCGGGCCGTGTCGATCGCCCACTGGATCAGCTGACCGCCGAGTCCGCCGCCACGCTGGTCCGACCGCACCCGCACCGCCTCGATCAGCGCACGGGTCGCGCCGAGCCGGGACAGGCCGGGGATGAACGTGAGCTGGAGCGTGCCGACGACGTCGGCGCCCGTGGTGGCGACCACCAGGAGCTGCCGGGGGTCGGCGTCGATGTCCTCGAACGCCTCCGCGTAGGCCGGGTCGCCTGGCCGTTCCCGTTTCGCACCCAGTGGGTCGTCGGCGAGCATCGCCACGATCGCGGGCACGTCCGCCGCGACGGCCCGCCGTATCCGCACATCTGCCACGGGTGCATTCAAACAGCCGACGATCGGCGCTAACCGGTTTCACGGGCCGGAGTTACGGTCGGTGAATGAGCAACGTCACAACCAAGCCTGTGAAAACGCTGCTTCCCTTGCTGATCGCCCTCTTCGCGGTCTTCGGCCTCACCTCTCCCGCGTTCGCCGACGAGAGAGCGCAGGCACCCTGTGGTGACACGTCCGGCTTCGAGGTGGTGGCGCTGTCGAGCCTGCCGCCGGAGGCGGCGGAGACGGCGGACCTGATCGAACAGGACGGCCCGTTCCCGTACCCGGAGGACGGCACGGTCTTCCAGAACCGCGAGGGCCTCCTGCCGGACTGCGACACCGGCTACTACCACGAGTACACGGTGGAGACCCCAGGCAGCTCGGACCGCGGTGCCCGCCGGATCGTCACCGGCGACGCTGGCGAGCACTTCTACACCGGCGACCACTACGAGAGCTTCGACCTGATCGATCTCGCGGCGGCGCCCGCTCCCTGATCTCGATCAAGGGCCGCCGGCCAGGCACTGACACGCGGACCTCGCTCAACCTCCACCGATCACCCCGGCACAACCGGCACACTGGACGTCCGCAGGGGCGTGTGCCGGGGTGCTGGAGGGAGCAGAAGCGTGTACAAGGTTTTCGAGGCCCTCGACGAGCTCGTCACGATCCTCGAGGAGGCGCGTGGCGTACCGATGACCTCGAGTTGCGTCGTGCCGCGCGGTGACATCCTCGAGTTGCTCGACGAGGTCCGCGACGCGCTGCCTGGCGAGGTCGACGACGCGCAGGACGTGCTCGACCGCAAGGACGAGATCGTCGGCCAGGCCGAGCACGAGGCAGAACAGATCATCAGCAAGGCGAACCTGGAGGCCGAGCAGTCGGTCGCCGAGGCGAGCGCGGAGGCGGAGCGGCTGGTCGCCGACGCGCAGGCGCACGCCGACCGGCTCGTGCAGGACGCACGGAACGAGGCCGACCGCACGATCGCCGCGGGCCAGGCCAAGTACGACGACCTGGTCGGCCGCTCCCAGGTCGAGGCCGACCGGATGATCCAGGCGGGCCGCGAGTCCTACGAGCGTTCGGTCGACGACGGCCGCATCGAGCAGGCCCGTCTCGTCTCCGCGACCGAGGTCGTGCAGGCCTCGCACCTCGAGTCGGCCAGGATCCTGGACGCGACCGCCGACGAGGTCACCCGCCAGCGCGGGGAGTGCGACGAGTACGTGGACGGCAAGCTCGCCGAGTTCGCCGACCTCCTTTCCCACACGCTGCGCACGGTCAGCAAGGGGCGTGCGCACCTGCGCGGTGGCGGAGTCGGCATGCCGCCCTCGGCGCCGCCCGTTCCGGAGCCCGCTCCCGCCGTCCCGTTCGATTACTCCGCCTGACCCGCGTAACCTGGTTGGGCACACCTCGCGGTCGCGGGGAAATTCTTCCGAACACGGGGACGTTGAAGTTCGTCATGTCCGAACAGCGCAACAGCCCATGGACCCTCGACACGAGGGAGCTGGGCCGCAGGCCCGGTCTCTCCCGCAAGTTCGAGCGGGCCGTGGAGACCACGAACGTCCTCGGGGTCGAGGGCGTGATCACCGTGCCCAAGGGCGCGCCGGTCGAGGTGGACGTGCTACTCGAGTCCGTCGTGGAGGGCGTGCTGGTCTCCGGCACGGCCGTCGCGCCGATCGAGGGGGAGTGCTCGCGCTGCCTCGACCCGATCTCGGCGACCGACCACGACATCGAGGTCGAGTTCACCGAGCTGTTCGCCTACCCGGCCAGCGTCACCGAGGCGACGACCGACGAGGACGAGATCCATCGCCTGGTCGACGATAAAGTTGATCTTGAACCGGTGGTGCGGGACGCGCTCGTGCTCGCGCTCCCGCCCGCGCCGCTGTGCCAGGACGACTGCGCGGGACTGTGCCCGGAGTGCGGTGGCAGGTGGGCCGCTCTCGGTCCCGATCACCGGCATGAGACGATTGACCCTCGGTGGGCCGCGCTAACGGAGCGGTTCCGCACGGATCGTGACGCCTGAGCTCATTCAGTCAAGGCTGTCCGATCCCGCCACCAGAAGCATTGAAGGAGAACTAGTCGTGGCCGTCCCCAAGCGGAAGATGTCGCGGTCGAACACACGTGCGCGCAGGTCGCAGTGGAAGACCAGCGCCGTCCACCTGGTGGAGTGCTCGAACCGCGCCTGCCGCAAGCCCAAGCCCCAGCACGTCGTCTGCCCCAGCTGTGGTCAGTACGGCGGTCGTCAGGTCACCGAGCCTGCATGATCCTCGGGCGGTGAGGTTGGTGGGCGACTGTGGGGGGTAGAGGGGCCAAGGGCCCGACGGCCGACCCGCGCAAGCTGCTCGAAGCGCTCGGCGTCGAGATGGACGCCGAGCTGCTGAAACTCGCCATGACACATCGCTCGTACGCGTACGAGAACGGTGGCCTGCCACCGAACGAGCGGCTGGAGTTCCTCGGCGACGCGGTGCTCGGTCTCGTGGTCACCGACCACCTGTACCGGACGCATCCGGAAATGCCGGAGGGGCAGCTCGCGAAGCTGCGGGCGAGCGTGGTGAACATGCATGCCCTGGCCGGTGTGGCCCGGGGCCTCGGCGACGAGGGTCTCGGCGCGCACCTGCTGCTGGGCAAGGGCGAGGAGCTGACCGGCGGGCGTGACAAGGCGAGCATCCTCGCCGACGGCATGGAGGCCGTGATCGGCGCGGTGTACCTCGCCCACGGCATCGATGTCGCGCGGCAGCTCGTGCACCACCTGTTCGATCCGCTGCTCGCGGAGGCGCCGCTGCTCGGCGCCGGGCTGGACTGGAAGACGTCGCTGCAGGAGCTGACGGCGTCGGCGAGTCTCGGCGTGCCCGAGTACCGCGTCCAGGAGGAAGGTCCCGACCACCGCAAGGAGTTCACCGCCACGGTGATCGTCGCGGGTCAGGACCGGGGCACCGGCGACGGCAGCACCAAGAAGGAAGCCGAGCAGAAGGCCGCCGAGGCGGCGTGGCGCACGCTGTCGGAGATCATCGAGACCAGCGAACAACAGCAGCGCGGCAAGGGTGCCTGAGCTACCTGAGGTCGAGGTGGTGCGGACCGGCCTTGACGGGCACGTCACCGGCCGCACGGTCGCCGAGGTCGACGTACTGCACCCGAGGGCGATCCGGCGGCACACGCTCGGCCCCGGGGACTTCTCCGGCAGGCTCGCGGGCCGCACGATCTCCGCCGCGCGGCGGCGGGGCAAGTACCTGTGGCTGGAGCTGTCCGACAGCGACGATGACGGAGCCAATCCGGACGTCGCCCTGATCGCGCACCTCGGCATGAGCGGGCAGCTGCTGGTCCAGCCGGTGGGCGCGCCGGACGAGAAGCACCTGCGCGTCCGGTTCGGCTTCACCGACGACGGCCCCGAGCTGCGGTTCGTCGACCAGCGCACGTTCGGCGGTTTCCTCGTCGACGACCTCGTGTCGGTTGACGGCGCCCGGCTGCCGTCCGCGATCGCCCACATCGGCCGCGACCCGATGGACCCCGACTTCTCGCTGCCCGCCGCGGTCGCCGCGCTGCGCGGGAAGAAGACCGAGCTGAAGCGGGCGCTGCTCGACCAGACCCTGGTGTCCGGCATCGGCAACATCTACGCCGACGAAGCGCTGTGGCGGACGAGGACGCACTGGACCCACCCGACCGAACGGATCTCGCGGGCGAAGGCGACCGAGGTCCTCGCGGCGGCCACCGACGTCATGCGGGAGGCGCTCGGCCAGGGCGGCACGTCGTTCGACGCGCTGTATGTCAACGTCAACGGCCAGTCCGGCTACTTCGACCGGTCGCTCGCCGTGTACGGCCAGGAAGGCCTGCCCTGCGGGCGGTGCGGGACGCCGATCCGGCGCGAGCCGTTCATGAATCGTTCGTCGTACTTCTGTCCGCGCTGCCAACGCCGCGCTCGTTCCTGACTCCCTCTCGACGGCCGTTCCGCCTGCAGCGCGACGTGCCACCCGCCATCACCGGCAGGTAGTTGCCGTCCTCGTCGCGGGGGATCTCGGCCAGCTCATCGAGGCTCAGCGGCTTGCCGGGCAGCGAGTCGACGGCGAGGAACCGCAGCAGCCCGTCGAGCACCAGCTCCAGGTGCCGGTGGCTGAGCTGGTGGTTGTCCTCCGGGGCGATGGCGACCGGCAACGGCGGGGTCATCCTGATCATCAGCAGGCCGATGTCGCCGGACCCGACGTCCGGCCGCAGCGAGCCCTCGTCGTGCGCGGCGCGCACGATCGCCGCGAGGCCGTTCTGGGACGCGTCGTGGGCGGCCACGAGTTCGTCGTCCATCAGCACGCGTTCGGCGAGCATGGGCACGACGACCCCGATACGGAGGTCGACCGCGTCGTGCAGGTAGCGGGTGAGCGCGGTGAACGCGTCCGGTTCCTCAGCCAGGGCGGCGTTCGCCGCCGCCACGGACTGGGTCAGCACATCGAGTGCGACGTGCCGAAGTAACACCATCCGGTCCGGAAAATGGCGGTACAACGTCGCGATGCCGACGCCGGCCTGGCGAGCGATCAGCTCCAGCGGTACCGCCGGGCCTCGCTCGACCATGAGGTCAACGGCGGCATGGAGGATCTGCTCGCGGTTCCGGACTGCGTCGGCGCGAGTTCGGCGGGGCTTCGGAAGGTCGTTCATGGGTGCCTTACCCGGCGGATTTCGACTCCCCGGTAGTGGTCCAAGCAATGGGTCCCCCGACAGAGGTCCCATGTTCGACAGGCTGTCCCCTTCTGTCCAGGTGTCGGCTGCATCACCGCACGCGTGAAGAAGTCGTCAACGTGCCACCGCGGCGGCGGCCCGGGTAGCAGGCTGTGCACGTGAGCGAGGCGCACACTGGCTCCGTGACGGCAGACGCTCGCGCCGAGCACGAGCAGGCTCCGCGACGGGACGAGCCCCGCCGCGGCGAACTGCGTATCTACTTCGGCGCGGCCCCCGGGGTCGGCAAGACCTACGCGATGCTCGGCGAGGCGCACAGAAGACTCGAGCGCGGCACCGACGTGGTCGTCGGGTTCATCGAGACCCACGAGCGGGCCAGGACCGACCGGCTGCTCGATGGCCTCGAGGTCGTGCCGCGCAGGGCGATGGCCTACCGGGGGCGCGACTTCGAGGAGATGGACCTCGACGCCGTGCTGGCCCGCGCGCCAGAGGTCGTGCTGGTCGACGAGCTCGCACACACCAACGTCCCCGGCATGGCCAACCCCAAGCGCTGGCAGGACATCCGGGTCCTGCTCGACGCGGGCATCGACGTGCTGTCCACGCTCAACGTCCAGCACCTGGAGAGCGTCAACGACGTCGTCGAGCGGATCACCGGCGTGCGGCAGCAGGAGACCGTGCCCGACGAGGTGGTGCGCGCCGCGCAGCAGTTGGAGCTGATCGACATCACGCCGGAGGCGCTGCGCCGCCGCCTCGCGCACGGCAACGTCTACCCGGCCCGCCGCATCGACGCCGCGCTCGGCAACTACTTCCGGCCCGGCAACCTCACCGCGCTGCGCGAGCTGGCGCTGCTGTGGGTCGCCGACCAGGTCGATGTCGCGCTGCAGCGATACCGCGCCGAGCAGCACATCACCGACACGTGGGAGGCACGCGAGCGGGTGGTCGTCGCGGTCACCGGCGGCGAGGAGAGCGAGACGCTGATCCGCCGCGCCAGCCGCATCGCGGTGCGGGCCGGTGCCGAGCTGCTCGTGCTGCACATCCTGCGCGGCGACGGGCTCGCCGGCGCGTCGCCGCACGCGGTGGCCGAGATCCGCAGGCTCGCCAAGAACCTCGGCGCGACGTTCCACACGGTGGTCGGCGACGACGTGCCGGACGCGATGCTGGACTTCGCGCGTGGCGTGAACGCCACACAGCTCGTCGTCGGCACGTCACGGCGGTCGCGGGTCGCGCGGCTGTTCGACGAGGGCATCGGCGCGACGGTGGTGCAGCGGTCCGGCTCGATCGACGTCCACATGGTCACCCACGCGCAGGCGCGGCGCGGCTGGCGGCTGCGGGCGGAACGCAGCCCGCTCGCGGTGCCAAGGCGGGTGGTCGGCTGGGTCGCGGCGGCGGTGCTGCCCGTGCTCGCGACCATCGCCGGGGCCCTGCTGCACACGCACGTGTCGCTGTCGACCGACGTCGTCGGGTACTTCCTGGTGATCGTGACCGTGACGCTCATCGGCGGGCTCGGCCCAGCACTGTTCGCCGCGCTGTTCTCCGGAATGCTGCTGAACTTCTTCTTCACCCCGCCGCTGCACACGCTGACGATCGCCGAGTCGGAGAACCTGATCACGCTCGTCGTGATGGTGATCGTGGCCGTGCTCGTCGCGCTGGTGGTCGACCGGGCGGCGCGGCGCACCGTGCAGGCCACCGAGGCACGCACCGAGGCGTCCCTGCTCACCTCGTACGCCAGGACGGTGCTGACCTCGCCGCGGCCGGTGGACCGGCTGCTGGAGAAGGTGCGGGAGAACTTCGGGCTGTCGTCGGTCGCGCTGGTCGAGCGGCGCGACGGCGAGTGGCACCGGGTCGCGTGCGCGGGGCCGTCCCCGTGTGACGGGCCGGACGACGCGGACACCGACGTGGCCGTGACCCCCGACGTGCACCTCGCGCTGCGTGGCAGGGCACTGCCCGCCGACACCAGGGGCGTGCTGGAAACCGTTGCGGGACAGGCACTCCTCGCGTTGCGGCAGCAGCGGATGGCGGCCGAGGCGGCGGAGGCCAAGCGCACCGCGGCGACGAACGAGCTGCGTACCGCGCTGCTGTCCGCCGTCGGCCACGACCTGCGCACCCCGCTGACGTCGATCAAGGTGGCGGTCGGCAGCCTGCGTGCGCCGGACCTGTCACTGTCGGCGCAGGACAGCGCCGACCTGCTGGCGGACATCGAGGAGTCCGCCGACCGGCTGTCCGCGATCATCGACAACCTGCTCGACTCGTCCCGGCTCGCGACCGGCGCGGTGCGCCCCCGGCTGCGTGCCGTCACCTACGACGAGGTCGTGGCCCGTGCGCTCGCCGGGCTCGACGGCCGGTCCGCGGTGGCGGTGGACGTAGACGAGCGGCTGCCCGCGGTGCGTGCCGACGTCGGGCTGCTCGAACGGGTCGTCGCGAACGTCGTGGACAACGCGTTGCGGCACGGGTGGTCCGGCCGGACCGACACCTTCTCGGCCGCCGCGCCGCCCTCGGAGCCACCGATCGCGATCCGGGCGAGCACGCACGAGGACCGGGTGGAGCTGCGCGTGGTCGACCACGGCAGGGGGCTGCCCAAGGGCACGGCGGAGAAGCTGTTCGCGCCGTTCCAGCGGCTCGGCGACGCCACGAGCGGGATCGGGCTCGGCATGTCGGTGGCGAAGGGGTTCATGGACGCGATGAACGGGACGATCGGCACGGAGGACACCCCCGGCGGTGGGCTCACGGTCGTGCTCTCACTGCCGGTGGACGGGAGTGTGCAGACATGACGAAAGTGCTGGTTGTCGATGACGAGCCACAGATCGTGCGTGCCCTGCGGATCAACCTCACCGCCCGTGGCTACGACGTGTCGACCGCCGCGAACGGGCAGGAGGCCCTGCGGGTCGCCGCCACCGAGCACCCCGACGTCGTGGTGCTGGACCTCGGATTGCCGGACATCGACGGCGCGACGGTCATCGAAGGGCTGCGCGGGTGGACCAGCGTGCCGATCATCGTGCTTTCCGCGCGCACCGACTCCGGCGACAAGGTCGCCGCGCTGGACGCCGGTGCCGACGACTACGTGACGAAACCGTTCGGCATGGACGAGCTGCTCGCGCGGCTGCGGGCCGCGGTCCGGCGTGCGTCGACCGTGCGGACCGGGGAGGAGGCCGTGGTCGAGGCGCGGGCGTTCACGGTCGACCTCGCGGCGAAGAAGGTGATCCGCGACGGCGCCGAGGTGCATCTGACGCCCACCGAGTGGGGCGTGCTGGAGCTGCTGGTGCGCAACCGGGGCAAGCTCGTGGGGCAGAAACAGCTGCTGCAGGAGGTGTGGGGGCCCTCGTACGCGTCGGAGACGCACTACCTGCGGGTGTACCTGGCGCAGCTGCGGCGCAAGCTGGAGCCGCAGCCGTCGCGGCCGCGTCACTTGCTCACCGAGGCCGGGATGGGCTATCGGTTCGAGGCGTGAAAGCGACTCTGCAGTGCGTGGTGCTCGACTGTCCCGACGACGAGGTGCTGGCGCGGTTCTACCACGCGCTGCTCGGCGGGGAGGTCAACCGGCTGGACCGCAGGTGGGGGCTTGGCGGCGGGTGGTCGACGCTGCACCTGCCGAACGGGCTGGTGCTGTGCTTCCAGCGGGTCGCCGGGTACCGGCCGCCGCGCTGGCCGGATCCGACCGCCCCCCAGCAGTCACACCTGGACCTGGGGGTGCCGGACCTCGATGCCGCGCACGGGGAGGCCCTGGCGGCAGGCGCCGTGCTGCTGGACGACTCGCGCAAGGCGTGGCGGGTCTACGCGGACCCGGCAGGACACCCGTTCTGCCTCGTCCGTGAGGCGGCTTAGAACCCGAAGTCCTGCACCCAGTAGAAGCCGTCGCGTTCGAGGCCGACGCCGAGGGTCTTCAGGTCGCAGTTGAGGATGTTGCGGCGGTGGCCGTCGGAGTCCATCCACAGCTGCATGACCCTCTCGGCGGTCCTGGCGCCGCGGGCGATGTTCTCCGCACCAGGACTCGGATATCCGGCATTGCGGATCCGCTCGTCGAAGGACCTGCCATCGAGTGAGTCGTGGGAGAAGTAGTCACGCCGCGACATGTCCTCGGCGTGTGCCTGCGCGGCGGCGGCGAGCTGGGAGTCGGCGGTGACGGGCCCGCAGCCCGCCTCGCCGCGGAAGCTGTTCACGAGGCTGACGATCTCGTCCTGCGCGGTGCCGCCGGTCGCGGTCGGCGGGGCGGGCGGCTCCTCGGACGTCGCGGGCGGGGGCGGCGGGGCGGGTGCTTCGGTGGACGACGACGTCACGGGCGGGGCGGACGACGTGGTCGGCGCGCCGGACGAGGTGGGGGAGCCGGAGGAGGGCTTGCCGGGGTCGGGCCGGACGAGATCACCGGGGGAGTCGGCGACCAGCGCGTCGGGGAGCCCG
>NZ_JBARWZ010000301.1:0-4827 GCF_049647105.1 Actinophytocola sp.
GCGCAGAGCGGCGCCGGTGGCACCTGCCCCCGGCCCGGCTGCGGCGGCACGCTGGACGAGGACGGTTACTGCGAGACCTGCGGCCTGGAGGCGCCGGAAGGTGCCAGGGCACCGGCGGCCGCGCCCGACGCGGACAGCGCCAGGACCATCAGCACCCGCACCGGCTCGGTCGCCACCGGGTGGACCGCGTCGACGGGCGCGGTCACCAGCGGCTCGCGGCGCGGCTCCGCACGCTCGGCCAGCCGCGGCCTGCTGGGCGCGGGGCTGGTCGAGATCCCCCGCGTCCCCTACCGCGACCCGAAATCCGCCGTCCTCTCCGACCCGAAGGTTGCCGAGAACAAGCGGTTCTGCAGCAACTGCGGCGCGAAGGTCGGCCGAGGCCGCGACGGGCAGGAGGGCCGCACCGAGGGGTTCTGCACCTCCTGCCGCCGCCGCTTCTCCTTCTCCCCCAAGCTCGCCCCCGGCGAGGTGCTGCACGACCAGTACGAGGTCCTCGGCTGCCTCGCGCACGGCGGCCTCGGCTGGATCTACCTCGCGCTCGACCGCGCGGTCGCCGACCGCTGGGTCGTGCTCAAGGGCCTCCTCGACACCGGCGACACCGACGCCATGGCGGCCGCGGTGGCCGAGCGGCGGTTCCTCGCCGAGGTCGAGCACCCGAACATCGTCAAGATCCACAACTTCGTGCAGCACCCCGACGCGGACACCGGCGCGCTCGTCGGCTACATCGTGATGGAGTACGTCGGCGGTAGGTCCATCAAGGAGATGCTCAAGGACGTGCGGGCCGTCCAGGGCGCGGAGGCGTGCCTGCCGCTGTCCAGGGCCATCGCCTACACGCTGGAGATGCTGCCGCCGATCGGCTACCTGCACACCCTCAACCTGCTGTTCTGCGACTACAAGCCGGACAACGTGATCCAGACCGAGGAGCAGCTGAAGCTGCTCGACCTCGGCGCGGTCCGGCACATGGACGACGACGACAGCGCCGTGTACGGCACGGTCGGCTACCAGGCGCCGGAGATCGCCACGGCGGGCCCGTCGATCGCGTCGGACCTCTACACCATCGGCCGCACGCTCGCGGTGACCACGTTCCCGTTCGACTTCCAGCGCACCTACGTCGACCGCCTGCCGAACCAGGCGGAGGAACCACTCCTCGCCGAGCACGACTCGTACTACCGGTTCCTGCTGCGGTCGGTCGCGACGGCGCCGCGGGCCAGGTTCACCTCCTCGGAGGAGATGAAGGACCAGCTCACCGGCGTGCTGCGGGAGGTACTCGCCACCGAGGACGGCCTGCCGCGGCCCGGCGCGTCGGCCGAGTTCACCCCGGAGCGCCGCTCGTTCGGCATCGACATGGCGTTCACCGCGCGGGAGTCGCTGCCGTCGCTGGTGCACATGCTGCCGGTGCCGAAGGTCGACGGGACGGACGCGGCGGCGGCGTTCCTCGCGACCGTCATGGCCACCGAGCCTGCCGCGCTGGCCGACGAGCTGCGCCAGGCGCCGAAGGGCTCGGTCGAGGTGCCGCTGCGGATCATCCGCGCCCACGTCGAGGCGGGTGAGCGGGACATGGCCCTGCGCAAGCTCGACGAGCTGGCGAACAACGCGCGCGACCTTGACCGGCTGTGGCTGCTCGACTGGTACCGCGGCATGGCCGCGCTGGCCGAGGGCGACCCGACGACCGCGCAGCGGCACCTCGACCGCGTCTACTCGGCGGTGCCGGGCGAGGCGGCGCCGAAACTGGCACTGGCGGTGTGCGCGGAGGCGCTGGGCGACCACGCGACCGCCGACCGGTACTACCGCGTCGTGTGGCGCACCGACCGCTCCTACGTGAGCGCCGCGTTCGGCCTGGCCAGGGCGCTGATGGCGCGGGGCGGGCGGCTGGAGGCGTTCGACGTGCTGTGCTCGGTGCCAGAGACCTCGAACCATCACACCGCGGCCCAGCTTGCCGCCGCGGCGGTACGGGTGGCCGGGGTGGCGGCACCGGAACTGGCCGAGGACGACCTGACGTCGGCAGGCGCGCTGCTGTCCGCCCTGCAGCTGCCCGCGGAACCCAGGGCACGGGCGAACGAGCGGCTGCTGACCGCCGCGTTCCGGTGGGTCACCCACGGCGGACGCTCGGGTGGGACTGTGCTTGGCTGCCCATTGAGGGAGAACGACTTGCGAGTCGCGCTGGAGGATTGTTACCGGACGCTCGCACGGCACGCGGACAACACGAGGGAGCGCATCACATTGGTGGACAGCGCCAACCAGATCCGGCCGACAACGTGGGTGTGACCGTGACCAGCTGCCCAGGATGCGGTGCCGCCGTCGGCAAGGAGGACCGGTTCTGCGAGAGCTGCGGGCAGAGTCTGCTCGTACGCAGGACCCCCGTCGGCGGCCCGGTGCGCGAACAGGCCGGCGGGTCGTGCGTGGCATGCGGCGGGCCCAACATCGACGGCGACGGCTTCTGCGCCGACTGCGGGCGGGCACAGCCCAGCGGCCGTGACCGCATGGAGTGCGACCTCGAGATGGTCGTCGGCATCAGCGACAAGGGACGGCGGCGGGCCCGCAACGAGGACTCGATGGCGTACGGCACCGTGCTCGGCGCGGACGCGCCGCCGACGGTCGTCGCGGTGGTGTGCGACGGCGTCGCCACCTCCGACCGTGCGGACAGCGCGTCGCAGCTCGCGGTCGACGAGGCGGTGAGCGTGCTGCTCGACGCCGTGCTGGAGAACGGCGACCCGGCGGACGCGACGCGGACCGCGGTCGCGCGGGCGATCGAGGTGGTGTCGGAGCTGGCCGACCCCTCGGTGCCCGGCACGGCGCCGTCGTGCACGTTCGTGTCCGCGGTCGTGACACCGGACAAGGTCACGGTCGGGTCCGTCGGCGACAGCCGCGTGTACTGGATCGCCGCGCCCGGCTCGGAGTCCGACGATTCGCTCCGCAAGCTCCGCTCGGAGTCCGACGACGACTCGCTCCGCTCGGCAGCCGCCCCCTCGCAGGTACTCACCGCGGACGACACGGTCGCCGCCGAGCTCATCGCCGAGGGCATGAGCGAGGAGCAGGCCAACTCGGTGCCCCAGGCGCACGCGCTGTCCAAGTGGATCGGCGCGGACGCCGGCGACATCGAGCCGAGGGTCGTCACTTTCGAGCCGAACGGGCCGGGGCACGTGCTGCTGTGCAGTGACGGGCTCTGGAACTACGTGCCGGACGCCACCGCGCTGGCCGGCGTGATGCCCGCCGATGGCGGCATGCCCTCGGCCGTCGGGCTGACCAAGCTCGCGCTGGAGCTCGGTGGCCACGACAACATCACCACGGTCCTCGTGCCGTTCCCGCCGAAGGAAGGGAGCCAGCCGTGACCGAGCAACCGGACTTCGCGGTCGAGGTCTACCAGAACGAGTACCTCTCCGCCGGCTCGACCGAGGTCAACGCGATCGTCACGGTCACAGCCAGCGGCGCACCCACCGGGCCGTCGACCTCCGGTGGCGGCGCGGCCGAGGTGATCATCGTCGACTGCTCCGGCTCGATGCACGTGCCACGCACCAAGCTGTCGTCGGCGAAGCAGGCCACCGCCGCCGCCATCGACACGCTGCGCGACGGCGTCGAGTTCGCGGTCGTGGCCGGCACCGACGAGGCCCGGCTCGCGTACCCCTACCAGCACGGCCTGGTGGTCTCCTCACCAGCGACGCGGGCCGAGGCGAAGCAGGCGGTCGCGCACCTCGCCGCGAACGGCGGCACCGCGATCGGCAAGTGGCTCGCGCTCGCGGACTCGCTGTTCGCGACGTCGGCCGCGCAGATGCGGCACGCGATCCTGCTGACCGACGGCCAGAACATGCACGAGACGCCGCGCCAGCTCGCGACCACGCTGGCGCAGGTCACCGGGCACTTCGTGTGCGACTGCCGCGGCGTGGGCACCGACTGGGAGGTCAAGGAGCTGCGGACGATCGCCGACGCGCTGCTCGGCACCGTCGACATCATCGCCGAGCCGGAGGGCCTCGAGGAGGACTTCCGCGCGATGGCCGCGGGCGCCATGGACAAGGCGGTCGCGGACGTGGCGCTGCGGCTGTGGACCCCGCAGGGCGCGACGGTGAAGTTCGTGAAGCAGGTCGAGCCGACGCTCACCGACCTCACCGCACGGCGCACGGAGGCCTCGCCCCGCGAAGGCGACTACCCGACGGGTTCCTGGGGTTCGGAGACCCGCGACTACCACGTGTGCGTGCGGGTCCCGGCCGCGGCGACCGGCGAGAAGATGATGGCCGGACGGCTCAGCCTCGTCGTACCCGGTGCCGGCGGCGCACCGGACCAGGTGCTCGGCAAGGGCCGCATCCTCGCCGTCTGGACCGAGGACACCGCGCTGTCCACCCGCATCAACCGCGAGGTCGCGCACTACACCGGTCAGGCGGAGCTGGCGGACGCCATCCAGGAGGGCCTGGAGGCACGCAAGGCGGGCGACGTGGAGACGGCGACCGCGAAGCTGGGCCGTGCGGTGCAGCTCGCGACGGAGACCGGTCACTCGGACACCGCGAAGCTGCTCGCGAAGGTCGTGGACGTTGAGGACGCCCGCACCGGCACCGTGCGACTCAAGCGCAAGGTCGAGGCGGTGGACGAGATGACGCTCGACACCCGGTCCTCGAAGACCATGCGGGTGCGCAAGAAGCAGCAGGACGCTCCGCCGGACGCTCTGCCGGATGCCGAGGGAGCCTGACCGCATGGCCACCTGCCCGCAGGGCCACACGTCGGAGGACGAGGAGTTCTGCGACGTCTGCGGCCGCGAGATCGGCGGCGCGCGGGCGACCGCGGCTCCGGACGCGCCCCCGGCCGCCGAACCGGATCTGCCGGCGGCGGGCGCGACCTGCC
>NZ_JBARWZ010000302.1:0-19330 GCF_049647105.1 Actinophytocola sp.
CGCCGCGGCCGAGGTGATCGCCGGGACGATGTGCTCGCCGAGCGCACGGGGTCCGGCCAGGAACGGGAGGGTGCCGTCCGCCAGCTCGCCCGCGACCCGCAGCGCCTGCGGGCCCATCGCCGCCACCACCACCGGCAGCGGCGACCCACCCGGCACCACTGCGGGCATCGGGGTCCGCGCCACCAGCGTCTCCCCCGCGAGATCCACCGACCCCGTCTCCACCACCGACCGCAGTGCGGTCAGGAACTCCCGCAGCCGCAGCACCGGCCGCTCGTGCGCCTCGCCGAACACCGGCTCCACGAACGCCTTCGCGCCCAGCCCGAGTCCCAGCGTGTACCGGCCGCCGGTCGCGGCCTGGGTCGTCTGCGCCTGGCCAGCCACGATGATCGGGTGACGCCCGAAGATCGGCACCACCGACGAGCCGACCGCGAGTCCTGGCACCTCCCGCCCGACGAACCCGGCGACCGCCACCGAGTCCACATCGAACCGTTGCGGGAACCACGCCGACGCGATGCCCGCCTTCGCCGCCTCCCGCCCGTAGGCCACCGCCGAGTCAACCGCGTTCCCGGTGCCGACCGGCACCACCACCCCAATGCTCATGCGGACCGGAACATCGTGGCGTGCAAGGAACTTCCCGTGCCCACTATGCGGAACGACGGTTCACAAGCAGGCCGTCGATGGTGTAGGCGACCAGCCGCGCCGCCTGCTCGGCCGACGCGTGCTCCCACGTCCACGCACCCGCGTTCATCAACGCGAACACGTCCGCCCCCGTCACCTCCTGCCGCACCACCCCGGCCTCGACCGCACGCGTGACCAGCCGCTCGCCGATGTCCGCCATCCGCGCACAGGACGCGTGCAGCTCCGAAGCCTCGTCGTCCACTCCGTCCGCCAGCAGCTCCGCGAGGCCCTGGTAGGAGGCGGCGTGCTCGACCACCAGGTCGATCCACCGGCGCAGCGCCTCCTCAGGCGGTGACTCCGCCAGCGCATCCCCCGCGTCGAACAGCGACTCGTTCCGCTCCCGCAGGACCGCGCCGACCAGTGCCCGCCGGTTCGGGAAGTGGCCGTACAGGGTGCCGATCGCCACCCCCGCGCGCCGCGCGATGCCTTCCAGGGACGCACCGGTGCCCTGCTCGCGGAACACCGTGTCCGCGGTCGCGAGCAGACGGTCGTAGTTGCGGCGCGCGTCCGCCCTCGGTCGCCTGACTGCCGGGCCCACCCTTGCCTCCCGCTTAATTCGAGGTACCCTCGACTTAACTACTCGAGCCACCCTCCTCCGGCCCGTCGAAAGAGATCAGCGTCCTTCCGGGTGCCAGGGCGGCACCCCCGCGGGCTGCTCGGGAATGGTCACGTCGGGCACGGTGTCGTTGACGTACCAGGAAATGGGTACGCCGGGGAACTGGCCATGCGGATCGGGCACCGCCGCGAGCGTCGCGCCGTGCTTGGTCATCTCGCGCAGCGGGACAGCACCCCACCTGGCCACCAGGCGTCGCATCGAAACGCCTCTCGTTCGATGGATACGGCGTACCGCACGAGCATGGCTGACGCCGCTGACCGCCTCAACGCCTCCCACATGCCGGGCACCGGCTCGTCACCGGCGGAGGATCTTCCTGGCGATGAGGTTGCCAGCGAACTGCGCGACCTGGACGATGACGACGATGGCGATCACCGTGATCCAGGTGACGGCCGGGTTGAACTGGCGGTAGCCGTACACGATGGCGAAGCTGCCACGCTCGACGAAGTCGTTGTTGATGATCGCCGCGGCCAGGTCGTCGAGCGAGGTGGCGGTCTCGCCGAGCGGCCGGGCGGGCATACCGAGCCGACCTCGACCGTCCTCAGTGGACGATCGGGTGGCCCGCCGTTCGCGTGATCAGGTCGCGTGGTCAGTCGGAGGGACCGCGCAGTAGCAGCATGACCCTCAGCACGTGTTCCACAGCACAGGGAAAGGCCGCGCCGCGCAGCTCACCGCGGGTCGCGAGGTTGCGTGCCGCGAACTCCAGCATGTGGTCGATGCCCATCCGGCGGACGACGAGCGCGGCGATCTCGCCGAGGTCGAGGTCGGGGTGGTCGAGGCGCGCGAGGGCGAACTCGATGACAAGTTCCTCGTCCGTCATGGTGCCTCCCCACCGGATTCTAGACCTCGGCGCGGTGTGCGACCCTCCTGCGCCACGCGTCGATCACGAGCACCGGGCGCATGCCGACCGACTCGTACAGGCCGAGCGCCGGGGTGACGTTGTCGGTGTCCACGTGCAGCAGCGTGCCTGCCCGGCCGACCGAGGCGTCGGCGGCGAAGGCATGGCGCAGCAGGAACTTCGCGATGCCCCGGCCTCGGGCAGCGGCGACCACGCCGAGTTCGGCGACATACCCGCAGCGTTCCACCTCGGCGAACCGGTCGTCGCACTCGAGCACGCCCACCGCGCTACCGGCCAGCTCCGCGACCCACAGCCACGACCACGCGAAGGCCGGCCGCCGCTCGTGCTGCTCGAGCCACTCCTCGTAGGGCATACGGGCGAACCCGAAGTGGTCGGTGAACGAGGTCATCAGCACGTGGTGCGCCGCACGCCGGACCGCGTCGTCGTCACCGGCGACGCGGAGCACGACACCATCGGGCGGCTCGGGCGCGGCGAGCGGCCCGGCATGGTCCGCCCGCAGGCGGTTGAAGGTCGTGGCGACGTGGAAACCGTGCTCTGCCAACGCGTCGCGGAGCGCCTCGTCGTCGTGGTAGCAGCCGTGGTGGACGGTGACCTCCTGATGGCCCGCCTCCCGTCCGGCGTCCCGCGCGCGGCCGAGCACCCAGTCGAACAGCCACCGCCGGACCGCGACGTCGTCCGCCACGACGTCGACGTCGGCCAGGCCGCCGCCGTTCTTGCGGTGCACGGTGCCCGCCCCGACGAGCCGTCCGGTCCCGTCGTGGACGAGCCGACCGTCTCGCGCGGGGTCGAACCCCGGTTCGGTCAGCTCGTCACGGGCGTCGTCGAGGCTGAAATCCTCGGCGCCGGTGACCGCGAGCGTGTAGTCGCGCACGAGTGCGTGGAGAGCGTGCACGTCCTCATCGCCGAGCCGGGGCGCCCTGACCGTGTGCCCCGCGGGAAGCACCATCTCGCGATGGTGCTCGCCCACCCCCTCGGCTGTCGACCGGAATTCGGGTGGACCCATCGCCCCGCCGGGCCCGCGAGGCGTTCCCGTACCGTCGGGACATGAGCTACTCGTCACCGGATCCGAGGTGGACCCGGCTCGACCAGTCACGACCGGCGCCGGTCGCGTCCCGGGAGGTCGCCGCGGCAGGGCAGGCGGGCGGTGGTGGGCCGATCCTGCCGTTGCTGCGCCAGGCCGTGATCGACGAGCCCGTCGACCACGAGGAACTGCTCAACCACGTGGCGACCGCCATCCACGAGGTCGAGCCGGTCTTCGACCCACGGCCGGAACTGCTCGCGCTGCTGGACCTGCCGGACGTGACCGAGGCGAACCTCGACCGGGACGCCGCCCTCGCCCGGATCGACGCGCTGCACGAGGCACCCGAGGAGCACGCCGAGCTGATCGGCGCGGTCGCGCTGGCCGTCTCGTCGATCTCGGCCACGGCGACCGCCGCACCGTCCTGCGACCTGGCGCCCTCGGTGATCGGGCTCGTCTGCACGGCCCTGCGGGCACAACCGCCTGCCCGCTCGGCGAAGGAGGCCTACCAGCACGCGCGTGCGGCCCGCGACGCGCTGGTCGCGGAACTCCCGGTGTTCACCTCGGCCGCGCTCGGCGCCGCGACCCTGCGGGACACGGCGCTGGAGGAACCCGCGGTGCGGGTACTGCTGCGGCTCTACGTGCTGCGCCGCTGGCTGCTCGAGACCACGTGGCCGCAGCGCCGCGCCTGCTGGCGGATGCTGGACAAGGTCGCCACCGCGACCTACCCACCGGCGGACCCGATCACGTTGACGCAGCTGACCGAACGCCTTGGCGAGTACCAGTTCCGCCGCTGGCCTTCCTGACCCGGCCTGATATCGAGGACTGGCGGGAATCCGCGTTCGAATGGCGAAAACCGAGTCCGGGCCGCCCACACGGGTCGGCCCGGACTCGGAAAATGTCAGAACAGCGCGATGAGCACCAGAATCACGATCACGGCGATGACGATGCCCACGACCGGTATCCCGCCAGGACGCCTGCGGTAATGACTGCGGACCGTGGTGGTGCGGAACCACCCGTACGGCACCCGCCTGCGATGACTGCTGACCCAAGGCATGTGTGCTCCTTTCGCCACATCTTCAGACCAACCGCATACCCGCTTCCGCGCGCCGCGACACCCGATCGGCGCATATTTCACATGTCGGACTCGATGTCTTTGCGACCGAGGCGGCTGACGATCGTGGGGCGTGCGGTGACCGCACCGGGCGCTACCAGTAGCGGGAGATGAGCACGTTGACAGTGCCGCGAAGCGGGACGCGCACCTGGAACCGGCCCATGTTGTTGCTCGCGTACGGGATGGTGGGGCTCGCGCTGGTCTCGCTCGCCGGCCTGATCTTCGACGACCGGCTGCTCGGCGGGATGCCGATCTGGACGAAACCGTTCAAGTTCACCATCTCGATCGGTGTGTACGCGATCACCTGGGCGTGGATGGCTTCGCTGACCACCAGGGCACCCCGGCTGGTGCGCCGCACCTCGCTCGGCCTCGTCGGTCTGCTCCTGCTGGAAATCGTGCTGATCATCGGGCAGGTGGTGCGCGGCCGCGCGAGCCACTTCAACAACGAGACGGAGTTCGACCACCGGATCTACCACGTCATGGGCGCGTCGATCACCACGGTGTGGCTGCTCACCCTGGTACTCACCATCGTGTTGATGCGCAGCGAGATCCGCGACGCGGCCGACAGATGGGCGATCCGGCTCGGCGCCGCCATTTCCCTCGTCGGTGCCGGGTTCGGCCCGGTGATGGCCTTCCCGACGCAAGCACAGGTCGACACGATGCGCGCCGGCCTCAATCCCGCCGCGCTCGGGTCACACAGTGTCGGCGTGCCGGACGGCGGTCAGGCCATGCCGATCCTCGGCTGGAGCACCACCGGCGGTGATCTGCGTATCCCGCACTTCCTCGGCATGCACGCACTGCAACTGCTGCCATTGCTGGCCATCGCCCTCACGCTGTTCGCCACGAGGCTGCCGTTGCTGCGTTCGGAGGCGGTACGGGTCCGGCTGGTGTTCGTCGCGGCCGCGGGCTTCGCGGGTCTGCTCACCCTGGTCGCCTGGCAGGCGTTCCGGGGACAGCCACTGATCGCGCCGGACGGCTGGACACTGGCCGCGCTCGGCCTGCTGGTCATCGGCGTCACCGTCGGTACCGCGTGGGCATGCCGTGCCCCGGCTGATGATCCGGCCCAGCCTTCCCCGGCGTGGACGGCGCGGCAGAAGGCGTCTTCCGCCTCTTCCTGATCGCGACGCCCACACGCGGTCTCACCCTGGCGACTCACAATCACCCGTTCGTGGTTGCTGGACCGCTTGGTTGTGTGTATTCACACGCGGTGGGTTGAATCCGCTCCTCCAGCCGGGTGGCGGTGGCCGCCAAATCCGCCATTTGCCCGTGGGTGGTAGCACGCTTGCCGGACTGCTATCGACGTGGAGCATCGAGGAGGTCGGTGATGACCACTTCGCCTCAGCGTGTGCTGTTCCAGACGACCGACCACGACCGCGCGGGCGAGTTCCTGACCAGCGTCTACGGCACCGATATCCGGATGACCGGTACCCGGATCGGTTACTCCTTCCGGTTCACCCAGCTGATGAGCTCGACGTTCTCGGTGGGGACGGCGGCGCAGACCAACGAGATGGCGATCACCGTGGCGTCGCCCGCGAGCCTGTTCGTCGTGCGTCCCCGGGGGACGGTGATGGACTACTGCTCGCAGGGGGCCGAGCACCAGTTCCGGTCCGGGGAGCTGTTCCTCGGGTCGAAGAGCGAGCACGGCACGCCCTACCGGGCGCGCTGGGCCGACGGCGTCATCGAGGCCGCCGCCCTGCCGTTCACGCTTCTGAGCGAGGTCGCCGCCACCGGGGACACGACGCGCGACGAGCCGATCCGGTTCACCGACGTGCGCACACACGACCGGGACGCCGCCCGGCACCTCGCCTCCACGATCGACTACCTCACGGACGCGATGCGCGACCAGCCGGAGTCCATGGGCGAGCCGCTCGTGGCGAGCACGTCCGGCCACCTGCTGTGTGCGGCCGTGCTCGCGGCCTTTCCCAACACCGCGCTGCTCGAACCAACGATCGAGGACCGCCGCGACGCCCACCCGCACACGCTACGCAAGGCCATCGCGTTCATCGACGACAACGCCGCCGAGGACATCAGCGTCGCCGACATCGCCGCCACCGCCAACGTCACGATCCGCGCTCTGCAACACGCCTTTCGCCGCCACCGGGACACGACACCCATGGGGTATGTGCGGCTGGTCCGGTTACGGCAGGCCCATCGGGAACTACTGGCGACCGACCCGGCAGGCGGCATGACCGTCACCCGGATCGCCGCACGCTGGGGCTTCTTCCACCCGGGCCGCTTCGCCCGCTACTACCGGGAGATCCATGGCTGCTCGCCGTACCAGACCCTGCTCAGGGACACGCCATGAAGCGGACTCCCATGCGACTGGGGAGGGAGGAACGCCGGGAGCCCGCTTGCTGAGGCGGCGACGAGGTCCAGGTCACCGAGCACTGGTTGGTACGAGAAGACTTTCCACCATCACCGGCCCTCCTGACAGCACGCGAGACGACATCGTGGCGGCCCCGGCAGAGCCGGGAAACAGCCGAAAAACGAACCCGCATCGGCACGGTCAGACGGTGGACCGCTCCCCTGATGCGACCTCCGCCGCCGCCGGTCGCGGGCCGTCTCGTCACGCCGCGTCCATGAGAGGACCGGACAGATCAGCCGCCGACGAGCGGCAGGAGGTTCGGCCGCCACACGCCGTCGTGCTCACGCGCCGTGCGGAGCCGCTCGTCGGGCACCGCGCCGTAGGTCGTCGTCCGCTGTCGCGCCGGACGTCCCGCCCTGGCGGCGAGTTCCTCCAGCCCGGCGATCGTCTTGTAGCTGCCGTTCTCCGAACCGGCCATGCGGCTGATGGTCTCCTCCATCAAAGTGCCGCCAAGGTCGTTCACGCCGCCGCGCAGCACGTCGACCACGCCCTCGTCGCCGAGCTTCACCCACGACGTCTGGATGTTGTCGATCCGGCCGTGCAGCAACAACCTGGCGAGCGCGTGCACCGCGCGGTTCTCCAGGTACGTCGGGCCGGGCCGCGCGATCCCCGCCAGGTACAGCGGCGCGTTCGTGTGCACGAACGGCAGCAGCACGAACTCCGTGAACCCGCCCGTCCGCTCCTGCAGGTCGCGGATCAGCTTGAGGTGCGCCACCCAGTGCGACGGGTTGTCCACGTGCCCGTACATCATCGTGGACGTCGTGTTGATGCCCAGCTCGTGCGCGGTGGTCACGACCTCGACCCACGACGCCGTCGGCAGTTTGCCCTTGGTCAGGATCCACCGCACGTCGTCGTCGAGGATCTCCGCCGCCGTGCCGGGCAGCGAGTCCACCCCGGACTCGTGCGCGGCGGTCAGCCAGTCGCGGATGGACAGGTTCGTCCGTGACGCGCCGTTCACGACCTCCATCGGCGAGAACGCGTGCACATGGAGCCCCGGCGCGCGCTTCTTGACCTCGGTGGCGATGTCGAAGTACGCGGTGCCGGGCAGGTCCGGGTGGATGCCGCCCTGCATGCAGACCTCGGTCGCGCCGACCGCCCACGCCTGCTCGGCCCGCTGCCCGACCTGGTCGAGCGACAGCGTGTACGCGTCGCTGTCGGTGCGCCGCTGGGCGAACGCGCAGAACCGGCACCCGGTGTAGCACACGTTCGTGAAGTTGATGTTCCTGGTGACCACGTAGGTCACGTCGTCGCCGACGGTGTCGCGCCGCACGTCGTCGGCCAGCGCGGCGAGGGCCTCGATCTCGTGCCCGTGCTGTGCGGACAGCAGCGTCAGCGCGTCGGCGTCGGACAGTCCTGCCGGGTCGGCCTCGGCGTGCCGCAACGCGGTCGCGAACTCGCCTCGGGCCCGCGACCCCGGTACGGCGGAGACGTTGGGACCGACCTGCTGACGCAGCTCCTCCCAGTCGCCGTACACGGAGTCGAAGTCGTCGCGGCGGTCGGCCGTGCGGCCCTCGGTGTCGATCGAGGCGTGCAGGTCGGTGCGGCCCGAGGAGACGAGCGCGACCTCCGGTTCCTGCCACGGACGGCCGGTGATCGCCGCGGCCGGGTCGGCGAGCCCGGCCCCGTCGGCCAGCGCGGCCACGTGCGGCGCGACGCGCGGGTCCAGCCACGGCTCACCCCGCGTCACGTACTCCGGGTAGACCGGCAGCCGCTCGGCCAGCTCGAACCCGGCGGCACGGGTGTACCTCTCCAGCTCCGCCAGCCTCGGCCACGGCCGTTCCGGGTTCACGTGGTCGATGGTCAGCGGCGACACGCCGCCCCAGTCGTCGATGCCCGCCCGCAGCAGCAGCTCGTACTCGCCCTCGATCAGGTTCGGTGGTGCCTGGATGCGCATCCTCGGCCCGAGCACGAGCCGGGCGACCGCCACGGTCGCGGCCAGCTCGGCGGCCTCGACGTCCGGCATGGCACGCATCGCCGTGTCCGGCTTGGCGCGGAAGTTCTGGACGATCACCTCCTGGATGCCGCCGTACTGCCGCGCGACCTTGCGGATCGCGAACAGCGAGTCGACGCGCTCCGCCATGGTCTCGCCGATGCCGAGCAGGATGCCGGTGGTGAACGGGACGGCGGAGCGGCCGGCGTCCTCCAGCACCCGCAGCCGCACGGCGGGCTCCTTGTCCGGCGAGCCGTAGTGCGGGCCGCCGGGCTCGGACCACAGTCGCGTCGCGGTGGTCTCCAGCATCATCCCCATCGACGCCGACACCGGCTTGAGCCGCTGGAAGTCCTGCCAGGTCAGCACGCCAGGGTTGAGGTGCGGCAGCACCCCGGTCTCCTCGAGGATCTTGATGGAGATCGCGCGGACGTAGGACAGCGTGTCCGGGTAGCCGGCCTGCTCCAGCCAGGTCCGTGCCGACTCCCAGCGCGCCTCTGGCTTGTCGCCGAGGGTGATCAGCACCTCGCGGCACCCGGCGGCGGCGCCCTTGCGCGCGATGTCGAGGACCTCGTCCTCGGACAGGAACGCGGCGGGCAGCCTGCCCGGCACGGTGGCGAACGTGCAGTAGTGGCAGCGGTCGGCGCAGAGCCTGGTCAGCGGCACGAACACGCTGCGGGAGTAGGTGATAGTCCGGTCCCGGCCGACGGCCGCGAGCCCCTGGTCGCGGACGCGCGATGCCGCCTCGAAGAGCTGGTCGAGCTGCTCGCCCCTGGCGTGCAGGAGGGTCTCGGCCTCGGTCGCGTCGAGCGCGACACCGTCCCTGGCGCGGCGCAACGCCCGCCGGATGGCCGTCTCGTTCGGTACGAAACCCTCCACAAGCACCCCTTCCGCTGACGGCTCAGCCCAAGCTAGTGTCCCGAACCGGAAATCTGGCACCTGATTCGGCGGCCCAGCCTCCCGCTGGCGGCGTTGCCGATCCACCCAAGTACAACCCGGTACGAGGGAGAATCGGTGCCTTGCCGGCAGAAACCTGGATCCACCGACTCACGCACCGCATTCCCGGTTCGGGACACTAGCCGCCGCGCCCGACGATCGCGTCACTCGCGCGCGTGATGGTCATCCCAACCTCGCCGGTGTGCGGATCATTCCGACCGGTTCGGAGTTGAGCAGTACTCGCGTCTCACCGCAGGAACATCGCTGATAGATCACCCAGCCCTCGCTGGTGACGTGGCTCGACGTGGTCACGAAACGGTGTGCTGCGCTCATGCGCTCCAGCATGCTGTAATGGCCCTATGCATCTGAACCCTTACGGCGAGGATCCGGTCCGGCTGGCCGTCGATCTGGTCCTGGCGCCACCGCGGTCCGCCGCCGACCTTGGCAGACGGTGTGCCGCGGCGGGGGTCGTCGTGGACGCCAAACCCACCGACGACGACCTGCACGAGGTCGAGCGGTTCCTCGCACGCTGGCTCGGGGTGGTCGACGCGGACACGACAGAGCGGCGGACCGAGCGGCTCAACCTCCTGCTCGCACAGTCCTCGGCGTACCCGAGGCTCACCAACCACGCGGGCGACGGCTGGCACATCCACTACCGCGACGCGGACCTCCCCCTCTCCGGCGTGCTGCGCGCGCTGATCAGCGTCGGCACCGCACTGCACCTCACCGGCCGCGGCATGACGCGGCTGCGCCGGTGCGCGCTCGACGAGTGCCGCGCCCCGTTCGGCGACTTCAGCCGGGGCGGGCGGCAGCGCTACTGCTCCCCCTCGTGCGCCAACCGCGACGCCGTCCGCCGCCACCGGGCCAAGAGGTCGGCTTAGGACGTCGTTCACACGCCCGCTCCGCTCCTGACATTCACTCTTTGGGGTGAGAATCGCAATTAAACGTTCTCCGGCTTGACGTCGCGGGGGTCGTAGTCGCTGAGCATCGTGATCATCGTTGGGTCGAGGCCACCCCCGTCCCCCCTTTCCGCTCCGCCGCTGGCCACGACCCTTTTCGGGCTCGGGACGGCGGTGCTCGCGACCGTGGGCGCGCTCGGCCTGCCCGGCGTCCTCGGCCGTCCGCGCACGACCCGAACGTGAGAACGGTTCAATAGACTGGTCACGTGCCAGAGCGGAAGTCGAAAACCGGAAGAACTCAACAGGAGCGCAGCGCGGCGATGCGGCGACGGCTTCTCGATGCGACCGTCGAGTGCCTCGTCCGGTACGGCTACGCGGGCACGACCACCACGAGGGTCACCGAGCTGGCGGGAGTCACGCGCGGGGCGCAGGTGCACCACTTCCCCACCCGGACCGACCTCGTCGCCGCCGCGGTCCGTCACCTCGCGGCGAAACGCGCGGAGCTGGCGTTCGAGAAGATCGACGCGGTCCGCACCGCACCCGACCCGCTCGACGCCGCGCTTGAGCTGATGTGGGAGGTGCACCAGGGCCCGGTCCAGTACGCCACGATGGAGATGTGGGTGGCCGCCCGCACCGACCCGGAGCTGCGCGAGCAGATGACGCAGGTCGAGCCCGCGGCACGCGCGTCGCTCATCGAGTTCACCGAGGCCGCGTTCGGCGAGCACTCCGGCAACCCCCGGTTCCGGCACGTCATGTACACGGCGATGGACGCCGTCCGCGGCATTCTCCTGATGGGACTGTCCGACGCGGACCCGGAGAACGTCGGGAAGCGGTGGCACCGCGCGAAGACCGACCTCCGCGACCTGATGGACGTCGTGCTGCCGGGAGGCTCGGCTACGCGCGCATGAGCGGCGCGAGGTAGGCGCGGGCGAACGCACGCACCTCATCGTCGTCATCGAGCGGGATCGCGCTCTCCGGCATCAGCGTGAACGAGATCGCGAGGCGCACGAACAACTCCGCGACACCGTCGGGGGTCCGCTCACCGACCGCCATGCGCGCCCCGCCCTGACGCACGAGGAAGTCGCGGGCGGCGGCGACCACGAGCGCGCCGTTCGTGGTCAGGTACGGCAGCAGCGCCTCGGGGTCGGAGGCGAGCAGCCGGTTCAGCAGCCGGTCCGCGCGGGCGTAGCGCACCCCGACCACGAACCCCTCGACGAGCCGCTCCTCCACAGTGGACACACCGGCGACCGCTTCCGCGATGCCGCGGAAGAACCGGCCGGACTCGCGCACCAGCACGGCCTGCACGAGCACGTCCTTGCCGTCGAAGCGGCGGTACAGCGTCGCCCGCGACACCCCGGCCCGCTTCGCGACGATGTCGACGGTGGTGCGCCGCAGGCCGTAGGTGAGCAACTCCTCTAGCGCGGTGTCCAGGATGGCCGCGCCGACCTCGTCGGTCGACGGCCCGGCCAGCACCAGGTCCAGCAGCGTCGATGGGGTCGGCTCACTCATCCGAGCGGACCGGCCCCCGCCCGCCGGTAACCCGCCCGCGCCCGTGCCGTGTACCGCACCCGCGCGGGCAGGAGCGGCCAGGCGCGGCGGATCGCGGTGCGCAGCGTGCGATGGCGCCGCTCGTCACGGTCGGTCCACGTCTCGCCGATCTGTTCGCGCACCACGGGCGGCAGCGTACCGACCGCATGCCACCACAGCGGCTTGGCGGTCGGCTTGCGGCCCAGCCGGTACAGGAACGCGGGCACGAGCGGGAACGTCTCGGGCGGCTCCTTGGCGAAGGTGATCAGACCGCGTGCGGCCGGGGTGAGCTCCAGCCGTTCGCGGCACATCATGTCGAACCACACCTGGAAGCTCGCGAAGTCCGGCGGCACCAGGCGATCGCTCACCCCGTACGCGCGGTAGGCACCGCAGCCCTCCTGGTAGAGCCGCTCCTTCTCCGCGTCGGTCATCGGGTGGTCGAACAGGTCGATCATCTGGAACAACGCGTCGAAGATCGTGGCGTGGGCCCAGAAGTAGGTCTCGGGGTCCAACGCGTGGTACCGCCTGCCCTTCGCGTCGGTGCCCTTGATGTGCGTGTGGTAGTCCCGGATCCGCTGCGCGGTCTTCGCGCCGTCCGGGTAGTCGAACGTGACGCCCTGGATCTCCGGCACCGACCGCAGCACCCGCTCCCACGGCTCGTTGAAGAAGTCGGAGTGGTGCTCGACCCCCGCGCCGAGGCCGGGGTGCATGAGCTGCAACAACCCTGCCTTCACCAGCAGCAGGTAACCGCGGACCTCGCCTGCGTAGCGCCAGTGCAGCGTCCCCGGCCCTGGCATGTCCAGCCCCGGTTCGGTGCGCACCACTTCGGTCATGACGGCTCCCCGAGTCGATGAGACAATCTTGCATCTTTGTATCACGGGCCGTCGCCCGGGGAAACACCCACGTGGCTCACGCGACACCAGGAGTTCGGCGCATAGGACCCGCGTGATGGCCCAACTGGTATGTCCCCGGACGTCCTGATCCGCCATAGCGTCTCCCTTGTTTGATCCACCCTGCTTTCCGATGTCAAGGGAGACACCGAAACATGGATCGAAGACTCCGTTCGGGCATCTTCGTCGCGGCCATGATCGCCGGGCTCGCGACCGCGCCCGCCGCGGCGGCGCCCGCGCCGTCCACAGACGGCATGCTGGCGGCGATGCAGCGCGACCTCGGGCTCACGGCCGGACAGGCGGCGACCCGGCTCGCGACCGAGAAGCGTGCCAACGACACGAACCTGGTGCTGCGCAAGGACCTCGGCGACGCCTACGCGGGCGGCTGGCTCGCCGACGGCAAGCTGGTCGTCGGCGTCACGTCGACCGGCGCCGCGACGTCGGTGCGCGCGCACGGCGCCACCGCGAAGGTCGTCTCGCGCAGCGAGAAGGCACTCGACACCGTGCGATTCTCCTTGGACCGCAACAGGTCCACCGCGCCGTCGTCGGTGCCGGGCTGGTATGTGGACGTGCCGTCGAACACCGTCGTGGTGCTCTCCCGTGCCGACGCGACCGACGCGGCGTGGCGGTTCGTCCGGTCGGTACGCGTGGCGGCGGACGCGGTGCGGGTGGTGGCGTCGGACGAGTCGCCTCGGCCACTCATCGACGTCGTCGGCGGCAACGCCTACTACATCGGGTCGGGCACCCGGTGCTCCGTCGGCTTCTCGGTGACCGGCGGGTTCGTGACGGCCGGGCACTGCGGCAGGACCGGCGCGACGACCACGCAGCCGAGCGGCCGGTTCGCCGGTTCGAGCTTCCCCGGCAACGACTACGCGTACGTGCAGGTGAACGCGGGCAACACCCCGGTCGGCGCGGTCAACAACTACGCGGGCGGGCGGGTCGCGGTGGCCGGGTCACAGGACGCGGCGGTCGGGTCGACGGTGTGCCGGTCCGGCTCCACGACCGGCTGGCACTGCGGCACGATCCAGGCCCGCAACGCGTCGGTGACCTACCCGGAGGGCACGATCACCGGCCTGATCAGGACCAACGTGTGCGCCGAGCCGGGTGACTCCGGCGGTTCGCTGCTGGCGGGCAGCCAGGCCCAGGGCGTGACGTCCGGCGGTTCCGGCAACTGCGGCTCGGGTGGGACGACGTTCTTCCAGCCGGTCAACGAGATCCTGCAGGCCTACAACCTGACGCTGGTGACGGACGGCGGCGGCGAGCCGCCCGGTGGCGAGTGCGAGGGGTCGCTCACCGGGAACCTCGCGTCGGGCGCGAGCGCCATCCAGCCGAACGGCGGCTACTACCAGTCGACCGGCAGCGGCGCGCACACCGGCTGCCTCGACGGCCCGCCCGGTACGGACTTCGACCTGTACCTGCAGAAGTGGAACGGCGCGTCGTGGGCGGACGTCGCGAGCGCGACGAGCCCGAGCCCGGACGAGACGCTGACCTACAACGGCACCGCGGGGTACTACCGCTACCGGGTGCACGCGTACAGCGGCTCTGGCACCTACACGCTGGGTTACACGAGGCCATGACCGTGGTCCGGGCAGTGGCGCCCGGACCACCTCGAACGGCGCTTCCGGGACGCTCACCGTCCCGGAAGCGTCTTTCAGGGCATTCCCCCGCGGGTGCGGCTCAGCTGCTGTAGTCGTAGAAGCCGCGGTTGCTCTTCTTGCCAAGCAGGCCCGCGTCGACCATGCGCAGCAGGAGCGGCGGCGGCGAGTACAGCGGCTCCTTGAACTCCGCGTACATCGACTCCGCGATCGCCTTCGTGGTGTCCAGGCCGATGAGGTCGGTCAGCGCGAGCGGGCCCATCGGGTGGGCGCAGCCCTGGATCATGCCGGTGTCGATGTCCTCGGCGGACGCGAACCCCGACTCCAGCATCCGGATCGCGGACAGCAGGTAGGGCACCAGCAGCGCGTTCACCACGAAGCCGGCGCGGTCCTGGGACAGGATGACCTCCTTGCCCAGCCGCGTCTCCGCGAACTCCTGCGCCCTCGCGCGGGTCTCGTCGCCGGTGAGCAGCGACGGGACCAGCTCGACGAGCTTGAGGATCGGCACCGGGTTGAAGAAGTGGATGCCGATGACCTGCTGGGGCCGGGACGTGGCCATGCCGAGCTTCATGATCGGGATGGACGACGTGTTCGACGCGAAGATCGCCTGCGGGTCGACGACGACCTTGTCCAGCGAGGTGAACACCTCGGTCTTGATCTGCTCGTTCTCCGCGACCGCCTCGACGAGGAGCCCTCGGTCGCCGAACTCGCCGAGGTCGGAGGTGAACCGGATGCGATCGAGCGCGGCGGCCCGGTCCTCCTCGGACAGCTTGCCGCTGCGCACCGCCCGCGCGAGGGACTTCTCGATCCGCGCGCGACCAGCGGTCAGCGCGTCCGGCGACACCTCACTGACGATGACGTCCAGCCCGGCCCGCGCGCACACCTCCGCGATGCCCGACCCCATGAGGCCACACCCGACCACGCCGACCCGATCGATCTCAGACACAACCCCTCCGAAAGTCACACGTTCCGCCGGTACTGGCCGCCGACCTCGAAGAAGGCGTCGGTTACCTGTCCCAGCGTGCACACCCTGGCCGCGGCCATCAACTCACCGAACACGTTACGGTCCTCCGCTACAGCCGTGCGCAGCCGCCGCAACGCCTCCTCGGCCTCCGCCTTGTGCCCGGCCTGGAACGCCCTGGTCCGCTCCACCTGCGACCGCTTCTCGTCCTCGGTCGCGCGGGCCAGCTCGATCGTCGGCAGTTCCTCGGCATTGTCCTGGCTCGGCAGGAACGTGTTCACCCCGATCAACGGCAGGGACCCGTCGTGCTTGCGCTGCTCGTAGAGCATCGACTCGTCCTGGATGCGACCGCGCTGGTAGCCGGTCTCCATCGCGCCGAGTACGCCGCCACGCTCGGAGAGCCGCTCGAACTCCATCAGCACGGCCTCTTCGACCAGGTCGGTCAGCTCGTCGATGACGAACGAGCCCTGCAGCGGGTTCTCGTTCTTCGACAGGCCCCACTCCTTGTTGATGATCAGCTGGATGGCCATGGCGCGGCGCACCGACGACTCCGTCGGCGTGGTGACGGCCTCGTCGTAGGCGTTGGTGTGCAACGAGTTGCAGTTGTCGTACAGCGCGCAGAGCGCCTGCAGGGTGGTGCGGATGTCGTTGAAGTGCATTTCCTGCGCGTGCAGCGACCGGCCGGAGGTCTGCACGTGGTACTTGAACTTCTGCGACCGCTCGTTCGCGCCGTACCGCTCGCGCATCGCGACCGCCCAGATGCGCCGCGCGACCCGGCCGATCACGTTGTACTCGGCGTCAAGGCCGTTGGAGAAGAAGAACGACAGGTTGGGCGCGAAGTCGTCGATGTCCATGCCGCGCGCGAGGTAGGACTCGACATAGGTGAACCCGTTGGCCAGCGTGAACGCGAGCTGGCTGATCGGGTTCGCACCGGCCTCGGCGATGTGGTAGCCGGAGATCGACACCGAGTAGAAGTTGCGGACCTTGTTGGCGATGAACCACTCCTGGATGTCCGCCATCATCCGCAGGCTGAACTCGGTGGAGAAGATGCAGGTGTTCTGGCCCTGGTCCTCCTTGAGGATGTCGGCCTGGACGGTGCCGCGCACGTTGGCGAGCGTCCACGCGGCCATTTCGGTTCGCTCCTGCGCCGACGGCTCGCGACCGTGCTCGGCGGTGAACTTGCCGACGGTCTGGTCGATCGCCGTGTTGAGGAAGAACGCGAGGATGGTCGGCGCGGGGCCGTTGATCGTCATCGACACCGAGGTGGTCGGCGCGGTGAGGTCGAAGCCGTCGTAGAGCGCCTTCATGTCGTCCAGCGTCGCGATCGACACGCCGGAGGTGCCGACCTTGCCGTAGATGTCCGGCGGGGTGTCCGGGTCGTGCCCGTACAGGGTGACCGAGTCGAACGCGGTCGAAAGGCGGGTGGCGGCCGAGCCCTCGGACAGGTACCGGAAGCGCCGGTTGGTGCGGAACGCGTCGCCCTCGCCCGCGAACATCCTGGCCGGGTCCTCGCCGTCGCGCTTGAACGGGAACACCCCGGCCGTGAACGGGAAGTAGCCCGGCAGGTTCTCCTTGCGCAGGAAGCGGAGGAGCGTGCCGTCGTCGTCGAAGCGCGGCAGCGCGACGCGGGGCACCCGGGTACCGGACAACGTCTCGCGCCACAGCTGCGTGTGCAGTTCCTTGTCGCGGACCTTCACGACCAGTTCCTCGCCCGCGTAGTCCTGCGCGAGTGCGTGGTGCCGGGCCAGCAGGTCATCGGTGTCCCGCGCGACCCGGCGCTGTGCCTCCGCGACCAGCGTGTCCAGGTCGGCGGTCGCCGCACCGGCCCGTGCCAGCGCGTCCTTGGCCGTGGTCAGGGCGAGGTGCTCCCGGACGGCACCCACCTGGTCGTCAGTCTCTTTGTGATACTCACGGACGGCCTCCGCGATCTCGGCCAGATACCGCGTGCGCTTCGGCGGCACGACGGTCGCCGCGCGGGTGGACACCCTGCCGCTCACCGGCGCCAGCACGGGTTCGCTGACCGGCAGGCCGCCATCGGCGAGCAGGTCGCGGAGGTGGTGGTAGAGCGCGGTGACGCCGTCGTCGTTGAACGTGGCGGCGCTGGTGCCGTAGACCGGCATGTCCTCCCAGGAGACGCCGAACGCCTCGCGGTTGCGGACCATCTGCCTTGCGACGTCGCGGCGTGCGTCCTCGGCGCCGCGCCGCTCGAACTTGTTGATCGCGACGACGTCCGCGAAGTCCAGCATGTCGATCTTCTCGAGCTGGGACGCGGCGCCGAACTCCGGCGTCATCACGTACAGCGAGGAGTCGACGAACGGCACGATCGCCGCGTCGCCCTGCCCGATGCCCGGCGTCTCCACGATCACCAGGTCGTTGCCCGCCGCCTTGCACGCGGCGATCGCATCGGTCAGCCCCGAGGGCACCTCGGTAACCGCGCCGCGGGTGGCCATGGACCGGAAGTAGAGCTGCGCGCCGTCGTCGCCGCCGATGCCGCCGAGCGAGTTCATCCGGATCCGGTCGCCGAGCAGGGCGCCGCCGCCGCGCCTGCGGGTCGGGTCGACGGCGAGGACCGCGATGCGCAACTTGTCCTGCTGGTCGACGCGGAAGCGGCGGACCAGCTCGTCGGTGAGCGAGGACTTGCCGGACCCGCCGGTGCCGGTGATGCCGAGGACCGGCACGCGCCGCGCGGCCGCGGCGTCGCGGATGGCGGTGAGCGTGCCGTCCGCGAGCCTGCCAGCCTCGATCGCGGTGATCGCGTGCGCCAGCACGTCGTGATCGCCCGCGATGACCGCCTCGGCCGTCGGCACGTGCCGGTCGGCGAGGTCGTGGTCGCAGGCCTCGACCATGGTGTTGATCATGCGGGCGAGGCCGAACCGCTGGCCGTCGGCCGGGGAGAAGATCCGCGCCACGCCGCGGGAGTGCAGCAGCTCGATCTCCTCGGGAACGATGACACCGCCACCGCCGCCGTAGACCTTGATGTGGCCCGCGCCGTGCTTCTCGAGCAGCTCGACGAGGTAGCTGAAGTACTCGACGTGCCCGCCCTGGTACGCGCTGATCGCGATGCCCTGGACGTCCTCCTGGATCGCGGCGCGGACGACCTCGCGGACCGACCGGTTGTGGCCGAGGTGGATAACCTCGGCACCCTGCGACTGCAGGATCCGCCGCATGATGTTGATCGCCGCGTCGTGCCCGTCGAACAGGCTGGCCGCGGTGACGAACCGAACCGGGTGGACCGGACGGTGCAACGATGTCTTCTCCGACATGTAAATAGTTTGACGTCCTACATTTTGATGTGCAACCGATGTGGCGCAACTCTCGTCGTTTGTGATATCCCACCTGCGACAATGCCCGCTCGACCCATGGAGTCCACGTGCAGGTGCCGGAGTCAGTGCGAAGGATGCTCGACGACGACCTTGCGTCGCGCTCACTCGGCATCACCCTCGCCGAGGCGGGCCCCGGCCACGCGACGGTCCGCATGACGATCACCGACACCATGGTCAACGGACACGACCTGGCCCACGGCGGCTACGTGTTCCTGCTGGCGGACACCGCCTTCGCGTGCGCCTGCAACAGCTACGGCCCGGTCACGGTCGCCGCGGGCGCGGACATCACGTTCGTCGCCCCCGCCCACCTGGGCGACGAACTGACAGCCCGCGCGGAGGAACGCGTCACCTACGGCCGCAGCGGCATCTACGACGTAACCGTAACCCGCCAAAACGAGACAATCGCCGAGTTCCGAGGCCAAAGCCGAACCCTCCGCTAACCCACCCCCCAACCCCCGCGAGTCCACCGTTCAGAACCCGCGAGTCCACGGTTCAGAACCCGCGAGTCCACCGTTCAGAACCCGCGAGTCCACCGTTCAGAACCCGCGAGTCCACCGTTCAGAACCCGCGAGTCCACGGTTCAGGACCGGCGAGTTGGTGATTCAGTGCAACCGGCGGTCAGCGA
>NZ_JBARWZ010000303.1:0-30931 GCF_049647105.1 Actinophytocola sp.
CCACGACGCGCCTGGACGGGTTGCCGGAACGGCCGAGTACACCCAGTACGAGCGCCGTCCCGTCGCCCCGCCCAGCCACGCCGTGGACCCGCCGATACACGGCCAACGTTCTGAGCCGGGCCACTAGCTCCACAGGGTTACGTACACCGGGGGCCGGAACTTCGATGGTGGCACGCCCGCGCCGGGAGCACGCATCACCCGCAGGGCGGCCGCCGTCGTCAGGTAGTGGCGGAACGTCTCCGCGGCGATCGAGCGGCGTTCCGGGGACAGGGTGGTCAGGTACCAGGTCGCGTCGGCCGGGGTCGCGGACGTGTTGACCACGCGCAATTCGCCTCGGCGGAGGCGGGCCGTGACCAGGTGGGAGGGCGCGAGCGCGACACCGGTGCCGTCGGCGGCCGCGGCCCACGCGGCGGTCTGGCTGGGGAACACGCGGATGCGGGACTCCGGCACGTGCAGCCGGGCGAGGAGCCTGCCGCTGTCGCTCGCCGGGTCGGTGCCGGTCTGGTCCACCAGCCACGACCAGCCCGAGGGGGCGCCCGGCAGCCGCGTCGCACCGGCCACCACGACCAGGTGCGTCCTGAACACCGGTTCGCTGATCAGCTCGCTCGGCTCGGCCGACCGGGGGATCAGGTTCGGGCCCAACGCGACGTCCGCGAACCGGTTCGCGAGCAGCACCGACATCTCACCGGACGCGGCCATGCCGACCGTGGTGTCGACGCGTTGCCCTGAGGACTCGGCGAACGCGTTCACCAGCGGCGCCGCCACGAACTCCATCACCGTGCTCGACGCGGCCACCCGCAGCTGGCCCGGTGCGCCCTTGCCCGCCCGGACCGCGGCCTCGGCGTCCGCGCCAAGCGCGACCATCTGCGACGCGATCGGCAGCAGCCGCGAGCCCGCCGTGGTGAGCCGCATGCTGGCGCCCGCCCTGGTCACCAGCTGGTCGCCGAGCTGTTGCCGCAGCGAGGCAAGCGCTTGCGACACGGCGGGTTCGCTGACCCCGAGTGCCGTGGCCGCGGCCTTCACCGAGCCGAGCTTCGCCACCAGCACAAACGTACTCAGCTGAGTGAGCGTCATGGCGGATATTGTGGTCCTCGCCGTGCTTAAGTGAATACTTATTCCTCGATTGCCCCCGGATGGGCTACGCCAGAACCGATGTTTCACCCAGGGAGGGCCGATGCAGGTACCCGCCTCGTTCCAGTACCGGAAGGCGACGAGCATCGAGCACGCGTTGACACTGCTTGCCGAGTACGGACCGGAGTCCGTGGTCGTGGCGGGCGGGCACAGCCTGCTGCCCATGATGAAGCTCCGCCTCGCCCACCCCGAGGCGCTGATCGACATCAACGACCTCGACGAGCTGAGCGGTATTCGCGTCCAGCGGGGGCAACTCGTCATCGGCGCGATGGCCCGGCACGCCGAGCTGCTCGCGTCGCGCGACGCAGGCCACCACTTCCCGATCCTGCACGACGCGGAACGCGTCATCGCCGACCCGATCGTCCGCAACCGTGGCACGGTCGGCGGATCGCTGTGTCAGGCCGACCCTTCTGAGGACCTGTCGGCCGTGTTCGCCGCGCTGCGCGCGGTGCTGCTGGTCCGCGGTCCTGACGGCGAACGGACCGTCCCGGCCAGGGACTTCTTCGTGGGTCCGTACGAGACGGTGCTCGCGCCGGGCGAGTTGCTCGTCGAGATCCGGGTGTCGCTGCGGGATTCGCGGAGTGCGTATGTCAAGGTCGACCGGCGCGCGGGGGACTGGGCGGTCGGCGCGGCCGGCGCGGTGCTCACCGTCGCGGGCGGCGTGGTCACCGAGGTCGGGATCGGCGTGACCGCACTGGGTGCGCCAAGGTTCGTCGCCGAGGAGGCGGAGGCCTTCCTCACCGGCGGCCCGCCGACACAGGAGCGGTTCGCCGAAGCGGGCAGGCTCGCGGCGCAGCACTGCAGGCCGGCCGCGGACCAGCGGGGACCGGTCGACTACAAGCGCCACCTCGCCGGTGAGCTGGTCACCCGTGCGCTCCGGCGAGCAATGGAGCGGAACTGATGCAGATCATGGTCACGGTCAACGGAAAGGAGCACGTGCGGGACGTCGAACCGCGCGTGCTGCTCGTGCACTTCCTGCGTGACGAGCTTGAGCTGACCGGGACCCACTGGGGCTGCGACACCTCCAACTGCGGGGTGTGCGTCGTGCATCTCGACGGGGTGCCGGTGAAGTCGTGCACCGTGCTCGCGGTGATGGCCGACGGGCGCGAGATCCGTACGGTCGAGGGCCTGGCCAGGGGGCCGGAGCTGGATCCCGTGCAGGAGGGGTTCATCGCGTGCCACGGCCTGCAGTGCGGGTTCTGCACGCCAGGGATGATGATGACCGCGCGCTGGCTGCTCGACCAGTGCCCCGACCCGTCCGAGTCCGACATCCGGGAGGCGTTGTCCGGGCAGCTGTGCCGGTGCACGGGCTACGAGAACATCGTGCGCTCGGTCCAGTGGGCGGCCTCCCGGGAGGCCGGGTCATGAACGGGTTCGGGCGCATGCCCCGCAAGGAGGACGCCCGGTTCGTCCGCGGCAGGGGGACCTACGTCGACGATGTGCGGCTGCCGGGGATGCTCCACGGCGCGGTGCTGCGCAGTCCTTACGCACACGCGCGGATCGTCGCGATCGACACCACCGCCGCGGAGGCGCATCCGAAGGTGCGTGCCGTGCTGACCGGCGCGGACCTCGACGACCGCGGCCTCGCGTGGATGCCGACGCTGTCCGGGGACCGGCAGGCCGTGCTCGCCACCGACAAGGTCCGGTTCCAGGGACAGGAGGTCGCGTTCGTCGTCGCGGAGGACCGGTACTCGGCGCGGGACGCGCTCGCGCTGATCGACGTCGAGTACGAGCCGCTCACCCCGGTCGTCGACGCGCTGACCGCGCTGGATCCGGCCACGCCGGTGATCCGGGACGACCTGGACGGCCGGCGCGACAACCACATCTTCGACTGGGACGCCGGGGACGCCGCGGTCACGTCACAGGTGTTCGCGGCCGCGGATGTGGTGGTGGCGCAGGACATGCTGTTCCCGAGGGTGCACCCGGCGCCGCTGGAGACGTGCGGCATCGTCGCCGACCACGACGAGGTCACCGGCAAGCTGACCGTGTGGGTGACGAGCCAGGCGCCGCACGCGCACCGCACGCTGCTCGCGATGGTGACTGGCATCGCCGAGCACAAGATCCGGGTGATCTCCCCGGATGTCGGCGGCGGGTTCGGCAACAAGGTGCCGATCTACCCGGCGTACGTGTGCGCGGTCGTCGGCTCGATCGTCACCGGCGTGCCGGTGAAGTGGGCCGAGGACCGTTCGGAGAACCTGATGACCACCGCGTTCGCGCGGGACTACCACATGCACGGCGAGCTGGCGTCCACATCGGACGGACGGATGCTGGCCCTGCGGGTGCGGGTGGTCGCCGATCACGGCGCGTTCAACGGGACCGCGCAGCCCTCGAAGTACCCGGCCGGGTTCTTCCACATCGTGACCGGCTCGTACGACATGGCGGCGGCGCACTGCGCGGTGACCGGGGTTTACACGAACAAGGCCCCCGGCGGGGTGGCGTACTCGTGCTCGTTCCGGGTCGCCGAGGCCTCCTACCTGATCGAGCGGCTCGTGGACCTGCTGGCGCTGGAGCTTTCCCTCGACCCGGCCGAGCTGCGGTTCAAGAACCTGTTGCGGCCACATCAGTTCCCGTTCGTCTGCGCGACCGGGTGGGAATACGACTCCGGCGACTACCCGGCCGCGCTGCGGCTCGCGCTGGACACCGCCGGGTACGAGACCTTCCGCGCGGAACAGGAGCGCCGCCGTGCCGAGGGCGAGTACCTGGGCATCGGCATCAGCTTCTTCACCGAGGCCGTGGGTGCCGGGCCGCGCAAGCACATGGACATCCTGGGGTTCGGCATGGCCGACGGCGCCGAACTGCGTATCCACCCGACCGGCAAGGCCGTGCTGCGCATTTCCGTGCAGACACAGGGACAGGGCCACGAGACGACGTTCGCGCAGATCATCGCGCACGAGCTTGGCATCAGCACCGACGACGTCGAGGTCGTGCACGGCGACACCGACCAGACGCCGTTCGGGCTCGGCACCTACGGGTCGCGGTCGACGCCCGTGTCCGGGGCGGCTGCTTCCGTTGCCGCGCAGAAGGTCCGGAACAAGGCGAAGCTCATCGCGTCGGCGCTGCTCGAGGTCGACCCGTCGGACCTGGAGTGGACACCCGGCCGTTGGGCGGTGCGTGGCGACCCGGTGTCGGGTGCGTCGCTGCGGGAGATCGCGATGGCCGCGCATTCCGACCTCGACCTGCCGGAAGGACTGGAGGGTCACCTCGACGGGTCCTGTGTGTACAACCCACCCAACCTGACCTTCCCTTACGGGGCCTACGTGTGCGTGGTCTCCGTCGATCCGGGCACCGGGAAGGTGCGGGTGCTGCGGTTCGTGGCCGTCGACGACTGCGGCGTGCGCATCAATCCGTCCATTGTGGAGGGTCAGGTGCACGGTGGGCTCGCCGACGGGATCGGCATGGCGCTGATGGAACTGATGCCGTTCGACACCGACGGCAACCACCTCGGCGGCTCGTTCATGGACTACCTCCTGCCGACGGCCGTCGACTGCCCGTCGTGGGAGCTGGTGGAAATGGTGACACCGTCGCCACACCACCCCCTGGGCGCCAAGGGAGTCGGTGAGTGCGCGACGGTCGGATCACCCGCCGCGGTGGTGAACGCGGTAATGGACGCGCTGCACCCCTTCAAAGTACGACACGCAGACATCCCACTGACACCAGCAGCAGTATGGCGCGCAATCCAAGGCAACCCACTACGCGGCGACCTAGCCATAAACTAACCCGCGAGCCCACGCTCCAGAACCCGCGAGTCCACGCTCCAGAACCCGCGAGTCCACGGTTCAGAACCCGCGAGTCCTCGGTTCGGGACCGCTGAGTTGGTGGTTCGGCGTCAGTGGATCTGGCCCACCCGGATCGCGTGGAGGTTGGTCTCGTCGGCCGAGGTGCCGCAGGCCGCGCACCATGGCCGGCCGGAACTCGGCGCCGCAGTCGTGTTCCCACACCGTCGGCGGGTTGCCTTTCGTGGCGTGGTTGTTGCCCATCAGCGCCATCAGCGCCGGGCGCAGGGCGCGGCTGGACTCGGTGAGGACGTACTTATGCCGCGGTGGCCAGTCGGTGTACTGCTTGCGCCGCAGCACGCCCGCCGCCACCAGCGTCTTCAGTCGCGGCGAGGATGTCGCGGCTCGCGCCCGTGTTGTGGGCGAAGTCGTCGAACCGGCGGAAGCCGAGGAAGGCCTCGCGGAGGACCAGCAGGCTCCAGCGTTCACCGACGATCGCCCGCGTCGGCGGTCATGATCACGTCCAGCGAGACGGCGGCCCGGCTCGGGCTCACGCCGAAGGCGCGGCTGCACAGCTTCGCCGTGACGGGCGCGGACCCGGTCCTGATGCTGACGGCGATGATCCCCGCGCCCGCTACGGCCTGCAGACCATGTGCGAAGCAGGCGGCCAGGCGAACGCCACCATCCTCGAACCCCTCTGACCCGAGGCCACGGTTCCGAATCCCCAACTCACCGGTCCCGAACCGAAGACTCGCGGGTTCCGAACCGAAGACTCGCGGGTTCCGAACCGTGGACTCGCGGGTTCTGAACCGTGGACTCGCGGGTTCTGAACCGTGGACTCGCGGGTTCTGAACCGTGGACTCGCGGGTTCTGGAGCGTGGACTCGCGGGTTTACGGTGGGGTGGTGTTGTCGGCGGTTAGTTGTTGTGCGCCGGGGGTGCCGTCCTGGACCTCGAAGACGGCTAGGGTGTGGACGTCCTCGTTGATCACCACCTGCAGTGTTGACTGCCAGCGGTCGCGCGTCACGTCGCAGATGAGGTAGCCGCGGTAGGTGCCGTTGTACAGTTTGACGTGCGGGTTCGCCGGCAGCGCCTGGCGCACGGCCGCGTCCCAGCCGATGCCGGACGAGATCGAGGTGCCCGCGAACTCGGACGCGATCACCGCCGAGGCGGGGTCGTCGAAGTTCGCGAGGATGTCGTTGACCCAGTGGGAGTGCCAGTCGCCTGCCAGGATCACCGGGTTGCGTGGCCGGTAGCGGACGATGGCGTCGATGATCCGCTGGCGTGCCGCGGGATAGCCGTCCCACTGGTCGAGGTTGTAGGCGCGGTCGGGCCCGGGGTCGTAGTCGAAGCGGGCGAGGATCGTCTGCTGCGCGATCACGTTCCAGTGCGCCCGTGACCGGCGAAGTCCTTCCAGCAGCCAGGTTTCCTGCGCCGGCCCGGTCATCGTGCGCGCCGGGTCGAACACGTCCTCACCCGGCGGGTTGATCAGGCCGTCGCCGCGGCCCTGCACGTCACGGTACTGGCGCGTGTCCAGCACGGAGAACTCGGCGAGCCTGCCCCAGCGGAAGCGGCGGTAGATCGGCCAGTCCTCGCCGACCGGGGCGGTACGCATGGGCAGATGTTCGTAGTACGCCTGGAAAGCGTTGGCGCGGCGCTCGGCGAATGGGCGGCCGTCAGGGCTCGGCTTGTGGTCGGCGGCCCAGTCGTTGAGCACCTCGTGGTCGTCCCAGGTGGTGAAGAACGGGAAGCGGGCGTGGGCGTCGCGGAGGTCGGCGGAGGACTTGTAGAGCGCGTGGAGGCGGCGGAACTCGGCGAGCGAACCGTCGGCGGTCTCGTAGATGTAGTCGCCGAGGTGGATGACGAAGTCGAGGTCCTGCCGCGCCATGTCACGGTAGGCGGGATACGGGCCGCCCGCCCATGCCTGACAGGACGCGATCGCGAACCGCAGGTGCCGAGTGTCAGCGCCGGGCGCGGGGAGGGTGCGGGTCCTGCCGACCCGGCTGGTGACGCCACCGGTGGTGAAACGGTAGAAATACCAACGATCCGGCGCGAGCCGGTCCACGGTGACGTGCACCGCGCTCGGGTTCGTGGTCACCTCGCCGTGCTGGACGAGAAGGCGGAACGCCTCGTCGTGGGCCAACTCCCAGTGAACGGTTGCCGGACCGGGCACATGGGTCCACAGGACGACACTGTCGTGCGCTGGGTCGCCGGACGCGACGCCGAGGGGGAAAGGTTCGGAGGCCACATCACCCATTGTGGCGGCTGTCACGCCAAAGCACGAGAAAAAGTACCGCCGGTCAAGCACATCAAACCGCTGCTTCGCTCGGAACAACCCGGGCGAAGCAGCGTGTCGTCAGATGCGTGGAATGCTCATCAGGAGAGTGCGGCCGAGCTCCGCGTTGCGGGGCGCGCACAACACGTCGTAGCGGCGGGCCACCAGCTGGCTGTGCGACACGAAGTCACGCTGCCCCTTGGTGGCGCCGTACCGCATCGCGGCCGAGGCCAGCCCGAACACGATGCCTGACGCCATACCGATCAGGATTGGCCCGAGCCCGCCGGTGGCCGTGAAGAGGCTCAGCAACAGGCCGACGAACAGGCCAAGCCATGCGCCGGATGCCGCGCCGCCCGACAGGACCCGTCCCCAGGTCAGCCGTGCGGAGACGCGCTCGACGAGCATCGGCTCGACGCCGACGATCGTGACGTCCTGGACGGGGAACTCGTTGTCGGCAAGATGGTCTACGGCCCGTTGGGCTTCCTTGTAGTTGTCATACGAGCCGATCGGCCAACCTTCTGGCATCGTCGGCAGACTCTTGGTCGGTGCGAACGTTGCCGTCATGGGGGTCACCTCCAGTGTTTCTCTCTCACTGGGGTCAACGTGGCCGGGCGTGGTTTCGTGCCCGGTTGGTCCGAGTTCACAGGGGGTTCTCAGGGTTCGCCATCCGTGATCAGTGATCTGTAGCGTGTCGGGCATGCGTGACAACCACCCGAGGCCGCAGCTGACCCGACCGGAATGGCAGGACCTGTGCGGCGATTGGGAGTTCGCCCACGACGACGACAACGCCGGGATGCTCTCGGCGTGGTGGCGTGGCGACCGGTCGTTCGACAGAACGATCACGGTGCCCTTCCCGCCCGAGTCGGCGGCGAGCGGTGTGCACGAGCCGGCGCCGCACCCGGTTGTCTGGTATCGCAGGATGTTCGACGCCCCGGCAGGCGACCGGCTGCTGCTCCACTTCGGCGCCGTCGACTACCGGGCACGGGTGTGGGTGAATGGCACCGAGGTGGGCTCGCACGTCGGCGGGCACGCACCGTTCCACATGGACATCACGCACGCGCTCGTGCCGGACGGGCAGCAGGTCGTCGTGGTGCGCGCGGAGGACAGCGTCGACGACATGACGCAACCGCGCGGCAAGCAGTACTGGGAGCCGGAACCCGCGGCGATCTGGTACCACCGCACCACCGGAATCTGGCAGCCGGTGTGGCTGGAGGCCGTGCCGTCGTCCTACGTCGCGGGGCTGGAGTGGACGCCGTCGTTCGCGGACCGGTCGGTGCGGGTCCGGGTGGCCACGGTCGATGGGGCCGGGTTGTCGATTCGGGTGCGGCTTTCGCTGGGTGACCGGGTGCTCGCCGATGACCGGTACCTCGTGGACGGTGCCGTGACACGCACGATTTCCTTGCCACGCGGTGACTTCCAGTGGAGTCCCGCCACGCCGAACCTGATCGGCGCGACGATCTCGCTGCTGCGGGACGGCGAGGTGGTCGACGAGGTCGAGAGCTACTTCGGCCTGCGCGACGCGCAGGTGTGCGACGGCCGGTTCGTCCTGAACGGCGACCGGCTGTTCCTGCGCATGGTGCTGGCACAGGGTTACTGGCCTGCCTCGCACCTGGCGGCGCCGTCGGTGGACGCGTTGCGGCGCGAGGTCGAGCTGATCAAGGAGCTGGGGTTCAACGGGGTGCGGGTGCACCAGAAGGTCGAGGATCCCCGGTTCCTGTACTGGTGCGACCGGCTCGGCCTCGTCGTGTGGGGCGAGATGGCGAACGCCTACGAGTACTCCGTCGACGGCGTCGCCCGGTTCACCGCCGAGTGGCTGGAGGTGGTGCGCCGCGATGTCAGCCACCCGTCGGTGGTCACGTGGGTACCGGTGAACGAGAGCTGGGGCACGCCCGCGTTGTCGTCCGACCCGCGCCAGCGGCACTTCCTGGAGTCCCTGTACCACCTGACGCACGCCGTCGACGGCACCCGGCCGGTGATCTCCAACGACGGCTGGGAACACACGACGAGCGACATCTGGACCGTGCACGACTACAGCCCGTCCCCGGCCGGGCTCACGTCCCGGTACGGCACACCCGACGCGGTCGGCAGGGCGTTGCGCCGGGACTGGCCGGGCCCGCGCCGCATCATGCTGGGCGACCCCGTGCGCGACGGTCAGCCGTTGATGGTCACCGAGTTCGGCGGGCTGAGCTACACGCCCGGCGCCGGTGAGCGGTGGTTCGGCTACCGCACGGTCGCGAACGCCGACGATCTCCTCGCCGCCTACGAACGCCTGGTCACCGCGCTGGTGGGCAGCGATCAGGTGGCCGGTTACTGCTACACCCAGCTGACCGACACCGAGCAGGAGGTGAACGGCCTGCTCACCGAGAACCGCGAGCACAAGGTGGACCCGGCGGAGATCCGGCGGATCAACACGCTGCCTGCCGCGAGCGTGCCGACCGAGGAGCTGCACCAGCTGATCGAGGCGGCGCACCGGCGGTCTCGGGGCGAATCCGAGTAGCGCGGGCCGTGCCGAGGCAGCGACTTCCGCCTAGGGTCGGTAATGACCAACGGAAGGGCGGGCCATGGCGGACACCAAGGTCGTGCACGACCGCGAGCAGTTGCGGTACGAGGTGTACTCGGACGACAAGCTCGCCGGCTTCACGCAGTACTACCGGACCGGTGACCGGGTGGTCTTCACCCACACGGAGATCGACAAGGCCTTCGGCGGGCAGGGACTCGGCAAGGTGCTCGCCGCCGAGGCACTCGACGACGTCGTAGCGAACGGCAAGGTCATCGTGCCGATGTGCGAGTTCATCGCGGGGTATCTGAAGAAGACGGACAAGTACGACGGGCACGTTCAGGCGCCGTGAGCGGAGCTTGCGAGCGAACCGATGACGCAGGGCAACCTCGACACCAGTCCCGATGTAACGGTCTGTCACAGCGAGGCAGATGATCATGCTGTGACGGAACTGTTCGCGCCAAGGGCCGTGCCGCTGGGCGGCCTTCGAGCCATGCAGGTGGACCGGGTGATGCCGCAGCGTGGCCTGCCGACCGTCGGCGCGTGGTGCTTCCTGGACTCGTTCGGTCCACAAGAGGCACGGATGCAGGTGCTGCCGCATCCGCACACCGGCCTGCAGACCGTGACGTGGCCGCTCGCGGGGGAGATCCATCACCGCGACAGCCTCGGCTCGGACGTGCTCGTCCGGCCGGGACAGCTGAACCTGATGACGGCGGGCCGCGGGGTCGCGCACTCGGAGATCTCGATGTCGTCGGGGCAGCTGCAGGGGCTGCAGCTGTGGGTGGCGCTGCCCGAGGACCGTGCCGTCATGGCGCCGGACTTCGAGCAGCACGTGTCGCTGCCGGTGTTCGCGGCACCGGGGGTGACGGCGACCGTCCTCATGGGATCGCTCGGCGGCGTGACCTCGCCCGCGACCACGCACACGCCCATCGTGGGTGCGGACCTGGTGCTCGACGGCCCGGCGGTGCTGCCGCTGCGGCCGGACCACGAACACGCGGTGCTGGCGATCGACCCGGTGGTCGTCGCGGATACCGACGTGCCCCGTGGTCATCTGCTGTACCTGGGGACCGGCCGCGCGGAGGTGCGACTCGCGGGGGAGGGGCGCGCGTTCCTGCTCGGCGGCGAACCGTTCCCGGACGAGCTGGTGATGTGGTGGAACTTCGTGGGCCGCAGCCACGAGGAGATCGTCACCGCCCGGGAGGCGTGGCAGGCCGCTGACCCCCTCTTCGGCGAGGTCGCGGGCCATGACGGCGCCCGCATCCCGGCTCCCGACCTGCCCGGCATCCGCCTGGCCCCCCGCAGGCGCCGCTAACGGGTCGTGCGCAGCCACCACAGGCCGAGCAGCGGCAGCACCACGGGTACGTACCCGTAACCCTGCCCGAAGTCCGACCACACGGTCGCGTCCGGGAAGAGGTGTGGCACGGCGAGGCTGAGGGTGCCGACGACGAGCACCCCGGCCAGCTCCACCAGGATCGACACCGTCGCGATCCGCCGCGACGCCCGGTTCCCCCGCGCCAGGCACACGGTCGCGACGATGTACACCACCGCCGCGAACGCGGACAGCAGGTAGGCGAGCGGTGCCCGTGAGAAGTGCGTCCCGAGCTGCACGGCCGACCGCGCGGTCGCGGCCAGCGCGAAGATCGCGTACACGGCGATCAGCAGGCGGCCGGGGCCGGACCGGGTGCGGGTGGTGAGGTCAGACATGGGCGTTCCACACCTGTCCGAGCCGCAGGATCAGGACCGGCACGGTGAGGCAGCCGACCACCATCACCGCGGGACCCCACCGGGTCCGTTCGGCGAGTGCCCAGAACCCGGCCAGCGGCAGCACCAGCAGGGACGTGATCAGGTAGCCGAGGTAGGCGAGGGCGTCGACCTGCCGGTCGGCGGTGGCCAGCCGCACGATCCCGGCGACCAGCTGCACCAGCAGACCGACCTCGAGCAGGATCACCACGCCGTAGAGCCACAGCCCGTGCCACTCGCGCAGCTGGATCGGCTTGCCGACGACGACCAGCACCGCCGCCCACACGGCGGCCGCGAAGGCGACGTACGTGAGCACCGCCGCGAGGATCTCGATCACCGTGCTCCCATCAGGACTTGGCTACTACAAATCGTAGGAAGTCACCACACCAGGAAGCTCAGCGGGGTCGACACCCGGCGTGGTCACTCCCGCTCGTCCCGCCGCGCCTGCGCGAGCGCCTGGCTCAGCACCTCGGCCTCCGGGACGCTCACCGAGCGGGCGAAGCGGGTGAGCGCCGCGTCCCGGTCGCCGGTGAGGGCGAGCGCGTCGAGCATCAGCTGCGCCACGTAGCCCTCGCGGCTGTTCGCGGGTTCGTACCGCCAGGCCCGGCCGTCGCGCTGCCGCCGGACGAAACCCTTCTTGGTCAACCGGTCCAGCACGGTCATCACGGTCGTGTACGCAGGCTCCCGCGCGGCGAGCGCGGCGGCGACGTCACGCACGGCGGCCGGCGTGGCGCGGTCCCACAGGACCTCCATCACCGCGCGCTCGAGCTCGCCGAGGCTGCTGACCATGGCCTGATCGTAGGTCAGGCCGAGTGGCGCACCACCAGGGTGGGCTGGAAGATCACCGCTGCTACGGGGGTGTCCGGGTGGTCGATCTGACGCAGCAGCAGCCGGGCCATCTCGGCCGCCATCTCCTCCGTCGGCTGACGGACCGTGGTCAGCGGCGGGTCGCAATCCAGCGCCGCGCTCGAGTCGTCGAAGCCGACGATCGCCACGTCCTCCGGCACCCGCAGGCCCGCCCTCCGCAGGACCGGGAGCGCGCCGCGTGCCATCAGGTCCGACGCGATGAACACGCCGTCCACCTCCGGGTGGGTGGCCAGCAGCCGCGCCATCGCCTCCTCGCCGCTGCGCAGGGTGAACCCGGCCTCGACCCACGGCACCCCGGTGCCGACCGCGTCCAGGAAGCCACGCAGCCGGTCCTGTCCGGCCGGGGTGTCCTGCGGTCCGGCGATGGTCGCGAGCCGCGTCCGGCCCGCGCGGTGGAGGTGGTGCGCCGCAAGGGAAGCACCCGCGGTCTGGTGCACGTCGACGTAGGTGATCGGCAGCGGTGACGGCGGCCGCGCCGACAGCACCACCGGGTAGTGGCTGTCGAGGAGCCTGCCCGGCAGCGCGTCGTCCGGCGAGGTGTGGACCAGGATCACCCCGTCCAGCCGCCCGCGCTTGAGATCGGACACCACCTGGTCGCCCGTGCCGATGCCGGTCGTGGTGAGCACCAGGTGCAGCCCGGCGGGCGCGGTCACCGTCATCACGCCGCGGACGACCCGCCCGAAGAACGGGTCGCCGAGGATGCGGTCCTCGTCGGGCAGCACCAGCGCCACCGCGTCCGCGCGCCGCGTCACCAGCGACCGCGCCGCCAGGTTGGGCAGGTAGCCGGTCGTGGAGATGGCCTCCTCGACCGCGGCCCGGATGTTCTCGTCCACGCTGGTCACCCCGTTGACGACCCTCGAGACGGTCGCGCGGGACACCCCCGCGGTCCTGGCGACCTCCTCGAGGGTGACGCGTCTGATCATCGGGCGGCGCGGCACGACCTCTTTATAGCCGACCACGTCAGCCGAGGGCGTCGAGTGATCGCAATGCGCTCGCCCGTTCGGTCACCATCGCCTCCGCGATCGCCTTCGTCTCCTCGTGTGTCACCGACGACGCCCCCGACTTCGCCACCGTCGCCGACTCCGTCAGGTGCGCCCGCGTCAGCCGGACGAACTGCGCGTCGAAGTCCGGCCCGGCGGACAGCGAGATCAGTTCGGCCTCGGTCGGCATGCCCGGCATGTCGTGGCCCGCGTGGTTGTCGACAAAGGGCACCCCTGCCCCGTCGAGGATCCCGCGCAGCTCCGTCAGCTCGGTCCTGCGCACCGAGGCCAGCTCATCGGCCAGGCCCCGCATCGCCGGGTCCTTCGCCCGTGCCACGCCAAGGTCGAGCAGCTTCACGGCCTGGGTGTCGGTCGAGATGACGAGCTCGGCGAAGGCCAGGGCGGTCGCGTCGAGGGCGCCGTCACGGGCACCGCTCGACGCGACCGCTTCTGGACCGGCTTCCGGCGCAGGGCTCCGGGCCGGGGCTGCCTCCTGCCGGCCGCACGCCGTGAGGAGTGCGGCCAGCAGGAACAGGATCAGAGCGGGCGGCCGTCGTGTCCGCACTTGATCACCGGGTTGATGCAGTCCCGCACGCGGCGCTCCATCTCCGCCGCGGGCCAGACGTTGAAGAAGTCGCCGTGCATGGTGCGCCCGTCACCGGACGACAACCGCAGGCCGGCCGGGTCGCCGTTGACCGGGAACCGCAGCACCATCCGCAGCTTCGGCACGGGCACCGGGTGCGAGGACGGGCAACCGCCCGCGACCGGGTACGCCATGTGCGACTTGTGGTCGCTCGAGTCCAGGGTGGTGCCGTTCCAGCACTGCGGGAAGTCCAGGTAGGTCTCCAGCTGCGTGCCGGACGGGCAGTTCACGAAGTTCTTCGACGGGTTCACGTGCCCGGCGTGCAGGCAGGACCAGCGGGCGATCGAGTCGGCATCGCCGGTGGCCTTGGCGTTACCGGCGACGATCTTCAACCCGACCGGGGTCGGCTGGATCGCGCCCGGGTTGTTCACGCCTTCGCCCAGGTAGTAGAAGGTGATGCCGGACGGCACCACGGCCTGGTTGTTCTTGTAGAGGGTCGGCACCCAGTACGACGAGATGTCCACCGCGGGGTCGCAGTTGCCGGTGGCCCCGGCCAGCTGCTGGTGGCTGGTGGTGTTCGCGGTGGTCGCGTGGTTGCCGAAGAAGTCGTGCGAGTGCGACGCGCCGGGCAGGTTGGGCAGCACGATCGGGTCGTCCGGCAAGCGGTGGCTCAACTGGCAGTCGGCCGGGAACTCCGCGACGCGGATCACGGCCTGGGCCTTCTCGGGGCTCCCGGCGAGGCCGCCGCTGACGACAGCTCCTGCCGCCAGCACCGCCGCGAGTCCTATGGTCAACCATCTGATTCGGTTCTTCGCCATTGAAGACAAACTCCCTCGACGTTTCCTGCAGGGGAACGAGAGAGCGCTCTCACAGATGAGGATGACCCGGGTCACACCGACCGGTCAACGGTTTTGTTCTGCACAGGAACAAATGACCCCGTTCGGCCTAGTGGCGAGCGTCGAACGGTCCCCGGTCTTGACAGGATCTGTCCGGATCGCCACGCTCTGTCCCGGAGAGAGCGCTCTCACGCCTCCCAGTCCCCTTCCTGTTTCACGCCGACGGTTCGCGACCGGACGCGGCCCCGTCGCGTGCAAAGGAGCACGCATGAGATCTCGTCGGTTCCTCTCGTTGGGGATGGCCGCCGCGCTCGCGGCCACCCTGCTCCACCTCACCCTGCCCGCCTCGGCGGCGGGCGCCCTCATCTCGCAGGGCAAGCCGGTCACGGCGTCGTCGACCGAGAACGCCGCGGCGTTCCCGGCGACCGCGGCGGTCGACGGCAACGCCGGTACCCGCTGGTCGAGCCAGTTCAGCGACGCACAGTGGCTCCAGGTCGACCTCGGCGCGACGTACGCCGTCGACGAGGTCCGCGTGAACTGGGAGGCCGCCTACGCGCGCGGCTTCTCCGTCCAGATCTCCGCGAACGCCTCCTCGTGGTCCACTGTGTACACCACGGCCACGGGAACCGGTGGTACGCAGACACTTCCGGTCAGCGGCTCCGGCCGGTACGTCCGGCTCAACCTCACCGCGCGGGCCACCCAGTACGGCTACTCCCTGTGGGAGTTCCAGGTGTTCGGCACGCAGAGCGGCGGCCCGGTCGATGGCGGCCTGCTGTCGTACAACAAGCCGGCCACGGCGTCGACGTTCCAGGACGACGGCGCGTGCCCGGGCTGTACCCCCGCCCGCGTGACCGACTTCGACCCGGCGACCCGCTGGGCGACCAGCGCGACGAACGGCTGGGTCGACCCGGGCTGGATCACGGTCGACCTCGGTGCTCCCGCGACGGTGACAAAGGTTGTCCTGCAATGGGATCCGGCCTACGCGACCGCGTACCAGCTCCAGGTCTCGAACGACAACGCGTCGTGGACGACGATCTACCAGACCGTCGCGGGCCGCGGCTTCAAGGAGACGCTGACGGTCAGCGGCACGGGCCGGTACGTCCGCATGTACGGCACCGCGCGGTCGAATGGCTATGGCTACTCGCTGTGGGAGTTCCAGGTGTACGGCACCGGTGGCAACCCGACGTCCCCGCCCACGCTGCCCACGCCAGACTTCACGCGCCTGGCATGGAGCGACGAGTTCAACGGCGCCAACGGTTCAACGCCGGACACCACGAAGTGGAAGGCGGAAACGGGCGCTGGCGTCAACAACGAGCTGCAGTACTACACGAACAACAACAACGCACGCATGGACGGCGCGGGCAACCTGGTGATCCAGGCCCGGCGCGAGGTGACGCCGGGTTCGGCGTGCCCGCCCGATCCGCTGTCCGGTGGCAGCACGACCTGCCAGTACACGTCGGGCAGGCTGAACACCAACGGGAAGTTCGACTTCACCTACGGGCGTGTCGAGGCGCGGATCAAGGTCTCGAGCGGACAGGGACTGTGGCCGGCGTTCTGGATGCTGGGCAGCAACTTCTTCCAGGGCAGGCCGTGGCCGGCCTCGGGTGAGATCGACATCCTGGAGCACGTTGGCAAGGAGCCGAACAACGTCTACTCGACCCTGCACGCGCCGGCCTACTTCGGCGGGGGTGGCTACGGTTCGCCACTGAACCTTGGCCAGGCGGCCAACGCGGCGTTCCACGTGTTCGCCGTCGAGTGGGGCCCGACGCAGATGCGGTTCTTCGTGGACGGCAACAACTTCTTCACCGCGGCCAGGGACACGGTCGAGTCGACTCGCGGTCCCTGGGTGTACGACCACCCGTTCTTCATCATCCTGAACAACGCGGTGGGCGGTGACTGGCCAGGCCCGCCGAACGCGAGCACCCAGTTCCCGCAGAACATGACCATCGACTACGTGCGCGTCTACCGCTAGGCAAAGCCCTGAAGGTGCCCTTCTACCTGAAGGGCACCTTCAGGCCTGTCCACCCATGTTGATTGTTTGCCGGAACCCGCGTTAAGTGGGTGGCTGGCAACAAGGGAGGACAAGGATGTCTTTCGACAGGCGAACCGCGTTGCGTGGCATGGCCATCGCCGGACTGGCCGCGACGGCACTCCCCGGAACGGCGGCGGCCGCGTCCGGCCTGGAGTTCCACCTCCGGCACCAGTTCCGGCCGTTCGACCTGATCGCGCCGGGCTTCGTGCAACACGACGCCCCGGCCCGCCCCGGCGCGGTGACCATCGACAACCGTCCGGTGGCCCCGTTCTGTGCGGTGACAACACGATCGTCCGGTGCGGTGGCGGCGGGCCTGGTCGGCGAGGGCACCTCGGTACTTGGCCGATACGAGAACGGCACCACGACGATCGAGGTCAGGACCGGCGGCGCGACGACGGTGGTCGCGTCGGCCGCGGCGGAACTGTCCGAGGGCGCGGGCTTCGCGGTGGTCGTCAACGAGAACGCGGTCACGGTGCTCGCGGACACGGGCGCGGGCTGGCAACCGCTGCTGACCAACCGGGACGGCGTCCGGGCGCTGATCGACCTGCGCGACCCGAACGTGCTGCGAGAACTGAGCTACGGCTACGAAAACGCACAGGACCGGGTGCGAGCCGGATACTACGGCCAGGCAGGCGTACGAGACCCGCACGTGGTGCAGTACGCGGACGGCCGCCCGTACATCCGGGACAACAAGCTGTACCTGACGCTGACCAACGCGGGCATGGGCTTCTTCCAGCAGGCGCACTGGGGCGTGTGGACGCTCGACCTGGCCGACCCGACGCGGCTGACGCAGGTGGCGCAGCTGTTCTTCGCGCGCGACGGCGTAGTACTGGGCGACCACGCTGGTCAGATCGTGGTGGACGGCGACGAGTTCGTCCTGGCGATGTCGTCGTGGGGCGACTTCGACTTCGCCGGTGTGCACGTGCGATACACCCGAACCCGCGCCAACGTCCTGAAGGGCACACACGTCCTGCCCACCAAACGGATGCCGCTGCCGACGACCGTCAGCTCGTGGGACCCGGCACTGACCAGGATCGACGGGCAGTGGCACGTGGCGTTCGTCGAGAGCCCTGCGCAGTCACCCGCGTTCGTGTTCCATCCGGCACTGGCTCGCGGCCGCACACTGGAGAGCCTGGCACCGGTGGGCGCCGACCTGACCCTGGACCAGACCGAGGGCACGATCATCCAGCGGCTGCAAGGCAAGTGGCGCGTTCTGACCAGCGACGGCGACGCACGCGTGTACCGCGTGTACGACCTGACGATGCGTCCACAAGGGACACTCAACGCACCCTACGGTACGAACATCCCGCACCCCATGGTGTTCCAGCACCGCGACCGCTACTGGATGGTCACCTTCGATGGCACCCAGTTCGTCGAACCGGTCCTCGGCTACGGCACCCACGGCGACTTCATCGTGATGACGGACTCGTGACAGGCCCATGGAGGCGGGCCATCTTCAGGCTCAGGTGGAGCATGAGGCGGTCGCCGCCGTCCTTGAGGTTCGTGTACGTCAGGGATTCCACCCGCCGCAGGCGGTAGTAGAGCGACGTGCGGTGGAGGCGCAACGCCTTCGACGTCTCCACCGCGCTGCCCGCCGAGTCCAGGTACGTCTCCTCCCGTGACGCCAGAGCCGCGTCACGTGGCGGGACGGGAACCTCAGCCTCGCCGCCAGCAGGCACAGCTCCAGTGCCTGTCTCGACAGCGAGCCACGTGCGCGGCTAGTGTCCGGGTGTGTGAATCGTCGCCCTGCCCTCGTGGTGACCGCCCTGTTCTCCGCCGCCGCAATGACCGCCGGAATCACCGCCGCGCCCGCGCTCGCCGCGCCGCCTGACGCACCGGCCCACCCCTGGCAGTTCGACCACTGGCCGCAACAGCAGCCGTGGCAGCAGACCGACACCTCAGGCGCCCGCGTTGCCGCCACCCAGGCGGGCCTGCCAGGGCCCATCGACCCGCAGGACTGGGTCAACCCCGACCACATGACGTGGGAGAAGGACTACACGAGCGTCCCCGGCACCAACTGGGCCGACCCGTCGGTCAAGGGCTCCGAGCGCACCTTCAAGGGCGCGCTCGTCCTCCTCGACTACCCGAACCAGCCGTTCGTCGTGACGCAGCCGCGGGGTTCGACCGTCTTCGCGAACCCGAGCAGCGAGGCACACGACGTCCCTCGTGACGGGGTCGCGCAGTTCTACCAGGACTTCCTCAACAAGCCGAACGACCTCAACCGCGGCCACACCATCCACGAGTACTGGATGGAGGACTCCGGCGGCCGCTACGGCGTCGACCTCACCGCCTTCGGCCCGTACACGATGCCGGGCAAGGACCACGAGTACGCGATGGAGTTCCAGGAGGGCGCCGCCTGCCCGGCCGGGGACGACTGCGACCGCAACATCCGCACCGACGGGCGGGCGGGCTGGGTCGCCGACGTCGGCGCGGAGGTGCCCGCCGGGTTCGACTTCGTCTTCTTCCTCTCCGCCGGTCAGGACGAGTCCTCGACCTGGCAGGAGTTCGGCATGATGAAGTTCGCGACCCCCGATGAGGTGACCGACGAGTTCGGCCCGCCGGACGACGCGCTACCCAACGCCTCGCCGACCCGGTACGTGGACTGGACGTCCTGGGCGTCCGGCTCGACGATCTGGCCCAACGCGGGCGGTGGCTCGTCCACCCAGGCCGAGAGCTCCGGCATGGGCGTGTACGCCCACGAGTTCAGCCACATCCTTGGCATCGGCGACAACTACAACAACCCGTACGGCGTCCCGCCGCGCCGCGCCTACACGGCATCTGGGAGATGCTGTCCCGCGGCTCGTTCAACGGCCCCGGCGGCCCGCACAGCCGGTGGATGATCCCGCCGACCGGCGGCGGCTCGATGGGCGCGCAGCACATGCTGCGCAACAAGCTGAAGCTCGACATGGTCGACGAGCAGAACGTGCTGCGGCTGTCCCGTGCCGCGCTCGGGGACTCCGGCATGGTGATCGCGAAGATCACCGCGCGGACCGTCCAACCGGGACCGCAGGGGCTGGCCGGGGTCAACATCGAGTTGGAGGGCGGCGATCTCGCGCCGCCGTGTGACACCAGCACCGACCCGTTCTGCGACGGCCGCGGCTACCAGAACTACACGGTCGAGGTCGTGGACCGGATGGGCGCCGACTCGTTCACGCCGGACGCCGGTGTGCTGCTCGCCAAGACGAAGAACGAGGACCGCGCGCCGTTCGAGTGGGTCATCGACGCCAACCCGCAGGACATCGGCATGACCGACTACGTCCTGCCGGACGGCACCGAGGTGCCCATCACGATCGGCGACTACCGGCAGCTGTCCGACGCGTTGTTCCACGCTGGCACGAATTCGGGCAGCGAGTACGAGTACACCGACGAGGCCAACCGGCTGGCTTTCTACGTCCTGGACGTCAAGCGGGACGACAAGGGCCTGCTGTCCTACACGGTCGCGATCCGCTCGCTCGACGGCGCGGGCCCGCAGAAGCGCGGCGTGAAGGTGCTGCCGACGTTCGGTCTTCCGGACCGCGCCGGGATGGCGACCTGCCGGTTCCCGTTGTTCAACACGGGTCGCGACGCGGCGCCTGCCGGGACGCACCCGCAGGACGTGTCGAAGTACACCGCCGGTGACGTCTACCGCGTGTCGGCGTCCGTGGCGGGCCGCGGCTGGACGGTGTCGGTGCCGAACGAGCTGGCGACCGCGGGCTTCGGGCAGTACGTCCAGGTTCCGGTGTACGCCAAGAAGAACGGCAGCGGGCCACTGGTCGCGCAGGTGAAGCTCACGGCGACGTCCGAGAGCGACCCGGCGAAGAAGGCGACGGCAGGCTGCACGGTGATCGGCCGATGAGGCCGCGGGCCGCGCTCACACGCTGATCACCGGCTGACTCACCTGCTGTCACCAAAACCGATCCGCGTTCACGCTGAGTTCTTGCGGTAGCGTGCGGCCACCGCTGGAGCAACCTCGTGTCATTCCGGGGCGTCTAGCGGTCAGGAGCTGTGATCAGTTTGGGGGCCTTGAGTTGAAGCCTGTCCACACCCGGTTGGGGACGCTGGTGTCCGTGCTGGCCTTGTCGGCCGCGTGCAGCACCACGGAGGCGGCCGAGCCGCCACCCGGTCTCGCGGACCGGGGCACCGTCATGACCACGGTCTCGCCGACCAGGCAGGACCTCACGAACGCGGTGAGCCTCTCTGGCACCGTCACGATGAACCCGGTGTTCGGGCTCGTCGCGCCGGTGGCCGGGCAGATGCGCTACCTCGACGTCACCGAACCCAGGACCACGCCGACGAAACCGACGCGCATCGGTTCGGTGTGGGTGGACGGCGAACCGCACCGGATCGAGGTGCCGGCCGGGTCGACGTTCGCGGGCAGGCTCGTCGACGACCGGACGTCCGTCACCGTTGGCATGCCGATCGCGTCGGCGAAGCTCGCCGGGTACGGCATCGTCGCGGACATCAGCAGTGACAAGGCATACCAGATCGCCGACGGGCTGACCGGCGTGACGGCACAGATCAAGAACGGCCCAGGGCCGTTCCCGTGCGCGGTGCTCGGCACGATCGCCGCGTTGCCCGCCGGGACCGTGCCCGCGCCGCCGCCCGCCGAGCCCGAGCCGCCTGCCGAGGAGCAGCAGGCGCCGGGGAGTACGCCGCCGCCCGCGCCGAAAGAGGAGCAGCCGGAGGAGCAGTTGCCTTCCGGGTCCGAGGCATCCGGGCTGCGGCTCGTGTGCACCGCGCCGCCGAACACCAAGCTGATCAACGGTGCCGCCGTGACGCTGAAGATCGTCACGCAGACCGCAGCCAACGCGCTCGTCGTGCCGGTCGAGGCGGTCGCGGGCGGGCAGGGCAAGGGGCAGGTCGAGGTCGTGAAGAACGACGGCACCACGCAGGTCGTCGACGTCGTGCTTGGGCTCACCGACGGCAAGGTCGTCGAGGTCAAGTCCGGGCTCACCGGTGAGGAGAAGCTGTCCGTGCCGGGGCCGAACCTGCCACCCGCACCGGACGGAGAGGGCGCGAGCGGGAACCCGGGTGGCAAGTGAACGAGCCGCTGATCCGGGTCACCGGACTGACGAAGACGTTGAAGGGGCAGGACGAGCCGCGCACCATCCTCGCGGGTGTCGACCTGACCCTCCACAGTGGAGAGAGCATCGCGGTGCGCGGGCGCTCTGGGTCGGGCAAGAGCACGCTGCTGTCTCTCATCGGCCTGTTCGACCGGCCGGACGGGGGGCAGTACCTGCTGGGGGGCAAGGACATCACCCGCATCCCGGAGCGGAAGGCTGCCGCGCTGCGCAGCTCCGAGTTCGGGTTCGTGTTCCAGCGGTTCTTCCTGCTCAAACACCTGACCGCGGCACAGAACGTCGCGATGGCGATGGTGAACGGGCAGGGCTGGCTGCCGCGCCGCAAGCGGAAGGCGAAGGCACTGGCCGCGCTGGACCAGATGGGTATCGCGCACCTCGCGAAGCACAAGCCGCCCCGGCTGTCCGGCGGTGAGCAGCAGCGGGTCGCGATCGCCCGCGCGCTCGTGCGGGAACCGAAGATCCTGCTCGCCGACGAGCCGACCGGTGCGCTCGACACCGACACCGGCAACATCGTGGTGGAGGCGCTCCGCTCGGCGACCGACCGCGGCTGCGGGCTGATCCTCGTGACCCACGACCATGACCACGCCTCGAAGATGCAGCGCGTGCTGCACCTCGACCACGGCGTCCTCGCTTCGGCGGAGGTGCGGGCGTGATGCGTCTTTCCGGCCGGTTCCGGGCGGCACTCATCATCGGCGGGCAGGGCATCCGGGCCCGCAAGCTGCGCACGTTCCTGTCGATGATCAGCCTGTTCCTCGGCGTGCTCGGCGTCGTCGCCGCGCAGGCTGGCCAGGTGATCGCGCACCGCGCGCTGGTCGCGTCGACCGAGCTGGGTATGGGCGTCGACGGCACGCAGCAGATCTACGTGCAGTCGAGCGAGAACACCGGCTCACTCGTGATGGAGACCGTCGCCGGGCGCGACGACGCGATCGCACTGCTCTCCACCAACGCGATCATCGGTGAGCCGAATGTGCGGCCGATCAACGAGGGCGGGGCGCCGCTCGACGGCAGCGGCGGCGGGTGGGGCCCGATGATGAACTGCGACTCGGCGGGCAACTGCGTCGATCCCAACGAGGGCAAGCCGTCCGGGCAGGCGATCGAGCTGCGGGTCACGGCGCTGACCGGGGACGTCCGGCAGTTCCGGCCGCTGCGGATGCAGTCCGGACAGTGGCTCGACTTCGGTGGTGCGCCGTCGATGGCGCCGCGGCTCGTGCTGAACGAGGCCGCCGCGGCGGGTTTCGCCATGTACCAGGTGCCAGCGGAGATGCGGTTCCAGGGCGCGACCGCCAACTCGACCCCCCGGTTCGTCGGTGTGGTCGCCGACGGCAACAGCAGCCCGCAGGCCTACGTGCGCTCCGACGAACTGCTGAACTGGATGCCGATCGACGCGCTCACCGACCCGATGTACGGCACCCCGGAACTGCTGGCGGCACCAACGGCGACCGACTTCGTCGAAACGCTGCGCAAGAAGGTCGAGGCACTCGGCGACGAGAACTCCCTGTACATCAACAAGATCAGCATGGACGACCTGATGCCGGGCGAGATCAAGATGATGCGCTGGGTGTTCCTCGGGGTGTCGATCCTGGTGCTGCTGATCGGTTCCGCAGGCATCCTCAACGTGGGCCTCGCGACGGTAGGCGAGCGGATCGAGGAGTTCGCGCTGCGCAGAGCCGTCGGCACCCCTCGGCTGCTGCTGGCGGGCATCGTGCTGGCGGAGACCCTGCTGACCGGCCTGCTGACGGCGATGGCGGCGATCGGTGCCGGCATTGCGGGACTGGCGGCGGCTGGCAGGCTGTTCGGCGACCGGGAACCGATGCTGCAGAACGTGACGTTCCCGTGGGAGGCGGGTGTCGCCGGGGTGGCGGCGGGCCTGATCGCGGGCGTGCTGGGTGGTCTGGTCCCGGCGGCGAGGGCGGCACGCATCCCGATCGCGACCGTCATGCGTGCCTGATCAGGGATTCGCGGCGTCGTACTCCCGAGCGACCGTCTTCGGCACGCACCTCCGCCACGCGTCGGTGACCAGCTCCGCCAGCTCGTCGCGGTCGATCGCGGCGAGGGCGACGTGGATCCACTGGTAGCGCTGGTCGCCGACGCCCGGCATCGAGAACTTGCCGGGCTCGGCGGCGATCGCGGCTTCCCGTTCCTCCTTGGGAAAGCCGCAGCCCATGGTCAGCTCGTCCCGGGACAGCGCGACGTACACGATCCGCCCGACGTTGAACTTCACCCGGTCCCGCACCAGCCGTTCGACGGTCCTTGGCAGCCCCGTCGCGATCGCACGCACGTCCTCCTCGGTCACCATGCTGCCATTATGGCCACGTGAACTGGGACGAGGCGATCATCGCGCTGGGCGGCACCCCCGCACCGACCGACCTCGAAAAACGCTACGCGGAACCACGCCGCCGGTACCACGGCACGGCACACGTCCGGCAGGTGGTGCGGGACGCGGTCGCCCTGACCGATGGCCGGGACCGGGCGCTGGTCGCGCTGGCCGCATGGGCCCACGACGTGGTGTACGACGGCCACCCCGGCGACGACGAACGGGCGAGCGCCGCGTGGGCCCGCAAGCACCTGACGACCGCGGGACTCGCCGAGCCGGACGTCACACGGGTCGAGGGGCTCGTGCTCGCCACCCTCGACCACACCGCCCCGCCCGGCGACCACCCCGCGCAGGCACTACTCGACGCCGACCTCGCGATCCTCGCCGCCACACCCGAGGACTACGAGCGGTACCGGCAGGCCGTACGCGCCGAGTACGCCCACGTCCCCGACGACGCATGGCGGGTCGGCCGGGCAGAGGTGCTGCGTTCGCTGCTGGCCAAGACCCCGCTCTACCGATTGGCCCACGACTGGGAACCGGCCGCCCGCAAGAACCTCACCGCTGAGCTGGCAACCCTCACAGCACCGAAAGCAGCCGCCGGGGCGTAAGGCCCGCCCCGGCGAGGACACCAACCACACGGACCCTCAGAACAGGAGATCCGCAGTCGGGGCGGGCATGGCCGCGATCTCCTTCGACAACGCCTGCGCCGTAGTGCGTTCCGGCCCGTCGGCCAGCAATGCCCCCACCGCCGCCCCGATCGCGCCGGGAGCCTGATCCTCGTTGCGTAACACCAGACCAGCACCCACCCGCTGAATCGCGGCCGCGTTGAACGGCTGGTCCGCCCCCTGCGGCATCACCAACTGCGGCAACCCGGCCGACAACGTGCCGAGCATCGTGCCCGCGCCGCCGTGGTGCACCACCAGGTCCACGTGCGCGAGCACCTCCGCCTGTGGCACGAACTTCTCCAGCCGCACGTTCGCGGGCAGCTCGCCGAGCAGCGCCGGATCACCCTCGGGACCGACCGCCACCAGCACGTCGACATCATGCGCGGCCGTCTCCAGCACCGCCCGCCGCAGTACCTCGACCGCACCGAACGAGACCGTGCCCAGCGTGACGTACACCGTCCGCCGCCCGGACGGGAGCCAGGACGGCAGCGGCACCTCCGGCGCCCACGCCACCGGGCGGATCGGCCGCCGCGACGCGGGCAGCGGCCCCGGGTTCTGCAGCGACGCCGGAATCTGGTCGAGGTAGCCGCCGGGCATCTCGGGCGACACACCCGCGATCTCGTAGGCGCCCGCGATCGGCGCGTTCCACAGGCCCAGCCCGAACGCGACCGCGGGCACCCCGGCCTCGGCCGCGACGACCGCCGCGCCGATGGCCAGCATCTCGTGCACCACCAGGTCCGGCCGCTCCCGCTCGACCACGTCCCGCAGCGACGGCGTCATATGCCGCACGACCGTCTCGCCGAACATCCGGATCGCGAACTCCGGGCCCGGCGCCATGTCCGGGTGGTTGCGGATCGTCTCCTGCTCGACGTCGTGCAACACCATGCCGTCCGCGATCCCGCGTGCGGTCCGCACCGGCAGCGCGTCCAGGAACGGCTCACCCGTCGCGACGACGACGTCGTGACCGGCCTCGGCGCACGCGAGCGCCAGCGGCAGCATCGGGTACAGGTGGCCGTAGGCGGGAATGCTCGCGAACGTGATCTTCATGCCACGATCCTGCCACCGACGTACACCGCGCGGACGTCCCGCAGCGCGCCGGGATCGGCCATCGGGTTGCCGCCGACCACGACCAGATCCGCGTCGAAACCGGGCGCGAGCCTGCCCTTGCGGCTCGCCAGCCCGCACACCCCGGCCGCCACCGACGTCACCGTCCGCAGCGCGTCGAGCGTGCTCATGCCCAGCGACATCAGCTGCGGCACCGCGGTGGGCAGCGGCGAGTGCGGCTTCGGGGGGCCAACGCCCGCGTCCGTGCCCGCGACGACCAGCGCGCCGTCCGCGATGAGCCTGCGAAGCATCGCCAGGATCTTCGGCAACCGCGCCACGACGGGAGGGGGTGCCACCACGCCCGGCACCGGCACGAGCCCGAGCGTCGCGCCGACCGCGACCCGCCTGGCCACGATCTCCGCCAGCAGGTCGGGCCGGTCGTCGACACCGTCCGCCGACCAGAACGACGCGTGCTCCATGCCGTCGACCCCGGCCGCGAGCGCACCCGCGATCGCGTCGGTGGCATGGGCGTGTGCGGTGACCGGCAGCCCGTGCTTGTGTGCCTCGTCGACGGCCGCGCGCAGCACGCCGACGTCGAACTGCGCCTGGTGCTGCGACGAGCCGGGGGTGAGCGTGCCACCGCTCGCCATGATCTTCACGACGTCGCAGCCGCGTTCGGACCGTTCGCGGACCGCGGCACGCACCGCTGCCTCGGTGTTCTCGGTCGCGCCGCCGAGGAAGTGACAGTGCCCGCCCGGTGTGGTGATCGGTGGGCCCGAGGCGAGGATCGTCGGCAGGCCGGGGTTGCCGCGCAGCCCGAGCGACAGGTAGCCGAGATCGCCGAGGTCCCGGACGGTGGTCACGCCGCACCGCAACGACGCCAGCGCGGCCTCGGTCATGGCGGCGCGCACCTCGTCGGGGGTGCGGGCGGCGAGCGCGCCGACCGGGTCGGGGCTCGCGTCGAACGCGAGGTGCACGTGCGGGTCGATGAGGCCGGGCAGGATCGTCACGTCACCGAGGTCGGTCACCGCCACGCCAGGCACGGAGGTGCCGACCACCGCGACGTGCTCCCCGCCGATGACGATCAGCGGGTCGTCGACCAGGCGAGAGCCGTCGAACAGTCGCGCGGCCCGCAACGCGACGAGCGGCCGGGTGGTGGTCATACCCGGTAAGTCGCCGGTGGCCGGGGGAACGCGACGGTTCCCCCGGCCACCGTTCAGTGTGGACGGTCAGGAGCCCTGGTCGTGGTCGCGTGCCACACGCAGCAGCTCCACCAGGCCCTCGGCGTACTCCTGCGACTCGGCGTGCGCCTCGGGGAACGGCGGCTGGAAGCCGACGCCCTCCCACTGGCCGGTCGCCGCGTTCCAGCGGTCGTTGCCGATCTCGAAGTCCCACGCGAAGATGCCCAGCTCGTAGTACAGCTGGTCGGCCGAGTTGCCCGCGGCCGAGTACAGGACGTCCGCGACCGGGCCGGTACGCGACGGCCACGTCACGGTGCCCCGCGACGCCGCGATCGCGCCGACGATCCGCTTGGCCGACGCCTGGAACATCGCCGCCTCCTCGGCTGATGGCCGGGGCAGCGTGACGCGGCCGGGCATGGCGTAGGCGCCGGGCGGCCACATGAAGTACCCGCCGTAGCTGTGCACGTTCATCGCGAACCGGATGTTCTCGTGCGCCTTCGCCAGCTCGATGACGTTCGCGGCCTCTGGCTCCGACAATTCGGCCGTGCCCGCGTACGTGCCGGACAGGCAGTTCGTCGCGGTCGCGCCGACGTACCCGTCGAAGACCGACCCGACCGTGTAGTTGCGGTTGACGTCGACGCCCCACGAGTCGGCGTTCCTCGGGTCGCGCTGGCTGCCCGTGCAGTGGTTGACCAGGTTCTTGCGCTGGAAGTTGGCGTCGGAGAACGAGTAGTTCGCGCCGTCGGGGTTGACGGTCGGGATCACGAACACCTCGACGTCGGAGAGCAGCTGCCTGGTCGCCGGGTCGGTCGCGTAGTTGGCGAGCAGCCGCTCCGCGAACTCCAGCGTCACGAGCGGCGTCGCCCACTCCCGTGCGTGCTCCTGCGAGTAGGCCAGCACGCCGGTCCGCGAGCCGTCGCGGTGCACACCGATCCGCAGTTCCTGCACGGTCCACGGCTTGTGCGACACGGAACCGTCGAGCCCGTCGTCCATCGTGACCGGACCGGCCGATGGCGCGACCTTGCCCGCCGAGCCGTCCTCGACGAACGCGGTGAAGCGCTGCGGGAAGCGGGCCGTGATCAGCGCGGCGATCTGGTCGGTGGTGGAGATGACGGCGCCAGCGCCGTCGGTCGCGAGCGACACGGTCAGCACGCGGTCGCGCCACGTCGCCTGCGCGGGACGGTTCGGCCTGCCCGGGTCGACCGACTTGACCTGCCAGCCGTTCGCGCCCTGGTCACCGAACCGCACCGACTCCACCACGACCGCCGCGGTCGCCGGGTCACCCAGGTAGGCGGTGGCGGTGCGCCGGTAGCCCTGCGTCTTGTTCGGCAGGTCGACCACGTCGACGAGGTCCGGGTACTGGCGGCCGAGCCGCGCGACCCTGGCCTTGATGTCGGTCGGCGTCATGTAGGCGTCGACGAAGTCCTTCTGGTAGCCGCTTGGCAGCTCCGGCGGGGTCGCGCCCGGCCACGCGGTCGGCGTGATCGCCCGGCTCACGCCGCCGAGGCTGGACGTGGCGGTCACCTTCACCGGCTTCGCGGGCAGGGCCATCGGCTCGGTGACGTGGTACTGGTACTCGCCGGCGTCCTCGAAGCGCTGCAACGGGAACGAGCCGGTCGCGCCGTTCTCGGCGGTCCAGCTGACGGTGATCTCGACGTCCGGGTCGGCGATCGCGGTGGTCGCGACGAGGGTCTGCAGGAACGTGGTGCCGTCGGCGGTCCACCAGTTGGCGGACAGGAAGTGCAGGGTGTCGGCCGCGGCCGCGCGGCGCTGGGTCTGGCTGTACCGGGCGGTGCCGTCGCCGTCGCGCTGGATCACCTGCACGGCCCGCGCTCCGCGCGAGGTGAGCGCGTCGAGCTGTCCGCCGGTGAGCACGAGGTCCACCAACAGTTCGCCGGGCCGCGCCGCGATGTCCGCGCCGCTCGCCACCAGCTCGTCGAACATGGACTCGGTGGGCAGCTGCACCCGGACGAGCGCCGGCTCGTCGGCGGAGGAGGAGGGGGCCGCGGTCGCGGTGGTCGAAACCCCGGTGACGGTGGAAAGCAAGAGCACGGCAGCGGTCGCAAGACCCCATCCGCGTCTACTCATGAGTGGCCTCCAATGCGGTGGAGTGACTGCGTGAATCATTCACCACGTTGTCGGCGAGTCAAGAGATCAAATCAAAAACTCAAACCTGTCACCGAGTTGGCGTACGTCCGTACGAGTGGCGGCACGGTGTACCTGCCGGGTTCGTGCGGGACCGCCAGGTGCAGTGCGACCAGCTGGTCCAGACCGGGGGACGGCGCGCTGATCTCCCGCTGTGTCAACAACAACAGCGACTCCCTCGGCAGCCCCGCGCACGACAGGTCCAGCGCCGCGCGCAGCCCAACCGTCGGGTCGCCAGCGACCGACAGCTCCGCGAGCACGTCCCCGCCGCGCAGCGCGTCGACGAGGGCACCGACGGTCTGCTGCGGCCGCGCGGACAGGTTGGCGGCCGCGATCCGCAGCGCGAGCGGAAGGTGGTCGCACAACTCGGCCAGCTCGGCGAACTCCGTGTCCTCCGGCCCCAGCACGGTGGACAGCAGCTCCGTGGCGTCGCCGGGGCGCAGCGGGCCGAGCGTCACCCGGTGCACGCCGTGGGTCGCGACGAGACCGCGCATGTCGTCGCGGCTCGTGACCAGCACCTCGGCGGGCGACGGGCCGGGCAGCAGCGGCCGCACGTGGTCGGGGTCGCGGGCGTTGTCCAGCACCACCAGCATCTCGCGGTCGGCGAGCGTGGTCCGGTAGACCGCGGCCCGCTCGTCCTCGCCGTCGGGCACCGGCACCCCGAGCGCGGCCAGGAACCGGGCGAGCACCTCGGCGGGCGCCAGCGGCGGCCGCCGGTCGAAGCCGCGGAGGTCGGCGTAGAGCTGGCCGTCGGGGAAGCGGTCGGCGGTGAGCGCGCCCCAGTGCAGCGCCAGCGCGGTCTTGCCGACCCCGGCGCCGCCGACGAGGACCGTCGCCGTCGTCGAGCCACCACCCAGCTGCGACAGCTCGGCGGCCCGGCCGACGAACCCGGGCGCGACCGGCAGCTGGCGCGGCACGATCCGCTCGGCGGGCGCGAGGATCTGCTGGTGCAGGCGGCGCAGTTCGGCGCTGGGCTCCTCACCCAGCTCGGTCACCCATGTCTGCCGCACCCGCTGGAACGTGGCGAGCGCCTCCGCCTGCCTGCCGGTGCGGTGCAGCGCGATCATCAGCTGCCGCCACGGCCGCTCCCGCAGCGGGTGCACCTCGACCTGCTGGATCAGGTCGGCGACCACCGTCTCGTGCCGCCCGCACGCCAGCTCGGCGTCGACGGCGGTCTCCCACGTGTCGAGCCACCGCTCGGTGAGCCGGGCCGCGGCGGCCGCCACCAGCTCGGTCGCGGGCACGTCCGACAGCGGGTTGCCGCGCCACAGACCGAGTCCCCGCCGCAGCAGGTCGGCCGCCGACTCCGGGTCGCCGTCGTGGAACGCCGCCAGCCCGCGCCGGGCGAGGTCGTCGAACAGCCCGATGTCGAGCTGGTCCTCGGTGACGTCGAGGCGGTAGCCGTGCCCGTCGGTGACGAGGATCCGCCCCTGCTCGTCACCCATGGCGCGGCGCAGCCACATGACGTTCTGGTGCACCTGCGTTGTGGCGCTGTCCGGTGGCCGCGCGCCCCACAGCTCCTCAACGAGCTGGTCGACCCGCAGGGGTTCGCCCGCGCGGACGAGCAGCGCGGCGAGGAGCGCCCGCCGCTTCGTGGAGCCGATCACGGTCCAGTCGGACCCGGCGCTGTCGGTGGAAACCGCCAGTTCGAGGGGCCCGAGCAGGCGGAAGCGGAGTTCAGCCGGCATGGCTCGGCACGCTGGTCATGGCGTCCACAATGGACAATGCGTTGGCGGCGCCAGCCTGATGGCCTGCCCGCTCGCAGGCGGCGAACGCCTCCCGCGCGTACCTGGCCGCGTCGGGTCGTCGGCCCCTGGCCGACGCGGCGGACGCGAGCACCGTCAGCGCCCGCCCCTCCCACAACAGCAG
>NZ_JBARWZ010000304.1:0-9289 GCF_049647105.1 Actinophytocola sp.
CCTGCCGCACCGGGCGGAGGCGGCGGTGGCGGTGGCGCTCCCGGCGGGGGAGGCGGCTTCGGCGGCGCACCAGGCGGTGGCGGCGGTTTCGGCGCTCCTGCCGCACCAGGGGGCGGCGGCGGGGGCCCCGGCGGCTTGGGCGCGCCAGGCGGGGGCGGGGGCTTCGGTGGCCCGGGAGGCGGCGGGGGCCCGCCAGCACCGGGTGGCTTCGGTGGTCCGGGCGGTCCGGGTGGCTTCGGCGGGCCGGGCCTCGCGCCGGGAGGACCGGGAGGTCCGGCGCCAGGACGACCGGGCATTCCCGGCTTCGCCGGGGTCTGCACGGCTTCCCGGTGGCCGACGTCGAGGTACAACGCCGACTGGATCCGGGACAGCCAGCCGCGCTTGGGCGCCTCCTCTTCGTCCTCCGCTGGGGCGGCAGGCACCGGCGCTGGGGCCAGCTTCTCCCCCGTCCACTCGAGGAACGCCCCGCACGAACCGCAGAACGCGTCCGTTTCCTTGTTGTGGAAACCGCACGTCTTACACATGATCATGGTCTGTCCACCTCCACCCTGTGCACCACGTGCGCCGGCTTGGCGGCCGCCACCGCGGAGTCGACGAGGTCCATCGGCACGCTTGCCGGGTCGTGCACCCGTATCCGGACGGCGAGTCGCGGGGACGCCTCACCCGGCATCTCGGCGGCCGGGTTCTTCGACCAGCCGACGGCGCCGCTGTCGGCGACCTCCACGCGGCCACCGGTCAGCACCTGCAGGTTGGCGCGCAGGCCCCCGACCGTGCCGCGCATCCGGTACATCTCGACGGCCGTGGCGACCACCGCGCGGCGGCGTTCGATCGGCCAGCCCTCCTCCAGCGAGATGCCGACCCACCCCGCGATCCACTCGAGGAAGTCCTCCGGCGCGAGGTAGGGGTCGAAGTAGTCGACCATGCAGTCCAAAGTGGACAGGATCGGGGCGAGCACGTCGTCGAAGCCCGCCACGAACCGGTCCGTGAACGGGTCCTCCTGGTACACCGCGGGCAGCATCCTGATGAACGGCGACGCGTTCGCCATGCCCGCCACCATGCCGCGCATCAGTGGTCCTCCACCTTCACGTGGTGTTCGAAGGAGAAGATGAGGCTGTGCCGGTCGACGTCGAGCCGCTGGCACTCCTCACCCCGCTCACCGGTCACCGGGTTCGCGCCGAACAGTCGCACGTCCTCCACCAGGTCGACGCCACGCACCCGTTGCAGCAGGGCGTAAACGTCGCCCGACTGCACGGGTCGGCCGAACTCCCAGCCCTTGCCGTCAGGGCCACCGCTGATCGGGTTCAGGTAGCCGTACAGCGCGGCCATGGCGTCCGCGCGGACGCGGGACTTGTCCAGCCTTGGCCGGGCGATGATCCGCGCCACCACCGTCACGCCCCGGTACTTGGGCGGCGACACCAGCACCCGCGTGCCGATCAGCCGCACCTCGTCCAGCCGCTCGGAGATCCGCCGCAGCGTCTCCTCCCCCGGCACCAGTTCGGCGAAGTCCACCCGGCCGTCGACCTCCGCCGCCGCGGGCACGATCAGCACCCGCACCGAACCAGGGTCGGTGTCATCGTCGCCCGCGGTCACGCATCGCACGCGGGCCACGTCCGGCGCCGCCTCCTGCGTGATCGCCTCGTAGTCCTCCGCGGTGACCGCACGGCTGCGGGTGCGCAGCAGGATCGGGCCGCGGGCCTTCGCCTCGTCGACGCTCTCGCCGTCCACCCCGCCCCACGCGGCCTCGATGTTCTCCACCCGCGACACGAAGGGAATGGACGACTTCAGGGTCTGGATCGCACCCTTGCCGACGTTGCCGACGCGGCCGCCGCCGGTGGCGTACCTGCGCAGCCGGACCGTCGACCCGTACGCGGGCACCGCGCCGTACTGCCGAAGGCCCCCGTCCGGCTCGCGGATCGCCGGTCCGAAGTGGACGATGCCGGAGTTGCCGTCGAGGAGGTAGTGCCGGTCGTCCTTGTCGCTGCCCGCGAAGTTGTGGATCGGCGCCCACTCCTGCCAGCCATCCTCGGAGGTGGTCTCGAGCACCGCCTCGCCCGCGCCGATGACGATCGGGCGCCGCGAGGTCCGGAACTCTTGCCCCGGCACGCCTTCCGAGTCGCCGAGCACCTCCTCCTCGACGATCTCGCAGTGGTTCGCCTCCACCGTGCCGCCGATCGTGCTGGCCGACAACGCGGTCAGCAGTGGTGACGCCTGGTAGGTCGGCCAGTCCTCCGCCACCTCGACCACCCTGGCACGCAACCAGCCCGCCGCGTTGCCGCCGAGCACCGCCGACTCGTGGTCGGACGGGATGTGGACGTGCACCTCACCGGCCGTGTTCAGCGCACCGGTCTCGTCGGTGCTGACCACGCACTTGCGCCATTCCTTGCCGTTCCACGCCTCCCACCGCAGCGGCGGGTGGTCGGGGTGCACGCCGACACCCTCGACGCGGCAGTCGAAGTCCAGGCGCACCACGCAGTTCGGCACCGGGTCGGACAGGCCGATGAGCACCGCGTCGCCGGGCCTCGGCACGTCGGAGAACGCCTGGAACGACTGGCCCATCTTCAGCTCGTCGGTCCGGTCGACCTGCGCGTCGGCGCCGGCCGCCCTGGTGGCGACGAAGCTCAGCGCGCACGGCACGATCCGCAGGTCCGCGCCGGTGGCGAACACGACGGACTCGTCGGTCTCGGTGCGCAGTGTCGCGACGTTCGTGCCCGCAGGCACGCCGACCGGGGTGATCGCGGGCGCGGACAGCCAGAACGTGACGTTCGCCTGCGCCGGGGTGGCCGGGATGAGCCGCAGCCCGATGAGCTCCAGGAACTTCACGTACAGCCGGTCCGGCACCTGGTTGAGGCGGAACAGCAACTGGTCGGTCATGAACGCGAACGTCTCGATCAGCGTGACGCCCGGGTCGGACACGTTGTGGTCCGTCCACTCCGGACACCTGCGCATGACCATGCGCTTCGCGTCGTCCACCAGGTCTTGGAACCGGCGGTCATCGAGGTTCGGGGCAGGCAGCGCCATCAGTAGTCACTCCCGTCCTCTGGGATGGTGTAGAAGGGGAAGACCAGGTTGCGCCGGTCATTGGTGTCCTTCGGGCGGTACTGGATGTCGATGTACAGCACGCCGTCCTCCTCCGGGTGCGGCGTGACGATCACGCCCTCGACATCCACGCGCGGCTCCCAGCGCAGCAGCGCCTCACGCACCACCTGCGACAGCTCCCCGACCGTCTCCACGTTGATCGGCCGGAACACGAAGTCACGGATCCGGCTGCCGAACTGCGGGCGCATGGGCCGCTCACCGGGGTAGGTGGACAGGATCAGGCGCATCGCCTGTTCCAGCTCCACCTCCCTGCGCACCAGGGCGATGCCGCCCTGCGGCGCCACGCCGAGCGGGAACGCCCACCCAGCGCCGATGAAGTCTTGTTGTGTGGTCACGAAATCCCCTAGTTCAGCTTGATCAGAGAGCCCTTGACCTCGACGATGGCGCTGCTCTCGATCTTCACGCCCATCTTCCCGTTCAGCGAGAGCTGCCCGTCGGTCTCGATCTTGATACCGCCCATGCCACCCTTGATCGTGATGCCACCGAGCTCACCGCACTCGATCGTCAGCGCACCCTTGGGGGACTTGGACTCCGGTGGTTTCGGGTTGCACGCGAGCGTCACCGTGCCCGCCACCTGGTCGATGACGAGCCCCAGCTTGTCGCCCTTGGTGCCGAGCTGGAGCTTCGACTGGATCGGCGGCAGGCTGCCGGGCGGTCCTGGCGGCAGTTCGTCGGTGAACGTCAGCTGGTTCGCCGCGGGCGAGGCGATGCCGCGCTTGGTGACGATCCCCGACCCGGCGACCGCGGTCTTCAGCTCACCGAAGTCGGACTTGCTGTTGAGCAGCCCGCCAAGCACGTAGGGCCGCCGCGAGTCGCCGAACTCGAAGCCGACGAGCACCTCGTCGCCGACCGACGGCAGGAACAGCGCGCCGGTCTTCGCGCCGGCGCCGATCTGCACGACCCGCGCCCAGTCCGACTCGAAGTTCGGCGCGAGCCAGGGCAGCGCGACCTTCACCCGGCCGAGCTTCTCCTTGTCGGAGACGTTGGTGACGATCCCGCACACCAGCCCGCCGAAGTCCGTGTGCTTCGATGCGGCACCACCGGACGTGAGCCCGAGCAGCGACCGGTTCTGCCTGCCAGACACCCAGAACCGGGTGCGGTAGCCGAACTCCTCCGGATCGAACACGTGCCGAGCGTTGGTGACGAACCACTTGCCGCAGAACTGTTCCGGCACGCCCGCGATCTCGACCTCGGCGCCGGCCTGGATGTCCGGGCTGCCGCTCGCCACGCCCTCGGCCTCCGCGAACGTGCTGGCGATGTGGTCGGCGACGCCCTTGGCGGCCGCCTCGGCCGCGGTGTCCGCGGCGGGCCCGACGCCGAGCGGCCGGTCCACCACCAGGTAGGCGGTGTTGCTCGCGGGCAGCCCGAAGTCGAGCTTGGGCAGGCCAGGGATGGAGGGCAGCGCAGGCATCGACGGCAGCGAGATCAGCCCGTCGGTGAACGACTTCGCGAGCTTCGCCGGGTCCTGGTCCTTGATCGTCGCGGTGCCGGTGGCCGCGGCCGCCTTGGCCACGGCGACCCTGGCGTCCTTCGGGTCCCACACCCGCACCTCGACGTCCGGGGTGAGGTTCGCGGCCGACAGCCTCGGCAGGAACGTGTGCAGGTTGTCCTTGAAGGTCAGCTTCCCGCTGCCGAGGCCCATCATGCTCGCGACGGCGTCCACCGCGGACGCCAGCGCGCCGCCGAGGCCGCCACCGGCGTCCTTGCGCCCGGATGCCTTGCGGAAGAAGAACTTCCCGCCGACCACCCCGGTCTCGTAACCGATCTCGCGGGCCCGCTGCTGCAGGAAGTCCCAGTCGGACTGGGCGACCTGCGCGACGTGGTCGTGCGCGACCGAAGTCTCCTCGACCTTGCCGATGTCGAGGCCCGCGTTCGTCGCGACCTCCTTGGCGATCTCCGAGTCCTTCATGTTCACGTAGGTGCGGGTGCGCTTGGCGCGCTGCAACCGGTGCGCCTTCTCGTATCCACGCACGACCGAGTAGATCAGGCCCTCCTGGCAGATGGCCTCGATCGAGGTCACCTCACCCTTGATGAGCGAGGTGGTGCTGTCGCTGTCCGATGGCCCGGCCGCGATCTCCACGGTGGACCCGATCTTCAGGCCCGCGTCGTTGACGACCGTGCCCTCGAGGTCGTGGAAGGTCAGCTCGAACATGTCGGGCAGGTGCAGGTGGGTGTCGACGACCGCACGCATCAGGTTCGGCAGCACCAGCGGCGACAGCGGCAGCCCGATCGGCTTGCCGATCTTGACGGTCGGCCAGACGATCGCGGTCTTGCTGCCGCCGAGGAGGCCACCGAGGGTCATCGGGCACTCCCGTCGGCCAGCTCCTGCGGGTTCGGCAGGTAGATGGTGTCGCCGGGTCGCACCCGGGTCGGGTCCTGGATGCCGTTCACCTCGGCGATCCGCCGCCACGCGCCGGGGTTGCCGTAGTTGGTGGTGGCGATGGACTGCAGCGACTCGCCGTGTGCGACGGTGTGCGCGCGGCGGCCGACGAGCCCGCCGGAGGTCGGGTTCTGCGGCAGGGTGCCGAGCAGCGACGGGACCTCGTACATCCCGAGCGTCACCTTGGCCCGCACGGGAATCCCGGCGGAGGTGAACCGCGTGTACTTCACGGTGATCGACTGCATGTTCACCGTGTACATGAACCCGATCATCGGCGGACCCCACTGGAAGGTGAGCTCCGGCGGCTGGGTCCTGAGGTTCTGGCCCGTGACCACCGACAGCAGCTGGCCGAGGAACCCGGCGTCCGGGCTGGTCCACGTGAGCAGGGTGTCGCACCGCAGCTTGGTGTCCATCCCCTCGAGCGTCACGTCCGCGAGCGTGATCTTCGCCGGGTCCGACCGCTGCGTGGCCGCCTGCGAACCGCCGGACGCGGGCGATGGCATGTTTCGGCGCTGCGCGGTCCTGGCGATCGAGATCTCCTTCGGGTTGAAGTCGAAGTAGACGAACCCGATGTTGGGCAGCGTGGTGCAGCGCAGCGACGCCGGCACCCGCGCCCCGGCGAGTGAGGCGGCGCCGATCGCGACCCCGGCGGCGAGGTTGGCGCCCGCACCGATCATGGCGGCGGTCATCGTGTGGTCCCTCCCACTACAGGAATCCCTCGTGCACGAGCACGAGTTGTTCGGTGGCGATGCCGAGCGTCCCGGCGTCGAGGTCGGGACCCTTCCAGCTGTCCGGGTACACGTTGCGCAGCTGCCACGTCGCGACCTTCTGGGCGTGCGCGTCGAACAGCGTGATCTGCGCGGTGCCGCCCCCACCGCTGGAGTGCGCGTCGATCCACCCGGATGCCCGTTCCCGCAGCCACGACTGGACCTTCGCGGTGTCGGCCGAGTTGATGGCGCGCTGCAGCGTGACGGGCGTGTACTTGATGGCACCCGGCAGGACAGTCTCGTACTGGTAGTTCCCGCCGTCGTGCTGCGGTTCCGGGTTGAACTTCACCTCTAGGCCCTGGCAGCGTGCCCAGCCGCCGAGGTCCACCCCGTCGACGGACACGTGGAAGCGCGTCGTCAGGGCGAGCATGGTGTCGAGACTGATCGGCATCGTGGATCCCCGTCGTCAGCTGAGCTTGCGCTCGTCCTCAAGGAACCCGCGGTGGACGAGTTCGAGGGTCTCCATCGCGACCTGGCTGGCGCCCGCGTCGAACGTCGTGATCGACCACTTGGCAGGCATCACGTCACGCAGCGACCACTCGGTGACCTTCTTGGCCGCCGTGGTGAACAGCTGGATGGAGCCCGCGAAGACCTCCATCTCCCAGGAGTTCTTGTTCAGCCACTGCCTGACCTTCTCGGTCTCCTCGGAGACCCCCCGGATCAGCTTCACGTTGGTGTACTTGGTGTTGCCGGGGAAGTAGAGGCGGTCGTTGCCGCCGTCACCCATGCGGTACTCGGCGATGTCCCATGCGACATCGAGCCCCTCCGCCTTTGTCCAGCTGCCGAGGTCGTACTCGGACTTGCCGGACATGCTCACGACGAAGCGGTTCGCGAGGCCGATCGATGACGTGTCGGTCAGTCCCATTGCTTTCTCTCCTAACGGAAGTCGGTGAGCAGTCCCGCGCGCTCACGGTCGACGAGCAGTTCGAGCCGCAGCCTGCTGCGGAGGCGGTCGTAGAGGCGTTCGGACAGCTCGTCGAGGTCGAGCCTGCTGACCGCGATCGGCTGTTCGTCCGCCTCGGCCGTCCCGGCGGTGGCCGAGGCGGTGGCCTGGTCCCGCGCGCCGGGCAGCTGTGTCGCCGAGGTGCCGTCCGTCTGCTGCGGCTCGTCGGCGAACCAGGTGTCCTTGTCGGCCTGGTTCACCGTGTCGGCGAGGCCGAAGCCGCTCAACAGCCGCTGTTTCAACGGTCTCTTGTCCTCGCTGCCCCACCAGCTCTTCTCGGAGCCGACCTCCTCCTTGAAGCCGGTCAGCCCGAGCCCGTAGGACGGGTCCATGCCAGTGAGGCCGTGGATCCACGCCTCTTTCGAGTTCGGCTGGTAGCTGGGCCGCTGCGGCGTGGTCGCCGAGGGTGTCGTCCCGTTCTGCATGTCGTCGAGCTGACGTTCGATCCGCTCGTAGTACATGGCGTCGAGGTCGGTCAACGGCTCCTTGCCCTGTTCGAACCGCTCCTGGTTGACGATGTCGAGGGTCTGGCGGACCAGTTCGTCCTTGCGGGCCGCGCGGTCGAAGACCGGTCTCTGCTGGTTCTGCGTGCCGGTCGCACCCGACTTGGCGCCCTCCTTGGGTTCCAGCTTCGGGTTGGACCACTCGGTGACCACGTGCCGCGCGGACTCCTCGGCGATCCGGCCGACCTCGGCCTTGGTCGCCGGGTCGAACGGGCTCTGGACCGGTTGGGCCTGCACGGGGGCCGGGGCCTGCGCGGGAGCCGTGAACAGCTGGGCCGGCGCGGTGAGGTCGGGTGCCTCCTCCGGCGCGTGCGCCGACGCCTGCTGCGGGGCGTGGATCAGTGGCGGCGGTTCGGCCGCACCCGCCTCGCCGCCGTAGAAGCGTTCCGCCGCCTGGGCTTCCGCCTCCAGCTGCTGTCCGAGCGGGGAGTCAGGGGACGGGAGGACGGGGCCGAGCGTGCGCTGCTGCACGGCGTGGACCAGCTCGTGCGCGAGCAGACCCCGGGCCTTCGGCGAGTCGGCCGGGCCCACCTCGTCGGGCAGGAAGACGGCGCCGCCGGACGCGAATGCCTTGGCACCACGGCTCTTCGCCGCCTCGCCGACCTTCTCGCCCCGGTAGACCGGGACGTTCGCGACGTCGACGTGCTGGTGTGCGCGGACCGCGTGCGCCAGGTCGGGCGGGACGGTGTCGACGACCGTGCCGACCACCCTGGCACGGGGCAACGGCTTGCGCTTGCGTGGCGGCAGCAGTTCCGCGGTGGCTCGGTAGGACGTGGCGACGACCCGCTTCCCTGGCGCCCCGCCCTCGCTCGGGGGACTCGGCGCCACGGTGTGCGACTTCGGTGGCTCCGGTGGCTCCGGTGGTTTCGGTGGCTCGGCGGGCGGTGCCGGTTCTGGATCCTGCTCGGGTGCCGGCTCCGGCGCCTGCTCGGTGGCCACACGCACAGGGGCCGCCGGAGGGGGCGGCGGCTCCTGTGGTGCGGCGGGCTCGACCGCCCCGTCCACGACCCGGGGCGGCGCCTCGGGGTGGATCAGGTCTTCCAGCTGTGGCGCCGGGATGGGGGCGCCGAGGCCGAGCCTGCGTGACTGGCCGAGGCTGGGACGGCGCCTGCGCATCGGGCGCTGCACCGGTTCCCCGGCCCGCGCCACGCCTTCCACCATGCGCGGCGGCGGCTCCGGTGCCGGCGTGGCCGCCGGTGGTTCCGGTGTGGACCGCAGCTCCGGTGGGAGGAACGACGGCGGTTCGGACATGGGCAGGTCGGGTGCCGGGCCGGGGAGGCCGGGCAACATCGGCAGCCCGGGGTTGGTGGCGAACCGCAGCCAGCTGGGTGCCCGGTAGGGCTCGGCCGCCTCCCTTGGCTCGCCGACGTACTCGTCGACCGCGTCGGTCAGGACCGGCGCCTCGGCGGGCACGGACCGGGCAGGCCTGCGCACCACCGGCGCCGGTGGCAGCGGCGCCGGGACCGCCACCTCCGCCACCGGTTCACTCGCCCTCGCCACGGGCCGGGCGATGCCGGTGACGGAGCCGGTCGGCGACACCACCTCGGGCGCCTTCCCGGCCGACGGCCGCAGCGGCGGCAGCACGGGCGCGGGCCCCACG
>NZ_JBARWZ010000305.1:0-38335 GCF_049647105.1 Actinophytocola sp.
GGTCCACCCGCGTACTGTCGCGGGTGGACCGACGGGGTTTTTCCAGGAGGACAACATGATCCGCGCTCTCGTGGTGGACAGGGAAGCGTCGTCGGGGGTGCGGGTCGCGGACGTGGCGGAGCCCACGCCCTCGGCCGGTGAGGTACTCGTCGACGTGCATCATGTGTCGCTGAACCTGGGCGACCTCAACGACGCGAAGTCCGGCCGCGTACCGCCGGGCGCCGTGCTCGGGTCCGATGTGGCGGGCGTCGTCGTCCGGCCCCGCGTGTCCAACCCGCGTGACCGCCGAGTTCGACAATCACGTCAAACGCCGGTAGGGGGATTGTCGAACTCGCGGGTCGTGCGGGTTGAACTCGCGGGTCATGCCGGTTGAACTCGGGGATCATGCCGGTTAGAGACACGCGGGTCATGCCGGTTAGAGACACGCGGGTCATGCCGGTTAGACACGCGGGTTGTGCTGGTTGGACTTTGCGGGGGTCAGGTGGGGTCGTAGGCCAGGTTGGGGCGGAGCCAGCGTTCTATTTCTTCCACCGTCATGTCCCGGCGGGTGGCGTAGTCCACCACCTGGTCCTTGTTGATGCGGCCCACGGTGAAGTACCGCGAGTCCGGGTGCTGGAAGATCAGGCCGGACACCGCGGCGGCCGGGGTCATCGCGAAGCTGTCGGTGAGGGCGATGTCCAGGGAACCCGCGTCCAGCAAGGAGAACAGCAGGTCCTTCTCGCTGTGGTCCGGGCTCGCCGGGTAGCCGAGCGCCGGGCGGATGCCGCGGAACCGCTCCGCGTGCAGGTCCGCCAGTTCGGGCTGCGCGTCGGGCTCGAACCAGCGGCGGCGGGCCTCCAGGTGGATGTACTCGGCGAACGCCTCCGCGAGGCGGTCGGCCAGCGCCTTCACCATGATCGCCTTGTAGTCGTCGTTCTGCGCCTCGTACGTCCCCGCCAGGTCGTCCGCGCCGTGGATCGCCACCGCGAAGCCACCGAGGTGGTCACCGGCACCGGCCGGGGCAACGTAGTCGGCCAGCGACCGGTTCGGGCGGCCCTCCGGCTTCTGCGTCTGCTGACGCAGCATCGGGAACCGCTCCCCCGACGCGAGGACGATGTCGTCGCCCTCGGAGAACGCGGGCCAGAAGCCGTACGCACCGCGAGCGGTCAGCGAGCCGTCGGCGATGATCTTGTCGAGCATCGTGTTGGCGTCGTCGAACAGCTCCCGCGCCACCGGCTGGTCGAGGATCGCCGGGTACTTGCCCTTCAGCTCCCACGCCAGGAACAGGAACTGCCAGTCGATCATCTCGCGCAGTTCGGCGATGGTCGGCTCCACCACCCGCAGGCCGGTGAAGTCCGGCGTCGGGGTGTCGTCGAACGACACGGCCTCGCGGTTCGCGCGGGCCGCCGCCAACGTCAGCAACGGCTGGCGGCGCTTCTTCTCGTGCTGCTCGCGCAGCGTCTGCTGGTCCTCGCGGTTGCGCTTGTCCAGCGCCTCCGCGCGGTCCGTGTCGAGCAGGTCCGAGACCACCCCGACCACCCGGGACGCGTCGAGCACGTGCACCGTGGTGTTCGAGTACGCGGGCGCGATCCGCACCGCCGTGTGCTGGCGGGACGTGGTCGCGCCGCCGATCAGCAGCGGCAGCTTCAGCCCGCGCCGCTCCATCTCCGCGGCCACCGACACCATCTCGTCCAGCGACGGGGTGATCAGGCCGGAAAGCCCGACGACGTCGGCGCTCTCCGCGATCGCGGTGTCCAGGATGGTCGCGGCGGGCACCATCACGCCGAGGTCGATCACCTCGTAGTTGTTGCAGCCCAGCACGACGCCGACGATGTTCTTGCCGATGTCGTGCACGTCGCCCTTGACCGTGGCCATCACGACCTTGCCCTGCCCGCGACCGGTGTCGATCTTGCCTTCGAGGCGGAGCTTCTCCTTCTCCGCCTCCATGTACGGCTCGAGGTAGGCGACGGAACGCTTCATCACGCGTGCGCTCTTCACGACCTGCGGCAGGAACATCTTGCCGGACCCGAACAGGTCACCGACGATCTTCATGCCGTCCATCAGCGGACCCTCGATCACCTGCAGGGGCCGAGGGTACTGCTGACGGGCCTCCTCGGTGTCGTCCTCGATGAAGTCCACGATGCCGTGCACCAGCGCGTGCGACAGCCGCTCCTGGACGGTCCCCTCGCGCCACGACAGGTCGATGACCCGCTTGGTGCCGGAGCCCTTGACGTTCTCGGCGAACGAGACGAGCCGGTCGGTCGCGTCCTCGCGGCGGTCGAACAGCACGTCCTCGACCAGCTCGAGCAGGTCCTTCGGGATGTCCTCGTACACCGCGAGCTGGCCCGCGTTGACGATGCCCATGTCCAGACCGAGCTGCACGGCGTGGAACAGGAACGACGAGTGGATGGCCTCGCGCACGACGTTGTTGCCGCGGAAGGAGAACGACAGGTTCGAGATGCCGCCGGAGATGTGCACGCCGGGACAGCGTTCCTTGATCCTGGGCAGCGCGTCCAGGAACGCCTTCGCGTAGCCGTTGTGCTCGGACATGCCGGTGGCGACCGCGAGCACGTTCGGGTCGAAGATGATGTCGTCGGCGGCGAAGCCTGCCTGCTGCGTCAGCAGATCGTAGGCGCGGCCGCAGATCTCGACCTTGCGGTCGGCGGTGTCGGCCTGGCCCTGCTCGTCGAAGGCCATGACCACGACGCCTGCGCCGTAGCTCTGGATCTTGCGGGCCTGCGCGAGGAAGGGCTCCTCGCCCTCCTTCAGGGAGATCGAGTTGACGACCCCCTTGCCCTGCAGGCACTTCAGCCCCGCCTCGATGACCGTCCACTTGGAACTGTCGACCATGACCGGGATGCGTGCCACCTCTGGCTCGGTCGCGATCAGGTTCAGGAACGTGGTCATCGCCTGCTCGCTGTCGAGCAGGTCGGCGTCCATGTTGACGTCCAGCAGGTTCGCGCCGCCGCGCACCTGGTCGAGCGCGACGTCGACGGCGGCCTGGTGGTCGTCGCCCTCGATGAGGCGGCGGAACTTGGCGGAACCGGTGACGTTGGTCCGCTCACCGATCATGACGAAACCGGTGTCGTGCCCGATCTCGAACGGCTCGAGGCCGGAGAACCGGGTCCTCGGTTCGACGTCGGGCATCGGGCGGATCGACTTGCCGCGCGCGGCCTCGGCGATCTTCGCGATGTGCGGCGGCGTGGTGCCGCAGCAGCCGCCGATGATGTTGACCATGCCGTCGTTCGCGAAGCCGCCGAGCAGTTCGCCGATCTCGGCAGGCGTCTGGTCGTAGCCGCCGAACGCGTTGGGCAGGCCCGCGTTGGGGTGGCAGGCGACGTAGGTGTCGGCGAGCCGGGCGAGGTCCGCGACGTGCGGGCGCATCTCGTCGGCGCCCAGCGAGCAGTTGACGCCGACGACCAGCGGCTTGGCGTGGGCGACGGACCGCCAGAACGCCTCGACCGTCTGCCCGGACAGGGTGCGGCCGGACAGGTCGACGATCGTCACCGAGATCCACAGCGGCAGTTCGGGCGCCACCTCGCGGGCGGCGGCCACGGCGGCCTTGCAGTTCAGGGTGTCGAAGATGGTCTCGATGAGCAGGATGTCGACGCCACCCTCGACGAGGGCGCTGATCTGCTCCGCGTAGGCGGCCTTGACCTGGTCGAACGTGACGGCGCGGTACGCGGGGTCCTCGACCTTCGGCGACAGCGACAGGGTCACGTTGAGCGGGCCGATCGACCCGGCGACGAACCGGCCGTCGAACTCGTCCGCGGCCTGCCGGGCGAGCCTCGCGCCCTCGACGTTCATCTCGCGCACGTACTCCTGCAGGCCGTAGTCAGCCTGGCCGATGGACGTGGCGGTGAACGTGTTGGTGGTCGTGATGTCCGCGCCCGCCGCGAGATACTGGCGGTGCACGTCGAGAACGACGTCCGGACGCGTGAGGTTCAGCAGATCCGGGTCGCCGACCACGTCGTGTGAGTGGTCACCGAACCGGTCACCCCAGTAATCCTCCGGCTTGAGGGAGGCGTTCTGCAGCATGGTGCCCCACGCGCCGTCCAGTACGGCGATGCGCTCGTCGAACAGCGCGCGAAGGGCATTTTCCTTGCTCATGCGACCTCCCAATGTGGTGGGAGGCGCCCTTCGAACTGAATTCAGCCGGGTCGAGCGTGGCGGACCCCAGTCCGTTGCAGCGCCTCTCGACCCAGGGGTGACTTTACCGAGTTAGTCACGCCGATGCGATCGCGGTCGCATCGCGGGACTACGGACTCGTCTGTGGCACCACCCGGGCCGGCGCGCGATCGGGCGGTCAGCCCGGACCCGCGCGCCACAGGGTTTGTTTGTTGTCCTGATTGTCGTTACTGGGTCCCGCCAGCACAAAGATGCTGTCGCCGACCCGTGCGACGCCGGTGACCACACCGGTGGGGCCGACCGCGTCGCGAGTGCCGCCACCGAGGGTAGCAATCCGAAGAGTCCCCCGATTGGAGTACACGAGGGTGTCACCGAGCGGTGGTGGTGGCCGGTCCTTGTCGCCGACGGGTACCCGCGGTACGTCGCGAACGCGCTGCCACGTGTTACCGCCGCCCTGCCAGATCGCGAGCATGCCATCGACCCGACCGGCGACGGAACACGTGTTTTCGCAGGTCACAGTGGTTGCGTTGCCGAGCCTGCCCGCGTCGGGCAGCGGCGTGAGGGTCGCCGTCCCGTCACGCAGCGTCCACACGACGGGCTGCTGCACACCCTTCACCAGCTGCCAGCCCGCGATCACGACCTCAGCGCCACGCGAGGCGGCGGCCATGGGGAACTTCAGCGCGGCTCGAGTGCTCTCCAGCGTGGTTCCGGTCGAACTCCGCCTGGTCCACGTGGTGCCGTCGGTGGCCCACACGGAAGGGTCGAGTCCCGCGCTGTGGCTCTGCCAGGTGCCGACGACCAGCGGGCCGGTCGTCGGCAGGGCCACATCGATGAGGTCGCCCGCGCCGAGGCCGCCGAACGTGGAGAACGCCTGCGGCTGCTCTGCCATGCCGGCGCCGGTCGTGCGCCACACGCTCCAGCGGACGTTGCCGTGCGCGCCACCGCGTTTGCCGCCGACGGCGAGGATCTCGGGCGCTCCGCCGGTCCCGCGGGCGGCGAGTGAGTACCAGACCGCCTCGGCGCCGTAGCCGGTCGCCGGGGTCAGCGCGACCTCGGTGTTCTCGCCGTCGTGGTGGCGGACAACGCCCGGCCTGCCGTCCCTGCTCACGGCCACGACCAGCTCGTCCCCCGCCGCCGCGATGCGGACCGGCGCGGCACCGGGCGGCAGTTCGACCTGTGTGAACCGGGTCTGCGCCCTCGGTTGCGGCGGGGTCGAGCCACAGGCGGCCAGCACGAGGACCACGAGGGCGACCGGGATCATGCGCACACCGGTGAGTGTGCCCCGACCGGGTGGTCGCGGCCGAAAATTCTCATGCATAGTCCGCGTCGTTCGGGGAATCCCTCACGCGGTGTCCCCGGCCGGTTGAGGTGAGTAGTTGTGGCGAACGCGGAGACGGGCCCTGCCCGCGGTTCTATGGTGACCTTCCTCTTACGTGACGAGCGCGGCGAGCGCTTCCGGGTTGGCGAGGCCGTCGGCCCGCTCGAGCCCGACCCACTGACCGGTGAACTGTGGCTCGGTATCCGCATGTCCGAGAGCCGTCTGCGACAGACGGTGACGCTGATCCCGCTGTCGACGGTTCTCAACGTCACGCCTCCGGGTGGTGTGGAGCGCGGCGCGGTCTAGCTCGCCTGCCGGTGTCTTCCGGGCAGGGGTGTCGGCAACCCGGCAAACGCCGCCAGGTGACCAGCTCGGTGCCCGTGTAGTCGCGAATTCGAAATCACTCTGCTGGGTGGCCGATGTTCACTAATACCGGAACACACTCCAGCACATCGGGTCATACCGAAATGCAGTAACAGCACCGGACCACCCTCACGCGCAGCAACCGGCACCGTCGGCCATTTATCGCGCTGAATGGATTCGGCAATTGACACGCCCTGCGGCCGACCGGCGAAGACACTTGCCGATACGTCGCTGAACGCCTGGTCGACACGCATCTTTGTCCCTCGGCGGTCCGCCGGACCGCATGCCGCGGGGAACATCCGGCGAAATCCCCACCATCCGGCGGCATGGGCGTGCGCGGCAATTACCCGTGCACCAACGGCGCAATCGCCGTCACCCCAACAGCCGAGTAACACACTCCCGAGGCGACGCGGCGGGACCAATACATTCCAGCGCATGTCATTATTTTCCCGACGGTTTCCGCGCATACCCGGAAGGGTGCGATGACCACGCTCGCCGAGCTCGACGCCGACCCCTACCCGACCTACGCACGGCTCCGCGAACAGGAGCCGGTGAGCTGGGTGCCCGAGGCGGGGCAGTGGCTGGTGACCGGGTGGCGCGACGTGCTGGCGGTCCTGTCCGACCCCGACCGGTTCGCCGGTGAGGACGCCGACATCCACGACGTGTTCCGGCAGGCGTACGAGCCGGGCCTCGACGCGGAGGAGATCGAGACGATCGCCCGCCCCGTGGCCCGCAAGGCAGTGGACGACGTGTTCACCTCGGGCCGCACGGACCTGACGGCCGAGTACTTCGAACCGGTCGCGACAGTCGCGGAGGCGACGCTGCTCGGCATCGGCGTCGGCGGCGCGGGAACGTTGCGGCGCTGGGGGAACACCCTCGCCCGGGTGATCAACAACGTGGGCCGTGACCCGGCCGTCGACAACGCGGCGATCGCGGCGATGGCCGAGGACGCGGACGTGTCGGTCGTGGTCGACCGGCTGCGCAACCGGCCGGACGGCTCGGTGGTGGCGCGGCTCGCGCAGGCGGACACGGACGTGCTGCACCTGCTCAAGCACGTCACGATGAGCGTCGTCGAGCCGGGCTGGCTCGCGGCGTGGACACTGTCCGCACTGTGGGCGAACCCGTCGCAGCTGTACGCGGTGCGCCGGGACCGGAAGTTGCTTGGCCCCGCCGTGTACGAGGCGTTGCGGTGGTCGGGTCCGGTCGGCACGGTCACCCGGCGCACGACGCGCCCGGTTTCGTTGGGGGGCAAGAAGATTCCCGGCAGCGCACGGCTCGCGGTGACGCTCGCGTCGGCCAACCGCGACCCGGCGGTGTTCACGGACCCCGACCGGTTCGACGTGCACAGGAAGCTGCGCACACACCTGGGTTTCGGCGCCGGGCCGCACCACTGCCCGGCCCACTCGCTGGTGACGACCGTCGCGCGGACGGCGCTGGACGTGTTGCTGGACCGGATGCCCGATGTGCGACCGGCGCCGGGCTGGCGCCCCGCCCCGCACGGCTGGAAGATCCGTCTGCCCGGCCCACTGGACGCGGTGTGGGACGCGGGCCGCCACCACTGACCAGAACCCGAGTTGTCCACAGCAGCACCGGCTATCCACAGACAAGATCGACAACGCGGAATTGTCAGTGCCAGCAGGTAGACTGGCATGGCGGGACGCCCCCGGGAACGGGTGGGGGTTGGCATCCGGGCGTTTCGGCGAGGTTGTTCACGGGAGTCGGGTGTCCGCGGGGTGCGATGTCCCGGCTGGCCGGCGGAACGACTTGCCGGGCCGGAGGCCGGTCAGAGCACCTCGTCACCGAGCTTGCGCACGAGGTCGGCAAACTCGGCGCGTTCTGCCGGGGTCAGGGCGCGCTCGTAGGTGTCGGCGACGAGCCGGTCCGTGGTCTGCTCCGCCAGCACCTGCCGGTCCTTGAGGTGGCCGCAGTCCGGCAGGTCATCGCGCCAGCCGAAGAACCGGGCCTGCTGCTGCCCCTCGTTGGTGAGGATGGCCTCGAGCGGGCCCAGCCCGGCGGCCGTGGTGGCGACCAGGTGCACGGAACCGCGCCATTCCCGCAGCACGTGGACGAGCTGCAGCAGCCGCGCGGGGCCGCCGTCGGCACGCGGCTCGGCCCGCCAGCCCGCGAACAGCGGCAGCCCGGACTCCTCCGCGCCGGACACGACCTTCTCCGCCAGCTCGGTGAGCCGGTCCGTCCCGGCGAACCCGGTCAGGTGGTCCGTGGCCCAGTCGGCGCACGCCTGCGCGTACCGGCGGGCGCCCTCCCGCGCGCCGGCGACCGCGAGCCCCCGGTCCCACATCAACCGCACGAGCCCCGGGTTCCACCAGCCCATCGAGGCGGTGACCACACCGGCGTCCACGTCACCCAGCACGCCGCCTCGGCCCGCGAAGTAGAAGGCCAGGTGCTTGGGGTAGCCGTGGGCCGCGCCGCGTGCCTGTGTCTCCGGGTGCAGCATCCACACCGTGCCGACGTCGTGCAGGACCTTGTCGGCGGCCTGGACGGTCTCTTCCGCGGTCAACTCGGCCATGGGGCTCCCTCGCTCTCGCAGGCATGAACGAGCACGAGACTACTTCGGGTGCTGTTCTTCCCACGTGCGCTGCCTGGCCGCCATGTCCCGCCACACCCGCTCAGGGAAGACGCCCTCGGTCGCCGCCACGACCTCGTCGAGCAGGCGGCCGCCCGCCTCGCTGGTGCCGAGTGTGCCGGAGTCGTGGAGGACGTCCGGCGCGTGCCCGAACGTGGCATTGCCGGTCGCGCCGCCGACGAGCCCGTCGTCGGTCTCGGTGAACTCGAACAGCCCGGTCCGCCGGAGCCGGTCGTAGAACCGGGCCCGCTCGTCCGCGCCGAGGTCGACGGCCTCGGTCCACGTCTCGGTGCCCTGGTAACCGGGCGTCCACTCGAGCCGCGCGGTCAGGGTGTCGAACTCCACGCGCCATTCGTAGTGGTACGGCGGCGCGACCGAGCCGTTGCGGTAGCTGATCTCGCCGACGAAGTCACCTGGCATGGCGTTGCCGGACTCGGCAACGCCTTGGCCGCAGCCCGCGACCACGAGCAGCAAGGCGACGAGGACCCACCGGATGGACATGCCCGTTGGACCACCGCCGCGCGGCTTCGGTTCCAGGCATGGCCATGCCCTAGTCCCCCGCCAACTCCGGCAGCCGCGAGTGGAGTAGGCAGAACTCGTTGCCTTCCGGGTCTTGCAAGGTGTGCCACGCCTCCTCGCCGGTCTGCCCGATCTCGGCGGGCCGGGCCCCGAGCGACAACAGCCGCGCGAGTTCGGCGTCCTGGTCGCGGTCGACCGGGTTCACGTCGATGTGCATCCGCAGCTTCCCTGCCTTCGGCTCCGCCGTCCGGCTGAACACCAGCGTCGGCGCGGCGCCGCCGAAACCCGACGGCGGGCCGATCTCGATACCGTCGTCGGCGGTCTCGCGGCTGAGCTCCACGTAGTCCAGCACCGCGCACCAGAAGCGGGACAGCTCGACCGGGTCGGCACAGTCGACGACCAGCTCGGAAAATCGACAGCTCATGCGCGAGATGGTAACTACCTGGGCACACACCGTTCCGGCCGATGTGCCGACGACCACCCGGGCTTGTAGCTTAGGCAAGCCTGTCTTTACTGTGTTGCTGTGTCCGCTACCCCGCCGCCCGCCGCCAACGGCGTGACCGCCCGTGAGATCGACGTCGCCTATGGTCGCGACGTCGTCGTGCACGCCGCGTCGATCGCGCTCGACGCGGGCACCGTCACGGCATTGATCGGACCCAACGGCAGCGGGAAGTCGACGCTGCTGCGCGCGCTCGCCCGCCTGCACCCGCCGGTCGCGGGCGACGTCACGTTCGCCGACGGCGCCGACCTGCGCGCACTGTCCGGAAAGGACCTCGCGCGCCGGATCACCTTGCTGTCACAGCAAAGGACGGCACCCGGCGGGCTCAGCGTGCGCGAGCTGGTCGAGTTCGGCCGCCACCCGCACCGCTCCCGCTGGGGCGGCCGCGACCCCGATGGGCCCGCCTCGGTCGAGCGGGCCATGACGCTGACCGGGCTGACCTCGCTGGCCGAGCGGCCGGTGCAGGCACTGTCCGGCGGGCAGGCGCAGCGGGTGTGGCTCGCGAGCTGCCTTGCCCAGGACACCGCGCTGCTGCTGCTCGACGAGCCGACCACCTTCCTCGATCTTCGCTACCAGGTCGAGATCCTCGACGTGATCCGCGACCTCGCCGACGAGCACGGGGTCGGGGTCGGCGTGGTGCTGCACGACCTCGACCAGGCCGCCGCCATCGCCGATCGCCTGCTGCTGCTCGAGAACGGCCGCGTCACCGCGGAGGGCTCCGTCGCGGACGTGCTCACCACCGCGAACCTCACCCGTGCGTACGGCATCCGGGTGGACGTCGACGTCGACCCGGTCGACGGGCGCATCCACACCCGCGCGGTCGGCCGGTTCAACGACGCCCGGCTGCGTACCGCCACTGCTTGATCCTCACCAGCAACTCAGGAGAGAAATGCGTACCACCCGTGTGATCATCGGCCTGTCCATGGCCGCCGCGTTGTTCGCGGCGGGCTGCGGCACCACCGAGGAGGCAGGCGGCAACGAGCAGGCCGCGAGCGGCGGTGACCCGATCACGGTCACCGACTCCCGCGGCAAGGAGGTCAAGCTCGACGGCCCTGCCAAGCGCGTCGCCGTGACGGAATGGAACGGGGCCGAGTACCTCGTGTCCCTCGGTGTCATGCCGACCGCGGTGTCCGACATCAAGGGCTACGGCGACTGGGCGAGCGCGGCGCCGCTCGACGACACCCCCAAGGACATCGGCACCCGCGGCGAGCCCAGCCTCGACTCGCTCGGGGCGCTCGACCTGGACCTCGTGATCGTCACCGACAGCCTCACCGAGGGGGCGCTGGAGCAGATCGAGGCGAAGATCCCGGTCATCGTCATCAACGGCGGCGACGCCAAGGACAGCATCGGGTCCATGTTCGACAACGTCGACCTGATCGCGAAGGCGACCGGCACCGAGGACAAGGCCGCGCAGCTGAAGTCCGAGTTCGACGCGAAGATCGCCGAGGGCAAGGCGGAGGTGGAGAAGCTGGGCGCCACGGGCGAGAAGGTCGCGTTCGCCGACGCCTGGGTCGACTCCGGCACGGTCAGCATCCGCCCGTTCGCCAAGGGCTCGCTGGTGGCGGACGTGTTCGGGCGGATCGGCCTGGAGAACCCGTGGCAGATGGAGGGTGACCCGGTCTACGGGCTCGCGCAGGCCGATGTCGAGGGGCTGACCAAGCTCGGCGACGTGCGCTTCTGGTACATGGCGAACGAGGCGGACGGCGGCGACGCGTTCGCGGACGCGCTGGCGGACAACGCGATCTGGAAGAACCTGCCGTTCGTCAAGAACGACAAGGTGGTGCGCCTCCCCGACTCGCTGTGGATGTTCGGCGGCCCGCTCTCGATGCAGCAGTACGTCGACGCCGCCATCAACGCGCTGAAGGCATAACACTCCACAGTGGACACCACGACGATCGCGCGGCCGTCTCCGCCGGAGCTTCCCGTACGGCGGGGCGGCCGCCTCACGCTGCTGGTCACCGGCCTGCTGGCCATGGTCGCGCTCGGCGCCGCCGTGCACCTCACGCAGGGCACGGCGAACCTCGGCGCGATGGACGTGCTGGCGCTGGTGTTCGGCGGCGGGAGCGACGACACCGCGGCGGTCGTCATCGAGTCCCGGCTCCCCCGGCTGTTCGCGGCGCTCGTCGTGGGGGTCGCCCTCGGGGCGGCCGGTGCGGTCCTGCAGTCGGTGGCGCGCAACATCATGGCGGCACCGGACACGCTCGCCGTCGACGCGGGCGCGCACCTCGCGCTCGTCACTGTCGCCGCGTTCGGCATCTCGATGCCGCTGCTCGGCTCGGCGGGCATCGCGTTCGCGGGCGGGCTCGGCGCGGCGGTGCTGGTACTCGCGCTGTCGGGCACCAGCGGCACGGGCATCGTGCGGCTGGTGCTCGCAGGCACGGCGATCGCGCTCGCGATGATCGCGTTGACCCACATCCTGCTCCTGCTGTTCTCGCAGGAGACCCGCGGCCTGTTCGCGTGGGGCGCGGGCTCGCTCGGGCAGAACGGCCTTGACGGGGTGCGGACGCTCGGCCCGGTCGTTGGGGTCGGGCTGGTGCTGTTGATCGTCATGTCCCGCAGGCTCGACCTCGTCTACCTCGGCGACGACCACGCACGCACGCTCGGTGTCCACGTCGGACGGATCCGGTTCGCGGCGATCGCCCTCTCGGTCATGCTGGCGGCGTCGGCGGTGACCCTCGCCGGCCCGATCGGTTTCGTCGGTCTCGCCGCGCCCGCGCTGGTGCGGCTGATGGTGGGCGCCGTGCCGGGCCTGCACCGGCACGCGGCGCTGATCCCGGTGTCGGCCGTGATGGGCGTTGCGCTGCTGCTGGGCGCGGACCTCCTGCTGCGTGCGGCGATCGGCTCGCAGAGCGCGCTCGAGGTGCCGACCGGCGTGGTGACGACGATCCTCGGCGCGATCTTCCTGATGGTGCTCGCCCGCAACATCCGCGTCACGGGGGCGACCGCGGAACCCCCGGCCGCCGGCGCGCGCGGCGGTGTCGGGGCTGGCCGGTTCCGCCTGATCCTCGGCGTGCTCGTGGTCATGGCGGTCGGCGCGGTGGCGGTCTCTGTCCTGATGGGCGACACGAAGCTGCTGATGGGCGACGTGCTCAACTGGGCGACCGGCCAGGCCGGTCCGATCGTCACGAACGTCATGGAGAACCGGGCACCACGCGTGGTCGCGGCGCTGCTGGCCGGCGCGTCACTGGCGCTCGCGGGCGCGGTGATCCAGGCGGTGGCCCGCAACCCGTTGGCGGAGCCGGGAATCATCGGGGTGTCCGGCGGCGCGGGACTCGGGGCGGTCACGGTGATCACGCTCCTCCCCGGCGTGGGGTTCTGGACGCAGGCCGGCGCGGCGGGGCTCGGCGCGGCGCTGGCGATGATCCTGGTGTTCACGCTGGCGGCGCGGGGCGGGTTCGCGAGCGAGCGGCTGGTGCTGATCGGGTTCGGCGTGCAGGCCGGTACGCAGGCGCTGGTGACGTTGCTGATCACGCTGTCGGACCCGTGGAACGAGACGAAGGCACTGACGTGGCTCGGCGGGTCGACGTACGGCCGGGCGTTCGAGCACCTGGTGCCGATGGCGCTGGCGGTGCTGATCGTCGTGCCGGTGCTCATCCGGGCACGCGGCGAACTGGACCTGCTGTCGGTGGACAACGAGACGCCACGCGTGCTGGGTGTGCATGTGCCACGGTCCCGGTTGCTGCTGCTGACGTGCGCGGTACTGCTGACCGGTGCCGCGGTGGCCGGGGTGGGCGTGATCGCGTTCGTCGGTCTGGTGGCTCCCCACGCGGCACGCGCGATCGTGGGGCGGCGGCATGCGCGGATGCTGCCGGTGGCGGCTCTGCTTGGCGGGATTCTCGTGTGTGCCGCGGACACGATCGGGCGCTCGGTGATCGCGCCGGGGCAGCTCCCCGCGGGCCTGATGACGGCGATCATCGGTGCGCCGTACTTCGTGTGGCTGCTGTACCGGAGCCGGGTGCGCGCGGCATAGTGCCCGATGTGCCGTTGCCGACAGGCCATCGGACACGCGTACCGTCGTCGGCATGGAGTACAGGCGACTCGGCCGGTCCGGGCTTGAAGTGTCCACAGTGGTCCTCGGGTGCATGAGCTTCGGGCCACCCGACCGAGGCAGCCACGACTGGACGCTCGGCCTCGAGGAGTCCCGGCCGTTCTTCCGCGCCGCCATCGAGGCGGGCGTGACGACCTTCGACACGGCGAACGTCTACAGTGCTGGCGGCAGCGAGGAGATCACCGGCACGCTGCTCAACGACCTCGCGCGGCGCGACGAGGTCGTCATCGCGACGAAGGTCAACGGGCGCATGGGTTCCGGCCCCAAGGGCGCCGGCCTTTCGCGGGCGGCGATCCTCGCACAGCTCGACGACAGCCTGGTCCGCCTCCGCACGGACTACGTTGACCTGTACCAGATCCACCGCTTCGACCCGAACGTCCCGATCGAGGAGACCATGGAGGCGCTCGACGACGTGGTGCGGTCGGGCAAGGTCCGTTACCTCGGCGCGTCGTCGATGTGGACGTGGCAGTTCGCGCAGATGCAGCACGCGGCCGACCTCAACGGCTGGACCCGCTTCGTGTCCATGCAGAACCAGTACAACCTGGTCATGCGCGAGGAAGAGCGCGAGATGCTGCCGTACTGCGCGGACCAGGGCGTCGGCGTGCTGCCGTGGAGCCCGCTCGCGCGCGGCAGGCTGACCCGCGACTGGGACGCGACCACCGGGCGGTCGGCGAACGACGACTTCGGCAGCACCCTGTACCGGCAGGCCGAGGCCGCGGACCGGCGGGTGGCGGGTGCCGTCGCGGCGATCGCCGGGGAACGTGGCGTGTCACGGGCGCAGGTGGCGCTGGCCTGGCTGCTGCACAAGCCCGCGGTCACGGCCCCGATCGTGGGCGCGACGAAGCCGCACCACCTGAGCGAGGCGGTCGCGGCCGTGGACCTGCGCCTGTCGGACGACGAACTGGCGCGGCTGGAGGCGGACTACGTGCCGCGCCTGCCGGAGGGGTTCTAGGACTGTCCCGCGTGCTCTACGGCCCAGTCGGCGAGTGCGGAGACCGGCACGAGGAGTGAGCGGCCGCGTTCGGTGAGGCCGTACTCGACGCTCGGCGGGACGGTGGGGTGCACGGTGCGCGTGACCAGCCCGTCCGCCTCGAGAGTGCGCAGGGTGCGGGTGAGCATGCGCTGGCTGATGCCCTCGATGGCGCGGTGCAGCTCGTTGTAGCGGTGGGTGCGGCCGCCGAGCAGGATGATCACGAGCATGCTCCACCGGTCGCCGAGGCGGCGGAACACGTCGCTCACCGGGCACGCGTCCAGCTCGGCCTGCGGGACCGGGCGGGGCAGCTCGTGCGCGAGCACGGAGGGCACATCCGTGTGCGTTGCTGACATCGAACTGCCTTCTTTCGCCGTCGTGGCGGGTCTCCCACGATGGTGCCATGACTTCGAAGATCGTGATCGTGGCCGGCGGCACCACCGGCATGGGCCGCGCGACGGCACTGGCCCGCGCCGCGCGTGGTGACGAGGTGACGGTGATCGGCCGCACGCGGCGGGACCTGCCGTCGTCGGTGCGGTTCCTCGCCGCGGACCTGTCGTCGATCGCGGAGGTCGAGCGGGTGGCGGCGGAGATCGCGGACCGGCACCCTCGGGTGGACGCGCTGACACTGTTCGCCAACCGCCCGATGCCACGCAGGACCGAGACGGCCGACGGGCTGGAGTACACGTTCGCGCTGTACTACCTGAGCCGCTACCTGCTCGCGGCGCGGCTGGCGCCGCTGATGCCGGTGGACTCGGTGATCGTGAACGTGGCAGGCGTCGGCACGAAGAAGGGTGAGATCCACTGGGACGATCCGCAGCTGCGCGCCGGCTACGGGATCGTTCGCGCGCAGTTGCAGGCAGGGCGGGCGAACGACCTGCTTGGCGTGGCACACGAGGGCAAGGCCCGCTATGTGCTGTACCACCCGGGGTTCACGCGCAGCGGGCTCGACGGGCATCCGAGTCCGGTGGTGCGCGGGGTGTTGAAGACGCTGGCGTTGTTCGCCGCGCGGCCGGTGGTGAGGTCGGTGGCCCCGGTCGTCGACTGGATCGAGCGCCCGCCCAGCGAGCTGCTGACCGCCAGCGACCGGGGCAACCCCGTCGATCTGTCGGGAAAGGAGGCCGACGCGCGGCGGCTCATGGCGTACACGGAGAGCCTGCTGGCGCGGTGAGCGCTCTACGGCAGCCCGTTGAGGAAGGGCTCGTGACTGTTCTGGAACTCCCATCCGTAGTACCGGTCCCAGTTGACCGACCACGTCATCAGGCCGCGGATGGCCGGTGACGCACCGCCGCGCAACGTGTAGCCGCCGCAACTCTGGTTGCGTGCCAGGCAGTTCAGCGCGTCGTGCACGGCGGCGGGTGCGGTGTACCCGTTGCCCGCGCTGACCGCGGCGGGCAGACCGAACGCGATCTGGTCCTCCCGCAGGCCGGGGAAGGTCTGCCCCGTGTTCGCCACCGGGAAACCGGCCTTGATCATGTCGGTCATCGCGATGTGGAACTCCGCGCCGCCCATGTTGTGGTACTGGTTGTCCAGTCCCATCACCGGACCGGAGTTGTAGTCCTGGACGTGCAGCACGGTCAGCGCGTCCCGCATGGCGTGGATCACCGGCAGGTACGAGCCCGTCCGGTTGTCGCCGCCGCCCGCGCCGCCGTAGAACTGGTAGCCCACCTGGACGAAGAACGTCTCCGGCGCCATCGTCAGCACGAAGTCGCTGCCGTACTTGGCTTTCAGCGACTTCAGCGCGGCGATCAGGTTCACGATCACCGGTGTCGTCGGGTTGCGGAAGTCCGTGTCACCGGCGTTGAGGTACAGCGAGTGGCCCTCGAAGTCGATGTCCAGCCCGTCCAGGCCGTACCTGTCGATGATCGCCGACACCGACTGGACGAACGTGTCCCGCGCGGCGGTCGTGGTCAGCTGCACCTGGCCGTTCGCGCCGCCGATGGAGATCAGGACCTTCTTGCCCTGCGCCTGTTTCGCGCGGATGGCGGCGATGAAGTCCGCCTCCGACTCGACGTTGGGGCACTCGGCGGCCGGGCACAGCGTGAACCGGATGTCGCCGCTCGTCACCGACGTCGGCTCGCCGAACGCGAGGTTGATGACGTCCCACGCGGCGGGCACGTCCGCCATCCGCACGTAACCCGAGCCGTTGGCGAAGCTCGCGTGCAGGTAGCCGATCAGCGCGTGGCGGGGCAGGTCCGCCTGCTGGCAGCCCGACGTCGTCGCCGACACCGGTGCGCTGCGTGCCGACTCCCCGGCCGCGTTGTAGGCGGCGACGGTGTAGGTGTGCGTTTCGCAGGCGCCGAGACCGCTCAGCGTCGCCGACGTGCCGGACACCGTGGTGCGCAGGGACGTGCCCTCGTACCCGCGGTAGCCGGTCGCGCCGCTGACCGATGGCCAGGACAACGTGATCGACGACGCCGTTGCCGTGGCGGTGGGATTCCCCGGCGCGGCAGGCGTTCCCGGGTTGCCGCCGCCGGGACCGTCGAGCACCACGTCGTCCGCGTAGTAGGTGCCCGCGCCGTACCAGCCGTGCAGGTACAGCTCGGCCGACGTCTGGTTCGCGCCGCTGGTGAACGTCAGCGACAGCTGCTGGTACGTGGACGGCGCGGCCCAGGTGGACGGTCCGCCGGTCACGCCGAGGTAGACCGGGTTGCCCCGCACCCACGCCGACACCGTGTAGGTCGTGCTCGGCACGACCGTCACGGTCTGCGCGCACTTGCCGTAGTCCGAGGAGGCCAGCGCGTGGCTGCCAGAGTGGACCGGGGTGGACACCACCGAGCCGCCAGCGCACGACCAGCCGGACAGTGAGCCGGACTCGAAACCGGCGTTGGTCAGCAGGTTCGCGGCCGACACCGGCTGGGCGACGACGACGGTGAGAACGATGGCGGCCAGCGCCGCGAGTGCGCGCCTCATGGCAGCGTGTCCAGGTGCGGCGCGACCGTGCGCGCGAAACCGTTGCCATTGCTGACGTCCCAGTTGATCGACCAGGTCATCGCGCCTCGGATCTCCGGATAGGTTCGTGGTGGCCGGAACGAGCCACAGTTCGTGCCGCGTGCCAGGCAGTCCAGCGCGTTGTTCACGACCGACGGCGCGACCACGCCGCCACCCGCGGCGCCCGGCCCGGCGGGCAGACCGACCGCGACCTGGTCTGGCCGCAGCCCGTTCTCCAGCTGGATGCACGCGAGCGCGGTGATGAAGTTGACGTTGCCCTGCCCGTAGGCGGCGGACTGGTCGCAGCCGAGCATCGAACCCGAGTTGTAGAACTGCGTGTGCACGACCGTGAGGATGTCCTTGATGGACAGTGCGAGCGCGAAGTACGAGCCGCCCGTGGACTGCATGTCGATCGTCTGCGGCGCCATCGTGATGATCAGGCTCGACCCGACCGCGCCACGCAGACTCCGCAGCGCCTGTGCCATGTAGGTAGGGTTGAGACCGTTCTCCAGGTCGATGTCGACGCCGTCGAACCCGTACTCGGTCATGATCGACCGGACGCTGTTCGCGAAGTTCGCCGCCGACGTGGCATCGCCGACCGACACGCGGCCCGCCTCTCCGCCGACCGACAGGATCACCTTCTTGCCCCGCGACTTCAGCGCCGCCACGTCCGCCTTGAACTGGTCGTTCGAGTAGCCGCCGAGCGCGGTGGACAGGCCGGGGTCGACACCGAACGTGACCGCACCCGGGGTCGACGACGCCTCCGCGAAGGCGACCGCGACCAGGTCGTACTCGTCGGGCACCGCCGAGAGCCGCAGCTCGGTCGCCGGGTTGACGAAGTTGTGCCAGTAGCCGGTAAGGAAGTGGCGCGGCAGGTCGGCCTGCTGGCAGCCGGTCGTGGTGCCGGTGACCGGCGCGCTGCGGGCGGACTCGCCGACGGCGTTGTACGCGGCGACCGTGTAGGTGCGGGACGTGCAGGCGGGGATGCCGCTGAACGTGGTCGACGTGCCGGTGACCGTCGTGCGCAGTGCCGTGCCCTCGTACACGCGGTAGCCCGTCGCGCCGGACGCCGCGCTCCAGCCGAGCGTGATGGCCGACGCGGTGGTGCCGGTGACGCGCGCGTTGCCAGGCACCCCGGGCACGCCCGGCTCCGGGTCGGTGCCGCCGCCGCAGTCGGCGCCGTTGATCCGGCAGTTCTGCGGTGTGCCGGCACCGCTCGCGAGGAAGCCGAAGGTCACCGACGCGCCCGGCGCCAGCGTGCCGTTGTACTCGCGGTTGGTGAACGTGTGGTGGTTGCCGCTGGAGGTGAGCAGCGCGTCCCAGTAGCTGCCGAGCGTCGTGCCTGCCGGGAGGTCGAACTCCACGCGCCAGCCCGAGATCGACGCCGTGCCGGCGTTGGAGATCGTGTACTTGCCCTCCCAGGCTGAGCCCCAGTCGGAGGTCTTGACGAAGGTCGCGGTCTCCCCGGCGGCGAGCGCGGGGGTCGTGGACATGAGGGTCCCGGCCAGCCCGAGGACGAGCGCGGCGAGGACAGTGGACAGGCGGCGTCGCATGACAACCTCCGAAGCACGCGGCGAGCAGGGGGTGGCCGCGAGGTACCTATTTGTCTAGACCAATGCCGCCCAATTTGTCCAGACCTATCACTCGGGGTAGTCGCCCCCGGCGCCGACGCGGGCCGCGACCTCGGCCGGGAGCGGGTACTCCTCCTCGGCCGGGAGCAGAGCGCGCGCGGAGTCCTCGTCGCCCGCCAGCACCCGCTCGTGGATCTCCCGCACCAGCGGGGTCATGTCGGTCAGCCGGACCAGCCACTCGTCCACGTACCGGTGCACGGCCTGCCCCGAAAGGCCCACCTGCAGCGACCGGTACGGCAGCGCCCCCAGCAGGAGCGACCGTTCCGGATCCCACTGCACGCGGACCGGGCTCTCCTTGAGCTGCCGCGACCAGTCCTCGTGCGAGGCGTACCGGTCGCTGTCGTAGTGGCTCAGGCACGCCCGCGCGAGCGCCTCCTCGAACCCCGCGCGGGTGATCTCCACGGCCAGCACGGTCTCCTGGCCCGGCTTGGTCGCCCAGCCGCAGCGGTACATCATCCACAGGAACGACGGTTTGATCCACGTCATCCGCTCACGCTTGAACGGCGGCACGAACCGGCCCCTGGCAAGGGCGGGCCGCGCGATCTCTGGTGGGTACGCCTGGTAGACGGTGATCGTCTCTGGCGTGTAAAGGGCTCTGATCTTTCGCATTTCACGCTCACAATGGCACACCTGGACCCATTGCACGACCGAGATAAGGCTGCGGACATGCCGGCGGCGCACGGCTACCGGGGCATGACCGCGATCGTCGACTGGCGCACCACGGAGACCGACATCGACCTGCTGGTGGCCGTCGTCCGCGAGCTGGGCGCCTCGCTCTAGACGTGGATCCGCCGCGAGACCGCGACCGCCAGGTCTGCGACCAGCCGCCGCAGGCGGTCCGCGGTGGCGTCGCTCGCCACCGGGCCGCGCGTGCGCAGGGTGAGCCCAGCGAGGTGACGCCCGTCGGTGCCGACGATCGGGGCGCTGAACTGCTCGCCGCCGAACCGTTGCCACCGCGCGTTGAGGTGGTAGCGGTCCTCGTCGTGGCACACGATGTCCAGCTCCGCCAACGTGTTCAGCATCCGGTACACGGTCGTCTTCGGCTGTCCGCTGATCTCGACGAGCCGCGCGAGCCGCAGTCCGTCCGGCGCGCCGGACAGCAGTTCGAGCAGCTGGAACGCGTTCCGGACCGCTCGGTTGGAGGTCACCGTGGTCATGCGCCCGCACCCCATTTCGTTCCAGTTTGAAAACGTAGTATTGCAGGATCGTGGGACGATTTTCTACCCTCAGAGGGACCTGGAACCCTGCCGAACGGATGTGCACCATGACCACACACCCGGGAGTCGACAAGAAGGAACTACGCCGGGCCTACACCGCGAGCCTGTCCGGCACCGCGTTGGAGTACTACGACTTCGCCGCCTACTCGGTCGCCGCGGCGACCCTGTTCGGTGACCTCTTCTTCCCCTCAGGCGACGACCTCGCGGGCACCATGGCGGCCTTCTCCACCTACGCCATCGGCTACCTCGCGCGCCCGCTCGGCGGCGTCGTGTTCGGCAGGCTCGGCGACGTCATCGGCCGCAAGAAGGTCCTCGTTCACACGCTGCTCCTCGCCGGTGTCGCGACCTTCCTCATCGGCCTGCTGCCCACGTACGCGACGATCGGTGGCGCCGCCGCGATCCTGCTGGTCGTGCTGCGGTTCGCGCAGGGTGTCGCGGTCGGCGGCGAATGGGGCGGCGCCGTGCTGCTGTCCAGCGAGTACGGCGACCCGAAACGGCGCGGGTTCTGGGCGTCCGCCGCACAGATCGGCCCACCGGCGGGCACCCTGCTCGCCAACGGCGTGATCGCGCTGCTCGGCCTGCTGCTGACCGAGGCCGCGTTCGAGTCGTGGGGATGGCGGGTCGCGTTCCTGCTGTCCGCGGTGCTCGTCGCGTTCGGCCTGTGGATCCGGCTGCGGCTGGAGGAGACACCGGTGTTCAAGGCGATCACCGAGCGGAAGGAACGACCGAGCGCGCCGGTGTCGGAGACACTGCGCACCGAGCGCCGGGCCGTGGTCGCGGGCATGCTGGTGCGGGTCGCGCCGGACGTCATGTACTCGATGTTCACCGTGTTCGTGCTGACCTACATGGTGAACGAGCTTGGCATGCCGAAGGCGCAGGGCTCGGCCGCCGTGATGATCGGCTCCGCGGTGCAGCTCGGGCTGATGCCCGCGTTCGGCCACCTGTCCGACCGGATGAACCGGCGCAAGCTGTACCTGTACGGCACGATCGCCGCGGCCATCTGGCCGTTCGTGTTCTTCCCGATGGTCAGCGGCGGCTCGTTCCTCGCGCTCACGGCGGGCATCGTCGTCGCGCTGGTCATCCACGCCGCGCTGTACGGCCCGCAGGCCGCGCTGATCACCGAGCAGTTCTCGCCGAGGCTGCGGTACACGGGCAGTTCGCTCGCCTACACGTTCGCGGGTGTGATCGGCGGCGCGCCCGCCCCGCTGATCCTGGCCGCGCTGCTCAACTGGACCGGATCGTGGTGGATCCTCGGCGTGTACCTGGCGCTCACCGCCGTGCTGACCGTGGTTGGCTTGTGGCTCGCCCGCGACCCGGCCGACGACGAGGAGGTCGCGGTGACCGCGCATGAGGAGAAAGTGTTGTCGTGACTGTCATCGACCTGAACGTCGACATCGCGGAGGGGTTCGGCGCGTGGCGGATCGCCGACGACGACGCGCTCCTGGCCGTGGTGTCGAGTGCGAACGTCGCGTGTGGTTTCCACGCCGGTGACCCCGGCACGATCCGGCGGGCGTGCGTCACCGCGGTGGCGCACGGGGTGTCGATCGGCGCGCAGGTCGGCTATCGCGACCTCGCGGGGTTCGGCAGGCGCTTCATCGACATGCCACCCGCCGAGCTGGTGGACGACCTGCTGTACCAGCTGTCCGCGCTGCGGGGCATGGCGGCGGTCGCGGGCGGCACGCTCGCGTACGTGAAGCCGCACGGCGCGCTGTACAACGCGATCGCGACGCACGAGGCCCAGGCGGGCGCCGTGGTCGAGGCGGTGACGACGTTCGACCCGTCGCTCGCGGTGCTCGGCATGCCGGGCTCGCGGTGGCTCGTGCTCGCCGGGGAGGCCGGGCTCGAGACGGTCGCGGAGGCGTTCGCGGACCGGGCGTACACCCCGGACGGCCGGCTGGTGTCACGCCGGGAACCCGGTGCGGTGCTGCACGATCCGGACGTGGTGGCGCGGCGGGCGGTGCGGTTCGCGACCGAGGGCACGGTGGTCGCGACCGACGGTGCCGTGCTGTCGATGCCCGCGCGGTCGGTGTGTGTCCACAGTGACACGCCCGGGGCGGTCGAGCTGGTGACGGCCGTGCGGGCGGCCATGGCCGACGCCGGGGTGCGGGTGGAGAGCTTTCGGTGAAGGTCCGCCGGTGCGGTGAGTCGGCGCTGCTGATCGAGACCGACGAGGTGCTCGGCTGGTACGCCGCGCTCACCGCCCGGCCCCTGCCCGGGGTGGTGGACCTGGTGCCGGCGGCCAGAACGCTGCTGGTGCGGTACGCGTCCGAGGTGGACTTCGGGGTGATGGTGTCGCGGCTGTCGGACGTGACACCTGTTTCGTCGGCCGGGGAGACCGGGGATCCGGTGACGATCCAGGTTCGCTACGACGGCGAGGACCTGGCCGACGTAGCGCGGGCGACCGGGCTGTCAGAGGACGAGGTCGTGTCCGTCCACACCGGAGCCGAGTACACGGTGGCGTTCACCGGGTTCGCGCCCGGTTTCGGGTACCTGACCGGGCTCGACGACCGGCTGCGGCTGCCGCGCAGGGAGTCGCCGCGCACCAGGGTGCCAGCGGGGGCGGTGGCGGTCGCGGGTGAGTACACGGGGGTGTACCCGCGGCCGTCACCCGGCGGGTGGCACCTGCTCGGGCACACGACGGCGCCGCTGTGGGAGCCGTCGCGGGAGACGCCCGCGTTGCTGCGGCCCGGTCTGCGGGTGCGGTTCGAGGCGGTGCCGACGCTGCCAGCTGTCGTCGATCGAGCGGTGGAGCACACCGTTGTCACCGGCGGGATCGAGGTGATCGGCTGTGGACCGTTGGGCACCGTTCAGGACACCGGCCGCCCCGGCTGGGCCTCGCTCGGCGTCGGCGCCTCGGGTGCGGCGGACGCGGCGTCGGCGGCGCTCGCGAACCGGCTGGTGGGCAACGCGCGGGAAGCGGCCGTGGTGGAGCTGTCGTTCGGTGCGGCGCTCGCGTTTCGCGAGACGGCGCGGGTCGCGGTGACGGGTGCGCTGTGCGAGGTGTCCCACGGCGGCAGGGGCGAGGGGATGAACGCGCCGTTCGACGTGACCGCCGGTCAGACCCTCGTCGTGGGTCCGGCGTCGGTGGGGCTGCGGACGTATGTCGCGGTGCGGGGCGGCATCGCGGCGGCGGCCACGCTGGGTTCCCGGTCGACCGACGTGCTCTCCGGGCTGGGCCCGGCACCGCTGGCGGAGGGGACGGTGCTCCCGATCGGCGAGGCGTACAGCGGGCCGCCGCCCTCGGTGGAGGTGGCCCCGGTGCCCGCGCCGTCGGCGGACGAGCTGCTGGTGCGGGTGGTGCCGGGGCCACGGGACGACTGGTTCACCGAGGACGCGATGACCACGCTGTTCACGGCGTCCTACACGGTGACGGCGGACAGCAACCGGGTCGGGGTCCGGCTCGACGGCCCGGCGTTGACCCGGTCGCGGGACGGGGAGCTGCCGAGCGAGGGCATGGTGACCGGTTCGGTCCAGGTTCCGTCGGGCGGGACACCGATCGTGTTCCTCGCCGACCATCCGGTGACGGGCGGTTACCCGGTGATCGGCGTCGTGCTCGCGGCGGACGTGCCGGTGCTCGCGCAGGCGCGGCCGGGGCAGGTGGTGCGGTTCAGGCGCTGTGGTAAGCCCCGACGATCTGCTGCTCGGAGTCTTCCAGGTACTTGAGCAGGAGCCGCTCGGCGCGGGGCCCGTCCCCGGCCTCGATGGCGGCGAGGATCTCCTTGTTGCGCTCCAGGTAGGGCTCGTGGAAGCGGCGCGGGTCGGCCATGGTGTGGAAGACGAGGCGTAGCTCGGCGAGGGTGTTGCGCATCAGCTCGTCCACCCTCTGGCTGTCCGCGATGGCCGCGACGGCCAGGTGGAACAGCATGTTGGCGGTGCCGAGCGCCCGCCAGTCCTGCTCCTTCATGGCCGCGTCCCCGGCTTTCACGGCCGCGACCATGTCCTCGACCTGCGCGGGCCTGCCCCGCAACGACCGCACGGCGTTGCACTCGACGAGCTTGCGCACGCGGTACACGTCGGTCACGTCGGCGACGGAGAGCTTGCGGACGAAGACGCCACGGTTCAGCTCGTGCACGACCAGCCGTTCGTGGGACAGGAGCCGGAACGCCTCCCGCAACGAGTTGCGCGACACCTTGAGCGACGTGCGGATCGACTCCTCGACGAGCCGCTCACCCGGTAGGTAGACGCCCTTGATGATCCGCTCCCGCAACGCGGCGGCAAGCAGTTCCACGGTGCCGGCCCGATCGATCAACCGACGATCGGCATCCAACTCCGCATCCACAACAATCTCCCAAAGTCCCTGACCAGCAACATCCCCAAGCCTATCCGATCGCCCTACAATCCCCCGCCCCCACCACAAGTCCACACTCCAAACCCGCAAGCCCACACTCCAGACCCCGCGAGTCCACGGTTCAGACCCCGCGAGTCCACGCTCCAGGACCCGCGAGTCCACGGTTCAGAACCCGCGAGTCCACGGTTCAGGACCCGCGAGTCCTCGGTTCAAGACCCGCGAGTCCTCGGCGGGAACCGCCGAGTTGTCGTTTCGGCTCGATCGACCTCAGGCGTGAACCACCAACTCGCGGGTCCTGAACCACCAACTCGCTGGTTCTGAACCGTGGACTCGCGGGTCCCCAACCGTGGACTCGCGGGGTTTGGAGTGTGGGCTTGCGGGGCTGGGATGGGGGAGTTTCTTTCTGGTTGTCTTTGGGTCTGGTAAATTTTCTACCTTGGCGGCAGACTCTGTTCGTGTCGAAGAGATTGCTCTCCCTTCTCGCCGCCGCCGCTTCGGCCGTGGCGCTCGCCGCACCCGCCGCCGCTGATCCGGATGCCGCCACCAGTGATGTCGCCGCCTATCCCGGCGACGACTTCCTCGCCGCCGCGCGGCAGGCGAGCGCAGCTCCCGAGGACCGGATCGAGACCGACTCCCGGACCCGGCCCGTCGCGCCCGGGGTGACGCTCCGCTCCTTCGACCGCTACGGGCCCGACGCCTACACCGGCGCACCGACGTGGCTCCAGGGCGACAGCCTCACCGTCGACCTCACCAAGGGCACGACCGTCGACTACCTGTTCCCCGGCCAGGTCGCCAAGGGTGAACCCCTGAGCACCACCGCGAACCGGGCGGGCGCGGTCGCCGCCGTGAACGGGGACTTCTTCGACATCAGCAACTCCAATGCGCCGCTGGGGGTGGGCATCCAGGACGGCCAGCTCGTGCAGTCGCCGGACGCCGACCCCACCTGGCGGCAGTCGTCGGCGGTCTTCACCGAGGACGGCGTCGGCGACATCGGTGAGGTGTTCTTCCAGGGCACGGTCACGACGCCGGACGGTGCGATCCCGCTCGACGGGGTCAACAAACCGAACCTGAACACCGACGGTATCGAGGCGTTCACCCCGCTCTGGGGCACCTACTGCCGCTGCCGCGCCACCCAGGGCGCCACCGCGGTCGCCGAGGTGGAGGTCAAGGACAACACCGTGGTCGCCGTCCGGGACGCGGCGGGCGAGGGTGCGATCCCCGCCGACTCGATGATCCTCGTCGGTCGGGACGCCTCGGCCGCGACGCTGAACGCACTCGAACCCGGGGACCGGGTCACCGTCGACTACCGGGCCCGCACCGCCGACGACCAGAAGATCCACGCCGCGATCAACGGCCGCCAGCTGCTCGTCGTCGACGGGGTCGCCCAGAAGGCCGCCCCAGGCAACAACACCCCGGCCGCGCCCCGCACGGCGCTCGGCTTCTCCCAGGACGGCAGGCGGATGTTCCTCCTGTCCGCCGACGGTCGCCAGCCCGCGTTCGCCGACGGACTCGGGCTCGACGAACTCGCGAACATGATGGTCGAGGTGGGCGCGTGGAGTGCGGTGAACCTCGACGGCGGCGGCTCCACCACGATCGTCGCCCGCGAGCCGGGTGCCACCACCGCGCAGCTGGAGAACCGCCCGTCTGACGGCGCGGAACGCGAGGTACCCAACGGGCTCGGCCTGTTCGCCCCCAAGGGATCCGGCCGCCTGACGGCGTTCTGGGTCGAGACCAGGCTCGACCCGACCCGCGCGTCCGGCGCCTCCACCGTCGCGCCAAGCCACCCGGAGCGGGTCCTGTCCGGGCTCAGCCGCACGCTGACCGCCGCGGGCTACGACGAGACGTACGGGCCCGCGACGGGCGACCCGCGCTGGCGCACCGACGGCAGCCACGGCAGTGTCCGCGACGGCGTGTTCACCGCACGCAAACCCGGTGACACCAAGGTCGTCGCGGAGGATCGAGGCGCACGCGGCGAGACGACGCTCACCGTCATCGGGCCGGTCGCGCGCACCGCGCCCACCAAGGAGCAGATCGCACTGTCCAATCCGGACGAGACGGCCACGTTCGGCGTCCTCGGCTACGACGCCGACGGCACCAGCGCGCCGGTCGAGCCGCGGGACGTGACGCTCACCTACGACACCGGCCTCCTCGACATCACCGGGGACGCCGACGGCCAGTACACCGTGAAAGCCAAGCAGCCCACCGGTTCCGGGCTCGTCACGATCGACGTGCGCGGCAAGAGGTCGGTCCTGCCGGTGACCGTCGGCCTGACCGAGGTGTCCGTCGCCGACTTCACCGACCCGGCGGGCTGGACGTTCCTTGGCGAGCGGGCCACCGGCGCCGTCGCGTCCGCACCCGGCCACGACGGCCAGGGCCTGCGTCTCACCTACGACTTCACGCAGAGCACCGGCACCCGCACCGGTGGCGCCGTGGCACCGGCCGGTCTCGTCCTCCCAGGACAGCCCAAGGCGCTGCGACTGTGGGTGAACTCGACCGGCAAGGGCGAGTGGGCGAGCATGCAGGTGTGGGACGGCAACGGCACGCTGCTGCCCGCGTTCCGCTCGGACTACCTCACCTACACCGGCTGGCGGCAGCTCGAGTTCCAGGTGCCCGCCGGCACCGTGTACCCGTTGACACTGCGGCGTTTCTACGCGGCGGAGACCGTCGCGGCCAGCAGCTACCATGGCGACCTGGTGATCGACGGGCTCACCGCGCTCGTGCCGCCGACCCTCGAAGTGCCGCCGCAGCCGGTGGTGCGCGACCCGGTGATCCACTCGACCGCCGGTGGCGACTGGCGGTTCGCGGTGATGTCCGACGCGCAGTTCGTGGCCCGCGACCCGGACAGCGACATCGTGCGCAACGCACGCCGCACCCTGCGGGAGATCAGGGCCGCGAACCCGGACTTCCTGATCATCAACGGCGACCTGGTCGACGAGGCGTCGGCGGCGGACTTCGCGCTGGCCAAGAAGATTCTCGACGAGGAACTGCAGGGTCAGCTCCCCTACCACTACGTGCCGGGCAACCACGAGCGCGGGAACAACAGCCTCGACAACTTCCGCGCGGTGTTCGGCGACACCCAGCAGGTGATCGACCACCGGGGCACCAGGTTCATCACCATGGACACGTCCGGCATCAACCTCCGCGCGAGCGACTGGACCCAGCTCGGCCGCCTGCGCACCGAGCTGGACAAGGCCGCGAAGGACCGGCAAGTGCGCTCGGTGGTCCTCGTCGAGCACGTGCCGCCGCGCGACCCGACCCCGGCCCGCGCGAGCGAGCTGTCCGACCGCAAGGAGGCCGCGACCATCGAGGCGTGGCTGTCGGACTTCCAGGACAGGAGCGGAAAGGGCACCGCGTTCATCGGTGCGCACGTCGGCACGTTCCACGCGAGCCACGTCGACGGCGTGCCGTACTTCGTCAACGGCAACTCCGGCAAGAACCCCTCGACCCTGCCGTCCGAAGGCGGGTTCACCGGCTGGTCCCTGTGGGGTGTCGACACGCGCGGCGAGCCCGGTGACTGGCTTGCCGCGGAGGTCCGCCCGCACGTCGACACGCTGACGGTGACCGCGCCGGACCGCCTCGAGGTCGGGCGGTCCACAGTGGTCACCGCGAGCATCGCGCAGGCGGGCAGGACCGTTCCGGTCGCCTACCCGGTGTCCGCCGGGTGGTCCGCGTCACCGAACGTCCACATCGGACTCCTGCGGGACGCGAAGCGGTACCACACGGCGAACTTCGACCCGGCGACCGGCGAGCTGACCGCGCTGCGCCCGTCGACGGTCACCCTCGCGGTGACGGTCAACGGTGTCACCACGCGGCACACTCTTGCCCTGGTCGCCGAACCAGCGGTCGCAAGCGGGCGCTAGACCGGGTGGGGCAACTCGAACCGGCCGAACACCAAGGTGCCTGCCGCGTTCGGGTTGTCCCCCACCCAGAACTCCGTCCACAGCGCCACGAACTCGTCCTGCGACAGGTGGCCGTCACCGTCGCCGTCGAGCATGCCGAACACCTCGTCGGTGTCGATCGGGCGGCCTGTCCACGTCTCGATCAGCTCCCGGTACTCGGCGCCGGAGATCCGGCCGTCGCCGTCGGCGTCGATCGCCTCGAACATCGCGGTCGCGGTGGCGGTGACGGGCGCGAGGTCGGCTGCCAGGCCGTCCACGACCACCATCACCTCCTCGATGCTCGCCCGGCCGTCGGCGTCGGCGTCGGTCGCCGCGAGCAGGGTCTCCCACCAGCCCATCATGATCGCCGCCAGCCGCTCCGCCTCCGGGGAAGCCGGTGGCAGGCCGCGGTTCGCGGTCCACCGCGCGGCCAGCGCGGAAAAGTCCGACTCGGTCAGGAAACCGTCGGTGTCGACGTCCATCGCACGGAACACCACCGCGGCCTTGCGCCGCTGCAACTCACTCGCCATGACCAGAACTCTGCCCATGGCGGACACTCGCGACAATTCTCCGCACGGGTGGCGTGGCGCACGCGCGCACCCACTTTCCGTCGGTGCTTCCCGGCATTCGGGTGGTTATCCCACCACCCCGGGTGAACGGTGTCAACACGCCGAAATGCTTGGCAATTTCCCAGCTCCGGATACCGACGAAAGTCGGTGCCAGATGATGAATGCGCTTTCTAGCGTGGTTGTCAGGCCCTTTGTGGCCACCCCTGCAAAGAACACTTACTGGCGAGGTGCTTTCATGATCAGGAAGTCCTTCCTTTCCCTGGCCGTCGGTGCCGCGATGGCCATCGTGCCTCTCACCGCAGGTCAGTCCGCCGCCGCTCCCGTCGCGCCCCAGGACGTGACCCCCGCGGCAGTCACCGTGTACTACAACGTCTCCGGCGCGCCGACCTACGCGTCGCAGATCCGCGAGGGCGCCGCCATCTGGAACTCGTCGGTGTCCAACGTGCAGCTGGTCGAGAACTCGTCGGCCGCCACGCTCGACTTCTACGAGGGCAACGACCCGTCCGGTTCGTACGCCTACACCGACGGACACGGCAACGGCTACATCTTCTTCGACTACACGCAGATGGGGCAGTACTACCAGGTCCGGGTCACCGCGCACGAGACCGGTCACGCGCTCGGCCTGCCGGACAACTACTCGGGCCCCTGCTCCGAGCTGATGTCCGGTGGTGGCCCCGGCACGTCGTGCACCAACGCCTACCCGAACTCGAGTGAGGCGTCGCAGGTGAACCAGCTGTGGGCGAACGGCAAGAAGGCCCTCGGTGAGATGAAGCTGATCCAGGAGAAGATTCCGGCCGGCGCGTTCTGATACCAAGCGCGCCGAACGGCTCCCCGGGGGCGGTGACCACACCAGGTCACCGCCCCCGGTTCACGAAGGGGCACACTGGAAGGGTGACGACCTGGCGTGACACCACTTCCGAACATGTGCAGTCAGACCTGGACCGCCTGCTCAACACCGTCCTGCAGTTCGCGGACGAGATGCTGCGGCGGCACGGCGAGTTCTACCCGTACGGCGCGGCCATCACCCGCGAGGGCGAGGAACAGGTGTTCGCGGCGGATCCGGGCGAGGCGGAGGAACCGAACCCGTCCGAGGTGTTGACGAGCCTGGTCAGCGGCATGTCCGCCGAGGCGAACGACCTGCGGGCCGCCGCACTGGTCAGCGACGTGACCAGCGAGAAGACCGACGCGGTCATGGTCCACCTCGAGCACGCCGACAGCATGGCCATCACCGTGGTTCTCCCCTACCGCTTCGCCGACATCGAGGAGTCGGAGAGCGGCGTCGAGTACGAGGAGATGGCCGCCACCCCGGCCGAGGCACTCATCTGGCGCCGCTCGCTCTGTTAGGGAGTTTCGGCGAACACTCCGGCTCGTGCGGCCGTGACCGCCGCCGCCGCCGACCGGTCGGCGGCGGCTTCGTCGAGGTCGCCGGTGCCGGTCAGGAGCCGGTAGTACAGCGGCGCCGACACCGCGCGGACGACCTCCTCGGCGTCCGTGCCCTCCGGGGCTTCGCCCCTGGCGATGGCCTGCGTCACGCACGGCGCCCATTCCGCGATCCGCGTCGCGTAGAACTCCGCGAGTGCCCGCGCGGTGGCGTCGTCGCAGGTGGCGGCCGCGATGACCGCCTTGAACAGCGGGCCCTGGCGGGGGTCGGCCAGCGTCGTCAGCACCAGCCGGGCGTTGGCCCGCAGGTCCCCGAGCAGCGTGCCGGTCTCGGTGCGCGGCACGGACTCCGCCGCCATCTCCGCGAGCAGGTCGGTGACCACGGCGGTCACCGTGCCCCAGCGGCGATACACGGTCGTCTTGCCGACGTCCGCCCGCCGCGCCAGGTCGCTCAGGTCGAGGTGGGCGAACCCCTGCTCGGCCAGCACGTCACCGGCCGCTCGCAGCACTGCCCGGCGGACGAGTAGCAGGACGCCGATGTCGGTGTCCCCGGCTACTCTGGCGTCCGGAGACGGAGAGGCAGGGCGGACTTGGGATCGCGGTGGACGGTGGCTCAGGTGCTCGCGCTCGCGCCCGACCCCGGTTCCGCCAAGTCGGCCCGCGGCCTCGCGAACCCGCGCACGTGGTCCGACCTGGGCAGCAACGACTCGCTCGTCTGGGGCAAGTGCCAGGGCAGCGCCAGGAGCCCCTACCAGGTCACCGTCGACCTGAACGAGCCCGCGTTCCGGTGCACCTGCCCGAGCCGCAAGTTCCCCTGCAAACACGGCTTGGCGCTGCTCCTGCTGTGGTCGGCGGGCGGTGGTGTCGTCGCCGACCTCGACACGGCGGAGCCCTTCGCCGCCGACTGGGCCGCGCAGCGCACCGCCAGGACGGCGACCACCACCCGGACCCCCGACCCCGAGGCCCAGGCCAAACGGCTGGCCGAGCGCGAGTCGCTGATGTCCGCGGGCATCGACGACTTCGAACGCTGGCTCCACGACATCGTCCGCCAGGGGCTCGCGAGCGTCCGGCGGCAGCCGCCGACCTTCTGGGACACGGCGGGCGCCCGCCTGGTCGACGCGCAGGTCGGCGGGCTCGGCGACCGTGTCCGTGCCATGGGCAGCGCCGTCCACGCCCGTCACGACTGGGCGCCGCACCTCCTCGGTGAGCTGGGCCGCTGGTATCTGGCGGTCAAGGCGTGGCGGCGCCGCGCCGACCTCGACCCGGCCGCCATGGGCGATCTCCGCACGCTGCTCGGCTGGGCCCGCCGCACCGAGGAGATCCGCGCCGGTGAGCGGCTCGCCGACCGCTGGCGGGTCGTCGGCCTCAGCCAGGAGGAGGACGAACGGCTGCTGTCGCAACGGACGTGGCTGCACGGTGAACGCACCGGCGAGACCGTCGTGCTGCTCGACTTCGCCGCCGCGGGCATGGCGCTGAACGTCGCGCACGTGCTGGGATCCGTTGTGGACGGTGAGGTGGCGCTGTACCCGGGCGGGGCACCCCGGCGCGCCCTGCTCGCCGGGGACGAGCACAAGGTCACCCAGGGTTCCGGGCTGCCAGGCGCCACCGACGTCCGCGCCGCCCTCGACCGCGCGGCGGGCTGGCTCGCGGGCAACCCGTGGCTGCGCCGCATCCCCATGGCACTCGCCGGCATGACGGTCGTCCCCGGTGACACCCCGCTGCTCGTCGACCGGACAGGCGCGGCACTCACCCTCTCCCCCGACACCGACGTGTGGCAGCTCCTCGCGCTGTCCGGCGGGCACCCGATCCCGGTCTTCGGCGAGTGGATCGACGAGCGTTTCCACCCGCTGAGCGCCGAGATCGACGACCGGCTGGTGAGCCTGTGAGCGATTGGGACGAGCTCCTTGGCGCCGCGCTCGTCGGCACCAGCCGTCGTGGCTTCACGCTCGACCGGCTCGACATTCCCGGTGCCGGGGACGTCACTGCCGACGGCGCCGAAGCACAGCTACTCGCCGCCGCCGCGCTCGCCGCGGGCTACCGGCGTGCGGGCTGGATCCCGCCGGTCTGGCGCGGCACCACGGCCCCGCCAGCCGCACCCGACGACCGCCCCGAGTGCACCCCGGCCGCCGCGCAACTCCTGGAACTGCTGCTCAACCACACCATCCGGATCGAGGGCGGCCCCAACCTCATCGTCCTCCACTGGCTCACCGCCGCGCGAAACGCCGGGCAGCGGCCGCCGCACCCGATGGTCGTCGACCTGTTGCGGTTCGGCACCGCCAACGCCGCCGCCCGCGGTGTCGTCCGGGCGGTACTCGGGCCGCGCGGCGCGTGGCTCGCCCGGTACAACCAGGCCTGGCGCTGGGCGGCGACCATCCCGCCGGAGGACGTCGTCGAGCGGTTCGCCACCGCCACCCGCGCCGACCGGCTCGCGCTGCTGGCCGACCTGCGCGCCACCGAGCCCGACTTCGCCCGCACGCTCGTCGAGGACACGTGGGACGACGAGCAGGCCGCCACCCGCGCCGGGCTACTCGACACGTTCCACATCGGACTGTCCGGCAACGACGAACCGTTGCTGGAACGGGCACTCGACGACCGCGCCGCCTCGGTGCGGGCCGCGGCCGCCGCCATGCTCGACCGGCTCCCCGGCTCAGCCCGCGCCGCGCGCATGGCCGAGCGCGCCGCCGGGCTGATCACCATCACGCGTGGTGGCCTGTCCGTCGAACTGCCCGAAGAACCCGACGCCGCCGCCCGCCGCGACGGGGTCACCGACCACCGCGAGCCCGGCTTCGGCCGCGCCGCGTCCTGGCTCATCCAGATCCTCGCGGGTACGCCGCTGACCACGTGGGACACCGCGCTGGTCGACAAGGCGGACCAGGAGATCCTCATCGGCTGGACGAAAGCCGCGCTGCGTCAGCGGAACCAGGACTGGCTGGCCGCGCTCGCCCGCCATCAGCCGGGCCCGGAGCTGATCGGCGCGCTCACCCCCGGGGTCGCCACGGAGATCCTCACCGACCAGAAGAAGCTCGACGCCCGCTTCGGCGGTCTGCTCGCCGCCGCGCGGGGACCGTGGCCCGCCGAGTTCTCCGCCGCGCTGATCAACCGGCTGCGTGCGCAGAACGCGGAGAACGTCCTGCAGCTGGCGGCCTCCGCACTCGCGGAGCACCTGAGCCCCGCCGCGCTCGCCGCCGTCGAGGGCTGGCTGCTCACCCTCGACGCCGAACGCAAACCCGCCCGCCGCGTACTGCGCGGCCTGGCCCACGCGCTTACCGTCCGAGCCACGATCGACCAGGAGTTCTCATGAGCGAAGCTTGCGGAGCGAATCATCGATGACCGACGTACTCAGGGCGCACGCCGAACAGCAGCACGCCGAAGAGCTGGCCGTGCTCGCGAAGACCGACGACCGGCCCCGCCCGCCGAACTGGCGGCTGTCGCCGTGGGCCGTCGCCACCTACGTCCTCGGCGGCGAGGCACCCGACGGCACCCCCATCTCGCCGAAGTACCTCGGGTCGCGGCGGCTCATCGAGGTCGCGATCGCCACCCTCACGACGGACCGCGCGCTGCTGCTGCTCGGCGTCCCCGGCACCGCGAAGACGTGGCTGTCCGAGCACCTGGCCGCGGCCATCTCCGGCGACTCGACGCAGCTGGTGCAGGGCACGTCCGGCACGTCGGAGGAGTCGATCCGCTACGGCTGGAACTACGCGCGTCTCCTCGCGGAAGGCCCGTCGCAGAAGGCGCTGGTCGCGAGCCCGGTCCTGCGTTCGATGGAGACCGGCGGCATCGCGCGGATCGAGGAGCTGACCCGCATCCCGTCGGACGTGCAGGACGCGCTGATCACGGTCCTGTCCGAGAAGACGCTGCCGATCCCCGAGCTGGACAGCGAGGTGCAGGCCCTCGCGGGCTTCAACATCATCGCGACCGCCAACGACCGGGACCGCGGTGTCAACGACCTGTCCGCCGCGCTCAAGCGCCGCTTCAACGTGGTGATCCTGCCGCTGCCCGACGACGCGGAGGCCGAGGTGGAGATCGTGCGGCTGCGGGTCGCGCAGCTCGGCCAGTCGCTGAAGCTGCCCGGCGACCTGGAGAACGTCGACGAGATCCGCCGCGTCGTGCAGGTGTTCCGCGAGCTGCGTGACGGCGTCACGGAAGACGGCCGCACGAAGGTCAAGTCCCCGTCCGGCACCCTGTCGACGGCCGAGGCGATCTCCGTGGTCACCAACGGGATCGCGCTCGCCGCGCACTTCGGCGACGGCGTGGTGCGCGCGGGCGACGTGGCCGCCGGGCTGCACGGCGCGGTCGTGAAGGACCCGGTGCAGGACCGGATCATCTGGCAGGAGTACCTCGAAGCGGTGGTGCGGGAGCGCAAGCCGTGGGGCGACCTGTACCGGGCGTGCCGTGAGCTGGTGTGAGCTGGTGTGAGCGGAGCTTGCGGAGCGAACCATCTGGACCTTGCGGAGCTAAACCCTTGACACCGAACCAGAACGACGAGCGGGTCCACATTCTCGGGATCCGGCACCACGGCCCGGGTTCCGCCCGTGCCGTGTCGACCGTGCTCGCCGAGCTGGACCCGGAGATCGTGCTGATCGAGGGCCCGCCGGAACTGGACGCGGTGGCACCGCTCGCGATGGCGGCCGGGATGCGCCCACCCGTCGCGGGCCTGGTGTACGCGGTGGACGCACCGGCGACCGCCTCGTTCTACCCGATGGCCGTGTTCTCACCGGAGTGGGTCGCGCTGCGGTGGGCGCTCGAACACGGCCGTGACGTCCGCTTCCTCGACCTGCCCGCGAACGTGGCGCTGGTATTGGAAGACGAGGAGGACCCCGACGCCGAACCGCCGATGGACCCGATCAGGACCCTTGCCACCGCCGCCGGTTTCGACGACGCGGAACGCTGGTGGGAGGACGCGGTCGAGCTGCGCTATCACGGCATGGACGTGTTCCAGGCGGTCCTCGACGCCATGCGCACGCTGCGCGAGGGACACATCCCCGACCTGCGCACCCGCCGCCGCGAGGCCGCCATGCGCCGGGTGCTGCGAGTCGCGCTCCGCAGTGGGGCACAACGGATCGCGGTCGTGTGCGGGGCGTGGCACGCGCCGGTGCTGGTGCCCTCGGAGTTCCCGACGCAGACCGCGGACGCCCAGCTGCTGAAGGGCCTGCGCACGACCAAGGTCGCGGCCACGTGGGTGCCGTGGACCTCGACGCGCCTCGCCAGGATGAGCGGCTACGGCGCGGGCATCGAGTCCCCCGGCTGGTACCACCACCTGTTCACGGCGCCGGACGAGGTGGTGAGCCGCTGGCTGGTGCGGGTCGCGCACCTGCTGCGCCGCGAACAGCACGACGTGTCGCCCGCGTCGGTCATCGAGGCCGTCCGGCTCGCGCACACTCTCGCCGCGCTGCGGAACCGCCCGCACCCCGGGCTGCCGGAGGTGCTCGAGTCGTGCCAGGCGGTGCTGTGCGGCGGCTCGGACGTCCCCATGCGACTGGTCGCGCGGAAGCTGCTCGTCGGCGACATCCTCGGCCGCGTCCCGCGCGAGACCCCCATGGTGCCTCTGGCGATGGACCTCGCCGCGACCCGCAAACGGTTGCGTCTCAAGCAAAGCGCCGCCGAGCAGCAGCTCGACCTTGACCTGCGTACCGAGACGAACCTCGCCCGCAGCAAGCTGTTGCACCGCCTGCTGCTGCTCGACGTGCGGTGGGGCGAGCCGGCCGACACGTCCCGGGGCAAGGGCACGTTCCGCGAGTCGTGGACCCTTGAATGGACCCCCGAGCTGGAGGTCGCGCTGATCGAGGCGAGCGGCTACGGCACGACGATCGAGTCGGCGGCGACGGCCGTGGTCGCGGCGAGGACCGCCGACGCCGACATCGCCGGGCTGAGCATGCTGGTCGAGACCACGCTGACGGCCGACCTGCCCACCGCGCTCGGCGGGGTGCTCGCGGCGCTCGACGAGCGGGCCGCCCGCCAGCACGACACCACGAGGCTGATGGCGGCGGTCGAGCCGATGGCGCGGGTGCGCCGGTACGGCAACGTGCGCCGCGCGGACACCGAGGTGGTGCAGCGGGTGCTCACCGGCATCATCACCCGCATCGCGATCGGGTTGCCCGCCGCGTGCACGGCACTGGACGACGAGGCCGCCGCCGAGCTGCGTGAGCTGGTGGACGGCGTGCAGCGCGGCATCGGCCTGCTGGATCAGCCGGAGCTGCGCGACGTCTGGCACAGCGCGCTGCGGTCGATCGCGGACCGGCCCACCGTGCCCGGCCTGATCTCGGGCCGGGCCGTGCGGCTGCTGCTGGACGCGGGACTGATCGACGTGGCCGACGCGGGGGCCCGCCTGTCGCGGCAGCTGTCGCGCGCGGCGGACGCGACGCAGGCAGCGGGCTGGCTGGACGGTTTCCTGTCGGGCGAGGCGGCCCTGCTGGTGCACGAGCCGGAGCTGCTGGAGATCGTCGACGAGTGGGCGACCGGGGTGGGCGCGGAGCTGTTCGACCACCTGCTCCCCTTGCTGCGCAGGACGTTCGCGGAATTCAGCGCGACCGAGCGCCGCGACATCGGGCTTCGGGTGCGCCGGATCGACCGCGGCGAGGGCGCGTCCGGTGTGCGTGCCGACGACAGCACGCTGGATCACCACCGCGCTTCCCTTGTGGTGCCTAGGATTCTGGAGCTGCTTCGGTGAGCGGAGCCTACGAGGAGCGGACGTGAGTGAGCGGTTGCGGCGGTGGCGGATGATCCTCGGTGGCGAGGACGCCGACGGCACCGGCATGTCACTGTCCGGTGTGGACGCCAAACGGGACGCGACCCTCGAAGCGTTGTACGACAAGCAGGAGGACCGCCGGGGCGGGCTGGGTGGTTCGTCGCCGCGGGTGGCGCGATGGCTGGGCGACATCCGCGGCTACTTCCCCAGCTCGGTCGTGCAGGTCATGCAGCGCGACGCGATGGAACGGCTCGGCCTGCGGGAGCTGCTCCTGGAACCGGAGCTGCTGGAGTCGGTGCAGCCGGACGTGCACCTGGTCGGCACGCTGTTGTCGCTCAACCGGGCCATTCCGGAGCGGTCGCGGGACACCGCGCGGGCGGTCGTCCGCAAGGTGGTCGACGACCTGGAGAAGCGGCTGGCGCAACCGACGCGGCAGGCGGTGAGCGGCGCACTGCACCGGGCGAACCGCACGCACCGGCCCCGGCAGTCCGACATCGACTGGAACCGGACGATCCTCGCCAACCTGAAGCACTACCAGCCCGAGCAGCGCACGGTGGTGCCGGAACGGCTCGTCGGCTACGGTCGGCGGCTGCCGAACGTGAGCAAGCAGATCGTGCTGTGCCTCGACCAGAGTGGCTCGATGGCCAGCTCTGTCGTGTACGCGAGCGTGTTCGGCGCGGTGCTGGCGTCGATCCGGTCGCTGCGCACGCAGATCATCGCGTTCGACACGGCGGTGGCGGACCTGACCGAACAGCTGTCGGACCCGGTCGAGCTGCTGTTCGGCGTGCAGCTGGGCGGTGGGACGGACATCAACGCGGCGCTCGCGTACTGCCAGAGCCGGATCGAGGCACCCCGCGCCACCGTGCTGGTGCTGATCAGCGACCTGTACGAGGGCGGCAACGAAGAGGAGATGCTGCAACGCGCGCAAGCGCTTGCGGCCGACGGGGTGCAGGTGGTGTGCCTGCTGGCACTGAGCGACGACGGCGCCCCCGCGTACGACCACGACAACGCGGCGGCACTGGCGGCGATGGGCATTCCCGCGTTCGCGTGCACGCCGGACAAGTTCCCGGACCTGATGTCGGCGGCCATCCAGCACCAGGACATCGCGACATGGGCGGCGGCCAACGACATCCCGGTGGCCGCGGCGACGGACGGGTAAGAGGGCGCGCGAACAGGGTCGGTGGATGCCCGTCGTGATCGAGGTGGTTCCTGGCGGTGCCGCCAGGGGCCGCGGCGGCGCGGCGGGCGCCGCCATGCCCTATTCGCGCGCCCTCTCGTTCAGCGCTGCGGGGCCAGGCCCGCCACGGCCAGCCGGAACAGCCGGTCGGCCCGCGCGGCGGGGTCGGGG
>NZ_JBARWZ010000306.1:0-3637 GCF_049647105.1 Actinophytocola sp.
CGCCACGCCGGATACACCAACATCGCGGCAGGACTCCGCCGCATGACCCGCGACCCCACCCGACCACTACAGCTACTCGGAATCACCACATGACCAGCACAAACGACTTTGACGGAACCCTGCCGGGTTCGGGTGGGGGCTGCCTACGCGACTGTCCTGGGGGGCGGTTCGGCTTTTCGCGGGCTGAACGTGCGCGGACGATGCGCATCCGCCGCAACGGCGAGGCAACCTCGGGCGTCCTGGGGGCGTGTTCCTGCTGTCCATGAGTGACGGGAGGAGGCATGCCATGTCCACGCTGGAACCGGTTGCCGGTCCCTGGCGTGTGACTCTGGACAGGGGGAGGGGAGCCTCTGCGGTGGAGGATTTCTCGGAGTTCGTGCGGCAGGCGCTGCCTGGGCTGCTCCGGTACGGCCACATGCTGACCGGCAACCCGCACGATGCCGCCGACCTCGTACAGACCGTGCTCGAGAAGCTCGGTTCGCGGTGGTCGTCTGTGGCGCGCAAGACCGGCGACCCGGTCGCCTACGCCCGCAAGGCCATGGCGAACACGAACATCAGCCGGTGGCGGCGGACGCGGCGGGAGAACCTGATCGCCGACCTGCCCGACCGGCCCGCCGAGGCGGAGCCCGACCCGTTCGACAACGAACCCCTGTGGGAGGCGTTGCGCGGCCTGCCGCCACGGCAGCGCGCGGTGATGGTCATGCGTTACTACGACGACCTGTCGGAGGCGGACATCGCGGCCGCGCTCGGGGTCAGCCGCGGCACCGTGAAAAGCCAGTCCAGCAAGGCGATGGCTACCCTGCGGGCTCGGCTCGGCACGTCGGTGGGAGGTGCGTGATGGACCTCGACGACCAGTTGCGGCGGCTGTTCGCCGACGAACGACTCGAGGTCTCCGCGCGTCCCGGCGCCAGCGAGGCGATCGTGGCAGGCGCCCGGCGGGTGCGCAGGCGCCGGATCGTGGCGGTCTCGGCGAGCGGCGCGCTCGCGGTCGTGGCCGCGGTGATGGCCGGTGTCGTGCTGGCGGGAGGAAACCCCGACGCGATGCCGCCCGCCAACCGCTACAAGCACACCCCCACGTCGACCACGACCACGTCGGCCACCAGTTCGTCCGTGCCGATCTCGACGTCACAGGCCGTGCCGAGGGGCACCACCGGCGGTGGTGCCGGGCAGCCGCCTGCCACCCGCGATGAGGGGGAGAACCCGGGGCCGAGCACGCCGACCGCGGCGCCGCCGCCGCACCTCGACCACCCGGTCCTCGGCCCGACCGGGTACCGCGCGGTCCAGCTGGGCCAGCCCAGGGCGCAGGCGGAGGCCACCGGCATGGTCGGGTTGTCGACGGGGCAGTACGGCGACTGCTCCGAGTACGAACTGCTCGAGGACGGCGCGAACGTCGGCCGGGTGTATTTCCGCGGCGAAGCCGTGGCCGCGATCATGCCGCTCATCTCGCAGACACCGGAGGGCGTCGGTCCGGGGTGGACGGTCGAGCAGGCCGCGGCCGTGTACCCGGACCTCAATGTGGAGTTCACGCTGGCCAACCGCTACGCGATCGTGTTGGTGCCAGGGAATGCCGGCGCGACCTTCCGCCTGATCGTCGACATCGGCACGGACGAGATCGTGCGGACCACGATGCAGACCGCGGCGGAGCCCTGTTTTCCCTAGAGCGAGCCACCCGCCGCGTGCGGGGCGAGCGGGTCGTCGCCCTGCTCGCCGACGGACTCGCGTGCCAGGTAGTTCTCGACGTCGAACAGGTTGCCGTTGGCCCGGCGGATCACGTTGAGCAACGTGGTCATCTGGGCCACCTCCTCGACCTGCTCCTTGAGGAACCACTGCATGAACTGCTCGCCCTTGTAGTCGTCCTCGTCGCGGGCGACCTTGGCGAGCTTGATGATCTCCTCGGTGACGTCCTTCTCCTGCTTGAGCGCGAGCGTGACCAGTTCCACCGACTCGGAGAAATTGTTCCGCACCTCGTCCACGGCGGGAATGTCGGGCTGGAGGTCGTTGTCGAGCAGGTATTGCACGATCATCATCGCGTGGTTGCGCTCCTCCAGTGACTGCCGGTAGAAGTGCTTGGCGAGTTGCGGCAGGTCCTGGCCGTCGAACCACACGGCAAGCGCGACGTACTGCTGGGACGCGGTGAACTCGTTTCGGATCTGCTCTTGCAGCATGGTGTTGAACTTCGACATGATTCAAATAATACGCAGCACAGTGGTAAGTAGCAATTTCCAAATTAATTAGGCAAGCCTATCAAAATGCAATTCAGGTAAGGGTTTCCTAACGTCGGCGGGGTAACCGGATTGCACAGGAGGGCCCGGCCGCCGACGATGGTGCGATGGCCTTCTCGTTCCCAGATGACGTCCCCACGCTCACCGACGGCGAGATCACGCTGCGTGCCCATGCGCTGTCCGATGTGGACGAGGTGCTCGCGCAGTGCACCGATCCGGAGTCGATCAGGTGGACGACGGTGCCGGTGCCGTACGGCCGCGAGGAGGCCGTCGGGTTCGTCACCGAGATCGTGCCGTCGGGCTGGCTGACCAGGAAGGATCTGGGGTTTGCCATCGAGGCGCCGCACGCGGACGGGGTGCGCCGGTTCTCGGGGTCGATCTCGCTGCGGCCGATGGAGGGCGGGCTCGCCGAGATCGCGTTCGGTCTGCACCCTGGCGTGCGCGGGCACGGCGTGTGCAGCCGGGCGGTGAAGCTGATCCTGGACTGGGGTTTCAGACAGCCGGAGATCGAACTGGTCGTCTGGTACGCGTACGTCGGCAACTGGGCGTCGTGGCGAGTGGCGTGGGCGAACGGCTTCTCCTACGACGGCAAGGTGTCGAAGTTCCTCGCACAGCGCGGCGAACGCCACGACGCGTGGTGCGGCTCGCTCCGCGGGGACGACACCCGCGAGCACAAGTACGAGTGGCACGTCCCCCCGACCGTCGAGACCGACCGCCTGCGGCTGCGCCCGCACACCGACGCCGACGGCGCCCGCTTCGTCGAGATGATGACCGACCCGCGCAGCCGCCACTTCGCGGGCCGCAACTCGTGGCTGAACGACATGCCGCCCGCGGACCGGGTGCTGATCCGGCCGCGCGAGTACGACGCGCGGGGCGAACGCTACAACTGGACCATCGCCGACCGCGGGACCGACGAGCTCATCGGCCAGATCCAGATCTTCAACCTCGGCGGCCTGGACGACACGGCCGGGATGATCGGCTACGCGGTGCACCCGGAAGCCCGCGGCAGGGGCGTGCTGACCGAGGCGCTGCGCATGCTGGCGGACTGCGCCTTCACGGACAAGAAGAAGGGCGGCCTGGGACTACGCAGGCTGAGCCTGTCGACGGCGGCGAGCAACAAGGCGTCCCGGCACGGAGCGGAGAAGGCGGGCTTCACCCACGTGGCGTCCCACCCGGAGTCCTTCCCCACCGGCGAGTCCGGCTTCGAGGACGAGACGATCTACGCACTGGTCAACCCGAACTGGTCGGAGTTGTCCACAGCAGGGTGAGTTGTCCACAGGCAGGCCCGCAACCCCCTGTTGCCTCACGTCAAGATGCCCGCGTAGGCGGATTCGTTGCCTCATGAAAAGTGTCCGTCTGGGTGAGGCCGGTGTAGGGCTTGGTCGGGAAGTAGCGGGTGGTGACTTCGGTGGCGA
>NZ_JBARWZ010000307.1:0-14073 GCF_049647105.1 Actinophytocola sp.
TCGCTGACCGCCGGTTGCACTGAATCACCAACTCGCCGGTCCTGAACCGTGGACTCGCGGGTTCTGAACGGTGGACTCGCGGGTTCTGAACGGTGGACTCGCGGGTTCTGAACGGTGGACTCGCGGGGTTGGGGTTAGGGGCGGTCGAAGTTGCGGGCGGCTAGGGCTCGGATTACGCCTGCTCGGCCTTCTGTGACCAGGCGGCGTAGGGCGGGTGGGTGGGACTCGTCGGCCAGCCACTCGTCGGATGCCGTGATCGTGTCGTCCGAGACCGCCCACGACGGGAACAGGCCCATCGCCACCGGCTGCGCACGCTCACTCGACCGCCGCGCCCACACGTCCGCCACGTCCGCGAAGTACCGCGACACGTACGGTGCGAGCAGCTCCTTCTGCGTGGGGTGCGAGAAGCCCGCGATGATCGCCTCGTTGACGGCGTTCGGCAACTCGTCGTCGTGCACGGCCCGCCGCCACGCCTCGGCCTTCACCTCGGCGGACGGCTGCAGCGCACGGGTCCGCTCCGCCTGCCGCTGCCCGGTCGCCGTCGGGTCCGCCGCCAGCGTCTCCGACACCTCGTCGCCGGTCGCCGCGTCGTGCGCCACCAGCGCCTGCAGCAGTCGCCACCGCAGGTCCGTGTCCACCACGAGCCCCGCCAGCGGCGCCGACCCGTCCAGCCACCCGCGCAGCACGGCCAGCTGGTCGGCCTCCAGGACCGACCCGCTCAGCGCGTTCACCAACGCCAGCTGCTGGTCCGACTCGGTCGCCGGATCCGAGGCCAGGGCGAACAGCCGGTCGGTGAACAGCCGCCAGCCCTCCGGCGCCCACGCCGGGTCGGCGTAGGAGTTGATCGCCGTCTGCGCCTGCATCAGCAGCCGCTGCACGACGCCGACCTCGGTCTCGGCGGGCAGCCCCTGCGCGACGAGCGTCACGAAGTCACGCGCCTTCAGCTCGGCCTCGCGGGTCATCTCCCACGCCGCCGACCAGCACAGCGTGCGCGGCAGCGGCTCGGCGATGTCACCGATCCGGTCCACGAGCGTCGCGAGCGAGTCCGGGTCGAGCCGCATCGTGCAGTAGCTCAGGTCGTCGTCGTTGACCAGCACGAGCTTGCCGCGCGCGACACCCACCAGCTCCGGCACGTCGGTGTGCTCACCGGTCACGTCCAGCTCGACGCGGTGGGTGCGCACCAGCTTGCCGTCAGCGCCGTCGACGGAGTCGTCGTACACGCCGACGGCCACCCGGTGCGTGCGCAGCTCACCGGCACCCGGCTTCGCCCCGCCCTGCGTGATCGCGAACGACGTGAACTTGCCGTCCGCGTCGACCTCGAACGACGGCCGAAGCGGGTTCAGGCCGGTCGTCTCCAGCCACTGCGCGCTCCACCACGACAGGTCGCGCCCTGACGCCTCCTCCAGCGCCGCGAGCAGGTCGGCCAGGGTCGCGTTGCCCCATGCGTGCTTCGCGAAGTACACCCGCAGCCCGGACAGGAAGTGCTCCTGCCCGACGTACGCGACGAGCTGCTTCAGCACGGAAGCGCCCTTGGCGTAGGTGATGCCGTCGAAGTTGACCTCGACCGCCTGCAGGTCGGGGATGTCCGCCGCGACCGGGTGCGTCGAGGGCAGCTGGTCCTGCCGGTAGGCCCACGACTTCTCGATGTTCGCGAAGCTGGTCCACGCGTGCTCGTACTCGGTCGCGCCCGCCTGCGCGAGCACCGACGCGAACGTCGCGAACGACTCGTTCAGCCACAGGTCGTTCCACCACCGCATGGTGACGAGGTCGCCGAACCACATGTGCGCCATCTCGTGCAGCACGGTCTCGCAGCGCCGCTCGTAGGCGTACCGGGTGACCCTGCTCCGGAACACGTAGTCCTCGAGGAAGGTCACGCAGCCCGCGTTCTCCATGGCGCCCGCGTTGAACTCCGGCACGAAGCACTGGTCGTACTTGCCGAACGGGTAGGGCACGCCGAAGTTGCGGTGGTAGAAGTCGAAGCCCTGCTTGGTCTCGGTGAACAGCCGCTCGGCGTCCATGTGCTCGGCGAGCGACGAGCGGCAGTAGATGCCGAGCGGGATGGTGGTGTGCTCGTCGCTGTACTCGTCGCGCCATTCCGCGTACGGGCCGGCCACCAGCGCGGTCACGTACGTCGACATCGGCTTGGTGGTCTCGAACACGTGCCGGACCGCGCCCTCCGGCGTCGCCTCGCTGGACTCGGCGGCCGCGTTGGAGATGACCTTCCAGTCCTCCGGCGCGATGACCGTGAAGCGGAAGGTCGCCTTCAGGTCGGGCTGGTCGAAGCAGGTGAACATGCGCTTCGCGTCGGCCGTCTCGAACTGCGTGTACAGATACACGCCGCCGTCGACCGGGTCGGTGAACCGGTGCAGGCCCTCGCCGGTGTTCATGTACCGGCAGGTCGCCTCGACGGTCAGCTCGTTCTCATCGAGGACGTTCCCCAGCGCGATGCCCTTGTCCTCGCGGTAGTCCGAGACGTCGACGGCCGTGCCGTTCAGCGTGGCGTTCTCGACGGACGCGGCGACCAGGTCGATCCACGTGTCCGCGCCTGCGTCCCTGCTCGCGAAGCGCACGGTCGTCGTGGACCGGAAGGTGGCGTCGCCCGGCTTGCCGCCGCCGTCCGTGAGGTCCAGCTCGACGTCGTAGGACCGCACGTCGAGCAGCGCGGCGCGCTGTTTCGCTTCGTCACGGGTCAGGTTGGGCGGGGCCACTGGTCACCTCAGGTCGTAGTCCGGTACTGACAATCCTGTTCATCGGCATCCAATCACCCGGCGGTATGGTTTGGCCCGCCAGGCGTGAAGAACGGGAAGAACTCCTCGGTTCTCTCGGTTGACCCGGTTATGACCGCATCAAACGATACGAAGGTCGACTTCTACTTCGACCCGTTGTGCCCGTTTGCCTGGATCACCTCCAGGTGGATTCTCGAAGTCGAGCAGCAGCGCGACGTGGACCTCCGGTTCCGCGTGATGAGCCTGTCCGTGCTCAACGAGGGCCGCGATCTCCCAGAGGACTACCGAAAGATGCTGGACAACGGTTGGGGCCCCGTGCGCGTGGCGATCGCCGCCGCGCAGCACCACGGTGAGGAGGTCCTCCGCGACCTGTACACCGCGATGGGCACCCGGATCCACAACCAGGGCAACAAGGACCTGGACGTGGTCATCAAGGAGGCGCTCGCCGAGGCCGGCCTGCCCGCTTCGCTCGCCGACGCCGCGCACAGCACCGACTACGACGAGGCGCTCCGCAAGAGCCACCACGAGGGCATGGACCCGGTCGGCATGGACGTCGGCACCCCGACCATCCACGTGGACGGCGTCGCGTTCTTCGGCCCGGTGCTGAACTCCATCCCACGTGGCGAGGACGCGCTCAAGGTGTTCGACGGCACAGTCGCACTGGCGAGTTTCCCCAACTTCTTCGAGCTCAAGCGCACCAGGACTGGCGATCTGTCCTTCGACTGACCCGTGTTGATGTGACAGGCTGGGACGTAGTCCCGGCGCACGCGTCACATCACGGAGGATCGATGGCCGCCCCCACCGTCAGCACCGCTCACTTCGTCAACGGATCGTTCACCGATAGCGATGGCGAGCGGATCGACGTCATCAATCCGGCGACGGAAGAGGTCATCGCATCAGTGCCCGCGGGTACTCAGCGCGACGCCGACGCGGCGGTACAGGCTGCCGCGTCGGCGTTCGAAGCATGGGCGTCGACGCCGCTGTCCGAGCGTGTCGCCGCGGTGGGCCGCATCAACGACGGCCTGCGTGCCCGCGCGGCCGAGCTGGCCGCGACGATCACCGCCGAGGTCGGCACGCCGATCATGTTCTCGTCGAAGGTGCAGGTCACCAACCCGGTCGGCATCACGGCCGGCGTGCTGGAGGTGGTCGAGAGCGGTGCGCTCGACCCGGTGACGTTCGGCAACTCGACGGTCGTGCGTGACCCGATCGGTGTCGTCGCCGCGATCACCCCGTGGAACTTCCCGCTCCAGCAGATGGTCGCCAAGGTCACGCCCGCCCTGGTCGCGGGCAACACGGTGGTCCTCAAGCCCAGTGAGGTCGCGCCGCTGACCGCGGGTCTCCTGGCCGCGATCATCGAGGAGGCCGGGCTGCCCGCCGGCGTGTTCAACATGGTCCACGGCACGGGCCCGGTCGTGGGGGAGGCGCTGGCCGCCCACCCGCTCGTGGACATGGTGTCGTTCACCGGCTCCACCAGGGCAGGCCGCCGGGTGGCCGCCGTCGGCGCCGAGACGATCAAGAAGATCGCGCTCGAGCTGGGCGGCAAGTCCGCGTCCGTGGTGCTCGACGACGCCGACCTGGTGCGCGCGGTCAAGATCACCGTCGCGAACAGCTACATGAACAACGGCCAGGCGTGCAGCTCGTTCACCCGCCTGCTGGTGCCCGGGGACCGGCACGACGAGGCGGTCGAGGTGGCCGCCGCCGCGGCGGCGAAGTACGTGCCCGGCGACCCCACGCTGGAGTCGACCCGCATCGGCCCGTCGGTGACGGCCGCGCAGCGTGACCGCGTGGTCGGCTACATCCGCAAGGGCATCGAGGAGGGCGCGACCCTCGCGGCGGGCGGGCCGGACCCCGTTGAGGGTCAGGAGCGCGGCTACTACGTGCGCCCGACGGTCTTCGGCAACGTCAAGCCGGACATGACGATCGCGCAGGAGGAGATCTTCGGCCCGGTCCTGTCGGTCCTGCCCTACACCGACGATGACGACGCGGTGCGCATCGCGAACGGCACCCAGTACGGCCTGGCCGCGGGCGTGTTCGGCGCCGACGCCGACCGTGCGCGTGCGGTGGCGGGCAGGCTGCGGGCCGGACAGGTGGACATCAACGGCGCCGCGTTCAACACGAAGGCCCCGTTCGGCGGCTTCAAGCAGTCCGGCAACGGCCGCGAGTTCGGCCGCTACGGCTTGGAGGAGTTCACCGAGCTGAAGTCCATCCAGTCCTAGCCAGTCCGCCTCCCCGCGATTCGAAAGTGTTGGCTGCGTCCCAGCGAACGATGCGGATCTCTGGTGGTTGGTGGCCGGCTGCCGTCACGTTCCCCTGAGGTCCCGTTTGGTCGCGAGGCAGTGCCGACCCGTGAGCGGCGATTGGCCGAACGAGCCGGTTAGCGCCTCCTGGCCAGGTCGTTGCGCTGGCGGCGCACGAACTCCGCGTCGACCGGGTCCCCGTGACCGGGCACGACAACCGTCGGCCTCAGATCGAGGATCCGGTCGAGCGCGGCAGGCCAGTCGGACACGTGCGAGTCCGGCCCGACGGACGGCGGCGCGCCCTGCTCGACCAGGTCGCCCGCGAACACCACGTCGACGTCGGGCACGTGCACGAACACGTCGTGGTCGGTGTGCGCCGGGCCGGCGTGGACGAGCGTCACCGTGCGCCCGCCGAGGTCCAGCAGCACCGACGACGTGATCACCTCGGTCGGCGCGACCAACTTCGCCGTCGCGAGGCGTTCCGCCTGCTCGGCCTTGCCGTCGGAGCGGTACTTCGCCGACCACACCCGCCGCTGCCGCTCGCCCTCCGCGAGGATCAGCGACCGGCACCGCTCGTGTGAGATCACCGAGGCGGGCAGGAACGCGGCCGTGCCGAAGAAGTGGTCGAAGTGCGCGTGCGTGATCACCACGGTCCACGGCAGCGGCGTCACGAACCGCACAGCGGCCGCCATCGACGCGCCGTGCACCTCGTCGGTGCCGGTGTCGATCACCAGGCAGTGCGTGTCACCCACGACCAGCCCGAGCGTCTGGTCCAGCTCGACGTAGCGGCGCGCGTAGACCCCGTTCGCGACTTCAACCCATCGGCCGCTCATGCGGCATACACGCCATCGGTGAGCACCGGCACGACCCTGCCGGCGATGGACGGCCGCAGCGACCACCCGGCGTGTCCGATCGACTCGTCCAGGCCGGGCGGCGTCAGCGCCGCTTCCGCCGCCTCGGCCGCGCGCTCGTCGCGCCACGTCAACGGGAGGACCCGCCCGCCTCGACCCGGTGCCGCATCGACCGTGGTCGTGAACACCAGCACCGCGCAGTGGGGACCGAGAGCGCGAACACCGTCCAGGCCCCACTCGACACGAAGGTCGTAGCCGTCCTGTTCGAAGACCGTCACCAGGCACATGCTTCCAGAACTGGCAGAATGCCGGGCGTGCGTGTCTACCTGGGTTCCGACCACGCCGGCTTCGAGCTGAAGGCGCATCTCGTCAAGTACCTCTCAGAAGCCGGTCACGAGGTCACCGACATCGGCCCGGCCGAGTACGACGCGGCGGACGACTACCCGCCGTTCTGCGTCGAGGCCGCGCGCCGCACCGTCGCCGACGCGGGCAGTCTCGGCGTGGTGATCGGCGGCTCCGGCAACGGCGAACAGATCGCGGCCAACAAGGTGCCCGGCTGCCGAGCCGTGCTGGCCTACACCATCGAGACCGCCAAACTCGGCCGTGCGCACAACGACGCGCAGGTCGTCGCCGTCGGCGGGCGGATGCACACCGAGGAGGACGCCACGGCCATCGTCGAGGCGTTCCTCGCCACGCCGTTCTCCGGCGACGAACGCCACGCACGGCGCATCGCCATGCTGACCGACTACGAGCGCACCGGCACCCCGCCGCCGCTGCCCGCCTGAGCCGTGCCAGAGGGACACACACTCCACCGGCTCGCCCGCCTGCACACGAAGCGGTACGGGAAACGCCCGGTCTCTGTGTCGAGCCCACAGGGCCGGTTCTCCGCGCCCGTGGTCGACGGCAGGGTGCTGCAGCGAGCCGAGGCGTACGGCAAGCACCTGTTCCACGTGTACGGCCCGGACGCGATCGTGCACGTCCACCTCGGCCTGTACGGCACGTTCACCGAGCAGCCGCTGCCCACGACGCTGCCGGTCGGCCAGGTGCGGATGCGCATGGTGGGTGAGACGCACTGGACGGATCTGCGTGGCCCGACCCGGTGCGAGGTGCTGAACGTCGCCGAACAGCGGGAGCAGCTGGCGAAGCTGGGACCGGACCCGCTGCGCCGCAACGCCGATCCGTCCGTCGCGTACGCGCGGATCATCCGGTCGAAGCAGCCGGTCGCGGCGCTGCTGATGGAGCAGAAGATCCTCGCGGGTGTCGGCAACGTGTACCGCGCCGAGCTGTTGTTCCGCCACGGCGTGCACCCGATGACGCCGGGCCGTGCCCTCGACGACGTGCTGTGGAAGGCGATGTGGGCGGATCTGGTGGACCTGATGCGGGACGGGGTCCGCAAGGGCCGCATCGACACGGTCCGCGACGAGCACCTGCCGCACGTGACCGGCCGCGCGCCGAGGGTGGACCGGCACGGCGGCGAGGTGTACGTGTACCGGCGCACGGACATGCCGTGCCTCGTGTGCGGCACGCCGGTCCGCAAGGCGGAGCTGGCGGCACGCAACCTCTACTGGTGCCCCACCTGCCAGGCCTGAGTACCTGAACGGCACCTTCGAGACGAAGGTGCCGTTCAGGGTGCCGACTCAGAACCCGCCGAAATCGCCGCCGAAGTCTCCGCCGTCGAAGCCCCCACCGCCGTAGTCGCCCCCGCTGTAGTCCCCGCCGTAGTCACCACCGCCGCCGTCACCACCGGCGTCGCCACCCCCGTCGCCGCCGTCACCACCGCCGTCGCCGCCCTCCGCGGCGTCGGCCTGGCCCTCGCCGTAGCCCTGCTCCCAGGCCTGCGCGTCCGGGATGCCGTACATGCCGGAGAACATCGCGCTGAACAGCAGCATCGACCCGACACCCCAGGCACCCGCCACGAGCGCGGGCTTCCACCACGGCTCGCTGTACCAGCCCTGCGGCACCGGCCGCCCGGCCACGCGCCCACCCGGGTAGTAGTGCGGCGTCGCGTCGCCCGGCTGCGGGGAGGCTTCGAAGTCGCGGCCTTCCACGTTCACCCTGCGGTCCTCGGTGACCGCGCCCGCACGCTCCCGCTCCGGGTCCACCGGCAGGTCCGGGCCAGGGTCCAGGTCCATGGCCAGCCGCGCGGCACGCACGTAGTACAGGCCTTCCAGGGCCGTCTTGGTGACGAGCCGGGCCTGCTCGGCCGTGGTGGCCTGTTCCATCTGCGAGCCCGCGGCCGTGTACCGCTCCGACGCGTCCGCGAGCGCCTGCTTGGCGGGCTCGTTCGTGCCGACCAGGTTCACCACCTGCCCGCCGAGCCGCTCGACCCAGCGCCGGGCATCAGCCTTCGAGTCCTCGAGGCGCTGCTGTTTGACGTTGGCCTGGTTCTTCATGTAGCTCGCCGCCAGTGCCACCACGACGAGCACCAGCACCACGACGATGATCGTCCCCATCGCGTACACCTTCCGACCGCTGCGAAGCCTTGATGAACGGACAACGGGGACGCTACGCCCGGAGTTCCGGCCACGCGGGGCGATTAATACTTCGGTAAGGATGCGACCCGGCGCCGGTCTGACCTATCGTGGGCGGGTGGTCTTCCGTCGGGGTCCGGACGAGCCGGTGCTGGTGCGTGAGGCCACACAGAACGACGCGGAGGCCATCAGCGAGGTGCACGCCGAGGCATGGCGGGTGGCGCACCGGGACCTCTTCGAGACCCGATGGCTGAGCAGGTTCGTCGACGAGCGGCGCGAGCGCTGGAAGTCCGTGATGGCGTCGCGCGAGTTCGTGCGGAACACACTGCTGGTGGCGGAACGCGGCGATCGCATCGTGGCGTTCGTCTACCTCGGCCCGCTCGACTACGGCGTGCGGGAGGGCGAGATCTTCGACCTGTACGCCCACCCGTCGGCGTGGGGCAGCGGTGTCGCGCGGACGTTGATGGACAACGCGTGGGAGCTGCTGGTGGAGGTGCGGTACCGCAGGATTCGCCTGTGGACGATCACCGGAGCGAACCGCGCCAGGCATTTCTACGAGTCGTTCGGCTTCGCTCAGACCGGCAGGACACGCGAGCGTGACTTCGGTGACGGCAGGCCCGTGCTCGAGGTGGAGTACTTACGCAGCACCGGATAACGCGGCGCGGATGTCGTCCGGCATGGGCTTCTTGCCCAAAGTGGACGGATCGACGAACACGTGCCGCATCTCGCCGTCGGCGACAAGCCGGTCCCCGACCCGGAACTCCGGCCGGATGATCATGCTGGTGTTCCCGAGGTGCACGACGGGCATCGCGATGTCCAGCAGTTCCTCGAACCGCGCCGCGCTGCGGTACCGGAGCGTCGCCTCGGCCACCACGATGTCGAACCCACGGGTGACCATTTCCTGGTAGGGCCCGATCCGGTCGCGCCACAGCTCGGTGATCGCGTTGTCGTAGTAGAAGAGGTAGTGCCCGTTGAAGACGACGCCCTGTTGGTCGCACTCGCTGTAGCGCACCCGCAGCCGGTGCACGAAGGCCGTCACCGCTCACCCGCCCTGTCGGTCGCGGCGAACCGGTGGAGCCGGGCGGCGGCCTGAGGCGCCAGCCGTCCGAACACGATCCCCGCCCGCTTGACCGGGTCGGCGACGTCCACTTCGGCCCGGTCGTGCCGGATCGCCCGCACGACGGCAGCGGCGACGTCCTCGGCCGACTTGGGCCGGAACCCAGCGGGCAGCGCGACCCCGTTCTGGGTCTCGCACGTCCCGATGTCCCCGACGTTCACACAGGACACCCCGACCCCGAGCGGCCTCCAGTCCTGCCGGAGCGCGAGCGCGAACCCCCGAACCCCGAACCGCGTGGCACTGTCGAGCGCCGACCCGGGCCCAGCGGTCTTCCCGCCCAACGAGGAGAGAAAGACGATGTGCCCGCCCCCCTTGGCGACCATGCGCTCCCCAACCAACCGCGCGAGCGCGACCGGCGCACGCAGATTGACGTCGAGCACCCGGTCGACCTCGTCGAGACTGTGCCCGGTCAGGTCCCCGTCCCCGCCAGCGCAGGCCCCGAGCACGAGCACGTCCACGTCCCCGGCGACGTCGGCCAACCGCAGCAGATCCCCGCGGGAAGCAAGGTCGGCGACAACCCCCCGCCCCTCAACCTCCATGGCAAGCGACTCGACCACGTCGCCACGCCGCCCGCTAACCGTGAGCGAACACCCTTCGCCCCGCAACCGCCGCGCAACGGCCCGCCCCAGCCCCCCAGTGGCCCCGGTAACGAGAGCGGCCCCACGAATCTCCATGGCGGGATGGTAATCACCCCCACCGACACCCCCCGTGTCCAACCGCCCACAACAAGCACTAGGACACCACCACCAGCCAAGCACAAATCACCAAGACAAGAACCAACCAACGCAAGACCCCACCAAACGCCGGAAGCGAGAAGTCACCAAGACGAGCAGTCAACGAAGCGAGAAGTCGCCAACCACGAGTCGCCAAGCACCGCGAGTCGCCAAGCACGACGTCGCCAAGGCGAGAATCGTCACCAGATCAACCACGGAGGGGGTCCGGGGGCGAAGCCCGCCGGGCGGGGTGTGGGGGTTGCACCCCCACAAGAAATGCGAGTGAGCAAGGTGAGCGCTCTCCGCGAACACGGGAGCCCACGAACGAGCGGGTGACGGGAATCGAACCCGCATGACCAGCTTGGAAGTTGAGAGACATGCATGCCGGTTGACCAGGCAGAGCCTCTACCAGCACGGTCAGGTCGGTGTGTCCGCGAGTCCCCGTGATTCCCCCCGGAATCCCCTCCCGTCTGGCACGGATCTGGCACGCCGCTGCATGCCAGGCCAACCGCCCAAACGGAGCTCGCTCCGCTCGCCGCCCTCTCATTCTGTGGCATGCGTCACAGAGACATGGGTACCGTCGGCCCCTCACCCCCTCCAGATGTCGGTTACAGCGGTTACAGCGGTTACATGCCTGGTCAGAGTGTGTGCACCGTGGTTACCCGTCCGGTTACAGCGGTTACAGGACAAAGACGCTGAAACAGGCCCCCTGTTTCAGCGTCTTTTGCTGGTCGGCGTTGGGGTGTAACCGCAGTAACTTCGACGGTAACCCCGGCACGCGCCTCTGACCTGCGGTGTTACCGATGTAACCGCAGTAACCGCCATCCGGAGGGGGCCACGGGGGTGTAACCGCAGTAACCGGACCCGTTACGCGTCGGCAGGCGCCCTGACCTGCAATGTCACCCATGTAACTGATGTAACCGATATCTGGACGGGGGGAGAGCCAGCACCCTCGTCAGTGCGGGTGCCTGGGTGGAGCTTTGGTTTCCAGTTGAGACTTCTGGCAGGACGGCACGTCGCCCAACTGCTTGATGTACACGACCACAGCCAGTTGCCCACACGCGCACTTCTCCCCAGGTCGGGGTTCTCGCGTGGGAGTGGTCACCCGTCGATGGTGGCAAAACGTCTCGAACGACGCAAACGGAGTAAGCGTCTACTGTGGACGATTCGTGCTGAACGTCTCAGAGAGTAACTATCGACGTCGACAGTATGTAATCGTCTCGACGTGCCGCCGCCTCATCTCGTCGCGACGGGCATCGCCGCGCGGGAGATCGGCGTTGCCCGATCCACGCTTGCCCGATGGTGGGCTCAGGACCTCGTCAAGCCAGCGCTCATCACGGCTGGTGGACACGCCAGGTGGGACGTCGACGACCTCAAGCGGCAGCTACGCGAGCGGCCCCCGGCCGAGTAGCTGAGGGAGCCGCAGGCCACGCGTCGGCCGACGAGACCTGTCCGACCAGGGTGTATGGACGCTGCGCCTCAGGTCACCGTGGTCACTTGTTCAATCAAGGCGCTCTCGCCTTTTGCTGGCACTTCAAACAATGCGCCCGACCATCTGTCTGCCACGTCTGCCGTTCGCACGTGCCTTGCGCCAATTGACAGATAGTAATCCTGCAATTGTGGATTAGTTCGCCAAGCGTCCCAACGTACGATGTCTAGGCCGCATTTTGCGGCGCGATCCTGGGTCCATCGAATCATGAGTGCGCCAAGCCCCTCCCCACGACGTTCGATTTTGGACGCCATCTTGCTCACGTAAACAGCACGTTCCCGTAGTTCGTCGGGAGTCCAGAAATCGGGGTCGCCTTCCGTCGTGAGCGTAATGGTTGCAATGGCTTCGCCGTTCTCTTCGAGTAGCCACGTCTCGCCGCGCTCAATGTTGTTGGTGAGTCTGGTCCTGAACGTGCGTCCTGTGCTCCACTGATCACTCCCCCTGGCTCGAAGCCAGTGGATACGTGCGTCAAGCAGCGCCATGACTGTGTCGAGGTCGCCATGTTCAGCCAGGCGCATTTCGTACGGTTTCGCCATCTGTCACTTTTCCATGAGTTTCTGGCGTTCGTAGAGCATCACGTGTTTTGATCCAATCAGCACGTTTATCGTGTGTCGTACCGGCTGGTCGTCGTCGGTGAATCCGGTCACGCGATGAACAAGAACGGGGGCTGTCACGGGCAATTCCAAGCGAGTCGCTTCGTCGGGAAGCGACATTCGGGATTCGGTTTCATCGATGGCGCGCACTTGTTGGTAACCAAGGTCTGCCAATGCCTGATTGGTTCCACGAGCTACGTCGGCGGGATTCACGATCTCGGAGCCCTGGACTAGTTCGAGTGGATAGAACGAATCATTCAGGTTGAACGGCTCACCATCCAAGTACCGCACGCGCCGACGTGCCACCACTAGGTCATCGTCGCCAAGCTCAAGCCGTGTCGCCACTCGCGGCGGAGCCTTGATGATCTCCACGGTGATCTTCTGGGAAGGCTCACGACCCAAGGTCGTTTGCTCCTCCATCCATCGGTCCATCTCTGGACTTGCGGGATGAGGCCGCCACTCCGCCTGCGGCCGGTAGTACATCAGCTCGTGCTCACGCACGAAGTACCCACGCGGCCGCGCCGGGCGAACCAGCCCCTCATTCACCAGGACCGTCAGCCCCTGCCGGACGGTGGCGCGTACCGCGCCAAACCGCTCCGACAGGTCCTTCTCGGTCGGGAGCTGGGCGCCGGGCGGCAGCTCCCCTGAGTCGATCATCTGCCTGAGCCAGTCCGCCACTTGCTGGTACACGGGCTTGGACGACTCGGATGTGCGCGGTGCCATGCGGCCAAGTTTGCCCTGATCAGAGGCCATTGTCTAGTCAATCCATACGAAGGGGTTGACACATCCAGGTTGAATCCGCATTCTATTCATTGTCTAGTCAATGCAGACAGAGCAGACGATGGAGGAGAGATGGACGCAGAGCTGGTTCACCCGGACGGGCTGACCTCGGAGGACATCGACCAGTTGCTGCGTGAGGCAGCGGCACACTGGACGGTTTCGGCGCGACCGACGTCGGCCTTCCTGGACGGGACCGCTGAGCAGCGGCGCGTACGCCGGACGGCCCGCCGTGAGATCGGTGCGGTGGTTCGCGTGTTGCCGTCGCGTCCGCAGGTGGCTTCCCCGGCCGGGGAGGTGGCGTGATGAGTGAGGGCCGTTTCGGCGGGGAGCTGGAGCCGTACACCGCCGCCGCGATCCGGGCGGTTGCCAACCCGGACAACTGGCGCGGCCTGAACGAGAAGGGGAAGGCCGACCTTCAGGCCGAGATCGACAAGAACCTGACCAAAGAGCAGAAGCGCACCGTGAACGCGCTGATCAAGAAGGGCCACAAGTGATGAGCACGTTTCTGAAGCTGAACGCCTTCACCACCGAGCACTCCCGCCAGGGTGTGTCCGTCACCAACCCGTCGGTCACGGTCGAACTCGGCAACGGCACCACCGTGGAGTTCCCGGCGCCGTTCGTGCCGGTCAGCGGTTACCTCGCGGTGGTTCCGGCCATCTCGGCGGACGGTGAGACCGGGGTACGGGCCGACTTGTCGCGGTGGTCACCGGCCTACATCAGTGGTCGGCTCGTCGTCGTGTTCCCGGTCCACTTCAGCGACCAGGCCACCGCCGTGCGGGCTGCCCGCGCGTTCGACGCGAACCCGGACACGTCGTGGACCGACTCGTTCGACCAGAAGATGGCGTGGCTGCGCGAGTGGGGTCCGGAGAACGGGGTCCGGCCGTGACCAACGCATGGGAATCCGAGTTCACCCGGTCTGGCGCTCACTCCGCCAAGAACGCGCACCAGACCGGGGCTCCCAACACCCAACAGAGTGGAGAGAACACGATGGTAGCCCCGGAAAACCCGATTCCCTCGTTCACGCTCGCGGCGGACGTGGTCCTGTTCGCCCACGACCAGCACGGCGCCCTGCACGTGCTGCTGATCGAACGCGTCT
>NZ_JBARWZ010000308.1:0-12534 GCF_049647105.1 Actinophytocola sp.
CCGTCGCGGCGACCGACGCCGCCGTGCGGTGCCAGCCGTTCGCACCGTCCGGTGTGGACACCGCGACCTCGACCGACGGCGCGGTACGGTCCGGCGCGCCGACCCGGAAGTAGTCGAACCCGACCACCACCGGCGCGGTCTGCTGCGGGCCGATCGCCATCAGGCCGACCGACGACAGCCCGGCGTCGTTGGTCACCGGGTCGCCCAGCGGTGTCCAGTTGACGCCGCCGTCGCTGATCTCCGCCGCGTACTCGTCGCCCGTCTTCGTCAGGCGCAGGAAGTACCAGCCGCTCTCCGAGGAGTCCGCGATGTCGATGTTCCGGTTGCCGCCGTTGCCGAACTGACCGTCCTTTTCGGACACCAGCTCCGCGTGCAGATCGGTAGCCGAGCCGCTCGCGTTCTGCGCGACCACGTCGAACTTCACGTAGTTGTCGTCGTCGCCATACAGGATCAGGCCAGCCAGCTGCCACTGGTGCAGCATCGTCGGCGTCACCTTCGTCTCCACCGTCCAGTCCCCGGCCGGGACCTTCTGCAGCACGAAGTTGCGTGGCGCGTCGTTGTCGCCCGCGTTGATGTCACCTGGCTGGGTCTGGATCCTGAGCTGCCCGTCCGCCATCGACACGTGTGCCGAGTCGTAGCGCACCACGTTCGTCCACCGGCACCCGTCGACCGCGGTGCCGTCGAACTCGTCGGCCGCCTCACGTTCACCGGTGTCGGCGGTGTCCGGGGTGACCGTGAAGTGGTCGAACACGGCGTCCACGCTGTGCGCCGCGGTGTCACCCGCGGCCACCAGCCCGACCGTCGCACCCGGGAGCACGGCCGCCGCCCCGGCGAGCGCGGTCCAGCTCTGCCCGTCGGCCGAGTACGCGGCGGTGAGCCGCACACCGTCGCTGACGAGCCTCAGGTGCGCGGTCGCCGGGAAGTCCGATGGCAGTGTCACGTTGGCGTGCCACGTCCTGGTCCCACCGGCCTCGGTCTGGAACTCGAGCAACCGGCCACCCGCGCTGTCGCGGGTGAACGCCAGCTTGACGTAGTCGTCGTCGCTGCCGTGCACCAGCATCCCGGCGTGCTGCCACTCGCGGGTGTGCGCGAGCGACACCGTCGTCGTCGCGGTCCACTCGCCCGGCCGCTGCGCCTGGCCGACGTAGGTGATCGGGCCCTCGGCCGCCTCGTTGATGTCGCCGTTCGTCACCGGCAGCACCAGCTTGCCGCCCTCGATCCGCGCGGGCAGGTCCTGTCCACTTCGGACGGCGGACCACCTGGTGCTGTTCAGCGCGTCGCCGTCGAACGCGTCGCTGCCCTGAACCAGGCAGGCCGGGCCGGGTTCCGGCTCCGGGCCGGCGCCAGGGGTCCATGCCTCGTCGTCGAGTGTCCAGCCGGTGAACTCGACCTCGCTGGTCGCGGCCGCGTTGTGCGCGGTCACCGCGAGCCCGACGTCCTGTGTGGACCCCGCGTTCGGCAGCGCGACCGGCTCGCCGACGGCCGTGAAGTTCTCGCCGTCCTTGCTCCAGTATGCGGTGTAGGAGTCACCGTCGCGGACCAGCCGCACCCACGCCGGGTACGACGAGGTACTCGCCCCGGTGCTCGCGTCGAGCTGGCCGTTGCCGTCGCTGTCACGCAGCCACTCGAACCCGCCGCTCGGCCGGATCGCCAGCATCGCGTAGCCCGGCGAGGTCCCGGGCCGCGTGACGTCGTCGCGGACGATGATCCCGGCCTTCGCCGAACCCGCCGAGTTGCCCTGCCGCTCGACCTTGACCGTGGCCGTCCACTCGGTGCCTGCCGCACCAGGCAGGTACACCGCGCCGTACTCGTCGGTGCCCTGCCACATGTTCGCGCCACCGGCGTCGACGACCCACGTGTCGGTGTCCGGCCGGTCGAACGTGGCGGTGACGTTGCTGTATGTCTGCCAGTCGCCGTAGAGGTCACCGACCTCCACCTGCGTGATCCGGGACGTCGTCGACGCGCCCTTGTCGTTGGTGGCGACCGCCGTGAGCCGGTACCGCGCCTCGTTCACCGCGTGCCACGTCACCTCGTACGGTGCCGAGGTGTCCGTGCCGATCGGCTGGTCGTCCACGAAGAACTCGACCTGGGTGATCGTGTTCTCCGCGTCGGTCGCCGACGCACGGACCGCGATCTCGCCCGGCGCCAGGTCGGCCTCCTGCGTCGGCGCGGTCACCGCGACCTTCGGCTTCGAGGTCGGTGAGGCACCCTTGCCCTCGGCCTCGACGAAGTTCACCCGCCGCGCACCCGCACCGGGGAACACCGCGTACAGCGTGAACGTCTCGCCGGGGTCGGTCACCGCCACCGGAACGTCCACATAGGACACCGGACCGGTCGCGGGGACCTGCGCGGTGCCGAGCAGCGGACCGTCCGGCGCGCCCTGTCGCAGCTCGATCGTGCCCGCCGCGTTCGCGGACGCCCGCACCACCAGCGCGTCCACGTTGTGCAGGTTCACCGGGTCGTACGCCGCCCACGCGCCGTTCTGGCCCGTGATGGCGTCGGCGTGCCCCTCGATGTCCCTCGACGGGCCGACCGTGACCTCGCTGGAGCTGTCGAAGAACTCCGCCTCGCGCTGCTTCGGGAACAACAGCGTGGTGTCCGACCCGGTGAGCGCGGGGATGCCCCCCTCGCCGCCCGCGTCGGTGTACCGGCCGTCGATCGCGTAGAAGACGTTCATGCCCTCGCCGTGACCGCCGCCCAGCGACGCCACGACCGAACCCGTCCTGCCGTGCGACGGCTCACCGGGATGCGCGTGCTCGTCGTGCCCGAGCGCGGGCTGGATGATCACGTCCGCGTCGTCGATCGTCGCGTCCTCGGCATCGGAGACCTCCAGCTGCCAGGAGACCTCGTCACCGAAGTCGAAGAACGCGCCGTTGGGCGGTAGCTGGAAGTCTGCCTCTGGTCTCGTGTTGCCGACCGTGATCGGCACCGTCGTGGTGCCTGCCTTGCCGTGCGGGTCGGTCACCGTGAGCCGCGCGTTGTACACGCCGTTCTCTCCATAGGTGAACGACGGCGCCGCCTCGGTCGAGTCGGTCGTGCCGTCGCCGGTGAAGTCCCACGCGTAGGTGAGCGCCTCGTTCTCCGGGTCCGTGCTGGTCCCGCTGTCGAACGTGACCTCAAGCGGCGCGTGCCCGGAGTCCGGGGTCGCGGTCGCCTTCGCCGTCGGGGAACGGGAACCGGACACGTAGTCCACCCGGTACAGGCCCGAGTTCGGGTTGTCGCGGCCGAAGCCGCCACCCCAGTCGAGCACGTACATCGAGCCGTCCGCACCGAACTTCGAGTCGATCGGCGCGAGGAACTGCGTCTCGGGCAGGAACGGGTTGACCTTCTCGACGTCGGTCACGCCTTCGTTCGGAATGATCGAGTACATCTTGTTCCGCGACCACTCGTAGAAGAACGCCTTGCCGTCGTAGGAGGACGGGAACTTGGTGTCCGAGGCGAGATCCGGGTCGTAGTCGTAGAACGGACCACCCATCGGGGCGAGCCCGCCACCCTGCGGGATGACCTCGGGCACGGACGAACGCTGGTAGCCGTACCACATCTTCGCGGGCTTGGCGGGCGGCAGGTTCACCAGACCCGTGTTGCGGATCGAGTCGTTCACCGGGTTCGCGCAGTCGAAGAACGCGCCGACGGTCACCGGGTTGGTCCGGTAGTCGACGTCCCGGAACGGCTCGTTGTCGCCCATGCACAGCGGCCAGCCGTAGAAGCCGGGCTCGGTGATGAGGTTCCACTCCACGATGCCGGCTGGCCCTCGGGTCGCGAGGTTCTCGGTGCCGTTGTCCGGTGCGTAGTCGGCCACGCCGAGCGCGCCGGTCTTCTGGTCGATCGCGAACCGGAACGGGTTGCGGAAGCCCATCGCGTAGATCTCCGGACGGGTCTTCTCCGTGCCCGGCGGGAACATGTTGCCATCGGGGATGGTGTAGGTACCGTCCGCCCCTGGCTTGATCCGCAGCACCTTGCCGCGCAGGTCGTTGGTGTTGGCCGAGGTTGCCCGCGCGTCGTGGAACGTGCCGTCCCGCTCCGACAGCGGGGCGTAGCCGCCGGACGGTTCGGAGTGCGGGTTCACGTCGTCGCCGACGCCGAGGTACAGCGAACCGTCGGGACCGAAGTCGAGACCACCGCCGGTGTGCCCCGGCTCGTCGGGCAGCCGCCGCGCGGGCACCTCGATGACGACCTTCTCCGACGCGGGGTCGATCTGCGAGCCCGCGCCGACCGTGAAGCGGGACAACCGGTTGACGAAGTTCGCCGGGTTCGTGTCGTCACCGCTCGCGGGTGAGTAGTAGACGTAGAGGTGCCCGTTGTTCGCGAAGTCCGGGTCGAGCGTGATGCCGAGCAGGCCGTCCTCACCGCCGGAGTACACCGGGATGGTGATCGCGGTCGAGGTGGTCCGCGCGGCCGGGTCGTACACGCGGATCTGGCCGCGGACCAGCTCGGTGAAGAACACCCTGCCGTCCGGCGCGACGTCGATCGCGTACGGCGCGCTGGTGTTCTGGTCCAGCGGGACGCGCTCGAACTGCTCCCACACGGTGCCGCCGCAGTCCCCCGCCTCGATGCCCGCCGCGTACTTCACGCCGCCGAGGATGTGCGCCACCAGCGCGGGTTCCTGCGTGTAGTGGGCGCCGAAGTGACCCATGCCGGTCATCCACGCGCGGCCGCCGTCATACGGCTTGCACCACGAGATCGGGTGGTCGTAACCCATGCCGTTGGAGCCGGGGTCGTAGGTCGACTCGTCCATCGTGGCCAGCACATGGGCCTCGCCGCGGACGTTCGCCGAGTAGTTGTACCACTCGTCCGCGCGGTTCCACCGCTGCGGAAGATGCTTGGTCGACGGGTGCGTGCGGTCCTCGACGCGGACCGTGCCGGGCAGGCCGGGGCTCGAACCGGTGGCGGCGTGACCGGGCATGAGCGCGCCGATCATGGTGTCCCACCAGGTGTAGTTGCCACGCATGTCGGTCGCGTTGTGGATCGCGACGATGCCGCCGCCGCCCTGCATGTAACGTTCCAGGGCCGCTTTCTCCTCGGCGGTCCACGGATCGCCGGAGGCCTGGAACATGACGAGCGCGTCGAAGTGGGCCAGGTCCTCGTCGTTGAACACCGACGAGTCCTCGGTGTGCTCCGAGGTGATGCCCGCGTCCGCGAAGGCCTGGGTGAGCACGGGCACGCCCTGCTCGATCGCCTCGGTGTGGCGGAACTGGGTGGTCTTGGTGAAGATCAGGACGTGGGCGTCACCATGTGGCCCCGGATGGGCCACCGAGGGAGCGGCGCCGAGCATGGAGATCGCCATGGCGCCAGCGACGGCGGCCGCCATGGATCTGCGTAGGTTCATGAGCGTGGTGCCCTCTCCACTGAGGTATCAGCAGCGGAACGTGTGCCTCTTGTCATGACCCGCGCGGCGTGCCGGCGCCGTCGGGGAGATCCGGCCTACGGCATCACCTTCCTCAGGAACGCCAGACCGTCGGTGGCGATGGCGTCCTGCGTCCGTGCGAGCGGCCGCCACACCGACGCGGCGGTCGCGATGGTCGCGTTCTCCGCCGTGAACGACTCGATCACGAGCGGCCCGTCGTAGCCGACGTCGGCCAGTGCCTTGAGAAAACCGGGCCAGTCCAGGTGATCCGCGCCGGGCGCACCGCGATCGTTGGCGCACACCTGTACGTGCACGAGCCGAGGTCCCGCCCTGCGCACGGCCGCCGCGAGGTCGGTCTCCTCGATGTTCATGTGGTAGATATCGAGCGCGATGCCAACCGTGTCCGGCATGCCGTCGAGGGCGTCGAGGGCCTGGCCGACGGTGTTGATCAGGCTGGTCTCGTAGCGGTTCAACGGCTCCACGCCGATCCGGACCCCGGCCGCCGCCGCGTGCATGGCAACGGGTGCGAGCCCGTCCCGCAGCTCCGCGTACCGGGTTTTCCTTTCCTCGTCGGTCATCCGCCACGTACGGCCGACCGACGCATACGCCGGGCCGGAGATGGCGGGGGCGCCGACCGCCGCCGCGACGTCCACCACGTGCCTCAGATAGTCCTGTGTGGACAGCACGGTGGTGGCGTCGGCGGCGACCAGCTCCCGCCCCTCGCCCATCACGAGCACGACCGAGGCGGCCAGCCCGAGATCGGACAGGAGCGACGCGGCGCGCCCGGGGTCCCAGTCACCGGGGTTCTCGACCGGCAGCTCGACCACGTCGAACCCCCAGCCCGCGATCCTGGGTGCCAGCTCGGCGAGCGAGGCATCGGTGAGCGGGGAGGTCCAGACCCACGTGTTGACCCCGAGCGCGTGTCCCATGGTCGGCTATCGGTCCTTCCAGGCGTTCGGGAAGCCCGGCAGGTCCTCGCCGCCGAACTTCGCGTAGTGCAGGCTCGGCATGTCCTTGTTGCGGTCGAGGAACTCGTCGCGGTCGGCCTCGGTGATCGGTTCCTGCGGCAGCACCCACTCGCTCGGCACCTGCTCGCCCTTCCAGATCTGCACCGCGGCCAGGATCGGCGTGCGCCACTGGAAGTTCGAGTAGACCGGCGCGATCGCGGTCATGCCGGTGTCCTTCCACTTGCGCATGAACGACAGCTCGTCCTCGCCGGCGAACACCGGGAGGTCCTTGCCCGCGTCCTCGAACGCCTCGACCGCCGCGACCGCGCCGTCGCCCGCGTCCATCCAGATGCCGTCGACGTCGCCGCGCTGCAGGTACTGGGTGACGAGGTCCTTGATCTTCGCGCCGTCGCCGCCGGTGAACTCGTCGCCGAGGATCTCCAGGTCGCTCTTGCCGAAGATCTGCTGTGCCGCGGCCCAGCGGTGCTCCAGCACGTCCACGCCCGGCAGGATGCGCAGCGCGAGGACCTTCGAGCCCGGCTCCAGCTTGTCCACCAGGAACTCGGCCGCGTCGGCACCGTAGGCGTAACCGCCGATCGGGTGGATGAACGTGACCATGCAGTCGGTGTTCACGCCGCGGTCGAACACGATCACCGGCACGCCGCTCTCGCACGCCGCCTCGACGGCCGGGGTGAGGGTCGCGGTGGTGGACGGCGAGATGATGATCGCGTTGCAGTCACCGGCGTCCACGAACGCCTGGATGTCGGAAATCTGCTGGTTGTCGTCGTCCGCGGCGTCCGAGACGCGGAACTCGCTGATCTCGCCTGCCTGCTTGAGGACCTCCACCTGCTGCTGCATGGTGATCCAGCCGGTGACGCGCCACGGGTTGGACACCGAGGCGTTGGAGAAGCAGAGCGTCTTGCCGTCCTGCTTGAACTCCGCGGTGTCGACCATCTCCGGCTCGATCGCCTGCAGCCACGGCTGGTCGGCGGGGCCCTCCGGCTCCTTGTCCCGCTGCGCGAGCTGCTTGTCGTACTCGGCCTTGACGAACCACTCGTCGTCCGAGGACTGCTGCTCCGTCTCACCGCCGGGCGCCTGCTCGGTCGGGGTGTCGGTGGCGCAGGCGGTGAGCGTGAGTGCCGCGGCGGCTAAGCCTGCGACGAGGACACGCGTTCTCCGCATGGGTTCCTCCTGAGGGTAGGGAGCTTGGTGTGTGGCTAGGACTGGGGCAGGAACGGACGACGCCGCTCCCGCGCGGCCCACGCGACGGCCGCGATGATGATCACGCCCTGCACGGTCGGCCGGACGGTCGACGGCAGGCTCAGCTGGTTGAACAGGGTGAACAGCGCTTCGACGGTCAGTGCGCCCGCCATCGCGGCCAGTACGGTGCCCCGGCCGCCGCCGAGCACAACGCCGCCGAGGACCACCGCCGTGATCGCGGTGAACTCCAGACCCTCGCCGACCTGTGCGGTGACGCCCGCGTATCCGCCGATGAGCACCCCAGCGAGCGTGGCGAGCACACTCGACAGCACGAACGCGATCGTGCGCACCCACCACACCCGGACACCGGAGAACGCCGCCGCCCTGTCGTTGTCTCCGGCCGCGATCAGCGTGCGGCCGAAGGGCTTCCGCATGAACACCACCGCGGCGACCACCACCGCGGCGGCGACCAGCAGTGCCCACGGCAGCTGCCGCAGTACCGGCATGTCGATCCCCTCGCGACCGACCTGCCGGAACCCGTCGGACAGCTCGCCCGTCGGCGCACCGCCGGTCCAGAGCCGGATGGCACCGTAGAGTACGAGCATCATGCCCAGGGTCGCGATCAGCGAGTGCACCTTGAGCACGGTGACCACGAGCCCGTTCACAAGGCCGACGAGCACCCCGAACGCGAGCATCAGCGCCAGCACCGGCACCGTTCGGCTCTCCTGCCCGTCGATCACCGCGGCCGCGATCACCACCTGCGCGCCGACCAGCGACCCGACCGAGAGGTCCAGCTCCCCGCACACGATCACGAAGTACTGCCCGACGGCCAGCACCACGAGCGGCGCGGCCTTCTTCGCGAACGCCATCAACGACGGCGGCTCGAAGAAGCCCGGGTTGAGAAACAGGATCACGACGAAGACCAGCACCAGCAACGCGAACACGGTCGCGCTACCACCACCGAACAACCGCGCGGCCATGGCGACACCCGGTTTGGCCGCCTTCTTCTCGGGAGCGGTGGTGGTCATCGGTCCTCCCCCTGTCCAGCGGGCACCGGTTCGTCCGGTGCCCGATCCCTTGGCAGGCCGCCGTTTCCGCCGGGACCGAACCTCGGTCTGCTCACCCGGCGGTCGATCTGGCGGCGGGCGTAGATGGCGACCGCTGCGATGATCACGACGCCGCGCAGCACGTCCTTGAAGAACGGGTCGACCTGCAGGATGTTGAACACCGTGTCCAGCACCGCGAGGATCAGCACCCCGGCGAGCGTCCCGGCGATGCCGCCGCGGCCACCCATCAGCAGGGTCCCGCCGAGCACGACCGCCGCGATCGAGTCCAGGTCGTAGCCCGAGCTGTAGACCAGCGCGCTGCCCGTGCCGAACCGGGCCGCGATCAGCAACCCGGCCACCCCGGCCGCCACGGCGCACAGCACGTGCGCGGTCACGATCACCCGCCCGGTGCGGATGCCGGACAGCCGTGCCACGTCGGCGCTGCCGCCGACCGCGAACATGTGGTAGCCGCTGCGGGTCCGCCGCAGGTACAGGATCCCGAGCACGACCGCGATCAGCATCACCGCGGTCGACAGCGGCAGGAACCCGATCCGGGTGTAGCCGAACTGCTGGAACGACGATGGCACGTCACCGGCCGGGCCCTTGTAGGTGGTGTCCAGATAGCCCTTGATGATCAGGCCCATGCCGAGCGTCGCGATGAACGGGTTCACCTTCAGCACCGACACGATCAGCCCGTTCAGCAACCCGATGCCCGCCGCGACGACCAGCGCCGCCGCGATGCCGAGCGGCACCTTCGCGGGGTCACCGGCCATGGTCGTCGCGCCGATCAGGCTGCACAGCGCCATGACGTAGCCGACCGACAGGTCCAGCGACCCGCACAGGATCACGAACGTCTGCCCCAGTGCCACGAACCCCAGCAGGCTGGACCGGGTGAGCATGTCGACCAGGTTGGCCGTGCCGAACAGGTTCCCGCCGTCCACGGCCACCAGCGCCGCGCCGACGACGAGCACCCCCAGCAGCGCGAGGTAGACCAGTTCGGTGCTGCCGAGCCGCCCACCGAGCCTTTGTCTGTCCACAGTGGTCACAACGTCACCTGGCCGGTCGCGACCCGCATGACGGCCTCCTCGTCGGCGCCCTCGGGCAGTTCGCCCGCGATCCGGCCGTCCCGCAGCACCACGATCCGGTCGGCCATGCCGATGACCTCCTGCAGCTCCGAGGAGATCATCAGGATCGCGACGCCGCGCGCGGACAGCTCGCGCATCAGCGTGTACACCTTCTGTTTGGCCCCGACGTCGATGCCTCGGGTCGGTTCGTCGAGCACGATCACCGCCGGGTCCGTCGCCAGCCACTTGGCGAGCACGACCTTCTGCTGGTTGCCGCCGGACAGGAACCGGACCTCCTGGTCACCGCCGCGCGACACCAGCTCGAGCGACGACAGGATCCCGGGGATCCGCCTGGCCCGTCTGCCGGACTGGCGCGGCAGCACGGCATCCAGCACCAGCCGGGCGTTCGCGGCCACGGACTGGTTGAGTGCCAGGCCTTCCGCCTTGCGGTCCTCGGTGACCAGCGCCAGCCCCGCCCGCACGGCGGCCCGCGCCGACCTCGGCGCCACCGGCTTGCCGTCCACCTCGACCGTGCCACGCGTGAACCGGGCGACACCGAACAACGCGTGCGCGATCTCGGTGCGGCCGCTGCCCTGCAGCCCGGCGAGCGTGACGATCTCACCGGCGCGCACCTCGAGATCGATGCCGTCGAGCTGTTCGTTGCCACCACCAGAGATCCGCAGCCGGGTGTTGGTGCCGGACTGGTCGCCCGGGATCTTGTCCGGGAAGAAGCTCGTGATGGGCCGGCCCACCATCTTGCGCACCAGCTCGTCCGGCGTGATGTCGGCGGTGGGCACGGTGTCGACGAGCGCGCCGTCCTTGAGCACGGTGACCCGGTCGGACAGGTCGAAGATCTCCTTGAGCCGGTGCGACACGTACAGGATCGCCACCCCGCGCTCGCGCAGCGTGCGGACGAGCCCGTACAGCAGCTCGACCTCCTCGTCCGCGAGCGCGGCGGTCGGCTCGTCCATCGAGATGATCCGCGCGTCGTAGGACAGGGCCTTCACGATCTCGACGATCTGCTGTCCTGCCACGGAAAGCGTGCGGACCCGGCGCCGGGGGGCGATCGAGGAGAGGCCGAGGTCACCGAGCAGAGCCGCGGTGTCGGCGTTCATGCGGTCGGCGTCGACCAGTCCGCGCCTGCGTGGCTCCCGGCCGAGGAAGACGTTCTCCGCGACGGTGCGCTCCGGCAGCAGGTTGAACTCCTGGAACACCGTCGACACACCGGCCTGCTGCGCCTCCAGCGGGTGGGCGAACGCGACCACGCGGCCGTCCAGCTCGATCGTGCCCCCGTCGGCCTGGTAGACCCCGGCGAGCACCTTCATCAACGTCGACTTGCCGGCACCGTTCTCCCCCATGAGCGCGTGGACCTCGCCCGCCCGCAGCTCAAGGTCGACGCCGTGCAGCACCCGCACACCGAGGAAGGACTTCTGGATGCCTTGCATCCGCAACACCGTGTCTGTGAGCGGCGCCACTGCCATGCCGCTGAACCTAACCCGACTTTTGACACTTAACAATCAAAAGTTGCGATTCTGTTGCCAAGCTATGTTCCGGAAGCCAACGGAACTACGGTGTGTTTCACTGAATGGATGGTGGAAGGCCCGGTCACGAACGGTGTCGCGGACGGTGGCGGCGCCGGCGCGCTGCTGCGTCTCATGCGCGACGGCAGGCCACGCACGCGCTCGGAGCTGGCTGGCATCACCGGGCTCGCCCGCTCGACGATCACCCAGCGGGTCGAGGCGCTGCTCGGCGCGAACTTCGTACTGCCAGTCGGTGAGGCGACCTCGACCGGTGGCAGGCCGCCGACGCAGTTCGCGTTCAACCCGGCCGCACGCGTCACGCTCTCCGCCGACATCGGCGCCACGCACGCGCGGATGGCCGCGACCGACCTCGCGGGCGAGGTGCTCGTCGAGCACCGCGACGACCTCGACGTCGCGCTCGGGCCGGTGCCCGTCCTCGAATGGGTGGTAGCCACGTCGCACGACCTGCTCGCACAGGTCGGCAGGACACCGAAGGACCTGCTCGGCATCGGCATCGGCCTGCCGGGCCCGGTCGAGCACTCCTCCGGGCGGCCGGTGAACCCGCCGATCATGCCGGGCTGGGACAACTTCGACGTGCAGGGTTACCTGACCGAGCACCTCGGCGTCGTCGCGCTCGTGGACAACGACGTGAACATCATGGCGCTCGGCGAACACTTCACGCAGTGGCCGACCGCGGCACACATGATGTTCGTGAAGGTCGCGACCGGCATCGGCAGCGGCCTGATCAGCCACGGCCTCCTGCACCGCGGCGCCCAGGGCGCGGCGGGCGACATGGGGCACCTGCAACTGCCGCACGGCGCCGACATCGTGTGCCGGTGCGGCAACACCGGCTGCCTGGAGGCGGTCGCGAGCGGCGCGGCCATCGCGGCCAAGCTCACCGAGCAGGGCCTGCCAGCCAAGTCCAGCCAGGACGTGGTGGCGCTGGCCAGGGGTGGCTCCGTCGAGGCGCTGCACCTGGTCCGCCAGGCGGGCCGCGACATCGGCGAGGTCCTCGCCGCGGCGGTGAGCCTGTTCAACCCGTCGATCATCGTGATCGGCGGGTCGCTCGCACAGGCGGGCGAGCACCTGATCGCGGGCGTCCGCGAGGTGGTCTACCGGCGGTCACTGCCACTGGCCACACAGGACCTGCGCATCGTGCAGTCCCGCACCGGCGACCGCGCGGGCATCATCGGCGCAGCGGTCATGGTCATCGACCACGCACTCGCCCCAACCCAGGTGGACACGCACATCTTCGCTGCGAGCTAGTGGCCCGGCTCAGAACGTTGGCCGTGTATCGGCGGGTCCACGGCGTGGCTGGGCGGGGCGACGGGACGGCGCGCGTACTGGGTGTACTCGGCCGTTCCGGCAACCCGTCCAGGCGCGTCGTGGGCGGGTCGAGACATGGTGAACGTT